>CP060239.1:745126-1490252 GCA_023898785.1 Rhodospirillales bacterium | reverse complement strand
CCGGCGAAGCATTTTGCCCCCGCTCAATGAGCGTCAAAATCGTTTCAAAAATCCGTTGATGCGCGGGCATAAAGAAATGCGCAGGCTTAAGGAAGTCGCCCATTTTCTCCACGGCGCGGTTATCCACCAAAAGCGCGCCCAGCAAACCCTGCTCGGCATCAAGGTTATGCGGCAAAATGCGGTAATTCGGCGTGGCGTCTCCAGAAACGTGAGAGACGCCTTCGAGCGCCTGAAATGCAAGATCGTGTACCATGTCCCCACCATAACCGAGCACCCGCATCCATACCAGAAAAGCTGTAAACATGTCTGTGAATAACGGGGATGGATTGCATTCAACCCAAACTTCGCCAAGTCATACAGTTTGAAGAAACCCCGTTTTAAAAACGGGGGCCATGTGAAGGGCCCCGAACTGCAAGGGACCGCACATTAAATGCGGAGTTCCAGCGCTGGACGGTATTGGGACGGATTTTGAAGTCACATATACTCTCAAAACCCTGCGAACTTTGTGTGTTTTACATTGAAATAAAATCCAAACAAAAAGGCCCGCGCGTGGCGGACCTTTTTAAAATTCCAAGTGAAGAAGCTTAAGCTTCGCTCTCTTCTTCTGCCGGGGTGTCTTCACCAGATTCAGCCTCAGCTGCTGCTTCTTCAGCTTCGGCAGCAGCGGCTTTCGCAGCATCTTTCTCGGCCTTTTTCGTAGCACGCTCCTCAGCCTTCGCAGCATCTTCCGCAGCTTTTTCTTCGGCTTCTGCCTGACGCTCTTTTTCAGCTTCCAAAGCGCCTTCTTCCAAAGCATCTTCCAAAACTTCATCCGCCGCTGCAGCGCGCTCATCCTCAGATGGCTCATCGCCATGACCTTCAGCAACCAGAGCTTTGCCAGTCTTGGCCTGGATTTCAGCCTCTTCCGGTGAGCGGGCAATGTTGATCGTGATTTCGGCCGTCACTTCAGGGTGAAGTGTTACGTCAATCGGGAACAGGCCGATCAGTTTATAGTTTTGATTAAGCTTGACCATAGAGCGATCAATACTCTCGCCCGTGGCTTCGGTAAGGGCTGCCGCAATATCGCGAGAGGCAACTGAACCATAAAGTTGGCCACTTTCAGAAGCCTGACGAATGAGAGCAACTTTTGTGCCGGCAAGCTTCTTGGCGCGTTTTTCAGCTTCTTTTTTCTGCTTGTCGCTTTCCGCCTGCAGATGTTTTTTCTGTGCTTCAAAGTAAGCAACATTGTCCTTGCTGGCGCGCAGAGCTTTTTTCTGCGGCAACAAGTAGTTACGTGCATAGCCTGGCTTCACGGACACAACATCGCCCATATTGCCCAGCTTTTCCACGCGCTCTAACAAAATAACCTGTGTAGACATATCTTATATCTCCTTAAACCTTAAGAGCGAGGCGGGCGCGCTTGGCGTTGCTCGGTCTCAGTTTGTACATAAGGCAAAAGACCCATGAAGCGGGCGCGCTTGATGGCTTTGGCCAGTTCACGCTGTTTCTTTTGCGACACGGCCGTAATGCGGCTTGGGATAATCTTCCCGCGCTCGGAAATATAACGGCTCAGTGTTTTTGTATCTTTCCAGTCAATCGCCGGGGCGTATGGGCCTGTAAAAGGGCACGTTTTTTTACGACGGAAAAATGGACGTTTTACAGTCGGTACATCTGCTGCGGACATTATGCAGCCTCCTTCTTCATAGTTGTGTCATCATCGCGATCGCGGTTTTTTTCCATCATGACAGACGGGCCTTCGGTTGGAGCATCCAAACGCAAGGACAGGCAGCGCATAACGTCTTCGTCAATACGCATCAGGCGCTCAAGCTCAATAACAGCCGCGCCTGGCGCTTCAAATTCCACCAGCGTGTAATTCGCCTTGCGGGCTTTATTGATTTTGTAAGCCAGCGTGCGCAGGCCCCATTGCTCAGTTTTCAGGATTTTACCGCCTTGGTCGGTGATGACTTTGGCGTATTTGTCGGTGAGGTCTTTGACCTGACCTTCGGTAAGATCTTGCCGTGTCATAAACACGGTTTCGTAAGTTGGCATATTGCCCTCCTCTCGGTTACTTTACGTGCCCCCCCAAAAAGACCGAACAATTCGGCATGGAACGCACTAAAAAAGCTGGCTTAAACCTTCTTAAACCAGCGAGGTTATGAATTGAGGCGGACTATAAGCCCAGCCAGCAGTTAAAATCAAGGACTTTCTTTATAAATTTCGCCAAGATCTATAGCGTACACTGTTCTTTAAGATTTTGGTTGGCATTGCGAGCAACGTAATGAGCAATAAAGCTTGCCCAGCAGCCGTTAGGATCCTTCAAGCGGCGTTTTTTCTCACCGCTACGGATCACGCGGCGCAGTTCCATATCCGTAAGATCCGGATTACCCAGCAAGTTTTTAAAATCAGACAGCGCCATCGCCGCAAATCCGGCATAATCCATATTAATCGTACCGCTGCTTGCAAAAGCATCGTTAGTCTCTTCAAGCAAATGCTTGATGCGTGTGTGAATATTCTGTGTCATGTCGTCTCCTCCGTTCATCCTCAAAACCGGCCTACTTTTTATGGGGTGTCTCATTCAGGTGAGACTTCTTATTGATACTCCGCAGTTGAAAATTTTCTCTCAGCGCTATAGGAACTAAAAACACCAGATTATGCGAAGCAGATAAAAACTCGCATATTTACAAAAAAAATGCAAACTTTTTGCAAAGGTTTTGTAACGATAGGTGATATAAAATTCTTATTTACCATTATAAATAGGAAATTATATTTCGCTAATATGATTGAAAAAACAAAAGATTGGAGCTAAAAATGACGCGGGCTTTTATATTCCCGGGACAAGGATCACAAAGCGTAGGCATGGGAGCAGATTTGTATGCAACTTTTCCTGAAGCGCGCGAAGTTTTCGAAGAAATTGACGAATCACTCGGGCAAAATCTTTCGAAATTGATGTTTGAAGGGCCCGAAGAAGACCTTAATCTCACCGAAAATACGCAGCCCGCCTTGATGGCCGTTTCCATGGCCGTGGTGCAGGTCTTAAAAAAACAGGGCGGCATTGATTTTAAAACCGCCGCCCGGTTCGTCGCCGGCCACTCTTTGGGCGAATATGCGGCCCTGACCGCCGCTGAAAGTTTCACCATCGCAGATGCCGCCAGACTGCTAAAGCTTCGCGGCCAAGCGATGCAAAAGGCCGTGCCGGTGGGTATTGGCTCCATGGCCGCGATTATCGGCCCGTCTTTCGAGGATGTGCAGGCCATTGCGCAAGAAGCTGCAGGCAGTGACATTTGCGCTGCTGCCAATGATAACTCCGTCGGCCAAGTCGTGGTCAGCGGCCACAAGGACGCCGTGGCCCGCGCCGTCGAACTGGCCACCGCGCGCGGCGCGAAAAAGGCTGTGACCCTGCCTGTATCCGCCCCGTTTCACTGCGCGCTGATGCAACCGGCCGCCGATGCCATGGCCGAAGCCCTCGCCGCGACCGATATCAAAGCCCCGATCGTGCCGGTTGTTGCCAACGTGACAGCCGCAGCCACCAGCGACCCGGATGAAATTCGCGGGCTTCTGGTCGAGCAGGTCACCGGCACAGTCCGTTGGCGCGAATCTGTCCTCTGGATGAAAGATCAGGGCGTTGATGAAATGATCGAACTGGGTGCGGGCAAAGTGCTTTGCGGGCTTGTGCGGCGTATCGATCGTGATATATCCTGCGCCAATACAGGCACGCCGGAAGAAATTGAAACGATTATCAATTCATTGAAGTAACTGCGTCATTGCGAGGAGGGTGCAGCCCGACGCGGCAATCCAGTTTTTAAGCTTGTCGCAGATGAATTGCTTCGCTACGCTCGCAATGACGATTTTAAGGAGAAAACATGTTCGATCTAACAGGAAAAACAGCCCTCGTAACCGGTGCCACAGGTGGGATTGGCGGGGCCATTGCCAAGGCTCTGCATAGCGCGGGCGCAACCGTCGGCATCTCCGGGCGCAACACGGAAAAGCTTAATACGCTGGCCACCGAACTGGGCAAGCGTGTTTTTGTCCTGCCTGCGGATCTCTCTCAGGAAAACGCCATCGCCGATTTGGTAAAGGCTGCCGATGAAGCGCTTGGCCAGGTCGATATTCTGGTCAATAACGCCGGCCTGACCCGTGACGGTCTGTCGATGCGCATGAGCGACGAAGACTGGCAAACCGTCATTGACGTCAATATGACCGCGACCTTTAAACTCGCCAAGGCCCTCCAGCGCGGCATGATGAAACGCCGCCATGGCCGCATCATTAGTATCGCTTCCGTTGTCGGCGTAACGGGAAATCCGGGCCAGTGCAACTATGTCGCCTCCAAGGCCGGGATGATCGGCTGGTCCAAGGCTATGGCCGCCGAAGTTGCGTCGCGCGGCATCACCGTCAACTGCATCGCGCCGGGCTTTATCGCCACGGCCATGACCGATGCGCTCAACGATGATCAAAAAGAAAAAATCAGCGCCAATATTCCCGCCGGGAAAATGGGCACGTCCGAGGACATTGCCGCCGCTGCGCTCTATCTGGCTTCCGATGAAGCCGGTTACGTCACCGGCCAGACGATCCACGTCAATGGCGGCATGGCGATGATTTAGTGGGTATGCATTCCCTCATCATCTTCGATTGCGACGGGACGCTGGTCGACAGCGAGAGGCTCTATAACACCGTCACTGCCGAGCTGCTCAATGAAATCGGCTATGATGAATACACCCCGCAGCTCTGTCTCGAGCGTTTTTCAGGCAAAAGCTGGTCCACCATCCGCGATGAACTTGAAGAACACCACGGCGAGCCGATGCCCGCAGACATCGTCCAGCGCTATATCAAAATCGCCGGATCGCGCATGGATACGGACCTGAAAGCCGCCCGCCATGCCAGTGCGGTCTTAAAAAACCTGAAAGCCCAAACCCAAATTTGTATTGGCTCCAACGGTGAACGCGGCAATGTTATAAAAAGCCTTGCTGTCACCAGCCTTTTGTCATATTTCGAGGAAGACCGGATTTTCACCAAAATCCAGGTCGAGCGCCCGAAACCTGCGCCGGACATTTTCCTCTTTGCTTGCGATAAAATGCAAACTCCGCCCGCAAACGCGCTGGTGATCGAAGACAGCCCCGCAGGGGTAAACGCAGCGCGCGCTGCCGGAATTGATGTATTGGGTTTTATCGGCACGGCCCATGATAAGGCTGCGCAGGGTCAGGCGTTAAAAGATGCCGGGGCAAATGCAATAATCGACGAGCTTATCCACATTGAGCATCACCTCAAACGTTGAAAATGATTTGGCATTCCATGCCCTTATGCTAATCAGACAAAATGTCTTGCAATCGGGAAATGGGCTGGTAAAGTTCGGACCTATTAAATTACAAAGACGAAAACGATTTCTAATTAAGGACAAGGAAGAACGATGAGTGACATTGCAGAGCGCGTAAAGAAAATTGTAGTCGAGCACCTGGGCGTAGATGCTGACAAGGTCTCAGAAGGCGCGAGCTTTATTGATGATTTGGGCGCAGACTCACTGGATACGGTTGAGTTGGTTATGGCTTTTGAAGAAGAATTCAGCGTGGAAATTCCTGATGACGCCGCCGAAAAAATTCAAACAGTCGGCGATGCTGTAAGCTTCATCAAAGAAAATGCTGCTGAATAAGCTGTTTTAAAAGCACTTGAGGTGCAATTTATTGCACATAATTTTAATGCCAGCCGCCGTTTGTGCGGCTGTCTTTACATTTAAAAGGTAAGTAGTATGAGAAGAGTCGTTGTCACCGGATTGGGTATGGTTTCACCGCTGGGCGTGGGCGTAGACCATAACTGGAATGAAATCACTTCCGGCAAGAGCGGCATTAAAAAGATCGAGCATTTCGATGTATCTGATATTACATCGAAAATCGCTGGAATCATTCCACGCACAGACAGTGAAAATCCAGCCGATGGCGCATTTAACCCGGATCTGTTCGTCGAACCGAAAGAACAGCGAAAAATCGATGATTTTATTACCTATGGCATCGCCGCCGCTAAAGAAGCTATTGAAAATTCCGGCTGGAAGCCCGAAGGCGAGGAAGATCAGAATCGCACGGGTGTGTTGATAGGCTCTGGTATTGGCGGGCTGGAAACGATTTACCAGACTTCTACCCTAATGAATGATCGCGGCCCCCGGCGCATTTCGCCGTTTTTTGTCCCTGCTGCCCTGATTAATCTGATCTCTGGCCATGTCTCTATTAAATACGGTTTCCGCGGTCCCAACCATTCCGTCGTCACGGCCTGCGCAACCGGAACCCATGCTATTGGCGACGCTGCGCGCTTAATCGCGCTGGATGATGCCGACGTTATGGTTGCTGGCGGCGCGGAAGGGGCTGTCTGCCGCCTTGGTGTGGCTGGCTTTGCCGCCGCGCGTGCCTTGACAACTAGCTATAATGATCGCCCTGAAGAAGCTTCCCGCCCGTGGGACCAAGACCGCGATGGTTTTGTGATTGGCGAAGGCGCCGGGATCGTCGTGCTGGAAGAATATGAGCATGCGAAGCGGCGCGGCGCGACCATTTACGGTGAAATTATCGGCTATGGCCTGTCCGGCGATGCCCACCACATCACCTCTCCCGCAGAAGACGGCAATGGCGGCTACCGAGCGATGGAAGCTGCATTGAAACGGGCGCAGGTCAACCCCGAAGACATCGACTACATCAACGCTCATGGCACCTCAACCCCTGTCGGCGATGGTATAGAGTTCGGCGCGGTCCAGCGCCTGTTTGTAAATGCGCTGGACACGGTCTCCATGTCATCAACCAAATCGGCCATCGGCCATTTGCTTGGCGCGGCTGGCGCAGTCGAGGCGATCTATACACTTAAAGCCATGCAAACCTCAACATTGCCGCCGACCCTTAACCTTGAGAAGCCATCCGAGAATTGCACCGGAATGGATCTAGTCCCTAAAGTGGCTAAAGAGAAAAAGGTGACCACGGCCCTGTCCAACTCCTTTGGTTTTGGCGGCACAAATGCCTCGCTGGTTATGAAAGCCGTTTAAATCATGGGTGACAAAGAAGCCAGAATCGGACTCAAGCTTGTTCTTGGCCTGTTTGTCTACAGCCTGACAAGCGTTATCGTGCTAGCTGCGCTGGGTTTCTGGTGGGCGGCACATGAATTTCAGAAACCCGGCACATTGAAAGAACCAGCGGCCCTGATTGTTCCGTCTGGAACAGGATTTAATGGTATCGCCGAGCTTTTACTTTATCACGGCATCATCGAAGACACGACAGACTTTTTCGTTTTCAGGGCCATGGGCCGTTTAACAGGACAGGCCACCCGCCTTAAAGCCGGAGAATATGAAATCCCCGCCCACGCTTCAATGAAAGACATTATGACGCAATTGCTCGAGGGTAAAACCGTTCAGCGCCGCTTTACCATCCGGGAAGGCTTGACCAGCTATGAAATCGTTCAGCATTTGAAAACGCTGGAAGGCCTTTCCGGTGAAATTGCAACCATTCCCCCCGAAGGCGCTTTGCTGCCCAACACCTATGACTATCAGTTAAACGAACCGCGCGGCGATATTCTCAAACGCCTCGAAGAAGAAATGATCACCGAATTAACCGTCGTTTGTGGCGTCGAGGCTCAAATCCGCGGCTTTGATGATTTACTGACCCTCGATTGCCCGGGCGTGAGTGCGCCGCTCAAAACCGTCGGCGATGTTCTCACGCTGGCCTCGATCGTTGAAAAGGAAACCGGCGTGAACGAAGAACGCCGCCGCGTTGCGGGCGTGTTTATCAACCGCCTGAAAAAGGGCATCCCGCTGCAAACCGACCCCACCGTGATCTACGCACTCACCAAAGGCCAGCATAAGAATGATGGGAAAGGCCCACTCGGACGGCGCTTACTGAAAAAAGACCTCCAGATCGACAGCCCTTATAACACCTATAAATATGCCGGACTTCCCCCTTCGCCCATCGCCAATCCGGGCAAAGCATCAATTGAGGCGGTCCTGAACCCCGAAGAGCATGACTATATCTATTTTGTCGCCGACGGCACCGGCGGGCATGTCTTTGCCAAAACGCTGAAAGAGCACAACGCCAACGTCGTGCGGTGGCGCAAAATCCGCCGCCAGAAACAATAAAAAATTGTCATCCCGTTGGCGCGCCCGCAAGGGGGTTCGCACGAACGGGATCCATATGCGAGCGGCAAAGCCGCTCACTTTTTCTGGATTTCCGCCGTTTAAGCACGCCTTCGGCGTGCCGCGGGAATGACAATCATTAATGATAGTCACTCATCCCGCTTTTTCGGCGGAATCGTATTGCCGGTGCCGCGCGTGATGCGGCCAATGGCACTACCGCTGGCATGGCCCCCACCTGCGCCCAAACCGGGCATCGTCGGTCCCGGTGCATTCGGCGCAGATTTTGGCGCGATTTCCATCTGATGCCGCCGTGCCAGATGCGGCGCAAATTGCAAAGCGCTGGGCACCGCATCGCCTAGAACGCAGCCCATCGCGCTTTCATCGCCCAAATCCTCGCGGTGAACGGGCTGCCCAAACACGGTGGATTTCACGAAATAGTCAAAAGCTTCCAGCGGCTGAGACGGCGGGGCGAGGCCTTGAAAGGCCTCACCACGATACGGATCATCCAGAAACATAAACGGCACCTGATAAGCCTGGGCAATATTACCGTCTTTAATTGCGCCGATATGAATTTGCGGGCACACATCCAACGCTGCGTTAAATTCCTTTTCCACCGGGATATTCAATTCCAGAAAATCCATATCGACATATTCAAACGTCAAAGTCCCTGTAGCAATGTCGAACACAACGCCAGCAACCTTCTTCACCAGGTTTTCACTGGAAATCAGACCCGCTTCTCCCGCGGCCGTAAAAAGAAGATCAATATTCATGAGATTGTTTAACCCTCTGCGTATAGTATAATTCATTTTATCAGATATTCAGCCTGACGAGAAACAGTGAATTTATGTGTGGTATAACAGGTTTTTATACATTTAAAGCAGACCGGCCTCGCACCGAGTTGCACGTCATCGGCAAAAATATGGCCGATGCGTTGAGCCATCGCGGCCCCGACGCAGGCGGGCTCTGGCAAGACCCGGACTTGCCGCTGGTGTTAGGTCACCGCCGCCTGTCAATCATAGATCTGAGCGAAGACGGCGCGCAGCCGATGATCTCCGCGAGTGAGCGCTACGTCACAGTATTCAACGGCGAAATTTATAATTTCCGTACCCTGAAAAAGGATCTCGAAAAGCATGGCCATACTTTTAAGGGCCGCAGCGATACTGAAGTCATTCTCGCCGCCATTGAAGCATGGGGTCTCAGCCTCGCGCTGCAAAAACTGAGCGGCATGTTTGCCTTCGCCTTGTGGGATCGCAAAGACCGCACGCTCAGCTTTGCCCGCGACCGGCTGGGGAAAAAACCACTCTATATCGGCTGGGCCGGGGCCAATCTCATCTTCGGCTCGCAACTCGAAGCCCTGCGCACGCATCCGGATTTCATCCCGGCCCTGAATCCCGAAGCGCTGCAAGCATTTCTGACGCTCGGTTATGTCGAAGCGCCGTTGTCAATTTATGAGCAAATCTGGCAGCTTCCACCCGGCCACCGTCTTACGCTTGATTTAACAGCGCTCAGGCCCGGAGAAAATCTGCCCGCGCAGATGAAACCCTATTGGCAGGCCTCTAGCGCGTTGGAGCAAGCCAAAACCCGGCCTAATCCCTTAAACGAAAATGCGCTCATCGACGAATTCGAATCGCTGCTCAGCCAGTGCGTCAGCGATCGTATGATCTCTGATGTTCCACTCGGCGCGTTTCTCTCGGGCGGCATCGACAGCTCATCAATTGTTGCGCTGATGCAAAAACATGCGAGCCAGCCCGTGAAGACCTATGCCATCGGTTTCGAAGATGCAGGCTATAACGAAGCACCTTTTGCCGCAAAAATCGCCGCGCATCTGGGCACCGATCACCACGAACATTTCTGCACACAAAAGGATGCGCTGGATCTCATCCCGCGCTTGCCGGAAATTTACGACGAACCCTTCGCCGATATTTCAGCTATTCCCACCTTGCTGGTCAGCCGCTTTGCCCGCGAAAGCGTGAGCGTAGCGCTTTCCGGTGACGGCGGCGATGAAATGCTGGGTGGTTATAGCCGCCATGTTCAGGGGCCCCAAATCTGGAAAAACATGCACAAAATGCCCCGTATTTTGCGCATCGGCTTATCCAATATAATCACTCGCATGCCGGTCAATTCACTGGACCAGCTAAACCGCAAACACCCGCAATTAGGCGTTAAACTCCACAAAGTCGCAGACATTCTCTCGCTGAGCTCACAAGAAGACATCTATCGCCGCCTGATTGGTAAAGGCGCGCAAGGGTACTACCAAAAAGAACTCAGCCTGCCTGGCGTCGAACTCTCCTTTGCCGAAAAAATGATGTTCTGGGACACGACCGGCTATTTGCCACACGACATCCTTACCAAAGTTGACCGGGCATCCATGGCCTATGGTCTGGAAGCGCGCGCGCCGTTGCTCGATACACGGATCTTCGATTATGTCTGGTCCTTGCCGGAAAATATCAAAATTCGAGGCGGGCAGGGCAAATGGCTGTTGCGCCAGGTTCTAAAACGGCACGTTCCTGAAAAACTTTTTCAGCGCCCCAAGCAGGGTTTTAACATGCCGGTCGGTGATTGGCTGCGCGGTGATTTACGCGATTGGGCCGAAAGCCTGCTCGATGAAAAACATCTGCGCGAAGAAGGGCTGCTTGATGTACAAAAAACGCGGAAACTCTGGCAGTCGCATCTGGGCGCGCAGGGTGCGCATGGCGAAGCGCTTTGGTGTATTTTAATGTTTCAGGCCTGGCATAAACGCTGGATGTGAGGTAGAACAGAGGCCATGAAAATAGCAATTACAGGTGGGGCGGGGTTTATCGGGACGCAACTGGCAAAGCTACTGAAAAGTGACGGCCATGAATTGGTTTTGATCGACCTCAAAAAATCGGAAAGTTTTCCGGATGATAGCATCATTGCCGATATTCGGGATTTAGACACCCTCACTAAAGCCTTGGAAGGTGCAGACGCCATCTACCACCTTGCCGCCGAGCACCGCGATGACGTGACTCCGCTTTCTCTCTACACCGATGTCAATGTTACCGGCGGCCAAAACGTGATCGAGGCTGCCAAGGCTAATGGCATTAAAAAAATTATCTTCACCAGCTCGGTCGCGGTCTATCCACTCGTTCCGGCCGATCTAAAAAAAGGCTCCTCCGAAGAGCATCCGCCCGCCCCCTTTAACCCATACGGGCAATCGAAATGTGACAGCGAAAAGACCTTCGAATATTGGGCCTCCCAAGACCCGGCCCGCAGTCTGACCATCATCCGCCTTGTCGCCACCTTTGGCCCCGGCAATCGCGGCAACATCTTTACCCTGATAAATCAGATCGCCAGCGGCAAATTCATTATGATCGGCGATGGAAAGAACTGTAAATCCATCGCCTATGTTGGCAATGTCGCAGCCTTCCTTCACCATGCTTTGGGCTTTAAAGCGGGTGCGCATCTTTATAACTACGCCGATAAGCCGGATATAAATATGCGCGATTTTGTTGCTTCCATCCGCAAAGCTCTGGGCTATAGGGGCCTCGGCCCGCAAATGTCTTATGCGCTGGGTCTACTCGGCGGCAGCGTGTTTGATGTCGCGGCGAAAGTCACTGGCAAAAAATTTCCAATCAGCATTATCCGTATCAAAAAATTCTGCGCCGATACGATTGTAAATGCCGATAAGCTCAAAGAAGAAACCGGTTTTAAAGCGCCTTATTCCCTTCATGACGGGCTGGAAGAAATGATTGAATGCGAATTTCAGGATAAAAAACAAGATCATAAAAGGGCTGCATAAATGGCAGCCAAAAAACTTCTTCTCGTTATCAATCACATTGACTGGTTTTGGTCGCATCGTCTACCGCTGGCCAAAGGCGCGCAAGTTAAAGGCTGGGACGTCAGCGTTGCTGTGACCGGCGCGGATAGCGATCCCGACCTCGCCCCGCAACATTTCACAGGACATGAACTCCCCGCATCCGGCCCGGCCAAAATCATCTGGGCTATCTACAAAATTATTAAGCGCGAACATCCGGCGATCATCCATGCCATCACACTGAAATATGCATTTTTCGCCGGTCTCGCCGCAAGGCTTTATAAAGACGTTCGGGTCGTCCATACGCTGGCCGGACTGGGTTATCTGTTTTCCGGCGAAGGTGCAAAGCCGCAAATTTTGCGTATAGCGATTGGCCCGTTCCTAAAATTAGCCCTCAAACAAAAACGCACGCATCTGATCTTTCAAAACCCCGATGATATGGCACTGATGATCCGCCGTAGATTTGCCGTTCCCGAACGCTGTACACTTATTCGCGGTTCGGGCGTTGATTTAACGCAATATCCGTTGATGCCGCTGCCGGAAGACAAGCGCCCAATCGTGCTCATGCCCACACGCCTTATCCATGAAAAAGGCGTCGCGGTGTTTATCAAGGCGGCCAATATTCTCAAAAAACGTGGAATAAATGCACGGTTTAAAATTGCCGGAGGATTGAGTGCCACAACCCCCAGCGCAATTTCAAAAGAAGAAATGGAAACGATGCTGGCTGAAAGTGAGGTGGAATGGCTTGGCAAAGTCGCCGATATGCCTGCACTTTACCAATCCGCCAGCCTGATTTGCTACCCATCCTGGTATGGCGAAGGTGTGCCGAAAGTTTTACTGGAAGCCGCCGCCACAGGCCGCGCGATTGTCACAACCGATCACCCGGGCTGCCGCGAGGCGGTCGAGCATGAAGTGAATGGTCTATTGGTGCCGGTCAAAGACCCGCTGGCCACGGCTGATGCGATGCGGGTGCTGCTTGAAGACCGCCCTTGCTTAGAAGCAATGGGCCGTGCCAGCCATGATCTGGCCGCACGTAACTTTGACGTCGAAAGTGTCGTTGCACACACACTGAAAATTTACGAGGAAATTTCTAAAGCTTAAGGGGCTGGCCAAGCAGGTTTCAAATCCAGCGCCAGATCCAATGTGCTCGGAATGCAAATATCCTTGCATACCATCAGCTTCAAGCCCAGTTTAAGCGCAACATCGCCCTGCACATCAACGGGTATAATCGTCAATGGAAACTGAATGGCGCCTTCATATGCATTCACCGTGAACATATCCATTTCACGTTTTTCAAACGTCTCCGGCCAACTGATCTGGGCGCGCTCAAGATTGCTTGAGCCTTCCCACTCAAAGCGCGGCGGCAAACCCGCATCACCTGGATCTTGCCCATAGCTATGCCAACCGTCCTCCAATTCAACTTCCAAAACAGCCATTTTATTTCCAGCATCAGGCACAGCGGCCAGACGTGCGCGCACATGCTCGCCATCCACCCAATCCGAAGCCCATGCAGGCATTGCAAAAGCAAAGACAATTAGAAAAATAAAAAACTTTGACATCTAACCGCTCATTCCTGTTAATGTGAACCGCCTCTTTTAAGGATAATCTTTTTGCACATGCGAGGCAAACGAAGAGGTGACGATGACAGAAACAAAGACGGGTTATCTAACCGGAAAGCTGCTCTTGGCCATGCCGACGATCGGTGATCCACGTTTTCACCGCGCTGTGATTTATCTATGCGCCCATGATGAAAACGGCGCTATGGGGCTGGTGATCAATGCTCCTGTACCTGCATTAAAATTTGACGATCTGCTCAAACAACTCGGCATTGAATCGGATATTGAAATCAAGGCCAAAGACTTGAACCTACCTGTCTTAAACGGCGGACCTGTCGAAACGGCACGTGGATTTTTGCTCCATTCAACCGAATTCAAACAAGATGACACCGTGCAGGTCGATGAAGATTTCAGCATCACCGGCACCACCGATGCGCTTAAGGCCGTGGCCAAAGGCGAAGGCCCGGACCAGGCGCTCTTTATTTTAGGCTATGCCGGATGGACGCCCGGCCAGCTTGAAGCGGAATTACAGCAAAATGCCTGGCTTGTTTCACAGCCAGACCCGGCGCTGATCTTTACAGATAAAGCCGAAGAAAAATGGGAACACGCTGTGCACAAGCTTGGTTTTGATCCTGCGTTGCTCTCGGGTGAAATGGGCCGCGCTTAATCGCCACCCTCAACCTCTTTCCAATGCTCAATCGGCAGACCGAATAAAATATGGTCCTGCCATTCCCCGTTGATTTGTAGATATTTCTCCGCCATGCCCTCTTCCTGAAACCCAGCCTTTACCAGCACATTGCGGCTGCGCGTATTGTGCGCCAAACACGACGCATTCACCCGGTGCAGTCCCAGCGTTTCAAAACAATAACGCAAAGTAAGTGCAAGGCTTTCTGCCATATAGCCCCGGCCTTCATGATTCCAATCAATCCAGTAACCCAAAGAAGCATACTGCGCCGCGCCGCGGCAGATATTGTTGATATTCATCCCGCCGATCAATTGGCCATTGTCGCGCTTAAAAATCAAAAATGCATTTGCATGCCCCAATTCCCATTCGCGAATCTGACGCGCCAGACGGCGTTTAAAAAGGTCTTGGGTAAACGGTTCGCTCGGCCATAGCGGCTCAAAAGGCTGAATATGATCTTGATTGACCGCGCGCACTTTTACCCATTCCGGCCAGTCGGTCAAAGTCGGCGGGCGCATCAAAACGCGCGCGCATTGCAGTGAAATATCGGGAAACTCAGAATCTTGTTTTTTAAAACCGAGCAACATCTTTTAGGCGGCCAATCGTTTCCGAACTTGCTCAAATGCTTCAAGCTTTTCAAGCGGGCCGAGCGCTGCTAGCGTTGGTTTTGTAGAAAATATTTTTTCGGCAACGCGCGCAATCGCCGCCCTGTCAATTTTCTCAATAGCTCCCGTCAAACTTTCCAAATCAAAAACCTTATTGCGGAACAATAGACATTTAGCTTGTTGATCGGCGCGGGTCATCATCGATTCCCTTCCCATCAACAGTCCCGCTTTAAGTTGTGATTTCGCTCGGGCCAGTTCTTCCTCCATCACATCGCTGCCAACCTTCAGCACCTCATCGCAAACAATTGGAATAATCTCATCCAGTTTGTCCGGCCCGGTTCCGGCATAAATCCCGAATGTGCCATTATCCTGATAACCGCTGTGATAGGAAAAAATCGAATAGACCAGCCCGCGTTTTTCCCGCACTTCCTGAAACAGGTGCGAAGACATGCCCGACCCCAGCACCGTCGAAAGCGCTTGTGCTGCATAATAATCGTCTTCATGACGGCCAAGCCCCTGAAAACCAAGAATGAAATGGCTCTGCTCAAGATCCTTATTCAGCCGCGTTTCTCCGCCTTTATAGGCCGCTGCTTCATAAGTGCAGGCTCTCGAAGCCGCTTTATCGGCAAAGGCATCCTCCGCCTGCGCCACAAATGCATCATGATCAACCGCGCCCGCCGCTGAAACCACCGTGTTGGCGGGCGTGTAAAACCGATCGATATAATCGCGCAGATGGTCCTGACTCATGGCTTCAATATTATGCGCCCGGCCTAAAATCGGCGCGCCCAAAGCCTGATCCGGATAAGCCGTTTCAGAAAAAACATCAAACACCAGATCATCGGGTGTATCATTACACATCCCGATTTCCTGCAAAATCACTTCGCGCTCGCGCTCGATCTCATCTTCAGGCAGCGTCGAGTTCAGATACATATCGCACATCACATCCAGCCCCAACCGCATGTCTTCGGCCAGTAAATGCACGTGATAGCTGGTCACTTCACGCCCTGTATACGCATTCATAGATCCGCCAACATTCTCCAGCTCTTCGGCAATCTGGAGCGCATCGCGCATCTCCGTGCCTTTAAACAGCATATGTTCCACCATATGCGCCACGCCGTTTTGCGCGAGGTTTTCATGCCGCGTACCCACACCAGCCCAGATGCCGAGCGCCACCGAATGCATACTCGGCACATGGTCGGTAATAACCCGCAGGCCGTTGGGAAGAGTTGTCGTTTGAATATTACTCATAGAGGTTAAGCCGCATTTTGTTTGGATATATGTGAATGCTCGCGCACAAAATCCTGCACGACTTTAATGTCATTTGGCAATTCTTCAAGCCGCTCGGCGCGGTCAAACAAATCCGCCAGATGCTCAGGCAGGGCAGGGCGCAGACCAATTGCTTTTTCCACCGCATCAGGAAACTTCGCCGGATGCGCCGTGGCCAGCGTCACCACCGGCCCGTCAACTTCAGGCGCAACGTCCAGCGCCACCTTCATCGCCACCGCCGTATGCGGATCGAGAATATAATCAGTGTCCTCATAGACCTGTTTAATTGTCGCCAGCGTCTCGCTTTGATCCGTGCGTCCGGCCGCGAAATCTTCACGCGCCCGCGCCAGTTGTTCAGGCGATACTTCAAAATGCCCGGTGTCCTTAAAGCGGCGCATCATCGCGGCCAACGCATCCTCATCCCTATCCAGAAGATCAAAGAGATAACGCTCAAAATTGCTCGAAATCTCAATATCCATCGACGGCGTAATCGTCGCCACGCACCCCGCAGCCTTCATCTGTCCGCTTTCAAAAAATCGCGTCAGGATGTCATTCTCATTCGTCGCCACGACCAGCTTGATTGGAAGGCCCATCTTACGCGCGCAATACGCCGCAAACACATTGCCGTAATTGCCCGTCGGCACAACATAAGTCACCTGTTTGTCCGGCGCGCCCAGTTCCAAAGCGCTGGTCACATAATAAACAATCTGCGCCATCACCCGCGCCCAGTTGATAGAGTTCACGGCAGCCAGATTCATCTCTTTACGAAACTCCGCATCATTAAACATCGCCTTAACCATGTTCTGGCAATCATCAAACGATCCCTCCAGCGCGATGTTATGCACATTCTCGCCCTCTACGGTGGTCATCTGCCTACGCTGCACATCTGAAACGCGCCCCTTCGGGTGCAGGATAAAAATATCCAGCTGATCGGAAACCTTGCACCCTTCAATCGCCGCGCTGCCCGTATCGCCCGAGGTCGCGCCGACAATCGTGATATGCTCACCGCGCTTTTTCAAAACATGGTCAAACAATCGCCCTAACAATTGCAACGCCACATCCTTAAACGCAATCGTCGGCCCGTGGAACTGCTCCAAAATATAGTGATTGTCTTTAAGAGGGTGTAGTGGCACGACATCTTTGTGACGGAAAAATTCCGGCCCATAGGTCTCACGCACAATCGTCGCAAATTCATCGCGGTCCAAAGACCCTTCCACAAACGGATACATCACCTCTATGGCAACATCGATATACGGTTTACCTTTAAGTGCATCCAGATCAAGGCGCGGCCAGCTTTCCGGCACATACAAGCCGCCATCAGGCGCCAGCCCACTCAGTAAAGCTTGTTCAAAGTCTCTCGGCTCGCCGCCCCCGCGCGTGGAAATATAATTAATCATAAAGGCAGTTTGTAAGGGGTTTCATATAGGGTGTCAATCACATGCGATTACGCTATACTGCAGAGAATAAATAAAGGCTGGCATCCATGGAATTCGTTAACAAAGACGCTGATATGGTTTTGGTAAACACAACGCCCGAAGAACTGAAAAAGCTCGCGGCGATTATGCGGGCGTGTCATTCCTATGACCCTGTTTTGTGTGAAATGGACAGTGACGATCTGTTAGATCTCGCAGATCGTCTTGATAAGGCAGAACAGGATAGCTGGGTTTTTCATGATTTAGAGATACTCTATCTCTATAATATTCTTATATTTGCCCGCAGCCTTGGAGACGAGTGTCGTTCTTCATCCCATTATTTTAATAATGTTACAGAGCAAGATATAGTGTACATGTGGGCACAATTAAAAAAAATTGATGAACTCAGGCATCTTGCATAGCTTTGCAGTTTGTCTGATAGTTTATCGCATAAGAACATACAAAGATCAGAATCCATGGAATTTGTTAACAAAGACGCCGATATGATTTTGGTCAACACAACGCCTGAAGAACTGAAAAAGCTCGCGGCGATTATGCGGGCGTGCCACGAATTTGATTTTGTATTATGCGAGATGGATTCGGAGCATTTACTCGCCTTGGCCGAACGTTTTGAAAAGACCGAAGAAAACAGCTGGGTGTTTCACGATATGGAGCTGTTTTACATACGTAATATTTTAAATTTGGCCATTCGCGGGATGGGTATTGAACGATTTAATAGATTTTGTCAAAAAACTTTTACCCGTGAAGAGCTTGAAAAAATAGAGCATGATATCGATCAAGCCTATGATTTAGCTCGAAAATCTTAAAACTTTCTTTACGCCCCTGCCCTATACTATTGGCAGGGTATGTAATGAGTGAAAAAACCACGATAGAACAAGCGGTTGAACGCTTTTTAGATCATGCACATGAGGGGCATGTGCTCGGTACGCGAAACGGTTATAACGAATTTGCCGAATTTGGTGTGGAAAATGCGGATCAACTTCGAGATTTTATTCATGCAACTCTTAATGATCCTGAAACGCGGGCTTTCATAACAAGTAAAGATGGAAGCCATATCTCTTTTTACAATGACCGTGATAATGTCTTTATCGCGATAGAACCCAAATCCGGCGGAACGATTCACCGGCCCGATCTCAAAAAATATCCTGATTATTTTGATAACAAGCTTGCTTCATGGAAGGCGCAATTGGGCGATAATTTTCTTGAGGTGAAGTCCGGCGGGCTACCGGCCCTACAAGAAGCTTTCACAGAAAAATTTGGCCATGTCATGAAAATCGGGCCTTTGGCACGGCTGGGCCAAGCTTTTGATGTGGCGATAGATGTGGCGCCGAGGGTATTAGGGCGTACATTTAAATTCATCCCCCTCGCCGGGACGGCAGCAACATTCATGATCGCCCGCGCCGAAGCCGCCGATTTGCGTGAAAAGGCCTATGAAGCTGTTGCTGATGGAAAATTGCCCGAAAATGCTCTGAATCATTATGAAGGTGTACTCAAGGCGCGCCAGTTACAGGCCAATTTGGACGTTTCAATCATTGGCCGCGAAGTCGAAGTTCAGGAATATTACGCAAATTTCGTTGCGGCATATCCGGAGTTTTTCAAACAATCCCCCGAATTGATAGAAAATCTGGAACCGCCATCGCTGGCCGAAGATCTATTTGGTCAGGAACTTGATCATAACATGCCGGAATGGGCACAAAATCCTGTTGCTGCGAATAATCCCAGCCAACCCCAAGCCATACAGACACTCCCACTAACCAAGCCTTAAGCTGCTTTCTGCATTTGCTTGCTGACAATCTCCACAAACGTGCGGTGCATCGGTGAAGGAAAATCCTGCGTCAATTCCGGGTGAAAAGTACTGGCCATATATTGCCCGCGTTTAACCCAGACCGGTGTATCTTCATGACGGGCCAGAACCTCCACGCTCTCATCAACGGCTGCAATCACCGGCGCGCGGATCAACGAAACTTCATACCCTTCAATGACCGCGTGATGGCTGTCAATCTGCCGCCCATAGCCGTTGCGCTGCACCGTGATGGGGAGCAGACCAAAGGATTTCTGGTTTGGATTTTCAACTTTTTCGGCAATCAAAATTGATCCCGCGCAAATCCCCCACACCGGGTTCTTCGCAAATTGCCCGGCCAAAACGTCCCACAGATCAAACCGCTCAATCAGCTTGAGCATCGTTGTGCTTTCCCCGCCGGGCAGGATAAATCCATCCACCTCTTCAAACTGCGCCGGGGTTTTAACCGCGCGAAATTCCGCCCCGCAGGCCTCAATATGTGGCCGGTGCAACTCCACCGCCCCTTGCAGGGCCAGACAACCAATGATGGGTTTTTGTTGAATCATGAACGCCCTTATACAGAAAATAAAAATCCCCGCAAGTGCGAGGATTTAATTCTTAAACTAAAAGGTTTTTCTTAAAGATATCTGTAATATCTATCAAGTTCTTGCTCTGCCTTCTTCATCCCTGCTGGGAGTTCTTGACCTTTTGATCTCATTTTATGAGCTTGGTCTTCAAACATACCTGCTGGTTCCAGATAGCCTTCCCCTGTTTCATCTACTGCATGCGTCCAGTGAACATAAAAAGCGTCCTTAATTCTTTCAATACCAGAAAACTGATCTGTTTTTGGGCTTGTAGGCATAGTTCTTCCTTTTTCTCGTATAAGTTTGAGGCAATACGAACAAAGTTAAATATTATGTCAACAATATTTTGTTGGCCCCTATTCACTATCTTCCCCTGCGCTTTGCATCACCAACGCCAAAGAAGTCTGGTTTGAGCCTTGCTTCGTCGGCCAGGCAAGCGCCCCCAATGGCTCAACAACCGCATGGGGTGATTGTTTTTGAATGCGCTCCAGAGCCTTGAACGGCCCATATATTATATTGCCGTCCTGAAACAAGGCTTGCCCGCCCGGATAATAATCATGCAACAAAACCACCCCGCCGGGCTTTAAAATTTTCAGCGCCAGCGCCATTTCATGATAAACGCCCTTGGCCGTATGATCGCCATCAAGGAAAATAAAATCAAAACGTTTTCCGTCGTCATCAGCTAGCGCCGCCATATAGTCTTGCGCCGAATTGACAACAAAATTGCACAATTCCCCGCAGTCCAGCGCTTCCAGGTTTCCCTGCGGAGAACGCTCCATCCCTAGGCCGGCCCAAGCGCCTGTTTGCGGGTCGTTAACGTCCAGAATATCCACGGTTGTCAGGCTTGCTTCTTCTTGCGCATAGCGAGACATCGCTTTGGCGATATAGACGCTGGAAGCCCCGATATGCGTGCCAACCTCCAGCACATTTTGCGGTTTTAACGCGCTGATCAGATAATAAAGCGCACGCCGATCACCGGGATTAATGCCGCCCCATTTGTCACTTTCAGGAAATACACTGGAAATTTCGTCGCAGTCTTTTTGCCAGCATGTGGCAATATCTTTGTCTGCCCAAATGGATGAAAACTCAAGGCTATTGGCAGGTTTTAAATTTTCTGCCGTAAAATTAAGCGGAGCCAGCGTGTTAACAGCATGCCCATCGCGTAAGGCACGCGCTGCGTTTATAACAGACTGAGGCAAAAGCTTTTTGATGGCGCTTTTCATAGCGCTTTACCACCCTCTGTTGGCCATTTTCATCGGCTCTTCAATCTCGGAAATTTCCGTGCCGCGCATTGCCACACCTTCCAGCTCTTTCGATGCTTCCAGTACAACCGCCGGATCATCGAAATGCGCGGTCGCTTTCACGATGGCACGCGCGAATTTTTCAGGGTTATCGGATTTGAAAATCCCGGAACCGACAAACACGGTTTCTGCGCCAAGTTGCATACACAGCGCTGCATCTGCTGGTGTAGCTACGCCGCCTGCCGCAAAGTTCGGCACCGGTAATTTACCTTCGGCCCGCACCATTTTCAAAATTTCATACGGCGCGCCCAGATCCCGCGCATAGCTCATCAGCTCAGATTCATCCATGTTGGTCACGCGGGAAATCTGCGCGTTAATTTTGCGCATGTGGCGCACAGCTTCAACAATATTGCCAGTGCCCGGCTCACCCTTGGTGCGCATCAGCGCCGCACCCTCGCCAATCCGGCGGCATGCTTCTCCCAGATCCTTCGCGCCACAGACAAACGGCACTTTAAAATCATGCTTGTTGATATGATATTCCTCATCCGCAGGCGTTAGAACTTCGCTCTCGTCGATAAAGTCAACGCCCATGGCCTCAAGAATTTGAGCTTCGGCAAAATGCCCGATCCGGCACTTGGCCATTACGGGGATCGACACCGCCGCCATCACCTGCTCGATAACTTCCGGCGGACTCATCCGCGCAACGCCACCAGCCTTGCGAATATCCGAAGGAACGCGTTCCAAAGCCATAACAGCCACCGCGCCAGCATCCTCGGCCACCTTGGCTTGCTCTGCCGTTACAACGTCCATAATGACGCCGCCTTTCAGCATCTCGGCCAGGCCGGTCTTTATATTGATTACGGTGTTAGAGCCGCTCGTTTTGCCCATGACTATACAATCCTTATATTGTGTGCGCTCCGGCACTTAAATCTACGAAAGAGCGCTATTTATACATATCTATGGCGTAAATGCAAAGAGTCTATCGTGTCTAAATACCACCCAGCGCGCCCATGACGATTTTGGTAATAAAAAATCCGCCAAAAATCAGCCAGATGAATAGGAGCAAGGCCAGATAGACGGGCTTAAGGCCTACGCCTTTGAATTTCGTAATGCTGGTTTCCATGCCCAGCGCACCCATCGCCATGGTCAGCAAAAACGTATCAAAGCTGATGAGGCTGCTGACCATCTGCGCAGGCAACAAATGCAAGGAGTTAAATCCGGCCACCGCAATAAAATATATTGCGAACCATGGAATCAGAGCAGGCTTTTGCCCTTCCTCATTTTTTTGTGCAATATTCTCGGCCCCGCGCCAGAACCATAAACCCAGCAAGATCAGGAATGGCGCCAGCATCATTACCCGCACCATTTTTACAATCACCGCCGCATCTGAAGTGGCTGGATCCACCGCTGCGCTGGCCGCGACCACATGGGCGACTTCGTGGACCGATCCACCAATATACACGCCCATTTCATCCAGATTCATGGGCACTAGCTCAAGACGGTATGCGGCGGGATACAAAAACATAGCCAGAGTTCCAAAGATGACAACCGTTGCCACGGCGACCATGCTCTTATAGGGCTTGGCTTTGATAACAGCCTCGGTCGCCAGCACCGCCGCCGCGCCACAAATCGCCGCCCCCGCAGCCGTGAGAATAGTAACCTCCCTATCAATCTTGAGCAGCTTTACCCCAACCACATAACCAATCAGGAAGGTCAGCCCCACCATCAGTGCGCTGATCACAACCCCGGAAACGCCTATGGCTGCAATGTCCTGAAAGGTCAGGCGAAACCCGTAGAGCACAATTGCCAGCCGCAAAACCCGCCGCGCCGCATAATCAATCCCGCTGATCCAGCTCTCCGGTATGTATTTGCGAGCGGAATTCGCGTAAACCATGCCCAAGACCATCGCGATGATCAGGCCGTGGATATGCAGCGTCTTAAGAACAGGCAGGGCGGTCAAAGCACCCGCGCAGGCTGCCAGCATAACCACCATCCCCATGCCCTTTAAAAAAGGTCCATCAATTTTGGGAATTATCGCGCTCATAAACAAACCTATAAAATTATGAAAATATTGACATTTTGTCTTTTTGGTTTTACAAGCTCGATACTACAATAAAATACCGTTTAAAACCTGAGTTAAGGCCATGACTGATAATAAGTCGATAGGCATCATGCCGGGATCCTATAATCCAGTTCATCCTGGTCACGTTGATACAGCACAGAAAGTCAGAGATCAACACAGACTTTCTGAGATTTGGTTGTTGCCAATCACACAATCTACGACAAAACGGAGCTTACAGGCTGAATTTAATCAAAAAGTTCAAATGTGCAAGATTATAGCCATGCCGCATTCTCAGTGGCTTAAAGTTTCAACGGCGTATCGTGATCACGGAAGCGGCCTGATTGGACAGTTACAATCATACAAAAGAACAATTGAAGACATATCAGAAAAAAATCTGGACACCGATTTATATATTGTGGGTGGAGAAGACTTTGCCAAAAGATTGTTATGGGCCGCGCGTATGCTCCACATTGCTGCTGCAATGAGCAATGTTGTGAGTGCGGGTAAAAAAATAAACTGGGGAGTGGTCATTAATGCTAGCAAACGTTTGGAAAAAGCATCAGATATTTTAAGAACACCCATACTAACAACAGGCCGAAGCACACTGACATCTTCAAGTGAAATCAGGCAGCAATTTGCCGCAGGAAGTACGCCTGGGGTTCTTCCAGAAGAATTGGCAACCTACATTGCCGAGCATAAGCTCTACAAAGATAAAGACCCCGATTACTCATTAGTAGCATAGACTTTGAGTTTATTGGTCATTCTCTTCCTCCGGCATGCAGCACGCGCATCCCGCTCCATGCCCCTTCGGCGCAATATGCACTCCGGTTAGCGGCTTAATATCTTCTTTTTCGAGATCTTTATCTTGCGTGCTCATAGCGCTGTTTGATAAATCATTTGAAAGAACAAATAAAGGATGATTACGCATGAGCGCCCCCCTTGTCGAAACCCTTTCACTCGAACAGGCCAAAGAAGCCATTTACACCTCGCTGACCAACGACAATGAGGACATAGATCTGCATATAGCCAATCTCAAGGCTGCCATGAACGCTGCTGGTGAAAAGGAAGCGGTCTTTGCGCCTGATCGTTTAAGTCAGAATAACCGCGCAGGCCGGAAAATGATGCAAAGCTATTTCAAAAAGCGCGGCGTGAAAGTTGTCTTTGCGAGCTAGCTCTTTCATTTACGCGCCCTCGCAAGAGGCGCTCAATATTCTCCATCAAGATGGAGACGTGCTGGTGCTCTCTAAACCCGCCGGGCTGCTCAGCGTTCCGGGCAAAGCGCCGGAACATGCCGATTGCCTTGAAACACGCGCCAAAGAACAATTCCCCGGAAGCCTGCTGGTCCACCGCCTCGATATGGATACTTCCGGCATATTCGTTATGGCGATGAATAAGGCTGCTCAGGCCAATCTCGGCAAACAGTTCGAACGCCGAAAAGTGCAAAAAACCTATATCGCCCGCGTTTGGGGCGTGCCGGAGGAGCGCGAAGGCTGCGTCGATCTTCCCCTGCGCTGCAATTGGGAAAACCGCCCGCTACAGATGGTCTGTCACGAACATGGGCGCCTTTCTCAAACCGACTGGCGGATAATCGAGCATAGCGCCTCTCCGTTATTACGAGCGCAGCGAAGCAATCCAGAATGTCCCGGTATGGATGGCCGCGTCGGGTCTGATGACCCTTCTCGCAATGACGAAATATTCAAAATATCCCGCGTTGAACTCAAGCCCCTCACCGGCCGTTCTCACCAACTCCGCGTGCATATGGCGGCGCTGGGCCATCCCATTCTGGGTGATCGCTTTTATGCTCATGAACGCGCACTCAATGCCGCAGACCGCCTCCAACTCCATGCTGAAAGCATCACGCTTCACCACCCCAAAGACGGCACGCTCACCACCTTCACCGATACTTGTCCATTTTAATAACCAAATAGCATGACTTTACAATTCTGCCGATCACATTAATGTTTGGTACTGAACAGATAAACAGGAGAACGCTCATGCTCAAACACACCGCCTTACATGATTTGCATACGAAGCTGGGCGCTAAAATGGGGGAGTTTGCAGGTTATGATATGCCGCTTTATTACGGCGAAGGCGTAATCAAAGAGCATGAGTGGGTGCGTGAATCCTGCGGTTTGTTCGACGTTTCCCACATGGGCCAGGCAATGGTGCAAGGAGCAGACGCACTGGAGTTTGTCCAAAAACTAACCCCCTCATCTTTTGAAAAGCTTGGGAATATGCGTACCAAATACACCGTGCTGCTAAACGAGGAGGGCGGCATTATCGACGATCTGATGATCACAAAAACCGGCGAGAATGCTTTCCATTTTGTCATCAATGCCGGATGCAAAGACAAAGACATCGCCTGGATGAAACAGCATTTAACCCCGAATCTCGAATTTACCCACTTCGATGACTGGGCTCTTTTGGCCCTGCAAGGCCCCGAATCGGAAAGCGTTATCTGCAAGATTCTGGGCACGGATCTGTCAGATTTACCCTATATGGGGCTATGGGCTAAAGACGATCATAAGATGTTTATTAGCCGTCTCGGTTACACGGGCGAAGATGGTTTTGAGATAGCCGTGCCGAACGCGGACGCCGCAGCGCTGGCAGAAAAATTCCTCGCCCACGATGCGGTCAAACCCATCGGCCTAGCCGCGCGCGATTCGCTGCGTATGGAAATGGGCTATGCGCTTTATGGTCATGAAATAACCGCCGAAACCTCGCCTGTTGAGGCAGGATTGAGTTGGGTGATAGGCAAAAACGCCAGCGGCTATTTTGGCTATGATCGCATCCAAAAAGAATTGGCTCAGGGCACTGCCCGCAAGCTCGTCGGGATCAAACTCACCGATAAAGGCGTTGCCCGTGAAGGGGCTGAAATCCGGGATGAAGCCGATGAAGTTATCGGTGTTCTAACTTCCGGCGGTCATTCCCCCACACTCAAAGAATCAATCGGAATGGGGTATATAAACAGTGACTTGGCCAATGTTGGTCAAAAAATATTCATCAATGTACGTGGGCGAAATATTGCGGCTGTCGTGGCCAAACTGCCCTTCGTTCCGGCCAAAACCAAATCAATGAAAAAGGCTGCAGCCTAAAGGGCCCAGCATCAGGAAAGTAAACACAATAAAATGGAAGAAGACTGGTTTAAAATCGAATATCTGATCGGCCCGCCGGTTTTTTTGCTGCTGATTTTTATCGCATTGATCTTACATGAACTGGGTCATTACTGGGCCGCGCGCCTGTTCAAAATGCCTGTCGATTCCGTTGTCATTGGCCGCGGTCGTACCCTCAGACATTGGGGTGATCACCACGGTACACGCTGGTCGTTTCGCCGTTGGCCGCTCGGCGCTCATGTGCATCTTCAAGGGTTGGAGGGCCTGTCCGAGGGCGGTTCTTTCGCCGCTCGGCCTTTTTGGCAACGCACCGTAACCATCCTCGCCGGCCCCTTGGCAAATCTTGCAATCCTGCCATTCCTGTTTTTCGCTTTCTATATATTGGTCGGTCAACCCTCAACGCCGCCGGTTTTGGTCGGTATTGAACCGGGGCTGGCTGCTGATAAAGCCGGCATGCAGGTCGGCGATCGTTTCCTCGCCGTTGATGGGAAACCCGTCGCAAATTTTCAGGACATCTGGCGCGTTGCCTATTCCAAAGGCGCGGTTCAAAGCATCTATACGATCCAGCGCGGCGATAAAATTTTTGATATACCTTTCACGCCGGGCTGGACGGAATATAAAGACGAAGATGGCATTGAGCGCAAAAATGCCCGCTTCGGTGTCACCTGGCAACATTCTCCCCTTAAGCTCAGTGCGGTGATGAGCGTCAAAGGGCAAAACACCGAAGACGATGAAGACAAAGCGCGCAGGTTACTGCTCAAAAACATGGGCAAGGAAATAATCGTCGGCTTTGAAGGCCCTGATGGAAAAGAAAAACCGGCCCGCGTAATACTCTCTACCGCGCAGAACGTCAATCTCGATAACCCCGATCATGACGACTATGAACGCGTGTTTTTTGGCCAAACGCGCGGCAATATCTATCTTGATCGCCCGGCCTTTGAATATGCCATAGAAGCACTGCGCAAAAGCGCGACAATGATCAAGAATGTTGCAGGAACACCGTTTCAATTATTGCCTATCGATCCTTACAAGCTCAAAGATTCCAGTGAAGTGATGCACGAAGATACACGCGCCCTCAATGTATTTTACAAATACATGCACCTCTTTGCATTGACCTGCGTCATAATTGCTTTGGTAAACCTTTTGCCGCTTCCCTATATGGATGGCGGCCACTTTTTGACGCAAACCATCGAACGCGTTCTTAAAAAGCCGTTGAGTCGCAAAAGAAAAGCAACGCTCTTTGTGCTGATATTTTTCAGTCTCTATGCCATAGTTGTCGTCTCTAATATGGATAAAGTACCGGGCTACATTGACTCGCGTCTGGAAAAAGTCCACGACTTTATAGATAAATCACAACCAAAATATAAGGACGAGGCAAGCAATGGCTGAGTTAAAATTTACCACCGATCACGAAGCGATATATGTTGATGGTGATCTCGCATGGGTGGGTATCACAGAATATGCGCGCGAAGCGCTGGGCGATCTGGTCTTTGTCGAATTGCCTGAAATAGGCAAACAGGTGAGCAAGGGTGATGAATTCGCCGTCGTCGAATCGGTCAAAACCGCTGCCGAAGTGTATTCCCCCATCGATGGCGAAGTCGTTGAGGCCAACGACAATATGCCAGATGATCTAGAACTGATCGCCAAGCCGCTGGCCGACGGCGGCTGGATCGCCAAAATCAAAATCACCGATCCGGCGCAGCTGGGCGACCTGATGGATGAGGCCACGTATAAGGATTATTTGAAGACTTTGGATTAAAATGAAGACGTCATTGCGAGCGCAGCGAAGCAATCCAGTTTTCCGATTTATAGATTGCTTCGTCACTGCGCTCCTCGCAATGACAGAGAGAAAGAAAACATGCGTTACCTCCCCCAGACCCAAAATGCGCGCGCGGCGATGCTTAAAACCATCGGCGTGGGCAGTATTGATGATCTTTATGTTGACGTTCCGGCTACTGAGATGGGCCACAAATTCAACCTGCCTGATCATCAAGGCGAGCTTGACGTTGAGCGTCATTTAAACGCCTATGCAAACCAAAATCACGCCGCCAGCGCCGGGCCGTTTTTCCTCGGCGCCGGGGCGTATTACCACCACATTCCGGCTAGCGTTGATTACATCATCCAGCGCAGCGAATTCCTCACCGCCTACACGCCCTACCAACCCGAAATCGCCCAAGGCACATTGCAGGCGATTTTCGAATTCCAGACCTTCATCGCCCAGCTTACCGGCCAGGACGTCGCCAACGCCAGCATGTATGACGGTGCGACCGCCACTACCGAAGCCGCACTTATGGCCTTGCGCGTGACCAAGCGCAAAAAGATCGTTATTGGAAACGCTCTGCATCCTGATTATCGCGGTGTGCTCAAATCCTACATGTGGAATCTCGATGGCGATGTTAAAATCACCGACGGCGCGCCCGATGAGCAGACTGCCTGCGTCATTATTCAGTCACCCGATTTCTACGGCGCGCCGCATAAATATGATGCCCTGCGCAAATCCTGCGATGAAACCGGTGCTCTGCTGATCGTCGTCGTCACAGAAATCGTCTCCCTTGGCCTGCTGCCTGCTCCCGCCGAAGCCGACATCGTTTGCGGCGAAGCCCAATCCATCGGTATTCCGCTCAGCTATGGCGGGCCATATCTTGGGTTTTTCGCCTGTAAGGAAAAATACTTGCGCCAGATGCCCGGACGCCTGTGCGGCATGACCGAAGATGCCGATGGAAAGCGCGGCTTTGTCCTCACGCTTTCCACCCGCGAGCAGCATATCCGCCGCGACAAGGCCACCTCTAACATCTGCACCAACCAGGGCCTGTGCGCGCTCGCCTTTACCGTGCATATGAGCCTGCTGGGTGAAGATGGCTTTAAACGTCTTGCGCGCCTCAACCACGAAGCGGCCTGCCGTACCGCCGACGCGCTGACTCAAATCCCTGGTGTGAAGCTCCTCACCGAGAACTTCTTCAACGAATTCACACTGGAATTGCCGCGGGCCTCAAAAGGCATCGTCAAAGCTCTTGCCGGGCAGGGCATCATTGCTGGGTACGATCTCGATGAAAATCAGCTCCTCATCGCCGCCACCGAAATGACCACGGATGAAGACATTGCTGCCCTGACCACGGCTATGAAAGAGGCATTAGCATGAGCGCGGAAAACAAAATTGTAGAAACTATGGACACAAAAATGAACGACGATAACCGCGGCCTGCATTACGAAGAAAACCTGCTCTGGGAAAAGGAACGTTCCGATCACCCCGGCGTGGATTTGCCAGCCCCCGCGGGCATGCCATTACGCACCGGCCAACAGGCGCGCGAGAATATCGGCCTGCCACAGGTCAGCGAACCTCAGGCCCTGCGTCACTTTGTCCGCATGAGCACATGGAACTATTCCATCGATCACGGCTTCTTCCCGCTCGGCTCCTGCACGATGAAACACAACCCGCGCCTGAATGAAAAACTCGCGCGCCTGCCCGGTTTTGCGCATTTGCATCCGCTGCAGCCCGAATCCACCACCCAAGGCGCGCTCGCCCTGATGTATGAACTTCAACAATGGCTGGCCGAGCTCACCAATCTGTCCGGCGTGTGCCTGTCGCCCGCCGCTGGAGCGCATGGCGAGCTGGCCGGGATGATGACCATCCGCCGCGCCCACGAACAAAAAGGCGACGGGAAAAAGCGCAAGATTGTACTGACCCCCGATTCCGCCCACGGCACCAATCCGGCCACCGCCACCACCTGCGGCTATGAGGTCCGCAACATCCCAACCAAAGACACCGGGATGCTTACCGTAGAAGCCTTTAAAAAAGCGCTCTATAAAACCGATCCGGCTGGCGGTGATATTGCCGGGATGATGGTCACCAATCCCAACACTTGCGGCCTGTTCGAAAAAGATATTCTCGAAATTGCCAATCTTCTGCATAAGGCCGGCGGGTACTTCTATATGGACGGCGCAAACTTTAATGCGCTGGTCGGTAAAATCCGCCCCGGCGATTTCGGTGTCGATGTCATGCACATCAATTTGCACAAAACCTTTTCAACGCCCCATGGCGGCGGCGGACCCGGCTCCGGCCCGATCTGCTGCACCGAAGAACTTGGCGCTTACATGCCCGTACCCACTGTGTTGAAAGAGGGTGAAACCTATCGATTGGAAACCGAAATCGACCGCCTGACAAACTGTGGCCGACTCAAAGGCTTCCATGGCCAGTTCGGCATGCATGTCCGCGCGCTGGCCTATATGCTTTCCCACGGCGCCGACGGGCTAAAACAGGTCTCCGAAGACGCGGTATTGAATGCCAATTATATCCTGCGCAGCCTCGAAGGCGACTACCATGCGCCCTTTTCTGCCCAAGGCCCATGCATGCACGAAGCGCTCCTGACCGATAAAAAGCAAAAAGAATGTGGCGTCCAGACCCTCGATATCGCCAAGGCGCTGATCGAAAAAGGTTTCCACCCGATGACCGTGTATTTCCCGCTCGTCGTCCCCGGCACGATGCTGATTGAACCGACCGATACGGAAAGCAAGGACAGCCTCGACCGCTTTATAACCGCGATGAAGGATATCGCTGGCGAGGCGGAGCAACGCAGTGATGCCGAAGACCACTTCCATAGTTTCCCGCATTCCACACCGCGCCGCCGCCTCGACGAAGTTAAGGCTGCCCGCAATCCGGTTTTAAGATGGAAAAATTAGTCGCCACTGCCAGCGCCAATGTCAAGGGTGGGGCCGCTGCCGGAGCTGTCTTTTTTTCCGTCCACACCAGTTATATCATGCGAGCGCGTCAGGTAAGGCAAAACAGCCTCTTGACTGGCTTCAAGAACTTCATTCAGACCGGATAATTTAAAAATTGCAGATAACATGAGCACAATCTAGCACTTTTTGCTTTCTTTTTCAATCCGTATACGTTAAACAGTCTCATTCCCTGACACGGTGGAGATCAACAAAAGCGCCAAAGCGCTCTACGAATTGTGTCTCGGAGCAAACAAAAAGGATTTTTAGAACATGGCCAGCCCCGTCGAATTTTTTAAACAGGTCCGCTCCGAAGCCAAAAAGGTCACTTGGCCTTCACGCCATGAAACAACCGTCAGCACAATCGCTGTGTTCATCATGGTCTTTATTGCCTCGGTGTTTCTGTATTTTTCAGATCAGATCATTGCATGGATTGTGCGTTTGATCATGGGTTTTGGTCTATAATAATTTTTAAAAAGAGAGAAAAACAATGTCTGCAGCAAAATGGTACGTTCTTCACGTTTATTCCGGCTTTGAACAAAAAGTCGCCGAAGCCATCAAGGAAAAAGCCCGCAAGCAGGGCCTCGAAAGCCATGTTGAAGAAATCATGGTCCCGACCGAAGAAGTCGTGGAAGTCAAACGCGGCCAGCGTGTAAATGCCGAGCGCAAATTCTTCCCCGGCTATGTGCTGGCCAAACTCGATATGAACGACAATGTCTGGCATTTGATCAAAGATACACCGAAAGTCAGTGGCTTTTTAGGAGCGGGGGGCAATAAGCCAGTGCCGATCACCGAGGCCGAAGCCAATCGCTTGATCCAGCAGGTTCAGGAAGGCATTGACCGTCCGCGTCCATCCGTCGTCTACGATATTGGTGAGGAAATCAAGGTCACTGACGGTCCGTTCGCGTCCTTCAGCGGCATTGTCGAGGAAATCGACGAAGAAAAACAAAAACTCAAAGTCTCTGTTTCTATCTTTGGCCGTGCCACGCCGGTGGAACTCGAATACGGGCAGGTTGAGAAAGTTTAACTTGATTTATAAAGTGATGCTGGGCTATAAAGCGCAGCACTAAATATGTGGGAGGCTTTCATCCGTCAAGTCCATGGATGAGCCGTACCACAAAACTCTTTGTTAATAAGGAGAAATACAATGGCAAAGAAAGTCTCAGGTTACATCAACCTGACAATTACGGGTGGCGCAGCCAACCCATCCCCGCCGGTGGGGCCCGCTTTGGGTCAGCACGGCGTCAATATCATGGAATTCTGCAAGGCCTTTAACGCCAAGACAGAAGACTCAAAAGGCATTCCGATACCTGTGGTGATCACGGTTTTTGAAGATCGCTCTTTTGATTTCATCACCAAAACACCGCCAGCCAGCTATTTCATCAAGCAGGCCACCAAGCAGAAAAAAGGATCTGGTGCACCGGGGCGTGACATTATCGGAACAATCCGCACGTCACAATTGAAAGAAATCGCTGAGAAAAAGATGGAAGATCTCAATGCCAATGACATTGACGCCGCCATCAAAATTATCGCTGGCAGCGCCCGCTCTATGGGCATCGACGTGGTGGAGGACTAGACAATGCCTAAACAAACGAAAAAAATGAAAGCGGCTTTGGAAGGTGTAGACCGTAACAAGGAATATACACTCGAAGATGCTGTCAAAGCATTGAAGAGTGCGGCCAAAGCTCGCAACTTCGATGAAACATTCGAAATCGCCATCAACCTCAACGTTGATCCACGCCACGCCGATCAGGCTGTGCGCGGCATGATTTCCCTGCCCAACGGCACAGGCTCGTCCGTGCGCGTTGCGGTTTTTGCTAAAGACGACAAAGCCAAGGCCGCGAAAGCTGCCGGTGCGGATATCGTCGGCGCTGAAGATCTGGCTGAGAAAATCAAAGCCGGTGAAATGGACTTCGATCGCTGCATCGCCACGCCGGACATGATGGTGATTGTCGGTCAGCTTGGTAAAGTTTTGGGTCCGAAAGGCCTGATGCCGAACCCGAAACTTGGCACCGTGACACCTGATGTTGAAAAGGCCGTGAAAGATGCTAAAGGCGGCGCGATTGAATTCCGCGCTGAAAAAGCAGGCGTGGTTCATGCGGGCGTTGGTAAGGCTTCATTCGATGACAAGAAGCTGGCTGAAAATATCCGTGCTTTCTACGCCGCAATTATCAAAGCCAAGCCATCAGGCGCAAAAGGCACCTACGTGAAGAAAGTCTCTTTGACTTCCACAATGGGTCCGGGCCTAAAGATCGACACGGCCAGCTTGTCCGCAGCGGCATAAAAAATATCTTGACGGGCCGATGATAAAGCTTTAATTGTCGGCCCCGATATACAACCTGTCCGAGATTGTAGGCATCTATAAGTCCTGCATAGATAGAGTGAAAAACACTGGTCTGCGTTGCAGATTTATTATTTCATTTATTCGGATGGGTGGCTCTTTGGAAATCAAAGGGGCCACTTTTTTATTCTCACACGCCGTTATCCCTGCGGCGAACAAAGTGAGCTTAAACAGCGGGGATCTGGAATTTAAGGAGAAAAGCGATGGGCATGAGTCGCGCACAGAAAAAAACAGAAATACAGTCTCTGAATGAGCGTTTCGCCAATGATGAATTGGTTGTTGTGACACATTATTCCGGCCTGACTGTTAAAGAAATGGCTGACCTGCGCGCCGGTCTGCGCAGCGAAGGTGCTTCGTTTAAAGTCACCAAGAACACATTGGCAAAAATTGCGCTTAAAGGCACAAAATTTGAAGCGATCAGCGACATGTTCACAGGACCGACCGGCGTTGCGACGTCTCAGGACTTTGTAGCTGCCGCGAAAGCCGCTTATAAATTTGCCAAGGGCAATGATAAATTGATCATCCTCGGAGGGGCTCTGGGTGAGCTGGTCCTGGATGCCGCAGGGATTGAGGCGTTGGCGAAATTGCCAAGCCTTGATGAAGTTCGCTCCAAGCTTGTTGGTCTGTTGCAGGCCCCGGCCACGAAACTGGCTGGACTGATGCAGGCGCCGGCACGCGAGCTTGTTGGTGTTACGAAAGCCTATGGAGAAAAAGGCGAGTAGGAATTTTAAATTTTAGCTATATATAAGGAGAAAAATTATGGCTGCTAATCTGGAAAAAATTGTTGAACAACTCTCAGAACTGTCTGTTTTGGAAGCTGCTGAACTCTCAAAATTGCTTGAAGACAAGTGGGGTGTAACAGCCGCTGCTGCAGCGCCCGTTGCTGTCGCTGCCGTTGCTGGCGGTGATGCCGCTGGCGCCGCAGAAGAAAAAGACTCATTTGATGTTGTTCTTGAATCGGCTGGTGGTAACAAAATCGCTGTGATCAAAGAAGTCCGCGCAATCACAGGCCTTGGCTTGAAAGAAGCTAAAGACCTTGTTGAAGCTGGTGGTAACATCAAAGAAGGTGCGAAAAAAGACGAAGCCGAAGAAATCAAGAAAAAACTTGAAGAAGCTGGCGCAAGCGTCGCTCTTAAATAAGGACGCCTTATTTACATCAAAAGCATTTCCCGCACTTTTTAGCGGGGAATGCTTTTTTGCTATTCGGCGCTTGACAAGGCGGTTCGTGTAGGCCATATATCCATCAAACTTTCGGGAATGACATTGAAAACCCAGTTTGAATATTTTGGGATTTCCGCTTTAGCCTTGGGCTTGCGGTAAGTTTTAACCACTTTCAGCCTTTCTGCTTAAAGGGAAAGGATGCTGGTGGGTTTATGCTTTGGATTTTTGCCTTTTGCCCAGCGCATTGCAGACAAAAAGCTTAAAGCACTTGTAAAGATTTTTAAAAGATTGAAAGACGGGATCGATCATGAGCGCAGCAAAAACCACGACTAAAACAAACAAACAATCATCAGCTAAAATTCCACCGGCAAACAATATTGAAAGCTTTACCGGCCGCAAGCGCGTTCGCCGCAGTTATGGCCGCATTAATGAAGTTGCTGAAATGCCGAATCTGATTGAAGTTCAGCGCCATTCTTATGAATTGTTCCTACAAGATGGTATCCCCGCCGAAGACCGTACGCTGCAAGGTCTGCAGGAAGTTCTCGCCACAGTTTTCCCGATCAAGGACTTCTCCGATAAAGCGGAAGTCGACTTTGTGAAATATGAACTCGAAGCGCCAAAATACGATGTCGAAGAATGCCAGACTCGCGGCATGACTTATGCTGCGCCGCTGCGCGTTACGCTTCGCTTGTCTGTCTTCGATGTTGATGAAGATACCGGCCTGCGCTCTATCCGCGACATTAAAGAACAAGATGTCTATCTCGTTGATATGCCGCTGATGACCCAAAACGGTACATTTGTGGTCAACGGTACGGAGCGCGTCATCGTTTCTCAAATGCACCGCTCTCCGGGCGTGTTTTTCGACCATGATGGCGGCAAAACCCACACCTCTGGTAAATATCTGTTTGCAGCGCGCGTTATTCCCTACCGTGGGTCTTGGCTAGACTTCGAGTTCGATGCCAAGGACCACATGTATGTGCGCATTGACCGCCGTCGTAAATTGCCGGTCACAACGCTTTTACGTGCTCTTGATGGTGTGGAAACAGCCACCTACCGTCAGCAATGTGAAGAAAATGATGAGCAGGTGGATCCGTTGATGATTCAAGGCATGGCCAATGAAGAAATCTTGAGCACATTTTATGAAACGCGCATCTATAACAAAGATAAAAAGGGCTGGAAAACATCATTCAATCCAGAAGCAATGCGCGGCGTAAAATTGGTGGCGGATCTTATTGATGCTAAAACCGGCAAGGTCGTCGCCGAAGAGGGTGATAAAATCACACCACGTAAAGCAAAAAAGCTTGTTGAAGATGGTCTGAAAGATATTCTGGTTTCTGCAGAGCAATTGGTCGGTCAGTATTTGGCCGCCGACCTGTTTGACGCCAAAACCGGTCAGGTTACCCATGAAGCCGGCCACGAAATCACCGAAGAAGATTTGGCCGCCATCAATGAAGCCGGAATCAAGGAATTGCCGATTTTGGCAATCGACCACCTCAATGTCGGGCCTTATATCCGCAATACAATGCTGATTGATAAATGCGATACACGTGAAGAAGCGCTCATCGATATTTATCGTGTCATGCGCCCCGGTGAGCCGCCAACGGTTGAATCTGCCGATGCGCTGTTCCAGTCACTCTTCTTTGATCCTGAACGTTATGACCTCTCGCCGGTTGGCCGTGTCAAAATGAATGCGCGCCTCGATCTCGAAGCGGACGACCAGTTCCGCGTACTTGAAAAAGCCGACATTCTCGCCATTCTAAAATATCTCCACGGATTGAAAGACGGTCAGGGCGAAGTCGATGACATTGACAACCTCGGTAACCGCCGCGTACGCTCTGTTGGTGAATTGATGGAAAACCAGATCCGCATCGGCCTGCTGCGTATGGAGCGCGCAATTCGTGAGCGTATGTCTTCCGTTGAAATCGACACCTACATGCCGCACGATCTGATCAACTCTAAACCGGCGCAAGCCGCTGTGCGTGAGTTCTTTGGCTCATCCCAGCTCTCCCAGTTCATGGACCAGACCAACCCGCTCTCGGAAATTACGCACAAACGCCGCCTTTCAGCACTCGGTCCCGGCGGTCTGACCCGCGAACGCGCAGGCTTTGAAGTCCGCGACGTGCACCCGACTCACTATGGCCGCATTTGCCCGATTGAAACGCCCGAAGGTCCGAACATCGGTTTGATCAACTCTCTGGCCACCTTTGCCCGCGTCAACCAGTATGGTTTCATCGAAAGCCCCTATCGTCGCGTTGAAAATGGCAAAGTCACCGACGAAGTGGTCTACATGTCTGCGATGGAAGAGGCAAAATGGACAATCGCTCAGGCCAACTCACAACTCGATAAATCCGGCAAGTTTCTCAACGACCTCGTATCATGTCGCCGCGCCGGTGAAAACGAAATGACTCCGCCTGACCAAATCGAATTTATCGACGTGTCGCCGAAGCAAATGGTGTCTGTGGCCGCATCCCTTATCCCGTTCTTGGAAAACGATGATGCCAACCGTGCGCTGATGGGCTCCAACATGATGCGCCAGGCTGTGCCGTTGCTCAAATCTTCTGCCCCGATCGTCGGAACAGGCATGGAGGGCACTGTGGCTCGTGATTCTGGCGCTGCTGTCTCTGCACGCCGCGCTGGTGTGGTGACCAAGGTTGATGCCACGCGGATCGTGGTTCAGGCCACGGAAGAACTGCACGCGGATGAACCGGTTGTGGACATTTACAAGCTCGCGAAATTCCAGCGTTCAAACCAAAGCACCTGTATCAACCAGAAACCTCTGGTGAAGGTAGGTGATAAGGTGAAGGCTGGTGACATCATCGCCGATGGTCCGTCAACCGATATGGGTGAACTGGCGCTGGGGAAAAACATCCTCGTCGCCTTCATGCCCTGGAATGGCTACAACTACGAAGATTCCATCCTCGTATCCGAGCGCATCGTGCGTGATGACGTTTACACCTCAATCCACCTTGAGGAATTCGAAGTCATGGCCCGCGACACCAAGCTGGGCACCGAAGAAATCACCCGTGACATCCCGAATGTCGGGGAAGAGGCTCTACGCCACCTTGACGAAGCCGGGATCGTGCATATCGGCGCTGAAGTCGGCCCCGGTGATATTCTCGTCGGTAAGGTTACGCCAAAAGGCGAAAGCCCGATGACGCCGGAAGAAAAACTCCTGCGCGCCATCTTTGGTGAAAAAGCCGCCGATGTGAAGGATACATCTCTACGTCTGCCACCCGGCGCTGTTGGCACCATCGTCGATGTGCGCGTATTTAACCGCCGTGGCGTCGATAAAGATGCTCGCGCCTTGTCCATCGAGGCGCAGGAAATCGAACGCCTCGCCAAAGACCGCGACGACGAACGCCGTATTCTGGAAGACGGCTTCTATGGCCGTCTGCGCGACATCCTGATTGGCAACACGGTCGCAAGCGCGCCGAAAGATGCCAAACTGAAAAAAGGCACGAAGCTTACTGCCGCTGACATCGACGCTATCGAGAAACGCGGTCTGTGGCGTCAGATCGCCATTGAAAACGAAAAACGCATGGAAGAAATCGAAGCCATGTCCAGAACGTTTGACGATGCGGTTGACAACATCAAGGAGCGTTTCGAGAATAAAGTCGAAAAACTCCAGCGGGGTGACGAACTGCCTCCGGGTGTAATGAAGATGGTCAAGGTCTTCGTGGCTGTGAAACGTAAAATGCAGCCCGGTGACAAAATGGCCGGTCGTCACGGAAACAAAGGGGTGGTCTCGAAAGTGATCCCGCAAGAAGACATGCCCTACACCGAAGACGGAACGCCCGTTGACATCGTGCTCAACCCGCTTGGCGTGCCTTCACGGATGAATGTGGGGCAGATCCTTGAAACCCACCTTGGCTGGGCTGCGGCTTCTATGGGCCGCCAGATCGGTGAAATCATCGATGCCTTCCAGTCCAATAAGAAAATGAGCGACGCCGAGAAGAAAAAACTCACAGCCAAGCTCGAAGACGCTTACGGTGACAGCGAGTACAAAGGCAAGGTCTCCAAGCTTGATGATAAGGAACTCGTCGAAATGGCAGGCAATTTGCGCGAAGGCGTGCCGATGGCCACGCCTGTCTTTGACGGGGCGCACGATGCCGACATCTCCGAGCTGCTCGAAAAAGCCGGTCTCAAAACCTCCGGTCAGGTCCGCCTGATCGATGGCCGCACCGGAGATTACTTCCACCGCGATGTGACCGTGGGCTACATGTACATGCTTAAACTGCACCACTTGGTGGATGATAAAATCCACGCCCGCTCCATCGGGCCGTACTCTCTGGTCACGCAACAACCGCTGGGCGGTAAAGCCCAGTTCGGGGGTCAGCGCTTCGGAGAGATGGAGGTTTGGGCTCTGCAGGCTTACGGCGCGGCTTACACCTTGCAGGAAATGCTCACCGTCAAGTCCGATGACGTGGCCGGTCGCTCCAAAGTTTACGAGTCCATCGTCCGCGGCGAAGACAACTTCGAAATCGGTATTCCGGAATCCTTCAACGTTCTGACCAAGGAATTGAAGGCCCTATGCCTCAATGTCGATTTGAAACAGTCAAGCGGGAGCTAGTAATGCAACAAGTTTTTAGCGTAATAGCAAGACCAGATGATGAAGAAGCGGCAACGCTATTGGAAAATATATCTGAGTTGCATATGACTAATTTTGATGGTGAGCAAGCTGTTTATTCAGGGCGCGGTTCGCCAGAACAAGTTAATGCACTTCAGGCAGCAGGTAATCTGACTGTCATTTGCCACGAGTAAAGATATAAAAATTAGCCCAAATTAAGGAGCACGAAAAATGAACGAACTCATGAACCTCTTTGGCCAGCCGACAGGGCCGCAGTCTTTTGACTCCATCCGTATTTCGATTGCAAGCCCGGAGCAAATCCGCAGCTGGTCGTTCGGTGAGGTCAAAAAGCCTGAGACGATTAACTATCGGACCTTCAAGCCGGAAAAAGACGGTCTGTTCTGCGCGCGCATCTTTGGCCCAATCAAGGATTACGAATGTCTGTGCGGCAAATACAAGCGTATGAAATATAAAGGCATCATCTGCGAAAAATGTGGCGTTGAAGTCACCCTGACCAAAGTCCGCCGCGAGCGCATGGGCCACATCGACCTGGCCAGCCCGGTCGCTCACATCTGGTTCTTGAAATCCTTGCCATCGCGCATCGGCTTGATTATGGACATGACACTTAAGGACCTTGAGCGCGTATTGTATTTCGAAAACTTCATTGTCGTCGAACCGGGCATGACCCCGCTCAAGCAATACCAGCTTTTGAACGAAGAAGAATACTACGCCGCGCAGGACGAATACGGCGAAGATAATTTCCGCGCCGGTATCGGCGCCGAGGCCATGAAGGAAATTCTCTCCAGTCTCGATCTGGAAGAAATCAAGGTGCAGGTCGAAGAAGATCTACGCGAAACCGGCTCCGAAGCCAAACGCAAGAAACTCGTCAAGCGCCTGAAACTGCTCGACAGCTTCCTCGAATCCGGCGCGCGCCCTGAATGGATGATCCTCGATATCATTCCCGTGCTGCCGCCCGAACTACGCCCGCTGGTGCCTTTGGATGGTGGCCGTTTTGCAACGTCTGATTTGAACGATCTGTATCGTCGCGTTATCAACCGCAACAACCGCCTGAAACGCCTGATCGAACTGCGCGCCCCCGACATTATCGTCCGGAACGAAAAACGCATGCTCCAGGAATCCGTGGATGCACTCTTCGATAACGGTCGCCGTGGCCGCGTCATTACCGGCGCCAACAAACGCCCGTTGAAATCTCTTTCTGACATGCTCAAAGGGAAACAGGGCCGTTTCCGCCAGAACTTGCTCGGAAAACGCGTCGACTATTCTGGCCGTTCCGTCATCGTGGTCGGTCCTGAGCTGAAACTGCACCAGTGCGGTATTCCGAAGAAAATGGCGCTCGAGCTGTTCAAGCCCTTCATCTACCACAAACTTGAACTTTACGGCATGGCCTCCACGGTCAAGGCTGCCAAAAAAATGGTTGAAAAAGAGCGCCCCGAAGTTTGGGATATCCTCGAAGAAGTCATCCGCGAACACCCGGTGATGCTTAACCGCGCGCCAACGCTCCACCGACTTGGAATCCAGGCCTTCGAACCTGTACTGATCGAAGGTAAGGCGATCAACTTACATCCGCTGGTATGTACCGCCTTCAACGCCGACTTTGACGGTGACCAGATGGCCGTTCACGTGCCGCTATCCATTGAAGCCCAGCTTGAAGCGCGCTGCTTGATGATGGCAACCAACAACATCCTTTCGCCCGCAAACGGCAAACCCGTGATTGTGCCGACGCAGGATATTATTCTGGGTCTGTATTATTTGTCATTGGCGCGCGATGGCGAACCCGGCGAAGGTATGATCTTCCGCGGCGCAGGTGAAATTACCCATGCCTTGGAACAAAAAGTACTCTCCCTGCACGCAAAAATTAAGTGCCGTTATCACACAGTTGACGAAAATGGTGACCCGAAAACAGAAATCGTTGAATCGACTCCGGGTCGGATTTTAATCTCTGATCTCTTGCCGCGCCATCCGGAACTTCCGTTTTCCATGATCAACCAGGTTCTGACCAAAAAAGAACTCTCCTGTGTGATCGAGGAATCCTATCGTCACTGCGGCCAGAAAGACACTGTGATCTTCGCTGACCGTTTGATGAAGCTCGGCTTCCGCTATGCGTGTATCGCTGGGATTTCCTTCGGTAAAGACGACCTCATCATCCCCGATGAGAAGCAGAAACTGGTTGGTGAAGCCAATGACAAGGTCAAGGAATTTGAGCAGCAATATCAAGACGGTCTGATCACCAAAGGTGAGAAATACAACAAGGTCGTTGATATCTGGTCGAAATGTACCGATGACGTAGCCGACGCGATGATGAGCAAAATCTCTAATATAGAAAGCGGCAACCTCAATGCCGTTTACATGATGGCTCACTCCGGAGCACGGGGATCTGCAGCGCAGATCCGCCAGCTCGCCGGGATGCGCGGCTTGATGGCCAAGCCGTCTGGTGAGATTATCGAAACGCCGATTATCTCAAACTTTAAAGAAGGTCTGTCCGTGCTGGAATACTTCAACTCCACGCACGGTGCGCGTAAAGGTCTGGCCGATACGGCTCTGAAAACAGCCAACTCCGGTTACCTGACCCGCCGCCTTGTTGACGTGGCCCAGGATGCCATCGTTACCGAAGAAGATTGCGGCACGGAAAAAGGCATTTCTATGCGCGCAGTCATGAACGGTGCTGACGTGGTAGTATCCTTGTCCGAACGTATCATGGGCCGTTGCGCCTCTGTCGATGTCATCAACCCGCTTGACGGTAATACAATCGTTAAAGCCGCCGAAATGTTTGATGAAAACAATACCGAAGCAATCGAAACCGCCGGAATTGATGAAGTGCTCGTTCGCTCTGTCCTGACCTGTGAAGGCGAACATAACGGCATCTGCGCCAAATGTTACGGCCGGGATTTGGCCCGCGGCACCGAGGTCAATATCGGCGAAGCGATCGGCGTTATGGCGGCGCAATCTATCGGCGAGCCTGGTACGCAGCTGACAATGCGAACTTTCCACATTGGCGGTGCGGCGCAAAAAGGTGCCGAGCGTTCTCATGTTGATGCCAACATCGATGCCACCATCGAAGTGCGCAATCAAAACGTTGTAAAAAACTCGGAAGGGCTCACCATCGTCATGGGCCGCAATACCGAAATTGTCCTGAAAGACAAAAAAGGCCACGAAAAAGCCACGCACCGCGTTCCATACGGTGCAAAACTTCTGGTCGAGGATGGCAAAAAGGTCAAAGCCGGCGACAAAATGGCCGAATGGGACCCATACACATTGCCTGTCATCACCGAAAAAGACGGTGTGGCCCACTATTTCGATCTCGTTGACGGCGTTTCCGTCACTGACGATGTTGATGAAGCAACAGGGATTACATCCAAGAAAATTATCGACTGGCGTTCCCAGCCAAAAGGCGGCGATCTGAAACCACGCATCAGCCTGCTCGATAAGAAAGGTAAAGTGATTAACCTGCCAAACGGCTTGCCTGCGAACTACTATCTGTCTGTGGATACGATTTTGAGTGCCGAAAATGAGCAGGAAGTCAAAGCGGGTGACATCATCGCACGTATTCCGCGTGAGACATCGAAAACCCGTGACATTACCGGCGGTCTGCCGCGCGTGGCCGAGCTGTTCGAAGCCCGCATGCCCAAAGACTTCGCCGTCATTTCCGAGATCGATGGTTACGTTGAATTCGGAAAAGACTATAAGTCCAAGCGCCGCATCGCTGTGAAGCCGGCCAACACCGATGATGGCGAACCGCGCGAATATCTTGTGCCGAAGGGGCGTCACCTGGCCGTGCATGAAGGTGACTTCGTCCGCAAAGGCGACCCGATCCTCGACGGGGCTCTGGTGCCGCACGACATCCTCGATGTTATGGGCGTGGAAGCCTTGGCAGACTACCTCACCAATGAAGTGCAGGATGTTTATCGCCTGCAAGGGGTGAAAATCAACGACAAGCATATCGAGGTGATTGTACGCCAGATGATGCAAAAGGTTGAAATCACCGAAGTCGGCGACTCGACATTCCTTGTCGGAGAACATGTCGAGCGCAGTGAATTCGACGAGATCACCGCCAAATACGAATCTGAAGGTAAGCGCCCGCCGGTTGGCAAGCCCGTTCTGCAGGGGATCACCAAAGCATCTCTGCAAACGCGCAGCTTTATCTCGGCCGCGTCCTTCCAGGAAACAACACGCGTTCTGACCGAAGCTGCCGTACAAGGCAAGGTCGACAAGCTGTTTGGACTGAAAGAAAACGTCATTGTTGGCCGCCTCATCCCGGCTGGGACAGGTGCTTATACTGCGGGCGTTAAACGCATCGCGGCCGAGCGGGATCAGGTGATCCTGGATAGCCAGCCCCAGCCTGAAGAGGAAATCCTCGAAGGTGCCAATGACGCCGCCGCGCTTTCCGCCGCTGATACGTCCGCGCCCGAAGAAGAGGCCAAAGAAGCCGCCAACGGTTAAACCAAACCGGTCAATCGTAAAAATATAAGAAAAGGGGCTTTGCAGCCCCTTTTTGTTTATTTATTGACATATAACAATGGAGCTACTAAAAACGCGCATTCCTACAGCACACAAAAAGGGCCGTTAATGAGCATCCTCAATGAAAAAACCTTAAAGGAAATAAGCGCAGATCCGGAACAACTCTCAATAGACATTCCAGATTTTGCCTCTTTGGTCGAACATATGGGTTTTTCCTTCTTTGAAGGGATAGCGCAGCAATCCGGCGCGGAAAATAACTTTGTTCTGCCGGTGCTTTCAAAGATCAAGGCTCTTGTTCGCACCGCACAGGAACAGGAAAAAAAACTGCCGCAGGCCCTCTATCTGGGCCTTGAGGTGACGGTAAAGCCGTATATATTTGAAGTTCTTCCGAATGGAGCGGGGCAAGTGGAGACAGAGACGCACAGCTTTAACATCCCGCGCATAAGCGCTGAATTTACAAGCGCCGCCGCCGGTTTTATGTGCTTTAAGTCCTATGATGCGGCAAAAGATTTTATAGAAGCGGTCGACCCGCAAGGAAGTGCCATTGCACCACTGGCTTCCCACAGGTGCTTAGATGCATGGAAAATCGGAGCTTTATACGAGGTTGAAAACATGCATGTGACGAGGCCTAAAACCTCAAATACATGGCCAGTTGATTTGTCCAAAAACACTGAACCAGATCAGCCCCGATGATTCGTAAAATAAACCCTTGACGCCGGAATCGATTCCTCCTATATTCCCGCCAGAATCTGTTGGGCCTTAAGGGTTTGAACCCGTTTGGTGCAACATCCTGAAAGAAACAGGATGCTCTGCAATAAAAAGTCCTTTTCACTTTGTGAAAAAAAGTTCTGGACTTGCGTGTCTTTCTGACGCTATATGCAGCCATCCTTAAAAATGAGATTTAAAAAGAGGCTTTAGAAATATGCCAACTATTCAACAGCTCGTGCGCAAGCCGAGACAAAAAGTTGTAAAAGCAAAGAAAAACCGGGCGCTGAAAAGCAACCCGCAACGCCGCGGCGTCTGCACCCGCGTTTATACAACAACGCCGAAGAAACCGAACTCCGCTTTGCGTAAGGTCGCCAAGGTGCGTTTGACGACAGGCTTGGAAGTGATTTGCTACATTCCCGGTGAAGGTCACAATTTGCAGGAGCACTCCGTTGTTCTTGTGCGTGGCGGTCGTGTGAAAGACTTGCCCGGTGTGCGCTACACCATTATTCGTGGAACGCTCGATACCCAAGGCGTTAAAGATCGTAAACAGGCCCGTTCACGCTACGGCGCGAAACGTCCGAAATAGGAGTGGTTTTTAAAGATGTCTGAGTACAAACATTTTGAACAGGGTATGGATATTGTGGCGCAGCACACGGCGGCTGTGGCTCTCGGGGGGCTTAATGCAGAACAACGCTTGGAGTTGGATAGTGTTTATGCGCCTCGCCATGAGAATTATACGGCAGCAGTGCGAGAGTATTTAGAAATTTATGGTCCAGATATTTGTGGAATTAAATAGATAGGTAAAAACAATGAGCAGAAGACGCAGAGCAGAAAAACGAGAAATCTTGCCCGATCCGAAATTCGCGGATCTGGTCCTTTCGAAATTCATCAATAATTTGATGGTCGATGGTAAAAAATCGATCGCGGAAGGGATCGTCTATAAAGCGATTGATATTCTCGAAACCAAAGCTGGTAACGATAATAAATCTTCTGACGAAGGGAACTCCGGTGAAGGTGATGTCGCCGTTGCGATGAAGAGCAAGGGCCTGGCCCTGTTCCACAATGCTCTGAAAAACGTAAAACCGAAACTTGAAGTGCGATCACGGCGCGTTGGTGGTGCGACATATCAGGTGCCTGTCGAGGTCCGTCACGATCGCGCCATGGCGCTGGCTATGCGCTGGATTATCGATGCCGCCCGCAAACGCAGTGAAAACACAATGGTGGATCGCGTGGCGAGCGAATTGCTTGATGCAGCCAATGAGCGTGGCAACGCCGTTAAGAAACGTGACGATACGCATAAAATGGCTGAGGCCAACAAAGCCTTCGCGCATTACCGCTGGTAAACCGCTAACTGATTAACCGCTAACTGGAAACTGAAAATGACACGCGAACACGCAATTGAGAACTACCGGAACTTCGGCATTATGGCGCACATCGATGCGGGTAAAACCACAACGACCGAGCGTATTTTGTTTTATTCCGGTAAGTCCCACAAAATTGGTGAAGTGCATGATGGTGCGGCCACCATGGACTGGATGGAGCAGGAGCAGGAACGTGGCATCACGATTACCTCTGCTGCGACCACCACCTTCTGGGACGCGCCGAAGGACGGTCCGTTCTCTGGTCAGCGTTTTCGCCTGAATATTATCGACACGCCGGGCCACGTGGACTTCACAATTGAGGTTGAGCGCTCCTTGCGCGTGCTTGACGGCGCGATTGCCGTGTTTGATGCGAACGCCGGCGTTGAGCCGCAAACCGAAACCGTGTGGCGTCAGGCTGATAAATACCATGTGCCGCGCATGTGTTTCGTGAACAAAATGGATAAAATCGGCGCAGATTTTTACAACACAGTTGATATGATCATTGATCGCCTCGGCGCTGTGCCTTGCGTAATCCAGCTTCCGATCGGTGCCGAAAACAATTATGTCGGCCATGTGGATCTTGTGCGCATGAAGGCCGTTGTCTGGGACGGCGAGGCGCTGGGCGCGACATATGCTTACGAAGATATCCCGGCCGATCTGGCTGACAAAGCTGCTGAGTACCGCGAAAAGCTGGTTGAACTGGCTGTTGAACAAGATGATGCGGCCATGGAAGCCTACCTCGAAGGCAATGAACCCGATGAGGAAACCTTGAAAAAATGCATCCGTAAAGGCACGATCGCGGGCGCATTCGTTCCTGTCATGTGCGGAACGGCGTTCAAGAACAAAGGCGTTCAGCCGATGCTCGATGCTGTTGTCGAATATTTGCCGTCTCCGTTGGACATCGGCGCGGTAAAGGGGCATAAGGTTGACTCTGACGAACCGGAAACCCGTGCGCCTGATGACGCTGCGCCATTCTCTGCGCTGGCCTTTAAAATCATGAACGACCCGTTTGTCGGCTCTTTGACATTTGCGCGTATATATTCCGGGACCATCGAATCCGGTTCCTACGTCATGAACTCTGTAAAAGACAAGCGCGAACGTGTGGGCCGGATGCTCTTGATGCACTCAAATAACCGCGAAGAGCTTTCTATCGCCCATGCCGGTGACATCGTAGCGTTCGTGGGCATGAAAGATACAACGACCGGTGACACACTTTGCGATAAAGATAAGCCGGTTGTGCTTGAGCGCATGGAATTCCCTGAGCCGGTGATCGAAATTGCCGTCGAGCCAAAAACCAAGGCTGACCAGGAAAAAATGTCACAAGCCCTGCAACGTTTGGCCGCAGAAGACCCGTCCTTCCGCGTCAAGGTTGACCATGAATCCGGTCAAACCATCATTGCCGGTATGGGTGAACTGCACCTCGACATTCTTGTCGACCGCATGAAGCGCGAATTTAAAGTCGAAGCGAATATCGGTGCGCCGCAAGTAGCCTATCGTGAGACAATCACCAAAGTCACCGAACTGTCCTACACCCACAAAAAACAAACGGGTGGCTCCGGTCAGTTCGCGAAAATCGACATGGTTTTTGAACCTGCCGAAGCTGGCGAAGGCTTCTCATTCGAAAGCAAGGTCGTTGGCGGAAACGTACCGAAAGAATACATTCCCGGCGTTGAAAAAGGTCTGCAAATGGCCAAGGAAACCGGCATTATCGCGGGCTTCCCGGTTGTCGACTTCAAAGCCACGCTGGTGGACGGTGCCTATCACGATGTTGACTCCTCTGTCATGGCCTTTGAAATTGCCGCCAAAGCCGCGTTTAAAGAAGCGATGCAAAAGGCCGGCCCGCAATTGCTTGAGCCCATGATGAAGGTTGAAGTGGTGACCCCTGAAGAATATATGGGCGACATTATCGGCGACTTGAACTCTCGCCGCGGTCAGGTGGCGGGCATGGGTGATCGCGGAAACGCAAAAGTCATCGACGCGCACGTGCCGCTGGCCAACATGTTCGGCTATATCAATACATTGCGCTCAATGTCGCAAGGCCGCGCGCAATATACGATGCAGTTCGACCACTACGAACCGGTTCCGGCAAATGTGGCGGCGGAAGTGAAAGAAAGTTTAGGAGCTTAGAGCGAGTAAATTCCCGAGAAAGCGGGAACCTATAAGAATTTAATAGTTTTTAAAAAGGAGCATTGAAAAATGAGCAAGGAAAAATTTGAAAGAAACAAGCCGCATGCGAATATTGGTACGATTGGTCACGTTGACCATGGTAAGACGACGCTGACGGCGGCGATTGCGAAGAAGTATGGCAATGGTGAGAGCGTTGACAAGATCGACAAGGCGCCTGAGGAAAAAGCGCGCGGGATCACGATTTCGACGGCTCATGTTGAGTACGAGACGGACAAGCGCCACTATGCGCATGTGGACTGCCCGGGCCACGCGGACTATGTGAAGAACATGATCACGGGTGCGGCGCAGATGGACGGTGCGATTTTGGTTGTGAACGCGGCTGACGGTCCGATGCCGCAGACCCGTGAGCACATCTTGCTGGCGCGTCAGGTGGGCGTTCCTGCTCTGGTGGTGTACCTGAACAAGGTCGACCAGGTTGACGATGAAGAATTGCTGGAGCTGGTTGAGATGGAAGTGCGTGAATTGCTCTCTTCCTATGAATTCCCCGGCGATGAAATTCCGATTATCAAAGGCTCGGCTTTGGCTGCTGTGGAAGGGCGCGATCCTGAGATTGGTGAGAATTCGATTGTTGAGCTGCTCAAGGCTGTCGATGAATATATTCCGACACCTGCGCGTGAAATTGACAAAGACTTCCTGATGCCTGTTGAAGACGTATTCTCGATTTCCGGCCGTGGAACGGTTGTTACGGGTCGTATTGAGCAAGGCGTGATCAATGTGAACGACGAGATTGAAATCGTTGGTATCCGCGACACGCAAAAGACTGTCTGCACGGGCGTTGAAATGTTCCGCAAGCTGCTTGATCGCGGCGAAGCCGGTGACAATGTTGGTGTCTTGCTGCGCGGGACCAAGCGTGAGGAAGTTGAGCGCGGTCAGGTTTTGTGTAAGCCCGGCTCGATCACGCCGCACAAGAAATTCATGGCCGAAGCCTACATTCTGTCGAAGGATGAAGGCGGTCGTCACACACCATTCTTTACGAAGTATCGCCCGCAGTTCTACTTCAGAACGACGGACGTGACCGGTGAAGTGACGTTGCCAAGCGGCACCGAGATGGTGATGCCCGGCGATAACATCAACGGTATGGAAGTCGAGCTGATCGCGCCTGTCGCGATGAGCGAAGGTCTGCGCTTTGCAATCCGCGAAGGCGGCCGCACCGTCGGTGCCGGCGTCGTCTCCAAAATCGTCGAGTAAGTGATTAAAGCGTAAGAAGGAAACAAAGTTATGGACGCGCAAAGCATTCGGATCACATTAAAGGCATTTGATCATCGCATTCTGGATACCGCCAGCAGCGAGATCCTGAACACCGCAAAGCGCACCGGCGCTTCTGTACGTGGTCCGGTGCCTTTGCCCAACCGTATTACAAAGTTTTCTGTCATTCGCTCTCCGCACGTGAACAAAAACTCGCAAGAGCAGTTCGAAATGCGGACTCACAAAAGACTTTTAGATGTAATTGACCCCACTCCGCAGACAATCGACGCTTTGATGAAGCTTGATTTGCCCGCAGGCGTGGACGTTGAAATCAAGATTGGCCAGATGCAAGCCGCTTAAAATAATGGATTGTTTTGACTCTACGTTGGTTACTTAAGGCCAACCTCTGGGAAGGAAAAGAAAATGAGTGTTGAAAGACAAAGAACAGGACTGATTGCACGTAAGGAAGGCATGACTCGCATTTTTGACGAGGATGGCCGTCATGTGCCTGTAACAGTATTAAAGCTCGATGAGTGTCAGGTTGTAGGCGTGCGCACCGAAGAAAAAGACGGCTATAGCGCTGTCGCGCTCGGTGCGGGTAAAGCCAAGATCAAGCGGACATCCAAGGCCAATCGTGGTGTGTTTGCCAAGGCAAAAATCGAGCCAAAGAAAAAAGTCGTGGAATTCCGCGTTGCCAATGAGAACCTCCTCGAAATCGGCGCGCAGCTCAGCGTGAACCACTTTGTCTCCGGTCAGTTTGTTGATGTCACGGCAACGTCCAAGGGTAAAGGCTTCGCCGGCGGGATGAAGCGCCACAACTTCGGCGGTCTGCGGGCTTCGCACGGCGTGTCGGTTTCCCACCGTGCGCACGGCTCAACCGGCCAGTGTCAGGAACCGGGCCGGGTCTTTAAAGGCAAGAAAATGGCCGGTCACCTTGGCGATGAACGCGTGACAACACAAAATCTGCAAATCGTTGCTGTTGATGAAGAAGACGGTTTGATTTTGGTTAAGGGCGCAGTCCCCGGCGCAAAACAGGGATGGGTTCTGATCAATGATGCGGTTAAGAAGCCTGCGCATAAAGACGCACCGTTTCCCGCCGGTTTGAAAGAAACTGCCAAGCCTCAAGCTGCTAAAGAAGAAGCTCCGGCTGAAGAAACAAAAACTGAAGAAACTTCAGAAAAGAAGGAAGACTAAGAGATGAAAATCGCAGTCAAAACATTGGATGGTAAAGCTTCAGGCGAAATTACGCTTGATAAAGACATCTTTGGCGCCGAAGTCCGTCAGGACATTTTGCACCAGATGGTGAATTACCAACTGGCGGCGCGCCGCTCTGGCAATCACAAAGCCAAAACACGTTGTGAAGTGTCCGGCACCGGTAAAAAACCCTGGAGCCAAAAAGGCACAGGCCGTGCCCGCGCAGGCGACCTGAAGCGCAATATCGACCGTGGCGGCGCTGTTGTCCATGGTCCGGTTGTTCGCTCACACGCGATCCAATTGCCGAAGAAAATTCGTCAATTGGCAATGAAATCAGCACTTTCAAGCAAGGCTGCCCAAGGCAAGCTGATCATCCTGGATGAAGCCAAAGCCAAGGATCACAAAACCAAGCCGATGGCTGCAGCACTGAAAAAGCTCGAACTGGACAACGCCTTGATCGTTGGCGGCAAGGAAGTGGACGTCAATTTCGCCCGCGCCACCGCCAACCTGCCGCGCATAGATGTATTGCCAAGCGCTGGTGCAAATGTTTACGACATCCTGCGCCGCGATGTTCTGGTGCTGACAAAAGATGCCGTCAAGGACATCACAGAGAAATTGAAAGGTTAAGGCCATGGCAAAAGCAAAAAAACAAGAAGCGACCGTCAAGAACTACAACACCGTTATCGCGCCGCATATCACGGAAAAAGCGACAATGGGTTCCGAGCACGGTCAGGTGACATTTAAAGTCGCCAAAGACGCAACCAAGCCTGAAATCAAAGAAGCGGTCGAAGCCCTCTTCGATGTCAAGGTCAAGGCTGTCAATACGCTCATTCAAAAGGGTAAGACCAAACGCTTTAAAGGCATCATGGGCAAGCGCTCCGATTTCAAAAAAGCGATTGTAACCTTGGAAGATGGCCAGACAATTGATACAGGCACCGGAGTTTAAACTGAGTAAAGGAGAAAAAAGATGAGTTTTGTTAAAGCAGCAAGAAAAACAGCAGAACAGCTGGCATTGAGAGATATCCAAAATGATGCGGCGCGTGGTGAAGGACTCGGCATTACAGACAGTCTTGTAGCTGCCGCTACGAGAGATGCGCGGCAAGGTGAGGGTCCGGTAGAGTGCTGTCTTTTAGGAGAGGTACAACAAGACTACGAAAGTCATTTTGGGCTTTAGCCTCTGATAAGGAATTTTAACTATGGTGGCCCGCCGAGAACGGGTGAATAAAGGAAGAAGAAAATGGCATTAAAGAAGTATAACCCCACATCGCCAGGTCAGCGCCAGTTGGTGCAAATTGACCGCAAGGATCTGTATAAGGGCAAGCCGGAAAAGACCCTCACCGAAGGTTTGACCAAGACCGGCGGGCGCAACAATGCAGGCCGCATTACCTCCCGCCACATCGGCGGAGGCCACAAGCGCCGCTACCGCATGATCGACTGGAAGCGCGACAAATGGGACATCGAAGGTACAGTCGAGCGCCTCGAATATGACCCGAACCGCACAGCCTTTATCGCTCTGATCACATATGCAGATGGGGAAAAACGCTACATCGTTGCTCCACAGCGTCTCAATGTCGGTGATAAAATCATCGCCGGTGAAAAAGTGGATGTAAAACCCGGCAATGCGATGCCCTTGCGCCGCATGCCTGTGGGAACCATCATTCACAACATCGAAATGAAGCCCGGCAAAGGTGCACAGATGATCCGCTCTGCCGGAACATTCGCCCAGCTCGTCGGGCGTGATCAGGGCTATGCGCAGGTAAAACTTTCCTCCGGCGAACTGCGCGTGGTTCGTGGCGACTGTATCGCCGTTGTTGGCGCTGTATCCAACCCCGATCATATGAACACCAACGACGGTAAAGCCGGTCGTCAGCGCTGGAAAGGCAAACGCCCGCATGTTCGCGGCGTTGTGATGAACCCGGTTGATCACCCGCATGGTGGTGGTGAAGGCCGCACATCCGGTGGTCGTCACCCTGTGACGCCGTGGGGCGTACCGACCAAAGGGTATAAAACACGCAAGAACAAAGCGACGGATAAATACATTATCCGCCGACGTAAGAAATAAGGAGAACTAGGACATGGCACGCAGTGTATGGAAAGGCCCGTTTGTTGAAAAAAGCATCCTCAAAAAAGTCGAGGAAGCTCGCAATGCCGGCAAAAACACGGTGATCAAAACTTGGTCACGCCGCAGCACAATTTTGCCGAACTTTGTCGGCCTGACATTCGGCGTTCACAACGGCAAAAAGTTCATTCCGGTTGTGATCAGCGACCAGATGATCGGTCATAAATTGGGTGAATTCGCACCGACCCGTACATATCACGGTCACGGCGCAGACAAGAAAGCCAAGAAAGGTTAAGGACAATGGGACAGGATAAAAACGCACGCCGCGTTAAAGATAATGAAGCGATGGCTTACGGGAAGTATTTTCAGACTTCGCCGCAAAAGCTCAACCTGATTGCACAAACCATCCGTGGCAAGAATGCCGGTCGCGCTTTGATCGATCTGGAATTTTCCAATCGCCGCATGGCTGGCGACGTGCGCAAGCTGTTGCAATCGGCAATCGCCAATGCGGAAAACAACCACGGTCTGGATGTTGATCGTCTGGTCGTAGCCGAAGCCAGCGTCGGTAAAACACTGAAAATGAAGCGTTTCCGCGCCCGCGCCCGTGGCCGCGCCGCACGCATTGAGAAAAAATTCTCAAACATGATGATTGTCGTGCGCGAAACAGAAGAGGCATAGACTTAAAAGGGGTTAAACTGCGTAACAAGGAGTAAAGAATGTCTGAGTTAAAAATTTCATTTCGAAAACATGGAAAATCGGACGAATTCTTCGTAGACATCCCTGTTGCGGGAATTGACGAACTTATAAGGTTAGGAGAGGCTGAAACAAAAGAGAGGGTGTACGGTGATGTCTGGAAACTTGTTGCAAGCTCCGCTCCCGTTTCTCTCATAGACGGAAGCGAAGTTTTGGCAACCAGCGAAGAAATTTTAAATGGCGTGAACGGTCATATGATACAGAACAAAGACGGTAATTTTATAAGAGTAGAACAACAGCCTGCGGGCACGGAATTATAATAGCGATATAGGAGAAAACATGGGACAGAAAGTTAATCCAATTGGACTGCGCGTAGGGATAAACCGCACATGGGACAGCCGCTGGTATGCGAACCGCGACTATGCCGAAAAGCTGGTTGAGGATCTTAAACTCCGCGAATACATCCTTGAGCATCTCAAGGCCGCCGGGATCTCGAAAGTGATTGTCGAGCGCGCGGCAAAAAACACCAAAGTAACCGTTCACACGGCGCGCCCCGGCGTGATTATCGGCAAAAAAGGTGCGGACATTGAAAAACTGCGCAGCCAACTCGCTGCTCGCGCAGGCGGCGACGTGTCCTTGAACATCGTTGAAGTACGCAAGCCCGAGCTCGATGCACAACTGGCCGCCGAAGGCGTTGCCCAGCAGCTTGAGCGCCGCGTATCCTTCCGCCGCGCCATGAAGCGCGCTGTCCAAAGCGCCATGCGTTTGGGCGCAGGCGGTATCCGCATTAACGTATCCGGTCGCCTCGGCGGCGCTGACATTGCCCGGACCGAATGGTATCGCGAAGGCCGTGTGCCGCTGCACACACTGCGCGCTGATCTGGATTATGGAACAGCCGAGGCGCTGACAACCTATGGAATTATCGGCGTAAAAATCTGGCTCTATAAAGGCGATATCATGGAACACGATCCAATGGGCCGCGACAAGCGTCTTGAAGCTCAGGGCGGTGCGCCGAGAAACTAACTTTGTTTTGGCAAGTTTTTTCTTGCAACTTGATGGTAGGCAGGATATAAAGCGCCAGAATCTAATTGAACGCTGCGAAAACGCCGAAAGATAAAGCGTCCATATGGGAACTCTCTTACGAAGTAAGAAAAGTCCATGTGATTGATCTTTTTGCGTGTTTTGCCTAAGAAAATAAGGAACCAGAGCGATGCTCTCACCTAAAAAGTTTAAACACCGCAAGCAGCACAAAGGCCGCATTCATGGAGATGCTAAAGGTGGATATTCATTGGCATTCGGCGCCTACGGTTTGAAGGCCCTGTCACCCGATCGCATAACGGCCCGCCAGATCGAAGCAGCGCGCCGTGCAATTACCCGTCATATGAAACGTCAGGGAAAAGTATGGATTCGTATCTTCCCCGATGTGCCCGTAACAGCAAAACCTCTCGAGGTTCGTCAGGGTAAAGGTAAAGGCTCTCCTGAATACTGGGCTGCGCGTGTTAAGCCTGGGCGCATTATGTTTGAACTTGACGGTGTGACGCAAGATGTTGCGCGTGAGGCTCTGGCTTTGGCCGCAATGAAGCTGCCTGTGAAAACAAAATTCATCACCCGCGTGGGTGTAAACCAGGAGGCCGCATAAGATGAAAGCTGAAGACCTGAAAACAAAAACGCCAGATGAGCTGAAAAAGCTCTTGCTGGAAAATAAGAAAGCGCAGTTCAACCAGCGCTTTCAAAAAGCCAACGGCGCTTTTGAAAACACATCCGAGATCCGTAAGACCCGCCGCACAATTGCGCGGATCAAAACATTTATGAACGCAAAGCCCGAAGAAAAGGCCGCCGCCCAAAAGGCATCCGCCAAAAAGAAGGCAAAAGCGTCTAAAGAAAAAGCCGCATAAAGGAAACGAAGAAAATGCCAAAACGTATTCTGGAAGGTGAAGTAGTAAGCGACAAAATGGACAAGACCATTACGGTTTTGGTCGAACGCCGTTTCATGCACCCGCTCTACAAAAAATACATTAAAAAAACCGACAAATATGCCGCGCATGATGAAAGCAACGCTGTAAAAGTTGGCGATCGTGTTCAGATCATCGAATGTGCCCCGATTTCCAAGCGCAAGACCTGGACACTTTTCACCGGCGATGCCGCTGCTGCGCCGAAGAAAGAAGAAAAGAAGCCTGCTTCTAAAAAAGCCGATCCTAAGAAGGAAGAGACTAAAAAAGCAGAAAAGAAGCCCGCCGCTAAGAAGCCAGCTGCTAAAAAGACAACCGCAAAGAAGAAGGGCCCAAAAGAGGGAGATAAGTAGTCATGATTCAGATGCAATCCAGAATGGAAGTAGCCGATAACTCTGGTGCCCGCCAGGTGCAGTGCATTAAAGTCCTCGGTGGTTCCAAGCGCCGCACGGCAAGTGTTGGCGACATTGTGATCGTTTCCGTTAAGGAAGCCATTCCTCGTGGACGTGTGCAAAAAGGTAATGTGCAGCGCGCTGTCATTGTGCGTACCAAAAAAGGTCTTAACCGCGCCTATGGCGAAACAATCAGTTTCGACACCAATGCCTGCGTGCTCATCAATAATAACAATGAGCCGGTCGGTACACGGATTTTTGGCCCCGTAACGCGTGAACTGCGCGCCAAGGGCTTCATGAAAATTATCTCTCTGGCTGGCGAGGTGCTTTAAAATGGCAAGTGCGAAACTCAAAATCAAAAAAGGCGATTCTGTCATTGTCCTCACCGGCAAAGACAAAGGCGCCAAAGGTGAAGTTCTGAAGGTCATGCCGACAGAGCGCCGCGTGATTGTTCAGGGCGTCAATGTTGTCAAAAAACATGCAAAGCCCACGCAGTTTTCTGCTGGCGGCATTCAGTCGAAAGAACTGTCTATTCACGTATCAAACGTGGCCCTTGCCGATCCAAAATCCGGTAAAGCCACCCGCGTTGGTTACAAAACATTGAAAGATGGCAAAAAAGTCCGCGTCGCGAAAAAATCCGGCGAGACTGTGGAGTAGGAATAATGGCAAAAGCAGCATATAAACCTCGTTTGCAAGAATTTTATGAGACCGAAGTGGTCCCTGCGATGCAGAAAAAATTCGAGTACAAAAACAAACACGAAATTCCTCAGCTTGTAAAAGTTGTCATGAATATGGGTGTCGGTGAAGCGACCCAGGACCGCAAGCACATCGAAAATGCGGCTAATGACATGAGCCTGATCGCCGGTCAAAAGCCTGTAATCACGAAAGCCAAGCAATCCAATGCATCTTTCAAAATTCGCGACGGTCAGGCAATCGGCTGTAAAGTCACTTTGCGCCGTCAGAAGATGTTTGAATTCCTTGACCGTTTTGTCACCATCGCGTTGCCACGCGTCCGTGACTTCCGCGGGATCAGCGATAAAAGCTTTGACGGACGTGGCAACTACGCCGTTGGAATTAAAGAACACATCATCTTTCCCGAGATCGACTACGACAAGGTCGATAAAATCCGCGGGATGGATATTGTAATTTGTACGACAGCCAAAACAGACGAAGAAGCTCGCGAGTTGCTGCGTTTGTTTAAACTCCCATTCAAGAAATAAGAAAAGGACGACGTTGAAATGGCAAAAGTTTGCATGATAGAGCGCGATAAAAAGCGTAGCCGTTTGGTCAAGAAATACGCAGGCCAACGCGCCAAGCTTAAGGCAATCATCAAAGATCAGAATGCTCCTGCAGATGAACGTTTTCAGGCAACTCTGGCTTTGGCGGAATTGCCGCGCAACTCTGCGAAGATCCGTCAGCGTAACCGCTGTGCCCTGACTGGTCGTCCGCGTGGTTACTACCGCAAGTTAAATCTTTCCCGTATTGCATTACGGGACCTGGCCTCTCGTGGTGAGCTGCCAGGCATAACGAAATCCAGTTGGTAAGAGGAGAAAAGACCTATGTCCATGAGCGATCCTCTCGGTGATATGCTGGCCCGCATCCGTAACGGGCAAATGGCAAGCAAATCCGTAATTGAATGCCCGCATTCAAAACTGCGCGAAAATGTTTGTAAGGTACTGGCGGATGAAGGCTTTATTCGTGCGTTCAAGAAAGAAGAGCGTGAGAACAACAAGGCCGTTTTGGTCATTGAACTGAAATATGCAGAAGGGCGCGGCGTCATTCGCCAGATCACTCGCGTGTCTAAGCCTGGCCGCCGTATTTACAAAGGTGCAAAAGATATGCCGCGTTACTACAACGGTCTGGGTGTTTTGATTGTTTCAACCCCCAAAGGGCTTATGACAGACCACGGTGCCCGCGCAGCCAATGTCGGCGGCGAAGTGCTCTGTCAGGTATTTTAGGAATAAGGACGAAAAGCAATGTCACGTATTGGAAAACAACCGATTACACTGCCTGAAGGCGTTGAACTCAGCGTCAACGGTCAGGATGTGAAAGCCAAGGGTAAACTTGGCCAGCTGGAACTGCGTGTACACGACGAAGTGTCCATCAAGATCGAAGATGTCGCCAATGATGATGGTAAGACTGACAAAGTTGTGACCTTGGCACCCAAGTCAAACAGCCGTTTTGCACGGCAGATTTGGCCGACCATGCGCACACTGGTCAACAATATCGTTGTCGGAGTCAGTGAAGGCTACACCAAAAAGCTGGAAATCAAAGGCGTTGGTTACCGTGGAAATCTGCAAGGCAAGACTCTGGTTCTGTCTTTGGGGTTCTCACACGAAGTGCGTTATGATATTCCTGAATATGTGACCGTAAAAATGGAAGACGCAGCTGGCAAAGGCAGCCAGACCGACATTCAAATTAGCGGGATCGATAAACAACAGGTCGGTCAGGTTGCAGCCAAAATCCGTGGTTTTAAACCTCCTGAGCCATACAAAGGCAAAGGAATTCGCTATGCGGATGAATATGTCATCCGCAAAGAAGGTAAAAAGAAATAAGGCATAGATGTAAGGATTAAAACAATGTCAAAAGCATTAACATCAGCTCAGCGCAGAACGTATCGCACACGCAACAAAATTCGCCGTGTGAATATCGACCGTGTTGGTGTGCGGGAAACGCGCCCTCGCCTGTCCATATTTCGTTCAGGAAAGCAGATCTACGCTCAAGTGATTGACGACATCAAAGGTGTAACATTGGCTGCGGCCTCTACGCTTGAACTGGAAATGAAAGAAAAGCTCAAAAAAGGCGGCGCAAATACGCAGGCTGCTGCTGAAGTTGGTAAATTGGTTGCCCGGCGCGCGAAAAAAGCCGGTGTTGAAAAGGTGGTCTTCGACCGCGGACGTTTTCTCTATCATGGCCGCGTGAAGGCCTTGGCTGATGGCGCCCGTGAAGGTGGACTGTTATTTTAGGAATAAGTTAAAAAAAGGACGAATAAAAAAATGGCTCGTGGACAAGGACAAGAAGCAGAACGCGAAGAACCGGAATTTACCGAACGTTTGGTCGGCATTAACCGTGTTGCTAAAACCGTGAAAGGTGGCCGCCGTATGGGCTTTGCTGCTTTAATGGTTGTAGGCGACGGCAAAGGCCGTGTCGGCCACGGTCACGCAAAGGCGCGCGAAGTACCCGAAGCGATTAAAAAAGCAACCGAACAAGCCAAGCGCAATATGATCCGCGTACCGTTGCGTGAAGGTCGTACACTTCACCACGATGTAAAAGGCCGTCATGGTGCCGGTAAAGTCTTTATGCGCTCCGCTCCGCAAGGGACAGGAATTATCGCTGGTGGTCCAATGCGCGCTGTGTTTGAAGCTGTAGGTATTCAGGACGTTGTTGCCAAGGCAATTGGCTCAAACAATCCGTATTCCATGGTCAACGCGACATTTGCAGGGCTTAAGGCGATGCAAAGCCCACGTCACGTAGCCTCTCGCCGCAATAAAAAAGTTGGCGATGTCGTTTCAGGTCGCGGTGACAAAGAAGCCCATGGTGAAGAATAAGGGCGAAGAATAAAGAATTGAATTTAAAGGAGTTGGATGATGGCCGACGAAAAAGAAATAAAAACGAAGAAGTCTGCAGCTAAGAAAGCGCCTGCCCAAAAAGAGGCAGCCCAAAAGCCTGCCGCTAAGAAACCTGCCAAGGCTAAAAAGGCAGATCCGAAGAAGGAAACAGCAGCAAAAGCAGCTCCCCAAAAAGAGACGGCTAAAAAGGACGTTCCTAAAAAAGCTCCCGCCCAAAAGCCTGCCGCTAAGAAAACATCGTCTGGTAAGACAGTGACCGTAACGCAAATAGGTTCACCCATCGGCCGCAAAGCCTACCAGCGTGCAACATTGGTCGGTCTGGGTCTCAACAAGATGCACCGTACCCGCACACTCGAAGACACGCCTTCCGTGCGCGGCATGATCAACAAAGTCAAGCATCTGGTTAAAGTCGAAGACGCGGCATAAAGGATTTAAAAGGACCAAGCTCATGAAACTCAATGAACTCAAGAACAATGACGGCGCAAAAAAGGCCCGCATTCGCGTTGGCCGCGGTATCGGCTCTGGCAAAGGCAAGACCTCTGGCTCCGGCCAAAAAGGTCAGAAATCTCGCTCCGGCGTTGCCATTAATGGCTACGAAGGCGGCCAAATGCCGCTCCATATGCGCATGCCCAAAAGCGGTTTCAACAACAAGAAATTCTGCGTCCATTACGTCGAATTGACAACAGGAAAACTTCAGGCTGCCATTGACGCTAAGAAAATCGATTCCAAGAAAACTATCGATGAAGACACACTGGTAGCCGCTAAAATCATCAGCCGCAAAAAAGCAGGCGTCAAGCTGCTGACCAAAGGCGAGTTGAAAGCCAAAGTTGAACTGAAAATCTCAAAAGCGACAAAAACGGCCCGCGCCGCTGTCGAAAAAGCAGGCGGTAAGATCGAAATCATCGAAAAAACGGTCGCGCCGGTTGAAAATAAGAAGAAAAAATAATGTAACCCCAATGTTGCTGGATAGATCAAACCCCGCCAAGTGTGCGGGGTTTTTTGTTCATCAATTTAACAAATCCTTAAATCTCTTGACTATACAATGGGGAAGCAAAATATGCGCAAAGGGCAGAAATACACATGACGGGCAGGGCAAGAAACAAAATCAACATACTGATATTATATGCGTTTTTGAGCATTTTGGTCTATGCTGCGCAGGCATCTGCACATAGTTCTTCTAAATCACACAACCATAAATCATCGCAAAGCGCACCTGAACAACTTTCATGCAAAGCCTCAAAGCCGTCCTTATCCGTAAAAACGGCGACCACACGCACGAAATATATTCGGACCAAATCCTCCAAAGACCTCACACAACTTCACGGAGGAGGAGGTTCATCTGTTGGCGGTCTCGGCGGCGGCGAAATAGGATTCAAAACGGAAGGCAAATTCGAAATCACGGAAGCTGGGGGGAAGGCTTGCGTAAAGCTCAAACAGCTTGAAGTTACATTTTACGCCAAACCAGAAATTCATATTGCCAGCAATTTTAACCGCTCGACATGCGAACATAATGCCGTAATGGCGCACGAAAAAGGCCATATCCGAATCTTGCGTAAATTTGTCCGTGAATTTTCACCGAAGGTTAAAGTTTTCTTGTCGAAATACGTGTACAAAATCGATCCGGCGATAGGCCCAATTCCGAAATCACAAGTTAATGAAGCACAAAAGAAAATTCAAGAACAATACATGTCCAAGCTTGAAGCTTATCAAAACAAGATAATGCCCATACTTGGCAAACGCCAAAAAGCCCATGATAGCCCACAGGAATATGCTCGCGTCGCTTCAAAATGCAGCAAGTGGGACAAGAAACTGGCGCAATAGCTGTTTCGTTTTTCTTTCAAAACCATCTGTGATCAAGCATAATTTCAGCGTCTAAGGGACTTGTGTGTTCCCCGACTTTTCTTTATGACTGTGTCTTTAAACATTCTTAAGTCAAAAAAGGACTGTCCATGGCTTCAGCCGTCGAACAACTGGCCAAAAACGCGAATTGGGGCGCTCTGGCCAAAGCTACAGATTTAAAACGCCGTTTGCTCTTTGTTATGGGGGCCTTGCTCGTCTACCGTTTGGGAACATACATCCCTGTGCCCGGTATTGACCCGCATGTGTGGAACGAAATCTTCACGCAAAAAGGCGGCGGTATTCTGGACATGTTTAACATGTTCTCTGGTGGTGCGCTTTCGCGGATGACTATTTTTGCACTGAACATCATGCCATACATCTCGGCCTCAATTATCATGCAACTTGCGACCGCTATGTCGCCGCAGCTCGAAGCGATGAAAAAGGAGGGTGGCACCGGCCGCATGAAAATTAACCAATATACCCGCTACCTCACTGTTTTGTTAGCCACTGTACAGGCTTACGGGCTGGCCGTTGGTCTGGAAAGCATGCAAGGCTCCACCGGTTCCGCCGTGATTGATCCGGGCCTGTTTTTCCGTATCTCCACCGTCATCACCATTGTCGGTGGCACCGTCTTTCTGATGTGGCTGGGTGAACAGATAACCGCGCGCGGCATAGGTAACGGGATTTCGCTGATTATCTTTGCCGGGATTGTTGCTGAATTGCCGCGCGCTATCGCTTCAACGCTCGAGTTGGGCCGTCAGGGAACATTCAGCGGTTTAGAACTTTTGGCTCTATTTTTGATGATCGCGGGTGTGATTGTTTTCATCGTCTTTATGGAGCGTGCCCAGCGCCGCGTTATCGTGCAATATCCTAAACGCCAGCAAGGTAATCAAATGATGGGAGGTGAAACCAACCACATTCCGCTTAAGCTGAATACAGCTGGTGTGATTCCACCGATTTTTGCATCGTCTTTGCTGCTCCTGCCCCTGACAATTGTAGGTTTCAGCGGTGCAGAAGGTGGCGATTTCACCGCTACAATTTCGCAATATCTTGCCCATGGTCAACCAATCTATATGGCGCTCTATGGAGCACTGATTATGTTCTTCTGCTTTTTCTACACTGCGATTGTATTCAACCCCGAAGAAAATGCAGACACTTTGCGCAAATATGGCGGTTTTATTCCCGGCATTCGCCCGGGAAAACATACCGCCGATCATCTGGATTATATCCTGACGCGCATTACGGTCTTGGGTGCAGCCTATCTGGTGTTTATTTGTCTGTTGCCGGAATTTCTGATTTCCCAATACAATATGCCGTTTTATTTCGGTGGAACATCGCTCTTGATTGTGGTGAGTGTGACCATGGATACGGTCGCACAAATTCATTCGCACTTGATCGCGCACCAATATGAAGGCCTAATGAAGAAAGCCAAGCTGGGTAAACGTCGCGGCATGATGCGCGGCACGCGTTAGAAAAAATAAAAGGAACAACAAATGAACTTGATTATGTTCGGCCCCCCCGGTGCCGGTAAAGGCACACAAGCCAAACTCATTCAGGACAAATACCGTATCAAACAGCTTTCGACCGGCGATATGCTGCGCGGGGAGGTAGCTTCTGGCTCCAATATGGGCAAACGCCTCAAGTCTATTATGGATTCCGGCGAACTCGTCTCCGACGAAATTATCATCGAAATCATCGCCAACTGCATTTCCGAACCTGAATGCGAAAAAGGCTTCATCCTTGACGGTTTCCCGCGCACAGTCGACCAAGCCGAAGTCTTGGATAATATGTTGTCCCATATGGGCCGCAAGCTCGATCACGTCATTGTGCTGGAAGTCGATGAAGAGGCCCTGATCGACCGCATCCAGACCCGTGCGGCTGAAACCGGGGGCCAACGCAGCGATGACAATGCCGAAACCCTCAAAAACCGGTTGAAAGTCTATAATGATCAGACCGCGCCCGTGCTGCCATATTACAAAAATCACGGCATTTTGCGCCATATTGATGGTATGCAATCAATCACGGACGTAACGGCCCAGATCGACGCCGTTTTAAAATAAGCTTTCGTTGCGCAAGGTCAGGCTTTACCGTGCGAATTATTTAGTTGACGCGAGGACCAAAATCCCTATATTGCACCCACAATCCCATTATTGTGGGTGTTTTGGTTTATGAACCGGCTGGTGAAAGCTTAACGCGCGGAGCCATTTACGGTTCAGTTGAAATTGAAAGGAAAATGAAATGGCACGTATTGCCGGGGTTAACGTACCCGACAAAAAACGTACGCCGATTGCCCTGACCTATATTCATGGCATTGGCCGTACCACCGCTTTTAAAATCTGTGACAAATTGGGAATCGATGTACAAAAGCGCATGGGTGAACTGGACGAAGATACACTCAATCGCATCCGCGCCGAAATCGACACCGACGCCTATATGATCGAAGGGGATCTGCGCCGCGAGACATCCATGAACATCAAGCGGTTGTTGGACATGAAATGCTATCGTGGCCTGCGCCACCGTAATGGCTTGTCTGTTCGCGGTCAGCGTACAAAAACAAATTGCCGTACGCGCAAAGGCCCTGCAAAACCGATTGCCGGTAAGAAGAAGTAAGGAGGGCGTAAAAAATGGCTAAACCAAAGACAAAAGCAAAAAGAAAAGAGAAAAAGAACATCGTCTCTGGCGATGTGATTGTAAACTCAACATTCAACAATACGTTGATCTCCTTTACCGATAAGCAAGGCAATGTTGTGTCATGGTCTTCTGCCGGGATGATGGGGTTCAAAGGCTCTCGTAAATCGACGCCTTACGCTGCCCAGATGGCGGCTGAAGATGCTGGCCGCAAGGCGCAGGAACACGGTATGAAAGAAGTTGACGTTCGCGTCAAAGGCCCTGGCTCAGGCCGCGAAAGCGCACTGCGGGCTTTGCAAAACATCGGCTTTACGATCAAGCAGATCAATGACGTGACGCCTATTCCGCACAACGGATGCCGTCCGCCGAAACGCCGCCGCGTGTAATTGCCGAAGACGTCCCCCCGATTACCAAAAGGAGTTGGTGGGGCCTCTTCAAAGAAGATTTTTTAACCCAACTAAGAGGCCGGCTAAGAACCGGATGAAGTGAGAAGGAAAAACCAAATGATACAGAAAAACTGGCAAGAACTGATTAAGCCAAGCAAACTCGATATTTCACACTCAGAAGTTCCCAACACCGGGAAAGTCGTCGCAGAACCTTTGGAGCGTGGCTTTGGCTTAACGCTGGGCAACGCCCTGCGCCGGATCCTGCTCTCATCTTTGCAAGGCGCTGCCGTTACAGCTGTGCAAATCGATGGTGTATTGCACGAATTTTCGTCCATAGAAGGCGTTCGCGAAGATGTCACAGACATCATCCTGAACATCAAAGCTTTGGCTGTGCGCATGCATGCCGAGGGACCGAAGAAAATGCGCCTTTCCGCAGAAGGCCCTTGCGAAGTCACCGCCGCACAAATCGAAGCGGGTGCTGACATTGAAATTATGAACCCTGATCTGGTGATTTGCACACTGGACAAAGGTGCCAAGCTCTCCATGGAAATGACCGTGGATACAGGCAAAGGCTACCGTCCGGCTGCACAAAACCGCCCGGAAGAAGCCCCTGTGGGCCTCATTCCGGTCGACAGCGTGTTCTCACCGATCCGCAAAGTCACCTACGAAGTCGAAGATACTCGCGTTGGCCAAATCACCGACTATGATAAGCTGACTTTGACATTGCAAACAAACGGCGTTATCACGCCGGAAGATGCTGTGGCCTTCGCGGCGCGCATCTTGCAGGATCAATTGCAAGTCTTTGTGAACTTCGATGAGCCGGAAGTGGCCACCGAGAAAGAAGAAGAGCATGAATTGCCGTTCAACAAAAACCTGCTGAAAAAGGTTGAAGAGCTTGAACTTTCTGTTCGCTCTGCCAATTGCCTGAAAAACGACAACATCGTTTACATTGGGGATCTGGTTCAGAAAAGCGAAAGCGACATGCTTCGTACACCGAACTTCGGCCGGAAATCTCTGAACGAGATCAAGGAAGTGCTGACCATCATGGGCTTGCATCTGGGCATGCAGGTTGAAGGCTGGCCGCCGGAAAATATTGAAGATCTGGCCAAAAAGGCGGATGATCAACAATTCTAGGGTTTGATGTGGGGCTGCGGCATTGCGGGGCCCCATTTAAAAATAGGGGTGAGTACCCCACATGCGAACAAGGCCGGGAAAACAACATACTCTCAGCTAATCTCTCCCCAGAGGGTTTGCATTATGTAAAATGGCTTTACCCGTTTAAAGTCGCAGCCGCGCCAAAGGTGGTGCAGAAAGGACGATTCGATGAAACATCGTATCAAACAACGTAAACTAAACCGTGACTCCAGCCACCGTAAGGCAATGCTGGCAAATATGGCGGCAAGCTTGGTTAAACATGAGCAGATCACTACGACCTTGCCCAAAGCCAAGGAACTCAAGCCCTATATCGAAAAACTCATCACATTGGGTAAACAAGCCAGTGCCAACCCGGCCACTGCACTTGGAAAACGCCGTCAGGCCATCTCCAAAATGCGTGACGAAGCTATGGTTAGCAAAATCTTTGATGTCCTGGCTGAGCGCTACGAAGGACGCTCTGGTGGTTATACCCGCGTTCTGAAAGCCGGTTTCCGCTATGGCGATGCCGCGCCGATGGCGGTAATCGAGCTGGTCGATCGTGACGTCGAAGCCAAAGGCAAAGATTCTGGTCCTGTTTTCGAGGACATGCCGGTGGGAGCGTCCGAAGAATTGAAAGAAACCGTAGCAAAGAATAAAGAAAAAGCCGAAAAAGCTAAAGCCGAGAAAAAACCAGCCGAGAAAAAACCAGCCGAGAAAAAGAAAGTCACTCCTAAGGCTGAAAAAGGCGAAAAAGCCGGAGCAAAAAAAGCCGCGCCTAAAAAAGCGCCTAACAAATCAACAAGCTCTAAGCGCGGCGCCTAAACCTAAACGTCAAAGCGTTATAAATTCAAAGAAAAGCGGGCCGTTACGGGCCCGTTTTTTATGTGGTCGAAGACAGAACACCACGGCTTTAGCCGTGGATGAATGAGCCCGGAGGCGGTATGTTGTACAGGAGGTAGTCCCTCTTGCCTTAAGCGCTTCCCAATTCTGGCGTCTCTTTTTCATATAAACTTGCAATTTTTTGCGTTTTCTGGTACCATGCGCGTAAATCAAGGAGAAGATTATGAGTGCTTCACTTATACCGATGAATGATCCCTCTCAGGTCAAGGGGCCGGATGGTAAGGTTGATCAGAATTCCATCTACCTGTTCCAACGCGGTATTACAAATGCCACTGTTGATGCTAGAAGACAAGGAGATGAAAGATTTTGGTCTTGTTACCTTACTTTGAGCCTTGCACAAGAACCTTTCTTTTCACCAGGGCTAGACAAGCCTGAACATGACCTGCATTGAATTAAATAGACATCAAGGTTGAAAGGCGCTTAAATAAGCGCCTTTTTTAATGCCTTAGCGAATCACGATGCGTTGCAGGCGCCCGCCGCTTTGAATGACCAGCGAGAGTCCCTGCCCGCTTCCACGGTTAAGCGCTTTTTCGATGTCCTTCACATCGTTAATCTTGCGGCCATTGATCTCAACCAGCAGATCACCGGGTGAGAGCACCCGCGCGGCGCGGCTGGCGCGCGCAACTTTCAGCACAACAATCCCTTGTGCATCGCTGCTCAGACCCAGCTCCAGCGCAACGGCCGGATTGACGTTACCAACCACCGCGCCATTCAGCGCGTGCTCGCCGCTTAAAGATGTTTCATCGCGCGGCGGATCCTCAGGCGGAGCCATCGCCTCGACATAGACATTCAGCTTCTGGTCCTGACGCATTAGCGTGACCTTAGCCTTATCGCCCAGGGGCACGGTGGCCATGCGGAATTTCATTTCTGAGGCGTCACGAATTTCCTTATCATTGAGCGAAAGAATAACATCACCGACTTTCACCCCGGCTTTTTTGAGCGGGCTGGCCGGGTGCAGTGCATTGATCAATGTGCCGTGCGGCGTTTTGAGGCCCAGTGAGGCAGCAATGTCAGCGCTGAGATTTTGCGAGGTAACACCAAGCCATGGGCGAATTACACCGCGCGCGCCGCTTTGACCGGCTTTTTCCGCAGCGATTACGCTGGCGACCATTTCGGATGGAATCGCAAAGCCGATGCCCAGCGAGCCGCCATCACGGGAATAAATCGCAGAGTTGATTCCGACCACGCCGCCATCCAGTGCGACCAGTGCGCCGCCGGAATTGCCAGGGTTAATCGCTGCGTCGGTCTGGATGAAGAAGTTAAAGTCGTTAATGTCGAGCGAAGAGCGCCCTTGTGCAGAGACAATGCCGCTGGTGACCGTCTGGCCGACACCGAACGGGTTGCCGATGGCCAGCACTATATCACCAACTTCCAGCGTTTCGCTGGGCTTGAGAGATACATAAGGTAAGGATTCGCCGCGAAGATCATCAATGCGCAACAACGCCAAATCAGATGGCTCATCGGCCAGTGCAAGGCGGGCCTCAAACTCCCGGCCATCACTGAGCACGACCGTAATCTCATCGGCATCTCGGATAACATGGGCGTTGGTGACCACCAAACCGTCGGATGCAAGAATCACACCGGAGCCGAGCGCACTTTCGATTTGTTTGCGCATGCGTCCACCGAAAAAGTCATCGCGGAAGAAGGGTGCAAAGAAGGGATCGCGAGCGAAGGGATGCACGCTTCTTTGTGATACGGTACGTTTTGTATATATATTAACAACGGCAGGGGCGGTTTGTTTAACCAGCGGTGCGAAGGAGAGCTGGATTTGCTGCTGGCTTTGCGGCAACAGCTTTGTTTGCGCCGCCGCAGGGTTTACGTTTACGGCGCAAAGAGCTAGCAACAGTACGAAAACTTTGGTAAGCATAATTTGGAATTTAGGGCGCATTGTCCAAAATCTCAAGAGGCCAGATGAGAAAAACGATCGAAGAAATCAAATCCCATAAAAACCAGCCCGAGCCGCTGGTGTGCCTGACCGCCTATACGGCGCGGATTGCGCAGATCCTTGATCCGCATTGCGACTTGCTTCTGGTCGGCGATTCTATGGGCATGGTGTTGTATGGTATGGACTCTACGCAGGGCGTATCGCTGGAGATGATGATCAATCATGGCCGGGCTGTGACCTGTGGCTCCACACGATCCTGCGTGATTGTTGATATGCCGTTTGGGAGTTATGAAGAGTCCCCTGCGCAGGCCTTAAACAATGCAAGGCGGGTCATGGATGAAACCGGAGCGCAGGGCGTAAAGCTGGAGGGTGGGGTAGAGATGGCCGCGACGATTAAAACGCTCGTCAAGGCAGGCATTCCGGTGATCGGGCATATTGGCCTGATGCCGCAATCGGTGACTAAAGAGACAGGTTTTAGGGTTAAGGGGCGTTCGGCTGACAGCGAGGCGCAGCTTTTGGCTGATGCAAAAGCGATTGAAGCAGCCGGCGTGAGCGCGTTTGTGATTGAGGCGACGATTGAGTCTGTGGCAGCGGAAATTACGCTGGCTGCGGGCGTTCCAACAATCGGGATTGGTGCCTCGGCTGTGTGCGACGGGCAAATTCTGGTGAGCGAGGATATGGTCGGGATTACCAGCGGGCATGTCCCGAAATTCGTCAAACAATATGCGCAGGTTGGCGAGATAATTGGAGATGCCGCGGCGCGCTATGCCGCCGATGTGCGGGCACGGGCGTTTCCTGCTGAAGCGCAGCTTTATGGCATGAGCGCAGCCGGAAAGGTTAAAAAGGCCTCATGAGCTTAAGCGTTCACCATACCCAGAAAGATTTACAGGTCCTTGTACAAGACTGGAAAGCGCAAGGCCTACGCATAGCGTTTGTGCCGACGATGGGGGCGTTGCACGAAGGGCATTTGAGCCTGATGCGGCTAGCGCGCGGGAAAGCCGATAAGGTCGTTGTAAGCATTTTCGTTAATCCAACACAATTTGCCCCGCATGAAGATTTTGATACCTATCCCCGTGATCTGGAAAGCGATGTGGAATTGCTGAAGTCTGCAGGCGTGGATGCGGTTTATGCGCCCACAGAAGGCGATCTTTATCCTGAGGGCGCGGTGAGCGATCAAAAAGCAGGTGCGGCGGCAGCGGGTTTAGAGAGTGATTTCCGCCCGCATTTCTTTGACGGGGTGGTGAGCGTAGTTTACCGGCTTTTTAAAGCCGTGGAGCCTGATGTGGCGGTGTTTGGCGAAAAAGATTTTCAGCAATTACAGGTGATCCACGAGATGGTAGTGGATAAGGACATGGGTATCGAGATCCTTGGCGGACCGATTGCGCGGGATAAATTCGGCCTGGCGCTCTCCTCGCGCAATGCGTATTTGGGCGCAGGCGAGCTGGAGATTGCCAGAATGCTTAATCAGGTGGTTTACAAGGCAGCAGAGAACCCAAGTAATGAAGCTCTGGAAGAAGCGGCGGCGATGCTTGTTGAGGCAGGGTTTGATAAGGTCGATTATGTAGCCTATAGGCCGGAATGGAAGCGCGTACTTACCGCCGCATGGCTAGGCAAAACGCGGCTGATTGATAATTGCGGGGTTTAACTTGGGCTCAGGACCTATAAACATTAACGATTCACAGCAGGTCAGGAATATGATTTACTGATGATACCCCCCTCATCACAAGTGAATCGCATACCAACTATCTTGTGAATTCATAATCAATAAGTTCTGAGCCTGGAATTTTTATGCGGCTTCAGGCTCCAGACTCTCTTCTTCCCCTTCCTCCTCTTCTTCCTCATAAGACCAAAAGAGCGAATTATTGCTAGCTGCCATATTGAACACGCCCACATCAAAGTCAAAAGCGCTTACCCACTCAGCGTCTTCAAAAGCCTCGATCATTGGATCGCCTGTATGAACATGCTCGCCGGTCATATCGCTTGTGTTGCCACTGGTGATCTCCTTTTTGACGGTATCACGCATGTCGGGAGTCACCTCTTTGTACCCTGCAACAGAAGAGGGCGCATGCGTGTGTTGCATAATACTAGACATAGCCTCCTCCTTTCTCAGTTATTGTAAATAAATACAGTAAAAACATAAAAAGTCAAGAAAAATAAGGGATAAATATGTATATACAGAGGATTTATATAATACAAAAACAAACAATATTTATACATATACAAAAACAAAATAGAATTATTAAGAAATAATACTTTAAATTAATACTATTTAACTTATAAAACTAAATTTATTAAGTTATTTTTTCTTCGCTCTGTTTAATAAAATCAGTTATTCTTCCGCCGTGCTTGCCAAGCGGGGCGGGTTGAAAAACGCTTGTTTTTGATGTGCAATCAGGCCATTGTGGGGCATTATTCACACAGGATTGCTGCTCTGCGCACCTCCATGGTGAATAAAACCAAAGTAATAAAATTTATATGGGTATTTGAGGAGATTTTTCGTGCCTGTTGATATGAAAGACATCGTCGCGCTGTGTAAACGCCGTGGATTTATTTTTCCAGCCAGTGATATTTATGGCGGCCTGAATGGTTTTTGGGATTTCGGCCCGCTGGGCGTGGAGCTGAAAAACAACCTGCGTGACCGCTGGTGGAAGGCGATGGTTATCACCCCGCCGCTCGGCCCCGATGGTGCGCCGGTCGATATTGTCGGGATCGATTCGGCCATTATCCAAAACCCTAAAACCTGGGTGGCTTCGGGCCATGTCGGGGGCTTTTCAGACCCGATGGTCGATTGTAGGGAAACCAAGAAACGCTACCGGCAGGATCATCTCATCGTCCTGACTTCGGAAAAGGCCGACCGCTGGCCCGCATTCCACGAAGAAACCGAAGATTCCGAAATGGAGAAAAAGCTCAAAAAGCTTGGCATGCCTTCCGATCTGTCATTATTTGAAAAGATCAATTTGACCAAATTGCCGATCGAAGATTACGCGAAGATTATCGGCCCGGACACCAAAGAGCCTGGCACGCTGACCGAGCCTAAAGCCTTCAACCTGATGTTTGAAACCCATGCCGGGCCGATTCAAAGCGAAGAAAACAAGGTTTATCTGCGCCCTGAAACCGCCCAAGGCATCTTCCTGAATTACAAAAACGTGCTCGATTCAACGCGCGTGAAAATGCCCTTCGGGATTGCTCAAATCGGTAAGGCCTATCGCAACGAGGTGAACCCGCGCAATTTCATCTTCCGCTCGCGCGAATTCGAGCAAATGGAAATGGAATGGTTCTGCCACCCCGATGAGGCCAAAAAATGGCAGGAATTCTGGTTTGATGAGCGCGTTAAATTCTGGAAATCCGTTGGCCTCACCGAAGGCAATATGGAGATGCGTAAACACGATGCCGATGAATTGGCCCATTATGCCAAGGAAGGTCTCGGCACCTCGGACATTGAATATAAGTTCCCCTTCACCGATCCGGGCTTTGGCGAGCTTGAAGGCATTGCCCACCGCTGCGATTTCGACCTGAAATCCCATCAGGAACACTCCGGCGTCAAGATGGAATATCTCGATCCCGCCCGCGATAATGAGCGCTATATTCCCCACGTGATCGAACCGGCTGCCGGCCTAACGCGCGGAGTGCTGGCACTGATATGCGAGGCTTACACAGTGGATGAAAATCGCCCTTCCGGCGTCTATCTCAACTTCACCCCCGCAATGGCCCCGAAAAAGGCCGCCATTTTGCCGCTGACCGCGAAGGAAGAGCATGTACCGATTGCACAGAAACTCTATCTGGAACTGCGCGAGGAATTCCCCGTCGATCTCGATATCAAGCAAAATATTGGTAAGCGCTATGCCCGTCAGGATGAAATCGGCACGCCCTATTGCTTCACGATTGATAACGACACGCTTGAGGATCAAACCGTCACCGTGCGTGAGCGCAACACCATGGCACAAGAGCGCATCCACCTTGATAAGGTCGCCGAATATCTGCGCGAGAAGATGAAAGCGTAGAGTTTTAAGACGCAAAGTTAGAAAGGTTCTATCGAATGTTTCTGAATCTTTTCAAAAAGTGCAAATGGAATAGCTGGGCCTTTGCAGGGGCAGCGTTTTTCATAGTCATTTTGTGGTTTCTAACGACATATTTCACTAAGTCGGCACCAGGGGCGGACGGGTCTGTTATATATGGGTTTCCCTTGCCGTTTTATAGATGGGGCGGTTTTTGCGGCGATGGTGTCTGTGAATCATTCTCCTCAATATTCCTTTTAATGGATATTGTATTGCTGTTTACGATTCCTTTGATTGTGAGCATGCTTTGGGCGGGATTTTCCGGTTTGGTAAAAAAATTGCTCATTTTAACAGCGCTTGGTTTGATGGCTGCTCCGTGGTTTACATACATGGAAGCTGTATTACTGGCATCAAATATAATCTTGGTGGTGTTTATGATGTTTGCTGGGATCAAGATTCTTTGGCTTAAAAGAAGGAAAAACTCTTCCAAAACAAAAGGCTAAAAAGTCTTCAAAACGGGCCTTGTTTGTCTTTGTCTGACTTTATGTCCTTTGCATTTAAAAATTACAAACCATACCGGCTCCAAACGGCTTTGGTTTCGAGAGCCTCAATCGCATCTTCCGCCAGTGAGCTTTTCATACCGGAACCGAGCAAGGAAGACACCAGCTTTCTCTCCGGCCCCAGCTCAACGAATTTAATTTCTTCGCCAAACTTCGTTTTTGCAAATCTTTTCGCCTCGCCAAACCCGTCAACCAGCCCCAGCTCCAACGCCGTTTTCGCACTCCAGAAACTCCCGTCAAACAGCTCTTCATCCTTGCCTTTAAGCTTTTTACCGCGGCGCTCCTTGACCCACCGGATAAAAGTTTCGTGCAGCTCTCCTTGAATGGCTTTTAACCGTTTTAGATCGGCGGGTTTTTCCTCCGTAAACGGGTCCAAAAAGCTTTTATTTTTACCGGAGGTATGAACGCGGCGCTCAACACCATATTTATTGATTAAATCCTTAAAACCAAATCCGGCGGAAATGACGCCGATTGATCCGACAATCGAGGTTTCGTTCGCATAAATTTCATCCGCCGCCGCCGCCAGCCAGTATCCACCGCTCGCTGCCACATCTTCGACAAAGGCATAAACCGGAACCTCTTTTTCTTCCGACAACCTGCGGATCTGATCGCCGATCAGCGCACTTTGCGCCGGAGACCCGCCCGGTGAGTTGATCACCAGCAACACGGCCTGCAAGTCAAATTCATCAAAAGCATCGGTGATAAATTTCTCATATTTATGATGACTGATCCCGCCGCGCCCCGGCCCGGAATCAGCAATCACCCCCGATAAGCGCAAAATAGAAACGCGCGGCTTGGGCTTGAGAATTCCGCCAATAATCGGCAGATTCGAGAGTTTATCGCAGGTTTCACAGACTTTCGTTTTCACGGACATATCAAGGGTTCCTCTTTGAGCATGCAATTTAAGCTATGGGGGCGATTTCACGCAAGATGTTTTCCGCGTGCGCCGTATAATCACCGTTTTCCTGATGCAAAACGATCCCGGCGTGAATTCTCGCCGGGCTTTTGCGGTGCTTACGCGCTCGCACAATGACGCGCTTGGCCTCTTGCCCTGCTTTCGGCCATAACGGGATAATCTCAACCGCGCCAAAGCGCTTGCCCATGGCCCGTATGATTTCATCAATCTGATCGGCCCGGTGGATCAGTGTGAGCGAGCCTTGTCCGGCAATGCTGCGATGGGCGCAATCCACCCAGTCCTTCAGATCCATATCGTCCTCGCCAAATCCCATAGCCGTGGCTTTAGCCTGAGAAGGGGAGCGAACATGCTCTCCCGCATCCAGAAAAGGCGGGTTACAGATCACATGATCAAAACTTAGATCTTCAAAATCGCGAACATCAATGCACTGAAAATCCGTGCGCTCTACCATGGCGTTCAGCCTGGCATTATGCTTAGCCAATTCAACGACTTCTGGCAAAATATCAATTCCGGTCAGTGTTGTGTTCTCAATACGTTTTAACGCGGCCAAAGAGGCGCTGCCCACGCCGCAGCCTAAATCCAGAAGGCGTTCCCCCGCATGCGCCGGGCAAGCAGCAGCCAGCAGCACCGCATCAATTGAGGTCTGAAAACCGCCCACATGTTGAGTCAGTGCAATGCGCTTATTTAAAATATGGATAATATTGCTCATGAAGACTAGCTATAGCCGTCATTGCGAACGAAGTGAAGCAATCCAGACAAAAAAATAGATTGCCGCGCCCATCCTTCGGGTTGTCTCACAATGACGATAAACGATTATAAATACGATTTATGCCGCGTAATATCAGGGTTGGTTGGTAAATCCAGCTCGGCCAGCAGCATAATCTCAATCGGCGCGTGGAGAAGAGCCTGATAAGGAGAGGAGGCGGTGTGCTGCCCGTAGATATTCTCAAGCTCTTGGTGTCCGCGGGAAAACAACCGGTTGATCAGGTGATCCTGAGAGCGTCTGCTATATTCAAACCCTGAATTTTCAACGCCAAAGGCCAGCAACGCCTCGCTGGCAATATCCTGATACACCACAGAGTGCGGCGTACTCTTAGCCGATGGCTGGGCTTGCGGAGCAGGGGCGCCTTCAATTTGAAACTTTTTATCAAAGAAGGCGTAAATCTCATCCATCGTACGCGGGCGCGAAGTGCCAGCTTCATAAAACACATTGCGGTTGGCCTTGGCCGCTTCCGGGAAAATATAGGCTGCTTTTTGTAGCGGATTTTCATCACGCGCATTCAGGAAGCCCGCCGCGCCTCCCGCTCCCAGAAAGTGCGCCAGATACAGCTCTGTTGCGCCGATGTCTTTCTCGCCTTTCGCCCAGTGATCTTCAAGAAACTTTTGGTTCTCACTGGCAAATTCTGCCGCCATATTGGCCGCAATTTCCGGGTCGTTGCGCATATTCAGGATTTGCCGACGAGACTTGCCCTCAAGGCTGATTCCATGCTTATAGCCATGTTTTTCAATCGTATTCAGCCATGTGCTCTCAATAAACTGATACAGCCCCGTAGCGCTGCTGGTCCTGGCCTTGGCATGTGGGTCAAAGCTGCTCTCAGCCTTGGCTTGCTGCATCAGATAGGCAAAATCAACCCCGGTTTTGGCGCTGGCGCTTTGAATCGCATTCATAACGCTTTTGGAGGCTTGGCCGCTAAAAGCCGCTAACACATTGTTTGCAATTGTATTTGTTAGTTCGTGCATGAGGTCTGTATTTCTCGTTAAATTCTTCTACAATGTCTCTTCAAAAGTCTTTTCAAAAGTAGTCTGCAACCACCGTGCCAAAATTAAAAGAGAGCCAAAAATGAGTGATTATATGCCCCCGATCGAAGATATGCAGTTCCTGCTTCATGATGTTTTAGGGTTTGAAAATGAAGATCTGGACCGGGAAATGACAGAATCTATCTTTGGCGAGGCCGCCAAACTGGCCAGTGAAGTGCTGGCCCCGCTAAATTTGAGCGGCGATCAAAACGGCGCAAAGCTTGGCGGCACCGAAGTCACCACCGCACCGGGCTGGAAAGAGGCTTATGCCGGGTATCGTGATGGCGGCTGGAATGCCGTGCCGTTTGATCCTGAATTTGGCGGGCAGGGGCTGCCTTACGCGCTGGCTTTTCCTGTTCAGGAAATGTGGCAGGGTGCAAATACGAGCTTCAGCCTGTGTCCGCTGCTCAATCAGGGCGCGGTCGAGGCGATTAATCATCATGGCTCGGATGAACAAAAGGCGGCCTATCTACCCAAACTCATCAGCGGTGAGTGGACCGGCACGATGAACCTTACGGAGGCCGCCGCCGGATCTGATCTCGGTTTGATCCGTACCAAAGCGGAGCCTGACGGCAACGCCTATAAAATCACGGGTCAGAAAATCTTTATTACCTATGGTGAGCATGATCTGGCTGAAAATATCATTCATCTCGTTCTTGCGCGCTTGCCGGGCGCTCCGGATGATATCAAAGGCATTTCATTGTTTATTGTTCCTAAATTTCTGGAAGATGGCACACGTAACGCTGTGAAATGTATCGGACTGGAGCACAAGCTCGGTATCCACGCCTCGCCCACCTGCACTATGGATTTTGATGGTGCGACCGGGTACTTGGTCGGGCAGGAGCATCAAGGCCTCAAATACATGTTCACAATGATGAATAATGCGCGCCTGTCTGTGGGCTTGCAGGGCGTCGCGATTGCGGAAAGAAGCTATCAACAGGCCAAAAGCTTTGCCGCCCAGCGCGTGCAGGGCAAGTCATTCACCACCGGCGAGCGCGTTACCATCGACCAGCATACGGATGTGCAGCGCATGCTGCTGAGCATGAAATCACAAATTGAGGCAGGCCGGGCGTTGACCTATGCCGCAGCTCTGGCTCTTGATAATGGTGAGACCATGCGCGTCGATATTCTTACGCCTCTGGTTAAAAGCTGGTGCACGGATATGGCTTGTGAAGTCACGTCGATCGGTGTTCAAATCCATGGCGGCATGGGCTTTATTGAAGAAACCGGCGCAGCGCAATATTACCGCGATGCGCGCATTTTACCGATTTACGAAGGCACAAACGGCATTCAGGCGCTTGATTTGACCTTTCGCAAAACCCTGCGTGATAATGGGGAAAGTATCAGCGCCTTTATTGACGATCTGCGCGCCGATGCAGGTGATGCGCTAAGCCCATACTTCGACATGCTCGAAGATGCCACCAAAGCGCTTCTGGATACAGGCAAGCAAAAAGACCTTGATCAAGTCGCCGCCATGGCCACGCCGTATCTTAATGGCTTTGCGCTTATTGCCGCCGGGGTGCTATTGGAAAAATCAAACGCGGCGCTGGCCGAACGTTCAGATGACTTCGCTGCTGAAAAGCGCCGTACCATTGCTTTTTATAAAGGTAACATCCTGCCCATGGCTAAGGCGCATTTACACGCTGCCGTGCATGGCGCGCAATGCATAACAAATTAAAGACTATCGACTATCTTCAAATCTAACCTCTGGTCGCCCGGTTTGTGAATTGGTGCAGGCGGTATAAGAATAGGTTTGAAGCCGGACAATGCTGCGGGAACTCACTCGCGGCGCAGCCGTGTTCATCATATCCACATAAGTATTGGCAACGCATTCGCAGTATTCTTCCGGGTCTGTGCCCGGTTTGAACATATTGGCTTTGCTTAAGCATTCCATATAAGCTCTTCCGGCAGCGCCAACTGCGTCGCGGCATTCATTTTCTATTTCACTTAAAATAGAGGTTCTGACGACCGTAGGGCCCATTTCAATACGCTTATCGAGATAGGCCAGAGAATAACATTCGCAATTGTAATATTGGCTCATCAAATCACTGGCAGAACATTCATCATAAAATGCGTTGGCTTCTTCAATATATGCGTCAGGAACATCATCCATGTGATCGCGCGGCGAACTGAGCGGCACATCATCAGCGGGCGGGAGTGGTGCATGCTCCTGTGCCTGCGCGGGGCCGCATAGCACTAATATGCCTAAAACAAGCAATATGTAAGAAAAAAACCTCATATAGCCAGTATAGCACTGTAAAAGGTAAAAATCACATGAAGATATAGGCTTAACGTCCGCCTTTAACGCGTTTCCACAGGCCGCCAAAAGCACCTTCGGATTCATTATCATCCTCGTCTTGTGCGTTTTGATTATCAGCCTGCATCTTCTTCATCCGCTCTTCGAGCTTTTGTTGCTCCATTTTTTCGCGGCGTTCACGAGCGCGGCGTTCACGCTCTTTAAGCTGCTCGGCCAGATCTTCGGCCTGCTTTTGTGAATATTGGCTGGTGATAAGCATCTGAGAGGCTTGCTTCTGCCACTGGTCACGCTGGGCTTTAAGGTCCTCAATTTGGCTTTCTGCTGCTTCCAGTTGGTTCTCAAGCATTTTTACGCGCATTTTGATACGCTCCATCTCAATCAGCACGGAAGCTTTTTCCAGCTCTTCCTCCACTGTCGGTGCAGCAGGTGCGCTGCTATTTTGATTAAGGCCAAACGCGCGGTCCAGTTCGGAAACATCAATCACACGCCGTCCGTTGGGGTCCAACTCATAGGAGAGCTTGCCGCTATTCATAGCGCGCTGGATAGTGGATTTTGACTTACCTGTTAAATCTGCCGCGCGCTGCGCACCGACCTTAGCCATGACTGGTACCTCTCTCTAATTCTGAAGACGAAGCAATACGGTTAGCATGAGTCTGCCGTGCGATCAAGAATCTATTCCATAAAAGTCAACAAACTTCTTTCACATATGCGAATAAGGGTTTGTTATAATTTAAATTTGCTATCTTGAAAAATTATGCTGCTTCTTTCTTAAGACGCATATTCAATAGATACGTCAGGCGCTGCCATTGTGCACCGGAGAACAGATGCGCATACAAGAACGGCAACCAGCCTTTCTTACGCCATTCCATGAACGCTTTGTCGTCCATTTCAGCCATTTTTTTCTCATCAATGATTTTGAAGCCGGAGAAATTAATCCGCTTGTTGCCCGCAACATTGATTTGGGCCTCGCGATCAACCAGCAGACCGCTTTCGGCCAGGGCCTTGCTGAACTCAACAGTCTGCTGAGCCGCCGCGTGATAGGACTTGCAAAACTCAAGAGCGTTATTGGCCAGTTCGCTCGGCTTGCCCTCGGCGTCAAAAAACTTTTGATCTCCTTTTTTATCAGTCACTTTGTCATTGATATCTAGGCAAAGTGTTAACTGATCGCCACCAGGCAGTTCAGAGAAAATAAACGGATAGCGGCGAATATAGGCCGGGATATAGGTATTGGCTTCCCAGGTGTTATCCGCATTCAAAAACAGATTTTCATTATCGCGCAGACCTAAAATAGCCACAGGCGTTGCGTTGCCGTCGGGCGAAAATGCAATCGGGTAATAATGACAAACTTGCGGCATTTCGATCAGGTTAAGCGGCACAGCATTCACACCTTCTGTAAAGCCGAAACCAAAATTCTGTTTCAAAGCCAAGTCCGCATGCGCCTTGGCATCAAGCGGCACAGGGTTGGAATAAAACAAGGGCATATTGGCTGCTGGCTTTTGCTCTGACGCTTTTGGCTCTGCCTTGGCTGGTGCGTCTTTTTTTGTCTCTTTCTTGGCCATTATTGATCCTTATCGTTTGAAATGCCTTTAAAATTCTATGGAATTAAATTTCAGAAGTTGAATTTAAACAAAATATGAAAGATTATGCAATGTTTTAGGTCCTGACCCTAGATAAAAAATATGTGAAGTTGAAAGGTAAACCTGATCACTCTAATAAGCTTAGCCGTATTATCTTAACAACTGGTTACTTCTTTCTGGGTATGGAATAAAGCTTGTCAAAAGGTCTGAGCAGTGCGAAAAAGGCGCAAAAGATTTACATTTAACGCTCTGATTGAAAGGGATAATCATGCGTATAGGAATGGTAGGGACAGGCTATGTCGGGCTGGTTTCGGGCACATGCTTTGCTGAATTCGGGATCGACGTTGTGTGTCTGGACAAGGACGAAGGCAAGATTAAGCGCCTTAAGCAAGGCGAAATCCCTATCTATGAACCGGGTCTAGAGGACCTTGTCGCCAAGCAGGTAAAGGCCGGGCGTCTATCCTTTACGACAGATCTTGAAGAAGCGCTCAAAGACTCGATAGCCGTTTTTATCGCTGTGGGTACGCCAGCGCGCAGTGATAACGGTCATGCCGATATGACATATGTGTATGAGGCGGCGCGCGAAATTGCCCGTGTGATGGAAGGCTATACGCTGATCGTGACCAAATCGACCGTTCCCGTCGGCACCGCGCGCGAAGTTAAGCGCATCATGAATGAGGAATTGGGAAAACAGGGTCGCACAGATGTGGAGTTTGATGTCTGCTCAAACCCTGAATTTCTGCGTGAAGGCGCGGCGGTGAATGATTTCTTACGTCCTGACCGTGTCGTGATCGGTGCCGATAGCGAACGCGCCGTTGAAATTATGCGCGATCTGTACCGCCCGCTTTATATTAACGAAACGCCGATGGTGATAACATCGCCGGAAACCTCGGAAACCATAAAATATGCGGCCAACGCCTTTTTGGCCACAAAAATTACCTTTATCAATGAAATCGCCAATTTGTGCGAAAAAACCGGTGCTAATGTACAGGATGTCGCGCGTGGAATAGGCCTTGACGGGCGTATAGGTGCGAAGTTCCTGCACGCAGGGCCGGGCTATGGCGGCTCCTGTTTCCCGAAAGATACGCTCGCCCTCACACAAATCGGCCAGAAATACAACGCGCCGCAAAATATTGTAGAAACCGTGGTGTGGGTCAATACTGCCCGCCAGCGCTCAATGGCCCAGCGCGTCATCGAAGCTTGTGGAGGCAACGTTCAAGGCAAGCGCATTGCTATTTTGGGTGTGTCTTTTAAACCCAACACCGACGATATGCGTGACGCGCCATCCTTGCAGATCATCCCCTATCTGCAGGACGAAGGCGCCCATGTGGCCGCGTTTGATCCTGTCGCTATGGACGAAGCGAAAAAGCATCTGAGCAAGGTTGAATGGTGTAAAGACGCCTACGTTGCGGCCACCAATGCGGATGCACTGGTGATCGTTACGGAATGGAACGAGTTCCGCGCACTTGGGCTGGGGCGTTTGGGCGAAATCATGAAAGAAAAACGCATGATCGACCTGCGCAATATCTACAAACCCGAAGATATGCGCGAGCGCGGCTTCCACTATGTCTCGATTGGCCGCCCGGAAGTGCCGCCCGGCAATGAAGCAAAACTCAAGAAGGTATCATAGGTCTGTGTACCAATATCGCAACAAACTCAAGGCACAAAGCATCTATATTATTTATGAAGTTTATAGCGCTCCAATTCGCTGAGCGTGATATAATTAACATGCAAGGCTAATTTAATGCCTGCATTCAGAAAGTTTTGAAGTATATTAACCAGCAGGTTTATCCCGAAGATAAAATCAACAAGTCTCAAAATAAGGAAAAATTCATTGTCTTTTAATCCCAACTCAATGTTCGACGCTGAATTTCATAAAAGAGCCCGTGAGCGCACCAGAAAGCTTTTGGCCAATCCTGAGGCTCTATGCAATATGGTTCGCCGCATCGCACTTGGTGCGGGTGATATTATAATGAAATATTATGAGGATTTAGACGGATTAGAGGTTGATTCCAAGCACGATGATTCTCCCGTCACATTGGCCGATCGAGAGGCTGAAACCTTTATCCAGATGTCACTGGAACAGCTTACGCTCGATATTCCTGTGATTGGCGAAGAGGCCGTTGCTCTTGGTAAAAAGACCTCGGTAGAAGGTCACGAATATTTCTGGATTGTTGATCCGCTCGACGGAACAAAAGAATTTATGAATGGAGGTGAGGAATTCACTGTAAATATAGCGCTTGTTAAAAATGCCAAGCCAGTTCTGGGTGTAGTATATGCTCCGGCCTTAGGTGAGCTTTATGCGGGCCATGGCGAAGGTACTGCTATCCGCTGGTCACAAGACACAGACACGGAAAAGCCCATCTCTGTGCGTCCGCCGCCCAAAGGCGGATTGAACGTAGTTGCCAGCAAATCGCATGGTGATGCGCAGCGACTGGAAAAATTCCTTGAGCAATTTAGAATCAAAAAACTGATCAAGCGCGGAAGTTCATTGAAAATTTGTGTTATCGCGGCGGGCAAGGCCGACATCTACCCGCGCCTCGGCCCGACATGTGAATGGGATACGGCTGCAGCTGATGCGGTCTTGCAAGCCGCAGGCGGTGTGATCACAGACGTAAATGGCGAAGTGCTCAAATATGGCGGTGCGAATCCAAAATGGCTCAATCCTGAATTCGTCGCCTGTTCTTTCGAATGGTTCAATGTCAAAGAATGAGATCTTGTAGGTTTTAAGCCTCTTCATTTTTGGACGATTATAGAGTAAAGTTAATAGTCTTTACAAAGTCTTGTTCTCAGCCAAACATAAAAACCCCCTAAGTCTCTGATAACCATTGCAAGGTTTTGTAAAGTGAGCATTTATTTTAACTCCTGAGTTTTCCACAGGCCCAAGAAAGACAAACCAATGCCAAAGTCACTTCTTGAAAAATTAATCCTTTCAAAATTGCTTATAAAACTGACCGTCTTTTGCGTAATCATGTTGTTTGTGGCGGGCCTGTTTATCGCACTCAATCCGTTTAACCATGCCGATGCACAAGGGCCGGGCGAAGGTATGCCACAGGGCCCGATGCCTGTCAGTGTCGAAATTATCGGCACACAGGATGTTCGCATCTGGAAAGATTTCCCTGGCCGCTTGAGCGCAGTGGATTATGCCGCCATTCGCCCGCAGGTCAGTGGCCGCATCACCGAGATTTTATTTCAGGACGGCCAACATGTTAAGAAAGGTGATGTCCTTTTCGTTATTGATTCTCGCCCCTATAAAGCGGCGGTTGAGCAGGCCAAAGCCGCTCTTCAGGCTGCGCAAAGCAATTACAATCTGGCCGATAAAGAATATAAGCGTGCGCAGGAACTCATCAAAACCAACGCCATTTCCCAGCGCATCGTCGATGAGCGCCGTTCCCGCTTTAATTTTGTTCTGGCTGAAATCAGCGGTGCAAAGGCCGCCTTGCAAAAGGCCGAAATTGATCTGGACTATGCCCGTGTGAAAGCCCCCATTTCAGGCCGGGTCAGTCGCGCTGAAATCACGCTCGGCAATGTCGTCGAAAGCGGGCCGGGTGCGCCCATTGTCACGACGATTGTAGATGATGAATCGATCTATGTTGATTTCGAAGTTGACGAACAAACCTATCTTTCAAATATTCGTGAACAGGTGCGCAGCAAAGAAGACGAAGGTAAAATCCCTGTGCAGGTCATTTTGCGTGGTGACGCTGAGCAGCCAATCGATGGCGTAATCCATGCTTTTGATAACCGCATCAATCCGGCTTCCGGCACTATTCGCGCCCGTGCGGTGCTGGAAAATAGTGATGGCGCCCTTTTATCCGGCATGTTCGCCAAAGTGCGGTTGGGTAGCGCCGATCGCGCGCGTCGGATGCTCGTCGGCGAAAAAGCGATCGGCATCGATCAGGATCGCCGCTTTGTCTATGTCGTAAATAAGGACAATGTTATTGAATACCGTCAGGTTCAACTCGGTGATCGTAGCGGTCACAGCCGCGTTGTCCTTTCCGGCCTGTCCGAGGGCGAGAAAGTCGTGGCTCAGGGCATTATAATGATCCGTCCCGGAATGCCGGTTGCGCCGATGATGGCAGGGGAGCAGGATAAAGCTGAAAGCGTGCCTGCTGCGGCGCCAAGCGAAGAACCACCTCAGGATGAAACGTCGTCGTCCTCTTCCATAAAAGGCCCGTAAAGACATGACCCTGTCAGGCTATTTCATCGATCGTCCAATTTTTGCCAGCGTCCTTTCGCTGCTGATCTTTATCGCCGGGTTCATCGCGATGTTTAACCTGCCGATTTCCGAATATCCAGAAGTGTCCCCGCCTTCGGTCAATGTCAGCGCCGCTTTTCCTGGCGCTAACCCGATGACGATTGCAGAAACCGTGGCCACGCCGCTGGAAGAGCAAATCAACGGCGTTGAAAATATGCTCTATATGAGTTCGCTGGCTTCTGCCGATGGCCGTATGTCACTGACCATCACGTTCGAGATCGGCACTGATGTCGATCTGGCCCAGCAGCTTGTGCAAAATCGAGTCTCACAGGCGCTCCCGCGCCTGCCCGATGTCACGCGCCAGCTTGGCGTGACCGTAACCAAAAGCTCGCCGGATTTAACGATGGTCGTACACTTGCGCTCCCCGTCCGAGCGCTATGACATGCTGTATTTGCGCAATTACGCCACGATTAACGTCAAGGACCGGCTGGCCAAAATCTCTGGCGTGGGCCGCGTGATGGTCTTTGGCTCCGGTGATTATGCCATGCGTGTCTGGCTCAACCCCGAAGCCATTGCTGAACTGGGCATGACTCCTGGGGAAGTGATCGCATCCATCCGCGGCCAGAATTTACAGGTCGCCGCCGGAACGATCGGTGGTGCGCCTTATGAAGAAGGCCTGCAGGTCGAATTACCGGTCAACACGCAAGGCCGTCTGCAAAGCGTTGAGGAATTTGAAAATATTATTATCAAAGCCGATGAAAACGGCGCGTTGACGCGGCTCAAAGACGTCGCGCGTCTTGAACTTGGCGCGGAAAGCTATGCCCTGCGATCATTTTTGAATAATGAGCCGGCAGTTGCCATCCCGATTTTTGCCGCGCCCGACGCCAATGCGCTGGAAATTTCCGATAATGTTCGCGCCGCCATGGCCGATCTCAAAAAGAATTTCCCTGACGAAATTGATTATTCTATCGTCTATGACCCTACAGTATTCGTAAAAGACTCTATTCAATCGGTAATCCATACATTGTTTGAAGCCGTGCTGCTCGTAGTCTTGGTGGTGATTGTCTTCCTGCAGACCTGGCGCGCTTCGGTCATTCCGTTTTTGGCTGTGCCGGTTTCGATTGTCGGCACCTTCGCCATTATGCTTTTTCTGGGATTTTCCATCAATGTGCTCTCACTCTTCGGTCTTATTCTGGCCATCGGAATTGTTGTCGACGATGCCATCGTAGTAGTTGAAAATGTTGAGCGCAATATCAGCGAAGGTCTGAAACCCCGCGATGCCACAATCCAGGCTATGAAGGAAGTCACCGGGCCGGTCATTGCTACTTCGCTGGTGCTGGTCAGTGTGTTCGTACCCATTGCTTTCCTCAGCGGTCTGACCGGTCAGTTCTATCGCCAGTTCGCCGTGACGATCGCCATCGCCACCATCATCTCGACAATCGTTGCGCTGACACTCTCACCGGCATATTCTGCGATGTTGTTAAAAACCAAAGACGCGCCCAAAGATCTCCTGACGCGTTTAATTAATGTGCTTTTTGGCTGGTTTTTTGTAATCTTCAATAAAATTTTCACAGCCAGCGCGCATGGCTACAGCAAAGCTGTTGGCTTCTTCACTCGCCATCGCGTGATCATGCTGATCCTCTACGCTGGCTTTATTGCCGCAACCGTATTCAGCTTTAACCTCGTGCCCAAAGGTTTTATTCCAATGCAGGATAAACAATATCTGGTGGCATTTGCGAAGCTGCCTCCCGGCGCCAACCTTGAACGCACCGAAAGCGTTATCCGCCAAATGGCCGATATAGCCACTGCTCATCCGGGCGTGAGCAATGCGGTACAATTCCCCGGCCTGTCAATCAACGGCTTTATCAGCTCGGCTAGCTCCGGCATCGTCTTCATCACGCTTGATGATTTTGAAGACCGCATGAGCCCGGAGCAATACGGCCCCGCAATCGCCGGGCAGCTCCAGCAAAAATTCATGGCCATCCCCGATGCGTTTGTGGCAATTTTCCCGCCGCCTGCTGTGCGCGGTATGGGCACAGTCGGAGGCTTTGCCTTGCACATTCAAGACCGCGCTGATCTGGGAATCGAAGCGCTGAACAAGGCCGTTCAGCAAGTCACTATGCGCGCCAACCAAGACCCGGCCCTCAGCTACGTTTTTAGTAACTATGATGTGAATTACCCGCAGCTTTTTGCAAATCTTGACCGTGAGCGCGCCCAGCAACTCGGCATTCCTATCCAGGATGTTTTCGCCGCGATGCAAGTCTATCTCGGTTCTCTCTATGTGAACGATTTCAATATGTTTGGCCGCACCTATCAGGTCATCGCACAAGGCGATAAAGAATATCGCTCGGATCCTTCCGACATCCTGCGCCTGAAAACACGCAACAAAAATGGTGATATGGTGCCGTTAGGCTCAGTCATCAAAGTCGAGCAATCCTTCGGTCCCGAAGCCGCCCAGCGTTACAACGCATTCCGCTCCGCCGATTTGAATGGCAATATTGCGCCGGGCTATTCCACAGGGCAGGGGCAGGACGCGATTGCCAAAATCCTTGCCGAAACCCTGCCACCAGGCATGAGCTTTGAATGGACCGGCCTGACCTATCAGCAAATTCTGGCGGGTAACACTGCGATGCTGATTTTCCCTTTATGCCTGTTATTGGCCTATTTAGTACTGGCCGCGCAGTATGAAAATCTTTTCTTGCCCGTGGCAGTGATTTTAATCGTGCCGATGAGCACACTCTCGGCCATGGTCGGGGTGTATTTATTTGGCCAGTTTCAAATGTCCATGGGCGCGCCTACGGGTATGGCTAACAATATCTTTACGCAGATCAGCCTGTTCGTGCTTGCCGGGCTGGCGTGTAAAAACGCCATTCTGATCGTTGAATTTGCCCGTGATTTGGAACTGCAGGGTCGCAAGATTGTTGAAGCCGCCATTGAGGCCGCGCGCATGCGCCTTCGTCCGATCCTGATGACCTCTTTTTCTTTTATCATGGGCGTGTTGCCATTGGTCACCAGCCACGGCGCAGGCGCGGAAATGCGCCAGGCCATCGGGATCGCGGTTTTTTCCGGCATGCTCGGCGTAACATTTTTTGGAATTGTTTTTACGCCGCTTTTCTACGTTGTTATACGTAAAGTCGAAGTCTTGCTCACAGGTCATAACATTCATAAGGCCTCGCTTGAATCTGCAGGAGACAATAAAATATGAGAATATCATTTTTGTTGACATGCTCCGCCTTAACGCTGTCCGGTTGTATCGTCAGTTCTCTGGATTTGCCTGACTTTAAAGGCCCGGGTAGCTGGGTCAGTGCAAGCGGACAAGAACAGCGTATTGCCGGTGCAAATGCCGTATCACTGCAAAACTGGTGGTATCGTTTTAACGACCCGCTCTTAAGTGTGTTGATCGATAAAGCTCTGGCCGACAGTCCTGATCGAAAAATTGCTGAGGCTCGCATTCTTGAAGCCCGCGGCCTGCGCAAGGCAACCCGCGCATCACTCTTTCCGCAAATTGGAGCATCCGCAACCAAGGGCAGGGAAGACACCGTTCAGAGCGATGCGGATGATTATTACGATGCGCGCTTTGATGTATCATACGAGCTTGATATTTTTGGAAAAAACCGCAAACGTTTTGCTGCTTCCAATGCGACACTTGAAAATCTGGAGGCAAAATATCAGGATGTAACGCTCAGCCTGGTAGCAGAAGTTGCGCGCACCTATACCGAAATGTGCGCCGCAGAAAAACAAGTGCGCATTGCACAAGACAATCTTAAAACGCAGGAACAAACGCTCAGCCTTGTTGACCAGCTCTACGCCGCCGGTGAATCGCCACAGCTTGACGTCGAACGTACAAAGAACCTCGTCAACACGACCAGGGCCTCTATTCCCGAATTTCAACGCCAGAGTGAAAACGCGCGTTTGCGCTTGAGCGTCCTGACTGGTGCACTTCCAAATGATCTTGCAGGGATAGAATTTGTAAGCAAAAAAATCCCGGATAGCGATGTCGCGCCTGTGCTGATGGCCCCGGCGCGGGTTCTGGCGCTGCGTCCTGATATTCGCGCGGCGGCGGCGAATTTGCGTGCAAAAACAAATCTGAGCGCGGCAACGCTCACAGCTATTTTTCCAAGTTTTACCTTAAGCGGCTTTTATGGCGTCGCTGAAAATGCCTTCGCCAGTTCCACCGGCATCTGGAATGTCGCCGTCGGTGCTGCCGTAACCGTGCTGAGCTTTGGCCGTCTGGAAGGCGAAATTGATGCTGCCCGCGCCCGCGAAATGGAGGCTTATGAATCATATCGCAAGGTTGTTCTCGAAGCAGTTGTCGAAGTCGAAACCGCGCTCAGCGATTATGCGCACATTAATGAACAGGCCTTCTCGCTTTTTAAAGCATACGAAAATGCACAAGAAGCATTTTTTCTCTCCCAACAGCTTTTCAAGGAAGGCGAAATTTCATTCCTGGATGTTTTAGACGCTCAGCGTACCGTGAACGACGCACAAAGCGCACTGACCAATGCGCAAGCCGCTAAGGCTTTGGCCCTTATTCGTCTTTACAAATCTTTGGGCGTCGGGCCAACGTAAAGCCCTTTTAAAAAAACTATAAGCTCAAATCCAGAAATATTCTGTGATCTGCATTTCCATTTCCAGGCGGCAGGGCTTGCTGTTTTATAAGCTGCGTTGGGCGTTTAAGTGTCATAACAACGCGGCTTCCCGCGCCATCATTAATCGGTTCAACGCTATAGGACTGCAACAGCTCAGAGCGGGCAAAACTCTGCTGGCGGGCTGCATTCCATTGTGCTTCGGGCAGTTCGATAATCAGTAATTTTTCTTCAGTATCCAAATCCGCGCTATACGGAGTTTTCTTCGAAACATCCAAAACTAGGCGGATTTTATCGCTATGCTGTCCAACGCGCAGTGCTTTTACAACTGGCTTGCCACTCACCGCTTTGGGGGCAGGGGGCGCTGCGGGCGACTGTGGAGGAGCGGGGCTAATGGCTCCGGCATTGGGCGGCGGCGCCTGATCTGCCGCTGTAAGCGGCATAGGGCCGGTTTCAGGTTTTAGTGGCATGGGCGGCGCCACCGGTTCATTACGCAGTAAGATGTCGAGTTGTTTGATCAAATCCTGAATATCGGATTCAACCGCAACCAGACGGGTGATAGCGGGTTTGAAGGTTTCAAACTCACGCCGCAGATCCAGCACGGCATTTTCAAGCCGCGCAAAGCGCTGATCAGAATCACTGATCTTGGTTGCAAACAGGCTCTCAACGTTGATTCCCTTGGGCTGAAGGGCAGGCAAGCCGTTTGGCATAGTGCTGGATTGCATTTGCCCCGGTTCAGGCGGGCGATCACCATAACTTGGTGGCATCGCAATAGGGGCGGGAACTTCCAGGGCTGAAGTGGAAGAGGCCTGTGACGGGGCGTTTGGGCTGATAAGGTTTTCTGAAGAAGGGGCTGAATTCAGGGTCTGTTCGGGCTTGGGAGTATCGGTAAGAGGACCACAGCTTGCGGTCAAACCCGCAAACAGCATCCAAAATACCCATAAACCAAATCTCTTATTCATATGGTAATGAACCAAAATGCCCCGAGGAAAAAGTGGAGCGATGCCCGAAATGTAAAAAGTCAGCCCAAAGAAAACACAAAAGTATCAGAACGATACACGTTTAAGGGTATGTGAGCCATGACTCACGGTCAAGCAACTATTCAGTTTTTATGCACATATTTATGCACAAACCCGCGGTTTTTTGCTTTTTTTGATGAAAAATCTACCTTGTGATATAAGGGGATTTTCAGTACTCTGATCTCAAATTTCAACAAAAGGCGTGAGATGATTCGGCATATTCAATATGTTTTAGCGGGTTTAATATTGCTTGGTTTATCACCTCGCGCATTCGCTGGCGTTACGGAAATTCAAGCGTTGCAGTTCGGCGAATACATTGTAACGCATAATGATGCGGTATATTCGATAACAGTGAATGTTGGTGGTGTGGTCACTTACGACCCGGCAGGCTTTATAGAGATTGCGGCAACCGGGCAAGACGGGATTTATGATATTGATGGATTGCCTGCCAGTACGGCTATTACCAGCGTGGTTATAAGTCAAACCACCCCCCTCACATCCGGCGGTTTAAGCTTTCAAATGAATACATTTACGGAGAGCCATCCTGCATCAACAGACGGAGCAGGCGTGGCACAGATACGGGTGGGGGCAACTGCAGATACCAGCGGCAACGGGGTTCCTTATCTTGATCGGACATATAATGGCATGCTGGAAATTCAGATTAATTTTTAAAAAGAATCAGGAGAGAATAATGAAAATACTTAAGGTTTTGTTCGTGTGCAGTATAATGTTCGCATCGCTGTTTGCACATAAAACCTCCTTGGCGGATATCACGATCACTCCCACAAGAATTGTATTTGAAGAAGGGGACCGCTTTAAAGAGGTAACTCTTGTGAACACTTCAAACGAGGCAAAAACCTACGATATAGGCTGGCAGCATTACAGGATGAATGAGGACGACGGCACCGGAGCCGGGGCGGCAACAACCATTACGGAAAGCCCAGCCACGGAGTTTGATTTATCGCAATACGTTGTTTTTACTCCTCGCCGTGTCACGTTGCCACCGAGTGCAAAGCAGAAAATCAGGCTGGCGCTTCGGCGCCCTGCCGGGGTTGCTGATGGTGAATATAGAGCGCATTTGCAGTTCAAAGCACTGCGTGATGATATTAATGAGCAAAATGAGAGCCAGGAAAAAGGGGCATCCTCGGCGGCTGTGAAGATTAATATCTCCTATAGTATTCCGGTGATGTTCCGCGCGGGGAGCCCAACGCTTGCCGGTAAAATTCAAAATGTAAAGCTTCAGCGCAATCCAGAGAACGGCATGCTTGAAGCACTCGTAACGATTGCGCGCGGGAACGATCCATATGGTGTGATCGGGCATATGTATATTTATGATCCGACAGGAAAGGTTATCGGGGAGAACGGTAATGCGCATGTCTATCCGGAAGTTCCAAGCCGCACATTTCGCGTGCCGTTGATTGATGAGAGCAATCTCTCAGGCCGCAATATACGCATCGTGCTCAGGCACTATGACAACGATAAAGGCCTGATATATGATGAGCGGTTAGTCCCTGTGCAGTAGACTGTATAAGCGGAAGAACAAAGACTGTAAAAAAGGCGCCTCAAAGGGCGCCTTTTTCAAACTTTATATACCGTTACCCGCTTATGGATACGTAAACGTCACATCAAATGTAGCTGTGTGCGTGTTATCAAGCGGCGTACCTGAGATGTCAATTGTACCACCAAAAGCGATGGCTTCATCCGTGGCACCGGCAAGAACCGTTACAGGAACAGCCACACCGGTTACCCCGCCTGTTGTGATGACTTGCCCGTTTTCTGAGGCTGTACGATAAGTAACAATATCCAAAGCCAAAGAAGCGGAAGCAAAGTCAATAAGGTTTGACGATGTCATATCCAGTGATCCTGGGGCTGGGATTTGCACCGTAACACCACCTTCTGAAATAGTCGGCGTGATCTCTACGACTTGAGAGTCGACAACACCGCCAGATGTTACAGCAATAGAGCCATCGTTAGATAATGTCAGTGTTGGTGTATCTGTTCCATGCTGGATCAAGAATTCACCAAAATCCATATCAGTGACGAGAGCTGATGTAATCGCGCTGGAAGTAATCAAAGTGGCGGTTACGTTTTCAGTTTGTGCTTGGGCTGTGCCGGACATAGCAAGACCAATCGTGAGTGCGCCCGCAAATGCAAGCGCTTTCATGGAAGTAAATTTCATAAGGCTTCTCCTTTAAAGTCCCTGGTTACATCTTCTTTGAACGCAGTGCTTTTAATTTTAGAAAAATTAAGACTACCTCTTTAATATCACACGAAACCGGTTAAATCATTATTAAATTTTAAACAAAAAACCTATTCACAGATTATTTAAAAAAGCCGTTCAATTGTGTCCACAGACTTTATGTGCTTAAATGGCTGTAGTTCTTTGCGTCTTACACCATATACCCATAACAGCTTTAGAGTTTTATGACAATTTTTCGCTTGAGATTGGCGCTATACATTTGTTTTATCAGTTGTTTTTTTATGGCTGAAAATGCTGCGCTTGCAAAGGTAGCAGGGGGGGCTGATTCGCAAGAGGAATCTTTCACGCAAACTGAGCGTTTATCATTTGCCAAAGAATTCTTAACACGCATGCGCCGCGGTTTTGCCACTGCCGATAAATTTTTGCAAAATGCCAGCCCCGCAACAAAAAGCGGCGCGTCATCGGCGCAAAATATTTTGCCGGAAGGCGAACAGCTCCTTTTTGAGGTATATCTGCCGAGGCGCTTGAAACTGGACAATTTGATTTTTGGTCGTGTAAAAGGGCAACGAATTGCTTTGTCATTAAAAGACTTTGTTGCCGCACTCGATTTGCCAATTACCGTGAATACGCAAACTCAAACGGCACAAGGCTGGTATATCCGTGAAAATAAATTTTTTGATTTCAATCTAAACACAAAAATTGCGCGCTCTGATCTGGGCGAATTTACTATTTCTGAGTCCGTGTTTTCTGAGGACGAAGATATCTTTGTTCCCGTCGATGAACTCGCGCGCTGGTTTGATTTTAAAATTGAAGTTTTGGCGTCTAGCTTACAAATAGTAATCAAGCCTTCTCAGAACTTACCGCTTCAGGAACGTCTGGAGCGTGAGAAAAAATTGGCAGGCAAGGGAAATAGTCGCGAGCCGCAATTACCGCTAAGGCCGGAGCCCAGACAATTGATCGATGTACCTTTCGTCAATGTCGCAACCAGCTCGCGCTATAATCGTGAAGGGGATTCAAATCAATCAAACACCCGTCACACGGCCAGCGTAAGCACCGCCGGTGATTTTGCCTATGGGACATTGAGTACGCAAACACAGTTGAATGATAAAGATCAGATAAGCAATATCTGGATGAACTATAAGCAGGAATCTCCGGACCCGAATTTATTGGGTCCGTTAAAGGCAAAGCGCTTTGAGATCGGAGATGTAATTCAACCACGCTTGCCGATTGATGCACAAGTGCGCCGCGAATTGGGCGCGCGAATCAGCAATGTTGACCCCTTGCGCAACTATACGAATCCGTCAACCGCAATTACGGGCAGGGCTTTTCCCGGTTGGGATGTCGAGCTTTATCGCGGCAATCAGTTCTTGGGCTATCAGCGCATCGGTGATGATGGCTTTTACGCGTTCAACGATGTGATTCTTTTCGGCACCGAGAACATTTTTCGTGTTGTTTTTTACGGCCCGCAAGGCGAGATTCGCGAGGAAGAGGTATCAATCCCCGTTGATATTTCGCGTATCGCCGAAGGCGGGAGTGTATATGATGTGTCTTTAACGTTTGATAATAAACAAACATATCGCAAATTGGATTTCAACGATGAGGACGAAGGCAGCCCGGCCTTGCTGGCTTTATATGAAAAACCTATTGCGCCAGGTACGGTCGGCTCCTTGGGGCTGCGTAGTAGCGAACAAAACGGTGAGCGCAACAATGTCGCCTATGGAGGTGTATCGACCTTGTTGGGCGAAACGCTGGTGAATGCAAACTTATCACTGGATGATGAAGCGGATTTTGCTTCGGAGCTGGTTGCACGTCGCAATATCGGCTCCCACGATCTGTATACAACTGTGCGGTATTTTTCTGATAACTACGACACCATCAATGGCGGGAATGACACGGCCGGATTTTTGAATGCGCGAATCAATGCAAACGGCGCCCTGCCGATTGGTCTTGGGCATCGCCCGAACTATACGGCTTCTGCAAGCTACAACCTGACAAACGAAGGTAATTCAACAACCGATACATCTCTCGGTTTCAATACGGCCTACAAAAACTTTACCTTTAATGAGCAGCTCAATTATACTACGACCAACACAGGTGCTGACGACAGGCTAAATAATACAACCAGTATTACCGGAGCCTTCGCCGGCGATCGCGTGCGTCTGCTATCGGATTATCAGATTAAGCCTGACAATAAGCTCAGCCGTATCGTGGCAAGCTATAACCATGGTTTCACCCGCGATCTTGAGATGGACATTGAGCTTGAACGTCGGATTGACCCCTCAATTACTGAAGCTTCGGCGCAACTCAACTGGCAGGCGGGATGGGCGCGCATTTCCCCCAGCATTCGCTACAATACTGAAAATGATTTTTTTGCAGGCCTTAACACCAATTTTGGTTTTGCCCGCGATCCACAAGGGCCGGGCATAAAGATGTTTGATCGCAACATCACCGGCAACGGTGCGATGAGCGTTTTTGTTTTTCTTGATATGAATGGAGATGGTCAGTTTAACCAGGGTGACGTGCCGCTAAAGGATGTATCCGTACGCGCATTGCAAAATGGTGGACGCGAGGTTACGGACGAAAACGGTTTGGCTTTCTTTTACCAGGTACAGGAGCTCAGGCGCACGGACATCGTTCTGGAAGAAGAAAGTCTGAAAGATCCCTACTGGATTTCTGGCTTTGACGGTGTTTCAATTTTACCGCGCGAAGGATACGTTGCAGAACTTCAATATCCCGTTCATATCGCCGGTGAAATGGACGGCACATTATTTGTGCGTAAAAATTCTGGGAAGCCTGTTGCGCTGAGAAATATTCCCATCCACCTCTATAATGGCGATGGAGCAATTGAAAAAACAGCTATCACCGACATTGGCGGATTTTACCTTTTTGATCGCGTAGCGCCCGGACGTTATTTGCTGGTGGTTGATCAAAAGGCGGCGCAATCGAACAATTTTGCCCGCCCAAAACCGGAAGCCATTGAAATCGGTTATGAAGGCACCATCATCTATGGGCATGACGTATACGTTGATGCCGGTGAAAAAGATATTCCAAGTACAGTTTTGGCAGGCTTGCAAGATTATAAATCCCGTCATCCGCATATTGATTTCGAACAAGCTAACTACAACATCGCGCTCAATCTTGGGGAATATAATTCCCAGTTGCTTATGTCAACCGTTTGGTATCGTCTGCATACCCGCTATCGTCAAATCCTTTCCGGCGGACAGCTTATGGTCCTGCCGGAACATAGCTACGCCGATATAAAAACCGGTAAACATACGTTGCGCGTCGGCTTTCATAACGGCGATATAGATGATGCCTATAATCGTTGCCGCGCCCTTATCGCCCGCGAAATTGCCTGCACGGTTGAAGTCCTGCCTGCCGCCGCCAAAAAACTGGCTATGGGCGAAAAACCGCGCGGATAATTCCACGAAAAAGAGAGGTGGTCTCGGTTCTTCGGCCAGCTTTGCGGCGAAGTTAAGCTACGATCGGTTGGTTATTGTCATGCCGCCTGCCTGTGGTTTTGTTTCTCCGGGTGAAGGGCGCGGCCGCCGGAGCCGTTAGGCGGAGGCGGCAAGCCCGAGGCCGGAGAAACAAAATTTCGTTCATCATAAACGTCGTCCGGGGGTTGTCCATCAAATACCGAATGCGGCCTCTGCGCGTTGTAAAACGCCAGCCAGCGCCCGATATCCCGCCTGGCTTGCAGGCCGCTCTCGAACGCGTTCAGATACACGCATTCATATTTCAGACTCCGCCACAGCCGCTCGATGAACACATTGTCCATCCAGCGGCCCTTGCCGTCCATCGAGATCGCGATCCCGTTTTCTTTCAGGACGCCCGTCCACGCGTCCGCCGTGAACTGGCTGCCCTGATCGGTATTGAAGATCTCCGGCGGCCCGTAGCGGGCGATGGCTTCCTCCAGCGCCTCCACGCAAAAGCGCGTTTCCATCGTGTTCGACAGCCGCCAGGCCAGCACCTTCCGGCTGGCCCAGTCCATGATCGCTACCAGATACAAAAACCCGCGTTTGACAGGGATGTACGTGATATCCGCGCACCATACATGGTTCGGGCGGGTGATCGTGAGCCCCTTGAGCCGGTAGGGATAAATCCGGTGGCCGGGATGCGGCATCGAAGTGCGCGGCCTTTGATAGACCGCCTCGATTCCCATCAGGCGCATCAGACGCCGCACGCGGGTGCGGCCTACCTCGTACCCCTGACGGCGCAGATGCCGGGCCATCTGACGGGACCCGTAAAACGGGGTTTGCAGGAATTGCGCGTCAATCAGCCGCATCAGCGCCAAATTGTCCGCGCTCTCCCCGCGCCGCTCGTAATACCAGCCAGAGCGGCTGATCCCCAGCAACCGGCACTGCGCCGCGATGCCGATATTGTCATTGGACGGGTCTACCATTTCCTGCCGCCCCCGGACCGCAACCGGGCGGAGGCATCGGCTAAAAAATCACGTTCCACTGTCAGCTGTCCGATCTTGGCGTGCAAGTCCCTGACCTCGGCGTTATGCGCGTCCGCTCGCGATTCCAGCTTGCCCGCAAAACCCGCCTCCAGCGCAGCCAGAGCCTCCTTCTTCCAACGGTGAATGACCGTCGCATGCACCCCGTAACGGGATGACAGCTCCGTGATCGGCGCGTCCTCCCGCAACGCCGCCAGCGCAACCTGCGCTTTAAACTTCGCCGGGTAGTTCTTCCTTGTCTTGCTCATAATCCATGACCCTCCTTCGGTCATAGATCGTAGCTTAACTCACTGTCCGAATTCTTGGGGCCACCTCTAAGCCCCCTCTTAATCTGTGGATGAGCAGACATCGGCATTGAATTTATTTGCCTGTATTTTACAAAATTCGCTATAGTTCGATTCATATACAAAAAACACTTGAGTAACGGAGCGATTCCACCATGGGATTCAAAAGAACATCGGAAGGGCGGATTTTTTTTCAGACCTCCGAAGACGAGCCGGGGAAATCTGCACAGCAAGACAACCAATCCCCAAACGCTCCAAAGATCAATGCGGGTAATTCGCAGAACTTTGAAACACCTTTTAATTTGCAGCGCAAAACCGCGACACGTCCTTCTCCACAGCAGCCTGCTCAAGCCAGCCAGCCTACGCAAATGCAAATCATCGCTTTGCTCAAAACTCTGAATGAGCGATTAAAAATCACCCAGGGTGAACGCGAAAAAATGGCGCGTGAGTTGAAAATCTACCGCCAGACGATCGAAGAGTTGCAAACAAAAGCCGATCACAGCGACCGTGCCTATCAAGAACTTTCCGAAAAGATCAGCGCTGGTGGTAACAGCGCTCATGCTGAAAGTCTCGCCCGCGATGCCCTGCAAGAACTTGAAGAAACGCGGCGTTTATTGTTGGATTTAGAAACCAAAGCCACGCGCGCAGATCACGGTGTCTCTGCGCTGAAAAAACTGCAGGCTGATCAGGCCGAAAAAATGGTCGTGAGCATCAATCATGCTGCCGCGCTGACCAAACGTGTTAAAGACACAGAAGAGCGTCAGGAACAAGTCAGCGCCCGTGTTGATGACGCACTCAGCCAGCAAGCACGGCTCTCTCGCAGGATTGACAAAGCTGTAGAAGAGCGTACGCGTTTCTTGCGCAAACTTGAACGCATCGAAGAAACAGTTCTGCAAACTCGAGATTCCCTGAACGCCAAGGCGATGGTGCTGTTGACCGACCAGGGTATCGCCGCGCAAAACGAGTTGAATGAACACGGCGCCGCAGCCCGGTTTGCTCCTGGTGAATATGCCGCGCAGGCCCATGCCGCACAGAAAACAGCCGTGCAAGACCGTCAGAACCAGACGCTGCAAGTTATCGGCGTCGGCCTGCTTGTTACTGCAGCCGTGCTGGGCGGATGGTTGGTCAGTGAGTTACAAAAAGCAGAAGATACAGAGTTTACACAGGCGAAAATTTCCAGCGTACCTGCACAAACCGTTACCAATCAGGTTGGCAAGCCAACAAATGTGGCAAACATGGATTGGCGCATTGAGGAAGATACCTCGGCCTTTGATCAGCAAAGCGCACCGATGGATAATATGCCTGCTGTCAATCCGGAGCAAAATGACATTGGGACTCTGAATTTAAATGATCAGGCCCAGGTCGAAGCGCTGCTGGAAGGCAGCCCCGATGCGGTCGCTGCGGCGTTGAACAACATTGCGCCGGGCGACGATGTCATGCCGGATAATATCATTGCTCCCAAAATCGCTGTCGAAACGCAGTCAGTAGAAGAACCGCTGCAAAAAAGCACCGGTCTCGCGCTCGAAGCTGAGGCGAACGCACCGAGCGCGACGGCGGTGGAAAAGGCTTTTGAGCCGTTGAAAGCCCAGGACCCGCGCGGAATGATCAAGCCTGATTCTGCGCTGCCCGATGTTGTAAAAAACATTGAAGCCCAGGCTTTTGAAGGTATTTCCGAGGCGCAGCATGATCTGGCTGCCATCTACACAGCGGGCCATGGCGGCGTCAAACAGGATTACAAACGCGCAGCTTTCTGGTTCGAACAAGCCGCTAGACGCGGCGTTGCCAATGCTGCCTACAATCTCGGTGTGCTCAACCATCAAGGTCTTGGCGGTACAAAAAACCTGAAAAAAGCCATCGAATGGTATAATCGCGCCGCCGCTCTCGGTCATCCGGAAGCGCAATATAATCTCGGCATCGCTTATATCGAAGGCATAGGTGTGCCTTATGATGCGGAAAAAGCCGCGCGCTATTTCCAAAATGCGGCCGAAAACAACATCATGGAAGCTGCTTACAATCTGGGCCTGATCTATGAAAATGGCCTTTTAGGGCAGGCCGAACCTGACCGTGCATTGGTCTGGTATAAAACCGCTGCCGATCACGGAAGCCCTGAGGCCAAACAAGCGTTGGAACAACTCGCCAAAACCCTGAATGTGACGCTCGATGATGTTAATGATCTGGCTGATCGGATGAAAGTGATGGAAAAATCTTCTGTATCAACCGAAGAGCAGGCAGCGACCCAAAACGCATCTGCAGACGTTTCAAATACGCAAATTACCACCGCACAGGTACAGGAATATCTCATGCGCGCAGGCCTGTATCCCGGTCCCGCCGATGGAATCAGCGGCCCGCTTACGCAAGATGCTATCCGGTCTTACCAACGTATGCATAATTTGAATCCCGATGGCACGGCCAGTGAAAACCTGCTCAGCCATATGCTGGCCAATGTCATTGGCGAAAACAAGGTTGAGCAAGGCTCTCGCGCGCAATAGATATTAATACCGTGCGGGCATTCCAAGCCAGCCGGATTTCACCCACCAGTCTGGATTTTCGTAAGCAAGCGCCGCTGCCGCATTTTTTGCCGCATTCTCATCGTCAAACAATCCAAAACATGTCGAACCTGATCCGCTCATCCGTGCGAGCAGGCAATCTCTTTGCACATCGAAAGCGTTTAAAACATTTTGTATCTCTGGCACACATTGAATAGCCGCGCGGGTGAGTGCATTTTCCGTTCTGCTCAGAAAAGCACACAGGGTTTCTGCGTCTGAAATATTGCGGGGCAGGTAGAGCAATTCGGCAAAGCCACCGGCAAAACGTCTAAAAACGTCCTGCGTATTACAAGCCTTACCCGGATGTGCAAGCACAATAGGTATTTCCGGCAAAACGGGTGCAGGATCGAGAATGTCGCCAATGCCACGCACACGCGTGGTTTGACAGGCAAAACAGACCGGCACATCTGCCCCCAGAGATAACATGAGCGCATCCAGCCCGTCCAGATCATGCGGCAAATTCCAATGCTCCAGCATCGCCCAGATCGCCGCCGCGCAATCACTTGAGCCGCCGCCAATTCCTCCGCCCAAAGGCAGATTTTTCTCCAAAGTAATTTTGAAAACCGGACTTTTCCCAGCCAATCGTGCCAACGCCCACGCAGCCTTGATCACTAAATTGGTAGAGTCCGGCGCCGCGCTAATGTCTTTGCCTTTAAAGACGCGTGTAAACGCTCCTGTGATTTCAAGTGACAAGCTCTCGGCAGGCTCAAGGCTAATCTTGTCGCCAATATCCGCAAAAGAAATAAGTGAATCCAGCGTATGATAACCATCGCCCTGCCGACCAGTGACATGCAGGTAAAGATTTATTTTTGCAGGCGCAAAAACCTCAAAAAGGTGCTGCAACTGCGCGCTCATTGCATTTCTGTAGCGCTTTTATTGCGCTCTGAACGGGCTTGCTTCACAGTTTTAAGATCGTTTAAGCCTTCTAAAAGTTTTTGCTCAATTGCTAAAATAAGCTCTTCATTTTCGGAATGGTTTTTCGCGCGAATCCATTGAAACTCAGCTTCGATCGTACGCCCGACTTTCCAATAGGCATCGCCCAGATGATCGTTAATGGTCGGATCATAAGGCATCAGCTCAACGGCACGCTCCAGATGCGGTACGGCATCTTTATAGCGTCCCATCCGGTAATACACCCAGCCCAATGAGTCGGTGATATAGCCATCATTGGGACGCAAAGTTACGGCGCTCTCAATCATTTTCAGCGCCTTGTCCAGATTGTTGCCCTGATCCGCCCACGCATAGCCGAGATAATTCAGAACATAAGGATGATCGGGCTGAAAATTAAGTGCGGCTTTTAAATCCGCTTCCGCCTTGTCCCACTGCCCGTCCTGCTCAAGGGCCATGCCGCGCACGTAATAAAGATACCAGTAATCTTCACTCACTTCGCCCAGGGTATTGATGAGCGTATTAATGGCCATATTATAATTTTTGATCGCGTCTTTAAAATTTTCATTGATGCGATGGATGTTGCCAATTTGAATAAGAGATTCAAGATCATTAAAATCATTCACCAGAAGTTGTAGCTCTGCAATTGCATCGTCGCTCCGCCCTTGTTCATAAAGCAAGTCGGCAGCGCTGCGCCTTGCTTTAAGAAAATCGCTATCCTTAGGCTCTATACCTTTATAAAGAGCAATCGCATCAGCGTATCGTTCGTTGCGCGCGGCTATATCAGCAAGCAATAAACGCGAGTGAGTGTCTTCGGGATTTAAAAAGAGGGCCAAACGAGCAAAAACACGTGCGCTTTCATCACTGAAATCATGAGAAAGCAGGCGTGCCATATCATAAAATGCTTCTCCCAAACCTTGCGCCGGGGTTTCCACGCGCACAAACATTTCGGGACTCTCGCCTTTTTCCGCAGCCTCTTTCTTTTTAAGAAGCGTCTCATTTTCCGACTCAATTCTCATCGCCTGCTCATAAAGTGCAGCGGCGCTCTTGGTCTCACCAATATGGGCATAAATATCGGCAATGCGTTCAACATCCTCAGGACTAAGCTCGCCAAGGGTCAAAGCCTGTTTTAGCATGCTTTTGATGTTATCTTTTTTGTCCATAAAGTCGGATACTAAAATGGCATGATACAGATGAATGCTATTATCCTGCAGATCGTCAACGTCATAATGGCCAAGCGATGCGCTGGACCAGCTATAGAGCATCGGCATGATAAAGGCGGACAGGCCACCTTCAGGCATCGTCTGGATATAAGTTGCCGCCGCATTATAATCTTGCTTGCGGAACGCTTCGGCTGTCAGAAACATCAGCGACAACGCATTGGTGCTTTCGTAATTCTCGATGATATTATGGGCAAACGTCATTGCCCGGTCATAATCTCCGGCCCCGATCGCCAGCACCATTGCGCGTTTGAGCAGCGCGGGATTGTCCGGCTCTTTCTTCAGAATGTAGTCCATGTAGCGCCCGGCAGTTTTCCAGTCATGGTAGTGCTGGGCAAATTGACCGGAAAGATAGCTACCCGCAATGCTGGAGCCTTCATAAGAGGGCGCAGGTTGATGAATAGCGCGCACCATCTCATCAAAACTGACTTCCATACCGGCTTGTGGCTGTTCATCAGCAATCACTGTCTTCCCGCCGCGTAAAGTTTGCAGTTGATACACACCGTAACCCGCGCCCCCGCCAATCAGAATGAGGCCCGCCACAATACTCAAATGTTTCAAAAGATCATTCATAGTTTTTACGCCTTACATATTTGGGTAATTGGGGCCATCGCCCCCTTGCGGTGTCACCCAGTCAATATTTTGTGACGGGTCTTTAATATCACAGGTTTTGCAATGAACACAATTTTGCGAATTGATCTGGAATTTTGTTTTGCCGTCCTCTCCAGTAATAAATTCATACACGCCAGCCGGACAATAGCGCTGTGACGGTCCGGCGTATTCTGTATAATTGATGTCCACCGGTACCGACGGATCACGTAGACGCAAATGACAAGGTTGGTCCTCGGCGTGATTGGTGTTTGAAAACGAAATCGAGGTCAGCCGGTCAAACGTCAAAACCCCGTCAGGCTTGGGATATTCAATCGGTGTGCACTCGGTGGCCTTCTTGAGTTGTGCATAATCGGCGTGATTTTTTAACGTCCAGGGTGAGAGGCCCATCGTCACGGTTTCATAAACTGCATTCAATAAGCCTAGCCACAATCCCTTATGAAAGCCGGGGCGGATATTGCGCACTTTTTTAAGCTCGCTCCACACCCATGATTTCTTCATCGCTTGGGGGTAGGCATCGCATTCGCTGCCAAAACCTTCCGTATTTTTCAAATGTGCTGCAAGACTCTCCGCCGCAACCATGCCTGATTTCATCGCCGTGTGATTGCCTTTGATTTTCGGCACATTGAGAAAACCCGCACTATCGCCAACCAGCACCCCGCCGGGAAAGCTCAGCTTCGGAATTGATTGAAATCCGCCTTCAACCAAAGCCCGAGCGCCATAGGAAACCCGCCGCCCGCCTTCAAAGAGTGGCGCAATGGCCGGATGCGTTTTAAAACGCTGCATTTCTTCATAAGGGCTAAGATAAGGGTTTTGGTAATCAAGCCCGACCACAAAACCCACGGAAACCAGATTATCCTCCAGATGATAAATCCATGACCCGCCATAGGTCTTGCGGTCCATCGGCCAGCCTAAAGTATGCAGACAAGATCCCGGCTTATGCTTGGCCGGATCAATTTCCCACAGCTCCTTAATACCAAGCCCGTAGGTTTGCGGATCACTTGCCGCGCGCAAATCATATTTGCCGATTAGCGTCTTTGTCAGTGAGCCGTGGCAGCCTTCTGCAAACACCGTTTGGCGCGCATGCAACTCCATCCCCGGCTCAAACGCATCGGTTTTGTTTCCGTCTTTATCAAGCCCCAAATCGCCTGTGGCCACGCCGATCACAGCGCCCGCGTCATTATAAAGTACTTCGGCTGCGGCAAAACCGGGAAAAATCTCTACACCAAGTCCTTCCGCTTGCTCACCTAACCAGCGCGCCAGATTGCCGAGTGAAATAATATAATGGCCCTTGTTATGCATCTGCGGTGGCGTCGGGAAGGGGTAAGCCTTATCCGGCGTAAGAAACAGGAAGGCATCGTTGGTCGCCGGCGTATGCAGCGGCGCATTTTTCTCAGCCCAATCAGGAATAAGCTCATCTAGCGCCCGCGTTTCAAAGACCGCGCCCGAAAGCAGATGTGCTCCGACCTCTGACCCTTTTTCAAGAATACAAACACTCAAATCCGTATCCAATTGTTTCAATCGAATAGCGCAAGCCAGCCCCGCCGGACCCGCACCTACTATCACAACGTCATATTCCATATTTTCGCGATCAGAGCGCAGAGAATCGAGCATAAATGAGATGAACCTCTTTCATATATTGAACTTATATTTTAACCTAAAACCTCAAGCATAAATATAGACTTTTAAGGGCAAAAGCCAATGAATACCACTCAAATGCAAACTGGCGCCAAAGCGGCACTCCAATTCTACCTCGATCACGGGGTAGATATATGTTTATCTGACGAGCCGATAAACAGAATGTTGGAATTAAAGAATACCGGAATATTGGAATCACCAGCATCGAGCGATCAGCCTGTCCGGCAGCCCGATTTCCAACACTCCGGCATTCCAGCATCCAATATTCCGCTTGGCAAATCTGCTGCGCGCAACGAAGCAGCCAGGCGTGCGCTGGCTTGCGTGAAGCGCGAAGAGTTGCGTGAAGCGATTACCGAATTCGACGGAATTGGTATCAAGAAGACCGCTACCAATATGGTGTTTTCCGATGGCAACCCCGATGCGCCTGTCATGCTGATCGGCGAAGCCCCCGGCGCCGATGAGGATCGTCAGGGCAAACCTTTTGTTGGCGTCAGCGGGCAATTGCTTGACCGCATTCTGGCGTGCATCGATTTGGACCGCCGCGCCGAAGATGCCGCGCGGGCCGTCTATATCTCCAACATCCTCAATTGGCGCCCGCCGGGCAACCGCACGCCTGCCCCGGCAGAAATTGAGGTTAGCCTGCCTTTTATCGAACGTCACATCCAGCTTATACAACCTAAATTGCTCATTCTGTGTGGCAGCGTTTCAGCCAAAGCGCTCCTGGGCCGCGATGAAAGCATTTCACGCCTGCGAAAGATCTGGCATGACTATTTGCCTCAAACTCCCGAATTGCAAGAAGGCGCGGCCCCCATCCCCGCCATTGCAACTTATCATCCGGCCTATTTGCTGCGCACACCCGCACAAAAAAAAGCTGTTTGGGCTGATATGCTCTTACTGCAAGCACGGCGCCGTGAATTAGGCCTCATAGAAGCCTGATTTATCACATTAGCTTTTGTAATTATAGACACTCCTCAGCCATTGTTGTAATTTCACATCCATGCTGTTTTTGCTCGGAAATTGGAGTTTGCGTTTGGTGCGCATGCGCAGTTTTACTGTGCTGGCGGTTGTATGCCTGCTTGTATGCGCTATGCCTCAAAGTACACGGGCGCAAGACACACCTGTTCCGGATAAAAAACCTGAGAAAACAGAAAGTTTTCTGTTCTTTGAAGTGTTCAACCTGTTTTCTTCAGACAAGGAAGAAGGGCCGCCAACTCCAGAATCCAAAATCGAATCAACACCGCAAACGATGCCGGAACCCAAGGAGCTAACTCTGGAAACGCAGCTGCAAGAATCAAAACCGGAACCACAAGAACAATCAGACTCTGGGCCTGGTTTCAATGTTCTGGAGTTTACGGCGTCTTTGCTGAATTTTTCAACAACGCCGATCCCGCCGCAAAAACCTGAAAGGATTCCGGTCAAACTTGGCGTAATAGAAGTGCTGATGCAAAAAACCCGTGAAGGTATATCGAAAAAACCCATAAGCAGAGTACAGGCCGAATTATACAAAGAAATTTTTGAATATCAGCGTAAAGGCGACATCAGGGCAGCTGATAACATGATGAAAGAAATAGACGATCCAAGGTTGCTTGGTCATGTTCTATTTCAACGCTACATGCACCCTACAGCCTATAACTCTACTTTTACAGAGCTGAGCGGTTGGCTGGATCTGTTCGCCGATTATCCCGGCGCAGATCAGGTTTACAAATTGGCGCAAGCGCGCAGGCCTGACGGCGTAAATGCAAGGATTCAAGTTCCCGGCAAGGCATACGGTATTACGCGTACAAGCGAGCCGACCATGCGCCTGGGGAAAAGATATGTTTCATCGCGCGCGCGCAGTGATGAAGATATTCGCATGCTTAACGATCTGAACCGCAATATTTTCTCATTGGTCAGAAAAGGAGAGCTATCACAGGCCCATGAAGCCTTGCAAGCCAATGCCGCTATTTTGGATAATGTCGAATATGATTTATTGCGCGGTGAAATTGCTGCTGGCTATCTCTATAGTGGTAACGCCGATGAGGCGGAAAAATTAGCAGATCAAAGCGTAAAGCGTTCTGGTCTGCATGTGCCGAAGGCAGGCTGGATTGCCGGATTGGTGGCTTGGCGCGCTAAGCGATATAGCGCTGCTTCGCGCCATTTTGAAGTGGTTGCGCGTTCGCCCTATGCCTCAAGCTGGACAGCTGCTGCTGGCGCGTATTGGGCCGCCCGCGCTCATATGCGTACGGGCAATATCAAGGCCGTAAGCATTTGGCTGCGCCGCGGGCTAAACCAGCCGCGTACATTCTACGGCCTGATTTCTACGCGCGCTCTGGGACAGGATTTTGATTTCAACTGGAAAGTTCCGGCTTTTACCAAGGAATACATGGATATTTTAAGCGAAATTCCGGCGGCCAACCGCGCAATGGCGCTGGTGCTGGCAGGACGCTCCGATCTGGCCCAGGCCGAGCTTATCCGCATCCGTCCGGAAAATGATGATCAGCACAAAGCGCTGCTGTCTTACGCGTCTTACGCAAATCTTCCTGGCCTTGCGTTGCGCGCTGCCAGTTCTGCGGCCAATGAGCAGGGCAGTTTTTATGACGCCGCACTTTATCCGACCGGGCCCTGGCAGCCTCAGGAAGGCTACAAGATCGATCCGGCGTTGGTCCATGCAATTATGCGCCAGGAATCACGCTTTGATCCGCGCGCAAAAAGCCCCAGCGGCGCAAAAGGCTTGATGCAGCTTATGCCCGCCACGGCCAAATCCGTTTCCGATCAGAAAGGCGCAAGGCTCGATCATCCCGAAACCAATCTGGAACTGGGACAGCGTTATTTGGAAGAGTTGCTGGAATCGAGCGTTGTTGAAGATGACCTGATTTATCTCTTGATCGCCTATAATGCCGGTCCGGGCAATCTGGCAAAATGGAAGAGCCGCTGGTCAGACGTCAAAGACCCGCTGCTGTTTATTGAACTAATTCCTTCTGGTGAAACACGCGCCTATGTCGAACGAGTGCTGTCCAACTACTGGATCTACCGCCTGCGCGAAGGACAAAACACCCCAACACTGGACGCCATCGCCGCCAGCCAGCCTGCGAAATATAACGCGCATGCATTGTAAAACATATTGTCATTGCGAGGAGGGCGTTGAGCCCGACGCGGCAATCTATTTTGGATTGTTTCGCTGGCGCTCGCAATGACGCTCTTAATTTACGCTGACAGGCGTTTATGCATCTCGGGCCATAGGCCGGGATCGCCGCAGGCCACAACGCTGCCATCACTCTCTAATATCAATGCCGCACCGCTAAAATCAGAGATATGCCCGCCTGCACCCTGTACTATGGGCACCAGCGCCGCATAATCATACGGCTTCATATCGGCTTCCAGAATAATATCAACAAAACCGCAGGCCATCAGTCCGTATTGATAGCAATCTCCGCCCCAGAAAAACCGCCCTTCATTGAAATTTTTATAAACCGGGCCGGTTGCTTCAAACATCGCCGGGGTCGTGCTGCCGATCCGGGCAGTCTCGATGGAGGCACAAGGCGCACATTGAACGGGCCTTCCATTAAAAAAAGTCTGTTCACCATCACCAATCCATCGTTCACCAAGGATCGGTTGGTCAATCACCCCTAGCTTGGGTATGCTATCCTCGCACAAAGCAATCAAAGTCCCGAAAGTCGGGCGCCCAATCACAAAACTCTTTGTCCCGTCAATCGGGTCCAGAACCCACGTAAGCCCGCTCTCACCAGTCTTAACGCCGTGCTCTTCGCCATAAATCCCATCCTGCGGACGCGCATCTTCAAGGATCTCGCGCATCCGCTCCTCAATCTTGCGATCGGCAATCGTCACCGGACTTTCGTCTTCTTTGCTGATCACATCAAACGGTTGGCGGTAATAGCGCTTAACAATTTTGCCAGCCTCATCAGCCAACCTCTTGGCAAGCGTTACAAATTCGTTCATAAATACTCCTTCACTCAATAAGGAAATAGAGCGCAGGCTATGAAAACTGTCAATGACATCCGCAGCGAATTTTTAAGTTTCTTCAAAGGGAAGGGCCACACGGTCGTCGAATCCTCGCCTCTGGTCCCGCAAAACGACCCCACATTGATGTTCGTGAATTCCGGGATGGTCCAGTTTAAGGACGTGTTCACCGGCAAGGACAAGCGCCCCTACACCCGCGCGACGACCAGCCAAAAATGCGTCCGCGCCGGCGGAAAGCACAACGACCTCGATAATGTTGGCTATACCGCGCGCCACCATACTTTTTTCGAAATGCTCGGCAATTTTTCCTTCGGCGATTATTTCAAAGACGACGCCATTGCTTTTGCCTGGGAACTGGTCACCAAAAACTTCGCCCTTCCCGCCGAAAAACTCTGTGTCACCGTCCACTCTTCCGATGAAGAAGCCGCCGCCATCTGGAAAAAGGTTTCAGGGCTGGCTGATGAAAAAATCATCCGCATCCCCACCGACGATAACTTCTGGCGCATGGGTGATACCGGCCCGTGCGGCCCGTGCACTGAAATTTTCTATGATCACGGTGATCATATCTGGGGCGGTCCGCCGGGCTCCCCGGAAGAAGATGGCGACCGCTTTATCGAGATCTGGAACAATGTCTTCATGCAATACGAGCAAGTCGATGCCGATACGCGCATCGATCTGCCCGCCCAAAGCGTCGATACCGGCATGGGCCTTGAGCGCATTGCCGCAACCTTGATGGGCTCTCACGATAACTATGCCATCGACATTATGCGCGGCCTTATTGAACACTCCGCCGACTTGACGGGCGTTGATCCCGATGGCGATATGAGCGCATCTCACCGCGTCATCGCCGATCACATCCGCTGCTCGGCCTTCCTGATGGCCGATGGCGTCATGCCCTCGAACGAAGGACGCGGTTATGTTCTGCGCCGGATTATGCGCCGCGGTATGCGCCATGCGCACTTGCTGGGCGCACAAGATCCTTTGATGTGCAAACTCTTCCCCACGCTGCTGGAGAAAATGGGCGAGGCCTATCCGGAGCTTGGCCGCGCCGAAAGCCTGATCGTCGAAACCCTCAAATCCGAGGAAGAGCGCTTTAAACTCACTCTCGATCGCGGCCTTAAAATGCTTGAGGAAGAGACCGAAAAAGTCTCCAGCGGTAAAAAATTCCCAGGCGATGTCGCCTTCAAGCTCTACGACACTTACGGTTTTCCGCTCGACCTTACCCAGGACGCACTCAAAAGCCAGAATATCGAAGTCGATGAAGACGGCTTTAACACCTGCATGGAAGAGCAAAAAGCCAAAGCCCGCGCCGCGTGGTCCGGCTCCGGCGATGCCGCCACCGAAAAAATCTGGTATGATATTCTCGACGATTTCGGTCCGACCGAATTCCTCGGCTATGAGGTTGAAGCCGCCGAAGGCCAGATTTTAGCCATCGTCAAAGACGGCCACCGCGCCGAAATGCTCAAATCCGGTGAAGAAGGCTACATCATCACCAACCAGACTCCGTTCTACGCCGAAAGCGGCGGGCAGGTCGGCGACAAGGGTAACCTAACCCATACGAATGGCGATATTGAAGTCATCGATACCAAAAAATTTGTTGGCAGCATTTTCGCGCATAGGGCGCAAACCGCCAATGATGTGAAGGTCGGTGAAAATGTGCAGATGGAAGTCAACCATATGCGCCGCTCTGCCATCCGCGCCAACCATTCGGCCACCCACCTGATGCACGAGGCTCTGCGCCGCGTGCTCGGCGATCACGTCGCACAGAAAGGCTCGCTGCAGGATGCGCAGCGCACCCGTTTCGACATTTCCCACCCTAAAGCGATCAAGCCCGAAGAAATCGCTCGCGTCGAAGAAATCGTCGCCGCCGAGATCAAAGCCGATACGCCTGTTACGACCCGCCTGATGGGCCTTGATGAAGCTCGTGAAACCGGCGCGATGGCGCTGTTCGGTGAGAAATATGACAGCGAGGTTCGCGTTGTTGCCATGGGCACAAAAGACAAAAACCGCGAATTCTCCATCGAACTCTGCGGCGGCACCCACGTCAAAAAAACCGGCGAGATCGGCCCGTTCAAAATCATTTCCGAAAGCGCCCTGTCCGCAGGCGTGCGCCGCCTCGAGGCCATCACCGGCGAAGCGGTCGAGAAATATAAACAGGACAAACAAGCCGCCGCGCAAGCTGTGCTGGATAAACTGGCCGCTGATTATGCCGCGCTGTGCAAAGACCTTGAGGCCCTCGGCGGCCAACCTGAAAAGGTCGATCTTGGCGATGAGGAGGCCTTACGCGTCGCCAATAAAAAGCTGCAAAAACAAATCTCCGATCAGCGCCGCAAGCAAGGCGCCTCGGCTTCCGATAACGATATCAAGGACATTGGCGGCGTGAAATTCATTGGCAAGGTGCTCGAAGATTTCCCGCCCAAGGACCTTAAACCCATGGCCGACGATCTGAAGAAAAAACTCGGCTCCGGCGTGATTGCATTGGTGGCCACCAATGACGGCAAAGCCTCCATCGTTGTCGCCGTCACCGAAGACCTGACCGCCAAAATCAACGCGGTCGATCTGGTCAAACTCGGCGCGGAAAAACTCGGCGGCAAAGGCGGCGGCGGCCGTCCCGATATGGCTCAGGCCGGCGGTCCCGATGCCAGCGCGGCCAATGACGCGGTGACGGGGATTGAAAAGGCGATGGCGGGTTAAAGCCCGTCAGTTTTCAGGTGTTTCATAGAAATCCTGATGCGCATTGGGCCTGTTTTGTTTTTGTAAATGGTAGACAGCGTTGAGCGCATAGCCTGCCTCTTCCAGAGCGGCAATTAACCACCGTTCTTTCCTGGTTCGCTTGTTTTCATTTTTCGCATAAAGGCGACCGAGCAAAGTTGTTAAAAGCGCCGAGGACTCGGCATAGTCTTGTTCGGATACATAGTGTGGACGCGGTCTTTCACGGGCCTGAATAAAACCGGTTTGGAGCGCGGCATGGTCCCATAAAGCCGTATTGGCAGTAATCAAAGCCCTTAGAACAGTGTTTTCGGCATCAGATAGAGCGCGCTTCTTGGATTCGTATTCAATAACCTTTATGAGGTCGTATAAATGATGCGAGAGATCATATGTCCCGACCATATCTTTGGGCATCATTTGTATTTCAAGTTCGGCACATTTCTGATCTTTCCCGCAAGCAACCTGAACATCGAAATGATATGCGCCGGCATAACCGCTTTTCCGGCATTTTTTAAGGTAATCATCTTGCTTTCCTTCGATGACGGTAATTTTATCCTGCCATGTTTCATGAAACTTTTTGGAGCCTTTCTTTTGCACAAAACGCCTGATGAAAAGCTCGTACTGTTCATAAGAGGTAAATAAAACTCTCCCCCGGTTCAGATCGTGCATATTACGATCTTCGTCGAACATTTTTTCCGCAGCCTTTTCCAGATCTTTGGGGCTGTCGAGGATAACGAAATCAGTGACGTATTTATGGCCTATAAGTCTTGCCAGATCCTCCATGTATTGAAGAAAAGTGCTCCGCGCCATGCTTGTTCGATTAAACGCCGTGGTGAGTTCTTCTCGTTTTTGTGCGGAAAGAGCATTAAAAAAGTTCTTTTGCTGTTTTTGGGGACGAAGTGCGGCAAAAAGTTCGTCCACGACCTCATGGAAGTCGTGGCGGTTGGTCATGGCGTTAAATTTTGTTTTTTCAGACATGTGCTTCACCACTGTACAAAATTTTCCATATTTGTAGAGTTGTTGTTTTGATTTTGCAACATAAAAATCCCCTCTTGCCCTTCATGGCCTGCACAGCTATAACGTGCGAACATTTTGAATTTATAGCCAAAAGGATAAAAACATGGCCACACAGCGCACATTTTCAATCATTAAGCCCGATGCGACCCGCCGCAACCTGACCGGCGCGATTAACGCCAAGCTCGAGGCAGCAGGCCTGCGCATCGTTGGCCAAAAGCGCATTCACATGACCAGACAGCAGGCCGAGGGCTTTTACGCTGTGCACAAGGAGCGCCCGTTTTTTGGTGAGCTGGTGGAATTTATGAGCTCCGAACCGGTCGTTGTGCAGGTTCTTGAAGGCGAGGATGCTGTGGCCAAGAACCGTGAGGTTATGGGCGCGACCAACCCGCAAGAAGCCGCGCCGGGCACAATCCGCAAAGAATATGCTGTATCGATTGGCGAAAACTCCGTCCACGGTTCTGACAGCCTTGAAAATGCTAAGATCGAAATTGAATATTTCTTCAAGCCGGAAGAGATTGTCGGCTAACGACAAAAGCGTAGCTCTAAGAATATGACGAAGCCCAGGCTTTTAATGCAGCCTGGGCTTTTTCATTTATATCTCCCAAACCTTCAATAGCCTTGAGAGCAGCATCCAGATCTGCATTTTTAGCACCCGCTTCAATATTGGCAGCAACCGTACTCACCCCGGTTAGTCCAAAATTAGCGGCCATACCCTTTAACTCATGCGCTCGGTCATAAATGGTCTCTACGCCCATGGCGCTCGCTTTCGCATTTTGCAGGGTTTCAACCAATTCGTCAGTTTTATCCAAAAAACTCTGCAATAACTCATCAAATTGACCTTTAGGAAGACTGTCAATTAACCCCTGTAACAGCGCTGAATCAAAAAGATTACGGTCCTCCGCATTTTCGGAAGAACTATCATATTCTTCATGATTTTGACCAGAAGAGTCATGCGCGATTTGAAAAGAATCAAAATCATCCTCCAGTTCTATCTCCGGATCAAAAGCCAGACCGGTAATCATGTCCTCTATTGGCGCGCGGTCCGAGGAGGAGGACGGGGTTTTTGGGGGTACGACGTTCAAGATAGGAGCGCGTGTCTGTCTTGCTTCGGTTTTCACAGGTACGTCTAATTCATCTTCGCTCACCTTGATGAGCAGAGCCTCCAGCGCTTTCGGATCAAGAGGCTTGGCCAGAAAACCGTTCATGTTGGCGCTAGCGTATTCCTCGCGGTCTTCGGCGCTGACATTGCCCGATAGAGCAATCACTGGCGTACAGGCATGCGCATTTATTTCGAACTGACGCAACGCGCGCGTGAAGTTCATCCCATCCATGCCGCTCAGGCGGATGTCGGTAATGACGACATCAAAGCGCTGGTCTTCAGGTGTTTTTTCAAGGATATCTAAGGCTTCTTCGGCGTTCTCTGCCATAATTATCTGATGCTTGCCTTTGTTCAAAAAGCCTTCCAGCACTCGCCGGTTCATCTCGTTATCTTCAATCACCATAATACGCAAAGGTTCAATGATGCGCTGTGGGAGGGAGCCTTGTTCCATATCATGGGCGTTCTCGCTAAAAGCTTTTTGTCCGCCCCTCATTGTCAAGACAAAGGAAAAAGTGCTGCCTTCGCCCGGTTTGCTATCAAGCTGTATTGTACTGCCCATGGACTCAATAAGACGGCGGCAAATAGCCAACCCCAAACCTGTTCCGCCGTATTTGCGTGAAGTGCTTTTTTCGGCTTGAATAAAAGGATTAAAGAGACTCTTTTGCACCTCTTCGGCTATGCCAATTCCGGTATCTCGCACGGAACAACTAATGGCATAGATGCGGCGGTTTTCTTCATCATCCTTTGGTTCAAATCCCAATTGAATGGTGATATGTCCTTGATCGGTAAATTTAACCGCATTACTGACTAAATTAAGTAAAACCTGACGCAAGCGGGTTGGGTCGCCCTTTAGGCTTTCAGGAAATCCATCCTGAATTTGGGCCTTTATCTTAATGCCTTTTCCTGCGGCGTGGCCTGACATTAACGTGACAACGTCATCAACAAGCTGCACCATGTCGAAATCAATGATTTCAAGATGCATATTGCCGCTTTCAATTTTTTCGAAGTCGAGAATATCATTGAGCAGCGCCATCATTGTATCGCCTGAATTTTGAATGGCCTGCGTATATTCAGTTTGTTCTTTCGTCATGTTCGTATCCATAAGCAGGCGCAACATACCCACAATCCCGTTCATGGGGGTACGAATTTCATGGCTAACCAATGCCAGGAAAGCAGACTTGGCGCGGTTTGCTTCATCGGCGGCCTCTTTGGCCTTACGCATCTCCTGTGTACGCTGCATTTCCCGTTCACGCAGCTCAGCCATCAATTCGCGTTCACGCTCAATCACGCGCAGTAGCCGGGCCTGATCTGCTGATTCTTGTGATTGCTTGATGCGCGCAAGCGATTGCGCCGCCCGGTTCTCTCGCGCCACATTTGAAAACTCTTCGCGTTGGTTCATTTGAATATTTTGCAGCGTAGCCAGAACAAAGAGCAAAGCTTGGGGTGCTAATAGGCCCCAATATATCGAAAGAAGAAATCCTGTGTTACCTGCTCCCATTGCCGCAAGAAACAGAGAAAGTAAGCCTGCAAAGCTGGCGGCAAAGCCAGCCGCTAAAAACAGTGCGCCGTATCGCCCCTGCTGGGCTTGCGCCATGCTCACCGCGCACAAAAAAAGCATGGTGACGAGCGAGGGCATAAGGAGTAAATATTCGTCCAGAACACTGGAGAAACCAGCCAAGAGCAGACAAAGTCCGGCTCCGACCCCGACACTGAGCGCATCAATCAGGCTCAGCAAATTAGCCAGATCTTGCCCGATATGAAGCTCTAAAAACCGCTTGGCAATAAAAACCGCCGCAATGGTAGGCAAAACCACCATTGCGTTGAGTGATGTTGCGATAAGAGCTGAAGGCGTATAAAAAGCCGACCCGTAAGCGTAAAATAAAAGCCCTCCAAAAATAAAATACGAACTGAAAAAGACAAAACCTTCACTTTTCTGCAGGCTATAAAACGCAAGGAAAAACCCGGCGACGCCAAGGAGAAAGGCCCAGAAAACCATAACCAGGAGTGAAGGGCTGACAATATGCATTTGATAGGATTTTGTGCTCATAATAGAAGGCGCAATGCTGTTCACAACGCCAGGAGCGGCTTCCAGATACAAAGTGAAAAGCTGGGTTTTCCCGGCAGGAATGTTCAGCGCAACAGTATTGGCTTGTAAACGCTCGAAATGCACTGCCTCAGTATTAGCTGTTGATGATTTAATAATCGTCTCGCCGCTGCTGGCATTATAAAGCGCAATGGAGCGGATCAGCCCAAAACGCCCGTCAAACAAATCCCCAAAATGTAAAACCCAATCATCATATCGTGATTTATTAGTCACAGAAAAAATCATCCACATAGGCTGTGGCGCCGCACCCATATGTACGACATTACTTGTCTGGCGCGTACCTTTCAGGTTGTTGATATGGCGTTTAGCCAAAGTTTCAAAGTTGAATTTTCTTTCAGGATCAGGCGTCACATATATGTTTTTGCCAATGAAAACGCGCTCATGATCATTAATCAGCTCTACCCGTGAGGAAGGGGTAATTTGCGCCTGCGCATCGTTGAAAGAGCAGTAAACTGGCACACCGAATGCCAGCGCAAAAAGCACAAAACATATCAACGCCTTAGCGGCAGTTAGTTTTAGTTTTGATGCAGCCTGAACAATGATCATATCCATCCGAAATTTTTTTAAAACCCCACCCACCAGATACTATACGTCAATTTACGCTGGAAAAGGTTAAGCTTTTGATAAAAATGCGGAATATTTTACTTCTAAGAGCTTGCAGGCACGAACGCCAGAGCCAATCCAATGATAACCAGAACAATCAGTAAAATGCTGATTTTGCTTTTGTGTAAGAAACTGCGCCATAAATCGTTAGCATGCTGCAATTGCTGGGGGTCGTCTTCTATGGGGGAATTATGATTCATACTGATCCTCTTTTAAGGCTTGTAGTCTCTTTCCTGAAAATTAGACGGGAAAATGAAATCGATTTCAAGTATGGTTTTTTAAAGTTGCTTTTCAGCAATCATCCTCACAGCTTCGGGGTATGCGATATGCTCCTGCGCAATCACGCGCGCCGCCAGCGTTTCCACGCTATCGCCTGCCTGAACCGGCACGGCCTTTTGTACAATCACCGGACCCTGATCAACCTCAGGAATGACATAGTGAATACTGCAACCGCTCTGCGGCTCGCCAGCGTCCAGAACAGCTCTATGAACATGTTCGCCATACATCCCCTTACCGCCGAATTTCGGCAGCAGGGCCGGGTGCGTATTGATGATTTTGTTCGTCCAGCGATTGACAAAACCCGCGCTTAAAATACGCATAAACCCGGCCAGACAGATCAAATCCACCGGATAATCTTTGAGCGTATCCTGGAGCGCATTTTCAAATTCGCTACGGCTCGTATAGTTTTTATGATCGATTGTAATAGCAGGGATTTCAGCCTTTTTCGCGCGCTCCAAACCATACGCTCCGGGCCGGTTCGAAACCACTAGCGCAATGCGGGCCGGAAAGTCAGGGTCCTTGCACGCATCGATCAGGGCTTGCAGATTGCTGCCATTACCGGAAATAAAAACGGCGAGATTGAGTTTATCTGCGCTCATCCTAGCCCCAGCACTCCTCAGCATTCCGCAAGACTATAGGCGCACCGCCTTTCGTAACCCGCCCAATCTCATAAACACGCTCGCCGTTCTCCTCAAAACTTGTGCGCACAGCGTCTTTATAGGCCTTTGGGACGGCCACAACCATGCCTATGCCGGCATTCAGGGTCGTGCCCATATCATTAGCATTCAGATTGCCCGCCTCCATTAACCACTTGAACACAGACGGCAATTCCCACGCTGTACAATCAATTTCCGCACACAAGCCCTTCGGCATCATCCGCGGCACATTTTCCAGCAGCCCTCCGCCTGTAATATGCGCCATCCCCTTAATCGCAGGTTTGCCCACATCATCACGGATTGTGAGCGCCGCCAAAATCGATTTCACATACAGCCGCGTCGGCGTGAGCAAGGCTTCGGCCATGGTTTGGCCCTTTGCAAACGGCGCAGACGCCTCATAATCAAACCCTTGTGTACTTTCGATAATCTTACGCACCAGCGAAAACCCGTTCGAATGCAGCCCCGAAGATGCCAACCCCAAGAGAGTGTCACCATCGCCAATATCCGCGCCGGTGATTATATCTTCACGCTCAACCGCACCCACTGTAAAACCCGCCAGATCGTAATCCCCGTCTGCATACAGACCCGGCATCTCGGCTGTCTCCCCGCCAATCAACGCGCAGCCTGAAAGCTCACAGCCCTTGGCAACGCCTTTAATCACATCTTCCGCAACGCCGGTATCAAGCTTGCCTGTTGCAAAATAATCGAGGAAAAACAGCGGCTCCGCGCCCTGCACAACAATATCATTAACGCACATTGCCACCGCATCAATCCCGATTGTGTCGTGAACACCCGAATCAATCGCGATTTTGATCTTCGTCCCGACGCCATCTGTGCCCGAAACCAAAACAGGGTCGGTATAGCCCGTATCTTTCAAATCGAACAGCGCGCCAAAACCGCCAATGCCGCTCATCACCCCGGATCTCTTGGTCTTGGCGATATGCGGCTTGATGTTTTCAACCAGCTTGGCTGCTGCTTCAATATCCACCCCGGCCTGCTTATATGCGCTTTCACTCATGACTTTATCTCTTAATACTTCCAATAATTCTTGCAGCCCGTTATAACAAAAGGCACTCTCACGTGAGAATCCCAAAATAAACAAGGGGCTTGCCCATGGTCATACTCTATAAGACTTTTGCGAAGGCTCGTACAGCCTTAAGCGTACTTGGCACATGTTTTTTTATGCTGCTCACAGTGCCTTCCACTGCGCAGGCCTTTGTTGAATCCTTGTTTGCCGTTGACAATGTGACGGTCGATATTACGGCTGAGAACGCTTTGAAAGCCCGCGAGCAAGCCTTCGAAGAGGCACAGGTTAAGGCCTTCGATATACTGGCCGCACGCATGCTCTCGGAAAACGAGCTTAAGACATTCGAGCGCCCGCCGGTTATGAGCATATCGACCATGATTAAAGATTACGAGGTCAGCAACGAAAAACTGTCCTCCAAGCGCTATATCGGGACCTATAAATTTCGCTTCGAAGATCGTAGCGTAAAGCGCTATTTCTCCGGCCAGGGCGCGCAATATACTGACGTGGTGAGCAAACCAGTGCTGATTTTACCATTTCTCGAAACCGGGCAGGGCACAATTCTCTGGTCTTATCAAAATGTTTGGATGCAGGCATGGTCTACTGTGCCGGATTTGAGCAGCGGGCTTGTGCCTCTCGTCGTGCCTCTCGGCGATCTCGGCGACGTATCCGATATTGGCGATGATGAAGCGCTGACTTATTCGCGGCGCGCGCTGGATAATATGCTCCGGCGTTATGACGCAAGTGAAGCTGTCATCGCCATTGCGAAGGCTGAAGGCACAGCGCTGAATGTTCAGCTTTATCGCACCGATCGTACGCAGCCTGAATATGTGCACCAGATTTTCGAACGGGCTTTACCAGGTCAGGATCCAAACCAGATATATATTCGCGCCGTGCAGAGTGTTAAACAAGTCCTGCGCAGTGATTGGAAGAAAAAGACAGTGGTCGATGCCCGTCAGCACGGCACGATTGAAGCGCGTGTGAGCTTTGCCTCACTGCAGGAATGGTCGGATCTTCAACGCAGGCTGCAGCGTGTCAATGGGGTTTCCAATATTGCCCTGAAGGCGCTTTCCCTCAAAGAAGCCTGTGTCGAGATTACATTTGATGGAACGATAGAACGTCTAAAGCTGGCTTTGGAACAAGCTGATCTATATCTAAATGAGCGGCGCATGCAAAATAACACCGGGAGCATGAACACAGACTATTCGCAAGGCATGCACGGTGGGTTTTTAGACGGTAATGATAAAAAGGTGCAAACGGTATACGAACTCACGACTCGACACATGCCGCAAGCTGCGCCTTATCAAGAACCCTCCTATCAAACGCCGCTACGCCCCAATACCCCTTATCCGCGCCCCGATAATAACGCTGGACAAAATCAGGGCCAGCCGTACTATCAATCGCAATTTTAAAAAGGTCGTAAAATGAACCCGCGCAATCATGCCCTGTTTTGGTCTTTGGCTTTTGCCGCATTTCTCGGCCTTGTCTTTATTTTTAAAGCGGTGCTTTTACCTTTTGTGCTCGGTCTTGCCATCGCCTATTTTCTGAACCCGCTTGTGGGTGCCTTGGGCCGTATCAAGCTGGGCCGAGGCCTCGCAGCGATGGTTATCCTGATTCTGTTTTTCATTGTCGTTGGCACCTTTTTAGCGTTGCTTGCCCCTGTTCTTTACAAACAAAGCCTGCAATTGATAGAAGATTTACCTAGCTACATTGATATGGTGCTTGTCTATCTAGAGCCGCATATGCAGCGTGTTTCTGAAGTGTTGGGGCAGGAAAACGGTGCCGACCTCAAAGCCCTGCTTAGTAAACATAGCGGTAGCGTCGCACAGGTTACAAAGCAACTCTTACAAGGAATGCTCGCCGGTGGCCAGGCGGTCCTCGACATGATCTCTGTGCTTGTGTTTACCCCGATCATTGCCTATTTCATGATGAAAGAATGGATGCATATAACCGCTTGGGTGGAGGATCTCTTGCCGCAGCAGCAAAAAAATACAATTCTCGATTTGCTCAAACAAATTGATGTCAAAATATCCGGGTTTGTACGCGGACAAATCAGCGTTGCGGTAATTTTAGGACTCTCCTACGCAATCGCCCTAACGACTGCTGGCCTCAAATATGGTTTTCTTATTGGCCTTGCCTCTGGTTTGCTCTCAATAATTCCTATGGTTGGCTCTGCTTTTGGCCTCGTAATCAGTGTTGCAGTCGCATGGTTCCAGACCGGGGACCTAACCTTTGTTGCCATCATCGCCGCAATATTCCTGATTGGGCAGATTATTGAAGGCAATATTCTTAGCCCAAAAATTGTTGGCGAAAGCGTCGGCATGCACCCGCTTTGGGTCTTTTTTGCATTGCTGGCAGGCGGCAGCCTGTTCGGCATTTTGGGTATGTTGCTGGCTGTGCCGGTTGCCGCGGTAGCAGGCGTATTGCTGGCTTTCGCCATCACGCAATACAAAACCAGCCCCTATTACGGCCAGAGCAAAGAGCCGGAAAAACAACCCGCAAAAAAGCCCAAAAAATCTTCTAAAAAGTCCTCCAAAAAGAAAGAGGCATAAATGGTCAAGAACGGCGCGGCTCAGCAAATACCGCTCGATCTGGCCTTGCGCCCTGCGCACGGCATGGAGGATTTTCTAATCGGCTCCAGCAATGCTGAGGCCATAGCCTGGATCGACCGCTGGCCTGACTGGCCAGCGCCTTTGCTGGTGATTAGCGGTCCGGCGGCAAGCGGGAAAACACACCTCGCTGCTGTGTGGGGCGAAAAAACCGGTGCAACGCTGATTAATCCCGATATGCTCGCTCGGCATAGCGCTGAAGATCTTGCCGCGAAGGGGGAGCGTCTTGTTATAGACGGCATTGACCTGTGGATCGGCGACCTGGAAGCTGAAACAACCCTGTTCCACCTTTATAACATTATCCGCGAGGAACGCCGCAGCCTACTTGTCACCAGCCGCATGAACCCGACCCAAAGCGATTTTGTGATTGCCGATTTGGCCTCGCGTTTCCGCGCTGCGCCGCTCGCCACCATTAAAGCGCCGGATGATCTGTTGCTCGGCTCTGTGCTCATAAAATTATTTAGCGATCGTCAATTGCTTGTCGGCAACGAGGTGATTAGCTATATCCTGCCGCGCATGGAACGCTCATTTCTTGCGGCAAGAGACATTGTAGAAAATGCAGACAAAATGGCATATGCACGAAAAAGAGGCGTATCCATTCCCTTGATTCGTCAGGTTCTGACGGATCTGCAAAGCGACTTGTCGTGACGTAAACGCAAGGCCCAAAAACCTATGTCCAGCGTGTCGGCCGCGCCGGGGCGTTATAATCCAGCGGATCAAGCAAATCGACAATCTGGCATTTATCCGGGTCAAGCGCCGCCCAATCATCAATCGGCGCTTCAATAATGCTTAAAGAGGCAGGTTGATACCCGTTACTAAGCCGCGCCAGCACCGCGTCATTACCAGCAGCAGCGAGCATAACAGCCAACTCATAGATTGCCGGATTGTGCCCAATAAGCATTAAGGTTGCAGGATTGTCCCTCACATTTTGGATTAGGTGAAACAAATCTCCGCGGCTGGCGCTATAAATGTCTTTGCTAAAGCTGCTGTGAATTTTGTGCTCATCGGTTTGAAATAACGACTCTTTGCAGGTTTGCTGCGTACGTTTGGCCGAAGAGCATAAAATATAATCCGGGATCAATCCGCGTTGACGAAGCGCCTGCCCTAAAGCGCGCGCATCTTCAAGCCCTTTCGGACTTAAGGCGCGATCAAAGTCTTGCCCGCCATTGGCGGGCAGCGCTTGAGCATGGCGAAGTAAAAGCAGACGTTTCAAAACGTTTCAATCCTTTATTTCAGGTCCTGACTCTAATCCCACAAATCCGTTTGCGCGTCGACCTTATATTTAACAATCTTAGAGCCTTTGAGCCCCACTGCCAACGCTCCTTTTTTAACCGCCAGAGCTTCGCGCCCAAACACCTCGTAACGCCAGCCTTTTAGCGCCGGAACGTCTGCGTCATCCTCCATTGCGATAGCCTCTAGGTCTTCAGTAGAAGATAGCAACTTTGTAGCAACATCATGCTGTGCCGCCTGAATTTTGAGCAGCATGCGCAAAATATCAACTGTTGCCGAGACTCTCGGTGGTACGGGTTTTTTCTTCTTCGGTTGCGGCCAGTTTTTAGGGTTGCTGTTAAGGGCAACATTAATAAGATATAGCAACATTTTACCATGTCGGCTTTCGGCCAGATCGCCGGGCATATTCCTGATTTTTTTCAGGTGCTTAACATCTTTTGGCATTTGTGCCGCCATATCCGCCAGCGTTTCATCGCGCATTACCCAGCTTTTCGGTAAATCCTTTTCTTGAGCGCGGCGTTCTCGCCAAGCGGCAAGCTCGCGCAGCACCGCCAATGTCTTCGGTTTTGGAGATTTCACCTTCACACGCTGCCAGGCTTCATACGGATCATTCGCATAAGTTGCCGGATCGGCCAGAATATCCTCCTCCTGAAACACCCACGCGGTGCGCCCGCGCTTCTCTAGCTCCACCGCCAGTTTTTCATACACTTCAACCAGATAGGTCACGTCGCCAAGCGCGTAAGCGATTTGCTTTTCGCTTAGCGGGCGGTTCGACCAATTGGTGTATTGCACACTCTTATCAAGACTATGTCCAGTAATGCTACGCACCAGATTTTCATAGCCGACAGAATCACCGTATCCGCATACCATCGCCGCGATTTGTGTATCAAACAAAGGCGCCACGACTGTGCCCGTCAGATTAAAAAAAATCTCCAGGTCCTGTCGTCCCGCGTGAAAAACCTTGAGAATTTTCTCATCTCTCAAGAGATCGTATACGGGGGCGAGATCAAGATCATGGTCCAGCGGATCAATCGCCGCAGCCTCCCCATTCGGATGCCCGATCTGGATCAGGCAAAGCTTCGGATAATAGGTTTTTTCGCGCAGAAATTCGGTATCGACAGTGATAAAGTCACAGGTCTTCAGGGACGCACAAAACTCTTCGAGGGGTCTTTGTTCGGTAATAAGCATGCACTGTGTTTACTACCTTCAATAAAAAATGCAATAAAACCTTTGCGTCTTCGGCATTGTAAGGTTAAAAAACGGCTGGGAATTAAAGGATTAAGACAATTATGCACCAATACAGAACACACACCTGCGCGGCTTTGCGCAAAACCAGTGTCGGCGAAACGGTTAGGCTTTCCGGCTGGATTCACCGTATCTATGACTTAGGCGGGGTTTTATTTATCATCCTGCGCGACACTTACGGCATTACGCAATGCGTAGTAGAGGAAGGCTCGCCCCTGATGGCTGAGCTTGAAAAATGGCGCGTTGAAAGCGTTATCACCATCGAAGGGGCAGTCGCCGCCCGTACGCAAGAGACCATTAATTCGAAAATGCCCACCGGTGAAATTGAAATTCGCATTGAAAAGGCGGAGTTGCAAAGCGCGGCAGATGTGCTGCCGTTTCAGGTTCACGAAGACGATGGGGCCGGTGAGGATATCCGCCTGCGCTACCGCTATATCGATTTGCGCCGCGAGAAAATGCAAAAGAATATTCGCCTGCGCAACGCCGTAACCGCCTCTATGCGCAAACGGATGTGGGATCAAGGCTTTCAGGAATTCCAAACCCCCATCCTGACCGCCTCCAGCCCCGAAGGCGCGCGCGACTATCTCGTCCCCTCACGCTTGCATCCGGGGAAATTCTACGCCTTGCCGCAAGCCCCGCAGCAGTTCAAACAGCTTCTCATGATGAGCGGCTTTGATAAATATTTCCAGATCGCCCCATGTTTCCGTGATGAAGATGGCCGCGCCGACCGTCTGGCCGAATTTTACCAGCTTGACGTGGAAATGAGCTTTGTTACGCAAGATGACGTTCATGGTGCCATCCAGCCTGTGATCGAAGGCGTGTTCGAGGAATTCGCTGATTTCACTGGTGAGAAACGTAAAGTCCAGTGGCTTCCCTCTTTGCCGTATAAAGAAGCCATGCTCAAATACGGCACCGATAAGCCCGACCTGCGCAACCCGCTCGAAATTGTCGATGTCACCGAAGTCTTCGCCCGCGATGACGTTGAGTTTAAAGCCTTCAAAGGCACGATTGCAAAAGGCGGCGTTGTCCGCGCCATCCGCGCCCCCAAAGTCGCCGACCAGCCGCGCAGCTTCTTTGACAAGCTCAATAGCTGGGCGCAGGGCCAGGGCGCACCGGGCCTCGGTTATGTCCTGTTTGAAGCCGGAGAGGGCCCCATAGAGGGTAAGGGCCCGATCGCCAAATTCATCCCCGCTGCCGCACAGGATGAGCTGCGCAAAATTGCCGGGCTGGAAGATGGCGATGCCATATTCTTTGTCTGCAACCTCGAAGGCCCGGCGGCCAAATTCGCCGGCGCCGCGCGCGATGCGATTTGCGATGCTCTGCCCGAAGGTCACGCCGCCGCACGAGAACAAGGCGTTTATAAATTCTGCTGGATCGTCGATTTCCCGATGTATGAACTTGACGAACACACCGCCAAAATTGAATTCTCGCACAACCCGTTCTCCATGCCGCAAGGGGGCTTAAAAGCGCTCAATACGCAGGACCCGCAGGACATTCTGGCCTATCAGTATGACTGTGTGTGCAACGGCTTCGAACTGGCCTCCGGCGCGATCCGCAACCACAGCCCCGAGATCATGGAAAAAGCCTTCGGCCTCGCCGGGTACGACCGCGCCTTCCTCGAAGCCAAATTCGGCGGGATGCTCGGCGCCATGCGCTACGGCGCGCCGCCACACGGCGGGCTGGCCTTTGGCCTCGATCGCATTGTCATGCTGCTGGCCGATGAACCGAACCTGCGCGAAGTTTATGCGTTTGTGATGAACGGTCAGTATGAAGACCAGATGATGGCCGCGCCATCTCCGGTTGATGAGGCCCAGCTCAAAGACTTACATCTGAAACTGGCCTTGCCGAAAAAGGCCGTCGAAGCAGACGACAAAGCGGCCTAAGCCATCGGCCCGGGATCAAAATCTTTAATATGCTGCGGGATGAGTTCCGGTTTTTCGTCAGGCTTTCCTGTCAAGTTGACATTGACCGCTAGGTCTCTGGATGGTTGCCACTGCGCAGCCAGTTTTTGTTCGTTTGCAACAATTTCCTGTTCGAGTTCTTGCAGGGTTGAATATTCGCTCAGCGTATGTTGAGGAATCTGCATATTTTCAGACGGCTTCTGCCCTTCTTCGACGAGATCATTATAATAAGATAGCCCCGCATCCCATCCCGAGGGGTCAAAATTAAAATCGAGCATTTTCTCAGGGCCAAGAGTTTGTGCTGCCGCTTCAACCAAGGACCTCAGCCCTGCATGCATGGTATTGCCATTAACATTTGCACCATCAACAGGAATGTTTCTGTCGTTGTAGTCGGTTCCGCCTTTCAGCGCGACATTATAAATCCCCATGGCTTCGCGTTTTGTCAGGTTTTGCGCAACGATTTTGGTTGCGCCTTCCCCAAACAGAAAATCATCGTCAGCGCTTTGTAGCTGACCGGCTTTTGTTTTGTGATGGTCCATGACATAGATCGGATCTTCATGGAAAGGAATAATCCCACCTGAAGCAAGAGTAAAAAGCGTTCCATCATTCTCTGTGGCGATGATCTTGTTGCCCTCGCCATCGTCGGCAATAGTAAAGCTGTGAATTCTTCTTTGAACTTCAAATTCACCATCGTCGTTCAATGTCCCAAATTCCATGTAGAGATGATTACCAAAAGCGGCGAAGCCACCGTGAAAAATGTCGTTTCCAACGTCATTAAGCTTATCAAGAGTCTCGGATCCAACCAATCTGTTGATCTTGGTGAAAACATGAGCATCAAAAGGCTCTGCGCCGTAACGAATAGCCCAGTTTTTCTCACCCTCAGCGGCGTTCGAAAACGCATCACCTGCGGAAGCGGGAGAAGAGGAAGTTTGCCGTTCTGAAGAGGTACCCATTTCCGCTTTGGCACCGGATTCACCGTTAAAACCGTTTGTCAATGCCGCAGCAGATGCGGACTGCTCAACTGGCGGCTTCGCAGCAGCCGAGATTTCGACAGTCTCAACAACAGGAGGTTCGACAAACTGTTCCTCAGAAGAAGCGGACGCTTCAGGCGCTGCTGTTTGCTCCGGCTCCGGCTCAACCTCCGGCAATTTCAGCGTATCACCTGCACGAATATAATCAGGGTTTTTTATCTCGTTGAGTTCAACCAATTCGTCAACAGTTGTGCCAAACCTGTCGGCCAACTCTGATAACGTATCGCCCCAGACAATTTCATGTATTTGATGTTCAGGTTTTCCTTCGGCCATAACACACCCTTTTTTGTTTTTCTTTATTCTAAAGAGGGTGTGTTAAAAATATGTTAATTTAAGGGGGGACGGTCTCGTCTCCGGAGGAGGGCTGATTGGGAGCGGGTTTCGACTCTTCGTCCTGAATTTCGAAGGCCGGTTCCTCTGCCGGTTGACGGCGCGCTTCATCCGCCTTGAAGTTAAACGGGATATCTTGTTCATGGCGCTCCAGAGAGCGGCGAATACTTTCTACGAGATTTTTCAGGCTGACTCTTGCGTTTTCAATCTGTTCAGGTTCTGTGGCCTGGATGCGCCTGTCATCAATAGTTTCAATATTCTGTTGTGCTTCTTGTAAGGCTTTTCGGTCCTTGCGCAGGTGTACGGCTCCGGGATCACCGCTTTCCAGAGCGTTCATTTTCTTGTCAATCACGCGCAGACTTTCGGCGATGTCGTTCTGCACACGGATAATATCCTGTCCCAGTTCAAAAGACATCTGCGCCAGCGCCTTGAGCGCCCGGTCCCTGGCCTCTCTGATTTTTCTGAATTTCTCTTCAAGCTCTTCACAGGTAAGAATATTAAGCGGCAGGGAAAAGCTCGCACGTGACAAGCCGCCCACATCGCCCATCAGGAGGATTTGTTGCAGCGTAAAGTGAAAATCGCGAACGCTAATTTTGTTCGCAAGTCCGACATGCACGGGACTCGTAGCAAAGGCGTCAGGATTATCCAAATCGATCTCCATTCTTTATTTTGATTTTTGTAAAATACCTGATTTGCGGGCTTTTTGTCAAAAAAGGAAAAGCCCGGCTCATTTTAAGGGGTACAGAGCCGGGCTTTGGGGGTGTTGCCTGCATTTTAGGGTTCACGGTTGGGGGAGGAGCTGCAGGCATTGAAAATTCAAAAATAGTTACGCACGTTTAACCTCCGCTGAATATTTTCGATTACGGTGAAGGTCGTCGCTGGCGCCTTCAAAAATGGCATCGGCACGTGCGCCTTTCTCATAACTTTTGAGGCCGAGGCTAAGGCTTAAACGAATTTCAGCCTCATCCCAAATCAGTGAAAGCCGATTAAGTCGCAGGGCCATATTTTGTAAACGGCTCAGGGCCTGACTCATTGTCGTATCTGTAAAAAGCAGGATGAACTCATCATCTTCCGTTCGCGCCGCCAGATCCATGTCACGAATTTCACTTTCTAGCGCACTGGCGATGAGTCTCACCGCCAGATCCGCCGTATGCATACCGTGCATACTGCGTATTTTTTGCAAATTCTCCAGATTAAACATGACCAACAGCCCGCCGACGCTATGCCCGCGATTTGTACGGGCGACTTCGCGGGCCAGCAGAACCGAAAAGCCTTTGCGGTTCAAAAGCCCGCTGAGTTGATCACGTTCATTCAAGCTTTGCAACGCCTGTAAGCTTCGGTCTTGCTCGGAAATCTTTTGCTCGGCACTGCGCAGCACATGTTTTGTGAGTTCCAGAAAATGAGCAGTTTCACTCAAATTTTGGTTTAACAACTCTTTGCTATTCTGATGAGAGGCCAAAATATCGAATATGTCGTGTTGACCATCCAAAAACGATTGCTCGCGCGTAAGCTCAAGCCGGTTAGCTTTACCGGCGGGCACTTTATCGCGCTGCACATATTCATTCTGGATCATATCCGAAGCCATCAAGCTCTCCTTCTGCCGTGTTGGGTCAATAAAACCGCAAATGTCATATAAATCTTATGGTTGCGAATCTTGTGCCAGTTTTGTTTCTGCTAAATTTGTTTTAAATCAATTGCTTGCGTTAAGGTCTGTTTTGAGGAAAAGCACCGGATAATAAGATTCTGTAAAAAATGGATTATTTTTCCGCCTGTCATAGGGTAGAGTTTGCCGCGCAAAAAGTGCCTGTATCACGCATGATTAGCTCTTTGCCCATACGCATCCCTTTGCTATGATTGCGCTGCACTGTCAAGAAAGCTTCCCCATGCGCATATTGTCCCTGATATTCACATTTCTGATTGTTTCCACGTCTGCCCACGCGACTGAAATCCAGGATAAGGCGCAAGCCTTAGGTTTTCAGCCGCACAAGGCACTGTACGATATTAAACTGGCAGGGGTGCGTAGCGGTTCGCAAATTCTCAACATCTCTGGTCAAATGTTTTATGAATGGCAGCCATCCTGCGATGCCTGGACCACCAACCACCGTTTTAATCTCCTTTATGAATATGCTGATAGCGCACCGATGCGCATTACCAGCAATTTTTCAACCTATGAACCCTATGATGGCGCAAGCTTGAATTTTACCTCGCAGCGCAAGCGCGATGGCAATATTTTTGAAGAAATTCGCGGAAGCGCTGAAGTGAAGGAAGATGGCATGGGCAATGCGGTCTTTACCATGCCGGAGAATCTGGAATTCAAGCTGCCGACAGGCACAGTGTTCCCAATAGCCCACAGCATGGGTTTGGCGCAGAAAATTCGTGAAGGTGCAAAATTCTATACGGCCACGATATTTGACGGCAGTGACGAGGACGGTCCGGTAAGTGTAACAGCCTTTATCGGGAAGTCCGCAGCGCCCAGTCAATTAGGAGACGAATTTCCGGCGATCGATAAAACCCTGCTGGGTTCTCCTGCACATGACGTGCGTTTGGCCTTTTTCCCGCTTCAGGATCAGGAGGAAATATCCGATTATGAAATGAATTTGGTATTCCATGAAAACAGTCTGATTAGCGATATGCTTATCGAATATGATGATTTTACCGTCTCACAGACCCTCGTAGCGGTGGAGCCTGTAACTGACACCTGCAGGCACACTAAATTCAACGACTAGGCAAGAAACAAAGCGGCTTCTCAAACACACTAAAAACCGATAGAATCCATAAGCAGATAATAATATTAATCTTTAAATTAATACTTTGGAAACAAAGAACTTCTATTCTTGAATATAGGGCACCCGCATCGCCTTGCCGATCGGGGTATAAGGGCAAAAAAACAATGAGTAAACAAGTTTTAATCGTTGAAGATAACGAGCTGAATATGAAGCTCTTTCAGGATCTTCTCGAGGCGCATGACATAGAAACACTCAAAACCAGTGATGGACATGATGTTTTGGCCCTTGCACGTAAGCACAAGCCGGATCTGATCCTTATGGACATACAGTTACCGGAAATTTCCGGTTTGGAAGTGACAAAGCAGTTAAAAAGCGATGACGAGCTTAAAGATATTCCGGTAATCGCCGTCACCGCGTTTGCCATGAAAGGCGATGAACAAAAAATCCGTGAAGGTGGCTGTGAAGATTATATTTCAAAGCCAATATCGGTTGGAAATTTCATTGAAGTCATACAAAGCTATTTATAAAAACAGGGGAAGCAATGTCCGCACGTGTGTTGGTGGTTGATGATATTTTGCCGAACGTCAAGCTTTTGGAAGCAAAACTGACGAGCGAATATTACGAAGTTCTCACAGCCATGAACGGCGAGGAAGCTCTGCGTAAAGTGGCGGAGGAAAGCCCCGATTTAGTTCTGCTTGACGTTATGATGCCGGGTATGGACGGCTTTGAGGTTTGCACCAAAATAAAGCAAAACTCAGCCAGTGCGCATATTCCCGTCGTGATGGTGACGGCGCTTACCGATGTGCACGACAAAGTCCGCGGCTTGGAAGCCGGCGCTGATGATTTCTTGAGTAAACCCATTAACGATACCGCTCTTATGGCGCGCGTACGCTCGCTTGTTCGGTTAAAAATGTCTACCGATGAATGGCGCATTCGTGAAAATACGGCCAATCAGCTCGGCGTGATGGATGAAACCACCAACGCGATGAGTGAATGTCCGGAAAAAGCAAATATACTGATCATTGAGGACAAAGATTTCGATCTGCAAAAAATGTCCGAAACACTTGAGAAAGACAGCAACACAAGTCGCGGTGTACAAAGCGGCGCACAAGCCATAGAGATGATCTCTGCCCATGATTTTGATTTGGTGATCATCAGCCTGAATCTTAAAAATGAAGATGGCTTGCGGCTATGCTCCCACTTAAAGTCGAACGAACGCACTCGCGCAGTGCCGCTTTTGATGGTTGGTGGCGACGAGGATATGGAGCGCATTGCTCACGGGCTGGAAATAGGCGCGCATGACTATATCTTGCGTCCGGTTGAACGTTCCGAACTGTTGGCGCGTGTACGCACACAAATTCGGCGCAAACGTTTCCAGGAACGCCTGCGTGCGACTTACGAAATCAGCCTTTCTATGGCTCTGACCGACAGCTTGACCGGTCTGTATAATCGTCGCTATCTGGAAGTTCATCTCGATAAGCTGCTTGAAAAAAACAAGGACAGTAAAAAATCACTGGCCGTTTTGATGCTCGATATTGACCATTTCAAACCGGTGAATGACACATACGGCCATAAGGCCGGCGATGAGACGCTCAAGATTTTTGCCAAACGCATTCAGGATAACTTGCGGAGTTTTGATCTCGTCGCACGGCTGGGCGGTGAAGAGTTTGTTGCCATTTTGCCGGATATTTCAGAGCGCCGTACCTATATAGTGGCCGAACGGCTGCGCCGCTCCATTGCTGACGAACCTTTTGACGTTGGCCTCGAAAGTGGCCCGATCAATATTACCACCTCAATCGGCGGCACGATTGTCGATTTTGAAAAACACACGGTTGAAGAAGTACTGGAACGTGCCGATAAAGCGCTTTACGAAGCCAAGGAAGGCGGGCGTAACTGCGTCGTGTTTGAGGGCAAGGGCAAGCTGATCCCCGAAGAGCACGAAAGCGAAGAGCGTAAGACGATCACATAGCCACCATTGCTACTCCGGCAAAAACCCGCCCGATTGCATCGCCCAGAGCTTCTGATAAACTCCGCCGCCGGCCAGCAATGCTCCATGCGCGCCGTCTTCGATAATCCGGCCTTCTTTCATGACCAAAAGCCGATCAAGATTCTGGATTGTCGAAAGCCGGTGGGCAATCGCGATCACAGTTTTATCCGCCATCAGATTTTGTAGCGCCGCCTGAATTTCCTGTTCGCTTTCACTATCCAGAGCGGACGTGGCCTCATCCAGAATTAAGATCGGCGCATCTTTCAAAATCGCCCGTGCAATCGCAATGCGTTGGCGCTGGCCGCCCGATAGCTTGACGCCGCGCTCCCCGACATGGGTTTCAAACCCCTCCGGCAGTTCTTCAATAAAACCATGCGCATGGGCTTTCTTCGCTGCCTCTAAAACCTCTTCATCACTGGCATCCAGCCGTCCATAGCGGATATTATCCATGATGCTGCGGTGAAACAGCGATGTATCCTGCGGAATAACAGCGATATTCCGGCGCAACGAACTTTGCGTGACGCGGGCAATATTCTGCCCATCAATCAGGATTTCACCGCTTTGAATATCGTAAAAACGCTGGATCAAATTGATCAGCGTACTTTTCCCTGCGCCGGAATGCCCGACCAGCCCAACGCGCTGCCCAGCTTTAATCTGAAGATTGAGATCGGTAAATACGGCCTTATTCTCATATTCGAAATGAACATGGCGAAATTCGATTGCGCCTTGTTCGACACACAACGCAGGCGCATCTGGCGCATCACTGACGCTGTGCGGCTTGATCAACGTCTTCAAAGAATCGTTGAGATAACCCAGCGATTCCATCACATGAATAATCCCAAAGCTTAAGTTCCACGCATTGGCGGTAAAGTTAAAACTCAGGCCCATAATGGTTGCAATATCGCCCAGCGTGATCAGCCCCTTCTGCCAGCCAAGAACGCAAGCAACCATCATTCCGCTGCCAAAGACAACCAGACTCATCCGCCGGTAATTATCCAGCAGCAAGAACGCACGCAGCATCTTATGCCACGCCTTCATCTGCGTCTCACTCACGCGGGTGTGTTCTTCCAGTTCCCGCGCCTCGTGGGCATAGGATTTGACAGAGGCCATATTGGTCAGGCTGTCAACGATCTGTCCGGAAACATCCGAGCAGCTATCGGCAAAGATACGGGACTTCTCTCGCAATTTTCCGAGTTTTAGGAATACCGGTAGCAGCAAAATAAATAAAAACGCAACGACCAGCGCGCCATAAAGCGGAGAAACTTTTAGCAAAACAAGGCCAGAGGTCCCCATGCTGACCACTGGCAGTAGAATTTGCCAGCGGATTTGCTCTTGCAAATTCAAAGCTTTCTCTATCCCTTCCGAGACTTTCCGCGCCAGCGATCCTGCAAAATGGTCCTGAAAGAAAGTATATGAATGCTGTAAAGTATACGCAAATAAATCACTGCGCAGCTCCGCGCGGGCGCGTTTCCACCAGTCGAACGCAAAATAATGCGGGATGGCATGTGTCAGCTCGCCGATAAACAGCACAGCAAACAAGGCCGCTGTATACAGCCAGACAGCATCAGGCAGGGCGCTGCCAGCAGGCAGTTCTGTAATCATGTCGATGATCAAGCCAACCAGCAAATAGGCAATCGGATAGCGGACCCCATGGATGATGTCCATCAGGATAAATACTGCCCACATCACCGGGTTACGCCGCACGACCATCCAGACATAGCCCGGCAACCGCGCCGGAATATTGGTATCCGGCGTGTAATCCAGTCTGTATTTATTGGCTTTTTTTAAAACCATTTTCATCTTTCCTTGTCATTGCGAGGAGGAACGAAGTTCCGACGCGGCAATCCAAATTTGTATGGATTGCTTCACCTGCTACGCAGGTTCGCAATGACGCATTAAACCCAAAAACAAAAAAGCGCCATAAAGGCGCTTTTCAAAAAATCTTAAAAAACAGCTCTTTATTTCTTATGCGGCGGCAGCTTTTTCTCAACAAAAAATACGTGCATACCCTTTTTCCCTGTCTCTTCATTCAGAGCCCACGGGTCATATTTTTTCTTACGAATTTTGTACTCTGCGCGCGTTGAGCGTTTTGCATAATAACGGTATCCCGTTCCTGCTTCGCTTTCCAATCTCACTTTGACGTAGCCGGCTTTTGCCATCACTCATCTCCTAAATTCTTATTCGAGAGGCGTTTATGCGTAAAATTGCCCGAAATGTCAAGCATTACGCTTGTCCTTTTTTCCTTTTTTGAAAGCTTTCGACTTTTTTCCTCTGGGGCCACGCCCTTTGGACGGCGGTTTGCGCCCCAGTCCGCCGGTTTTTGACTTGAACGTGACGCCGGGAATATCTGCGCCATTCATGCTTTCACCGCACAGCTCCAGAACCGTTGAACCTGTTAGCCCATCCGCTTCTTTTAAGCGCGCACTGACAGCGGCTCCCAGCCGATATACCTGCCCTGAGCGCCGCCCGATAAGCGCATGCTGAGCCTCATCATGGATATAAAAATCATTTTTAAGCGATTTCATCGGCACCAGCCCGTCCGCGCCGCTTTCATCCAGTGTGACGAACAGCCCAAACCGTGTCACCCCGCTGATCTTCCCCGAAAATTCAGCCCCGATCTGCTCCGACAAATACGCCGCCGTGAACCGGTCTATAGCACTGCGTTCGGCCATCATAGAATTGCGCTCTGTCGTGGAGATATGATCGGCCAGCTCATCAATGCGCGCAATTTCCTCTTCGCTAATCCCGCCCGGCCCAAGCCCATAGGCACTGATCAGGCTACGATGCACCAGAAGGTCGGCATAACGCCGGATGGGTGAGGTAAAATGCGCATATTTGTGAAGCGCCAGCCCGAAATGTCCGATATTACACGGATGATAGACAGCCTGAGCTTGTGAACGCAAAAGCACCGTCGAGATCAAATGCGAGTAGGGCAGTTTTTCCGCTCGCTTCAAAATGCCGTTAATCTGCGCGGGCCGCGTCACTTGTCCCTTGGGCAAAGACAGATCAAAGCTTTCCAGAAACTCCCGTACGCTATCAAGCTTGTCCGCACTGGGCTGGTCATGAATGCGGTAAACGCACGGGAAACGCTTCGGGTCTTTCTTATCCTCCAGAGCGCTGGCCGCCGCCACATTGGCCAGAATCATAAATTCCTCGATCATCTTATGCGCCTCGAGCCGGTCACGGATCTTTACGCCCGTCATCTCGTTCTTGTCATTAATCAGAATTTGCTTTTCCGGCAAATCAAGATCCAGCGCCCCGCGCTTTTGCCGCGCTTTATCAAGAATGGCATAAGCCTCATACAGTGGTTTGATCGCGGTGTTCATAAGCGGACCGGTCATATCATCAACCACCCCGTCTTGCGCTGCCTGCACCTGTTCGTACACTAGCCGCGCCGCTGAGCGCATCAGGCCCCGCACGAATTTATACTTCTTGAGCTGACCATGCGCATCGATCCACATATGTACGGCCATACAGGCCCGCGGCTCATGCGGACGTAAAGAGCACAGATCATTCGACAAAGCCTCAGGCAGCATCGGCACCACCCGGTCGGGGAAATAGGTTGAATTGCCCCGCCGCTGGGCTTCTGTGTCCAGTGCGCTTCCCGCACGCACGTAATAGGCCACATCCGCAATCGCTACGATCAGATGAAACCCGCCATCCTCAAGAGGCTCCGCAAAAACCGCATCGTCAAAATCCCGCGCATCGCTTCCGTCAATGGTGACCAGTGGAATATCCCGCAAATCCTCGCGGCCCTTAAGATCAGGAACCTTAAGACCTTCCGCATCCTTTAAAACCGCTTCCGGCCAGTCTTCGCGCAAGCCCGCCTCATGCAGGGAAATGATGCTGATTGCTTTCGGATCGCTCTGCTTGCCAACCACCTCAACGATCTTGACCTTCTTCCGGCGCGCCCCCCGGGCGGGCAGGATTTCACCAATCACCAGATCGCCTTCCTGCGCGCCGTTCAAATCGCCGGGCTTGATATCAAAATCGTACTTTGCCTTTTTATCCGTCGGCACCAGCGCCGGACCGTGCTTGTGATAACGCACCTGACCTAATACGCGCCCCTCATAGCTGTCCAGCGTCTTAATTGTATGCGCTTCATACAGATTGTCGCCAATGCGTTTAAGCCGCGCCAGCACCCGGTCGCCCTCTTTCGCCGCCGGATGCCCCTTGCCTCCGGGGCGCAGCTCAATACGCGGACATTCGCCTTGCAGCTCCGCGTTCCAGCTCTGAGGCCGCGCAAACACATCACCGTCAACGTCGATCTCATACACGTGCAAGACGCAAACACTCGGCAGGCCGTCAGGCACGCTATAAGCTCCGCCTGGATGTTTGGCAACCGCGCCCTCGGCCTCCAGAGTTTTGAGGATTTGTTTGAGAGTAATGCGGTTTTCCCCGCCTTTGACATTAAATGCGCGCGCAATTTCCCGCTTCGTTAACGGGGAAGGGGAGTTTTCAATAAACTCAAGAATGTCTGATTGATTTAATTCCATATTTTAAAAAACCACAGATAAACACGGATGCCCACAGATGTTTGAACATCAAAGAATAATCCGTGTATATCTGTGTCCATCTGTGGCTAGAAAATTAAGCGCTTTTCTTTTTCGCAGCTGTTTTTTTCTTCGCAGGTTTTTTCTTAGCCGCTTTCTTTTTCTTCTCAGCCGGCGCTTTCTTTTTGTCTTCGTCTCCGGCGGCTTTCGCCGCTTTTGCCGCGTCCTTGGCTGCATCACGTTCCAGCTTTTGGGCGATCAGATCAACTGCGCGGTTCATGCCGATGGTCATCACATCCTCATCCTTCGGGATTGAGGCAAATTTTCCGTCATGCTGCACAAACGGGCCAAAACGTCCAATTCCAGCCTTGATCATTTTACCGGTTTCCGGGTGCTCGCCGACATCACGAGGTAATGCTAATAGAGACAATGCCGCTTCTAGCGTCACATCGCCAACCGCCAGCCCTTTCGGCAGCCCCTGACGCTTCGGTTTCGGCGCTTTCGGCTTGGTCGGTTTTTTCGGCGCTTTCTTACCCTCTTCCTTCGTGACCTTTTTAGCCTCTTCCCAAACCTTTATCGCAGCATCATATTCCGTGTAATCCACCGCTTCTTCAGGGGCCGGGTCGATCTGCACATACGGGCCATATGGCCCGCGGCGTAAGGATACAGTGCGGCCCGTGCCCGGCTCTGTCCCTAACTCTTTCGGCTCATTCGCCAGCGCGGCCAGCTCACCGTCTTCTTCGCCATCCGGCACGACCAAAGGCTTGGTAAACTTACATTCCGGATAATTTGAACACCCGATAAACGCGCCGAACTTCCCGAGCTTTAAGCCTAAACGTCCATCACCACAGGCCTGACATTTGCGGCTTTTATCACCTTCAGGAAAGAAGTGCGGCCCCAATTCTCCGTCCAGATGGTCAATCACATTCGTAATCGTCAGCTCTTTAGTCTCATCAACGGCGGCCTTGAAATCGATCCAGAACAGACGCAAGGCCTCTTTCCAGTCCACATGCCCGCCGGCAATCGCATCCAGCTCTTCTTCCAGATTGGCGGTAAAATCATAATCAACATATTTAGTAAAGAAATTGGTCAGGAATGTCGTAACCACGCGGCCCCGGTCTTGTGGAACAAAGCGCCGCGATTGCATCTCAACATAGTTACGATCGCGCAGCACCTGCATGATCGAGGCATAGGTTGACGGACGGCCAATCCCCATTTCTTCCATCGCTTTAACCAGCGAGGCTTCGGAATAGCGCGGCGGCGGTTGCGTGAAGTGTTGATTAGGCATCACATCGACCAGCTTCGAAGTCTCTCCCTCATTCATAGGCGGCAGGCGTCTATCTTTGTCATCGCCTTTGTCGTCATCAGAATCTTTATCTTCTGTTTCCGTGCTTTCCTGATACAGTGTCAGGAAACCGTCAAAGGTGACGACCGAGCCATTGGCTCGCAAAATCGCATCATCCGTGCCGTCCGAAATATCGACCTTCATCTGGTCCATCACCGCATTTTCCATCTGCGAAGCCATTGTGCGTTTCCAGATCAACTCATACAAACGGCGTTCTTTTTCGTCTCCCATAGGGCTGCCGGATTTACCGGGAATTTTCGAAAGATCCGTCGGGCGAATCGCCTCGTGCGCTTCTTGCGCATTTTTAGCTTTGGATTTATACAGCCGCGGCGCATCCGGCAAATACGGTGCGCCATATTCGCTTTTAATCACGTCGCGGGCTTGCGCAACCGCCTCATTCGACAGTGTCGTGCCGTCCGTACGCATATAAGTAATAAACCCGGCTTCATACAGGCTCTGCGCGCAGCGCATTGTTTGCGAAGCGCTCATCCCCAATTTGCGCGAGGCTTCCATCTGCAATGATGAAGTAATAAACGGCGCGGGCGGATTGCGCCGCACCTGCTTTTTCTCAATTTTTTGAACGCGCAGGTTCTTATTTTCAATCCGCTCGACCGCCGCTTTCGCCGCGCCCTCATCGCCAATATCGAGCTTGTCGAGTTTATTGCCCGCCAGATGCGTGAGCTTCGCAGTAAAAGGCGCGCCATCTTGAGTATGCAGCCGCGCTTCAATCGACCAGTACTCTTGCGCTTTGAAAATCTCAATCTCTGCTTCGCGCTCGCAAATGAGGCGTAGCGCCACCGACTGCACACGGCCCGCCGAGCGCGATCCCGGCAGCTTGCGCCACAGCACGGGTGAAAGGTTAAATCCAACTAGGTAATCCAGCGCCCGGCGCGCCAGATAGGCTTCCACCAGGGGGCTGTCAATAGTGCGCGCATGATTAAAGGCATCCTGCACCGCTGATTTTGTAATCTCGTTAAAGGTCACGCGGTAAAGAGCCTTACCTTCCAGCAGATTCTCCTCACTCAAAATTTCCTGCACATGCCAGGCAATGGCTTCCCCTTCCCGGTCCGGGTCAGGCGCAAGCCAGATGGCGTCGGCATTTTTCACCGCGCGTTTGATATCATTGACATGCTTGGCCGAGCGCTCACCCAGCTCCCACTTCATTGCGAAATTATCCTCCGGCAGGACCGAACCGTCCTTATTCACCAGATCGCGCACATGCCCGAACGAGGCCAGCACCTCATAATCGGGCCCAAGATATTTCCCGATCGTTTTGGCCTTCGCCGGGGACTCTACAATGACAAGATTGGTGGTCAAAATTTACTATCCTTAATTCATAAACCGCGAATAAACACGAATTCACACGAATAAAAAACTAAAATTATCAAAGCGCGGGGGTATTAATTTTTTATATTTATTCTTCCTCGTATCTTGGTGACTTGGCAGTTAAAAATTCGTGTTCATTTGTGTCCATTCGTGGTTTAAATTTCTCTAATCCAACAAACTCACCCGCCCGCCGGCTTCGCGTTTTATGCGCCCGGCCAGATCCAGTTCGAGCAGCACGGTTTGCAATACTGGAATCGTCATATGACAGGATCGGAGCAATTCGTCAACCGTAACAGGGGTAAAGGATAAATTCTCCAACACGCGATCTCTTGCCTTTTCCGTTATATCTTCCGGCTCATCTTCGTCATTGGCCGCAGGCTGTGTAAAACTTGGGAGCGGGTGAAAAGGCTCGCGTAAACTGTTGCCCGAAAAGCTACGAATGATCTCCAGAACGTCGTCGGCATTGCGCACCAGCGTCGCCCCCTCACGGATCAGATGATTAGACCCTTGCGCGCGCGGGTCCAAAGGATGCCCCGGCACCGCCATCACATCGCGCCCCTGTTCCCCGGCCATGCGCGCAGTGATGAGAGAGCCTGAGCGCATCGTTGCTTCAATCACAACGCAAGCGCGCGAGAGGCCCGAAACAATCCGATTGCGCTTGGGGAAATGCCGCGCGATAGGCTGTGTGCCCAGCGGGCTTTCTGCCAGAATAAGGCCGCGTTCTTTAATCTCTTCAAACAGCGCCAAATTTTCCTGCGGATAAATGACATCAATCCCGCCTGCGACCACGGCAATTGTCCCGGTGCTCAAAGACCCTTTATGAGCCGCCGTATCAATCCCGCGTGCCAGCCCGCTGACAATTGTTTGATCGAGCCTGCCCAGATCACCAGCAAGTTTTTGCGCAAATTTCCGCCCGTTCAGCGAAGCGTTGCGCGCCCCGACAATCGCAATGCAATTTTTATTCGCCATCTGAATATTGCCGAAACAGGACAGCACCGGCGCAGCGTCGTCAGTAGCGCCTAAAGCAAGCGGATATGCAGGGCAGGCGGCTGTGACAATATCCCCGCCCATCTCGCGCAAGGATTCATATTCTTTTTCTATTGTGGACAGGTCCGGCGCTTTGAGCGGCTTGGTCCGTCCACCGCGCCTGGAAAGTTCAGGCAATGCGTCTAAAGCTTTTTCCGCCGATCCAAAACGTTCGATCAATCGGTAAAACGTAATCGGCCCGACATTCTCGGTTCGCGACAGCCGCAGCCAGTCGAGCTTGTCAGATTCGGATAAAGGGTGGTTTTTGAGTTTTTGCTCTTGCATGGTTTTTCTTTCTCGTCATTGCGAGGAGGCCTGAAAGGCCGACGCGGCAATCCATCTCCCGTACACGCTTTAGAGATGGATTGCTTCGCTGCGCTCGCAATGACATCAATCTTTATTCCTGCTCTTTTTCTTCTTTCTTTTGTCCGATCTTCGGCTCGGTTCCGGCCATCAGGCGTTTGATATTGTCTTTATGCCGCCAGATCACCAGCGCAGCAATGAGCGCAGTTATCGCGGCAGGCATCGGCCCGTAATAGATAAATGTAACCAGCGGTGAAATCGCCACGGCGCTGAGGGCCGAAAGCGATGAATAGCGCGAAAACCCGGCGACAATCCCCCAAGTCACCGCGGCAATAAACCCGGTCCACGGCACCGCGGCGAAAAGAACGCCGAACGTCGTCGCCACCCCCTTGCCACCTTTGAATTTCAACCAAACCGGGAAACAATGCCCGAGGATGGCGAAAAGGCCAAATAAAAGACTATCTTCCACACTAAAGTCAGAAGTATTAGGGACAGGTTTATTATCTATGACAAATAGTAATGAAACCATCAAATAAAAATGTAATGCAGCTATATAACCTTTTGCAGAATCAAGTATAAGGGTAAAAACGGCTAGAAATTTGTTTCCTGTTCTTAAAACATTGGTTGCCCCGATATTTCCGGAACCTGTTTTTCGAATATCCCCATACCCTGCCAGCTTTGCCAAAAGAAAGCCGAAAGGGATTGAACCAATTAAATAAGGTACCAAAAATATTTCCAATTCCGACATCATGCTAGCCTCTTACCCGTCATCACCCGGCTACGCTCGGGATGACATTAAAAAAACTTTGCGTCTTTGCGTCTTCGCGGTTCATTTTTATTCCCCCACCAGCATATCCAGCACCGCCATGCGCGTCGGAATGCCGTTGGCGACCTGACGCAAAATCAGGCTGCGCTGCGGGTCTTCGGCCACCACGTCTTCCATCTGCACCCCGCGCACCAGCGGTCCCGGCTCCATAATCATCGCCTTCGGGCAGAGCTTTTCCAGCCGCTCGAACGTCAGGCCGAATTCATTAAAATACGCCGCATCGGAAATCAACGCTTTGTCCATGCGCTCTTTTTGCAGGCGCAGCGTCATCACCACATCCGCCCCCGGCAGCCCGTCCTCCAGAGAATCATAAGCTTTGATCTCTTTAAACGGCAGGCTTTCGGGCATCAAAACTTTCGGCGCGACAATGCTGACCTGCGCCCCCATCTTGGTCAAAAGCTGCATATTCGATGAGGCGACCCGGCTATGGGCAATATCCCCAACGATGGTAACCTTTAAGCCTTCAATTTTGCCAAAATGCTGGCGCATCGTCAGCGCATCCAATAAAGCCTGCGTTGGATGCTCGCGCCAGCTATCCCCGCCATTGATCACCGGGCATCCCGCCCGATTGGCGACAAATTTCGGCGCGCCGAACTCAGCATGGCGCATCACGATCGCATCCGGCTTCATCGACACCAGCGTGTCGACCGTGTCGATAAAATTTTCACCCTTGGCCAGCGAGCTGGTCTCCGGGTTCCAGTTCACCACATCCGCGCCCAGACGCTTGGCCGCAATCTCGAATGAGGTCAGCGTCCGCGTCGAATTTTCAAAAAACAGATGCAGGATCACCTTGTTCTTCAGCCGTTCCGTATCCCACGATCCGGACTTAAGCGCATCGGAATATTCCTGCGCCCGGCTCAAAAACACAGCGATTTGCTCGGCATCCAGCTCATCAATCCCTAATAAATGGCGCATAATTGTATCCCCGTATGAAAAAAACACATCACATAAAGCAAAACCATAGAACCTTATCCGATGTCCAGAGGGAAAATTTTTGCTATACTCAGGAAAGGCAATTCTGTCGCTTTTCTTCTTTTTTCTCTTTTTCTTTCATTCAAAAGGCAAAAAAATGTTCAATATTATAAGAATATTAATAGATTTCCTGCATAAAATAGGGTTAAGCTTTGGGACAAAATCAGAGCAAAGTGCACGGCCCATGCCGGTTGAGACGCAAACGGACCCAAAACGCGGGATCATTCATAAAGATCCGCTTTTGGCGTTTGAAGACGGCAAACTGGTCATGGTGGTCGAGCACCACTTTGAAAATGTCCCGAGCTGGGTTGAATGGGATAAGGACAGGCAGATTGTCACCATTACCCAAATGAATGGTGACCTTGATGAAGCCAAGCTGGAAATCAAGGAAGATTGCATCGGGCGTTTGGAAATGGCACGCAACTTGCTTTTGGTAAGTCTCGATGTCAGTAACGATAATGATGAAAGGATTATGCACTCTGTTCCCATCCTTATAAGGACGTAAAAACAGGCAGGGTGTGTTAAAGGAGAAAAGAGATGGAAATTTTAAACAAAAACGAAGCAAGCTTTGCCGGGTATGAAGCCATTGTCGCCGCCGCCGTTGCGATTGAAAACCCGCAAGAAGGTGAGACCTATAATCTTGGCGTAATCAAGGTTGCCACCAGTAATACTGTGGCATCAGTAGGCCTTCAAAATGAGCCGGACGGCCCGAAACTTAACTAACAATCTGGATAATCTGTTCAGCCGCCAGCGCATCAATCTCCGCATCGGAGAGCCTGAGCTGCTGGCTTAAAATCTCGCGCGTATGCTGCCCGCATACGGGAGGAGCATATTTGTAAGTGACCGGCGTTCCTGAGAGCTTCAGCGGACTGCCGACCAGATGAACGGGCGCATTCGTTAGCGGGTGCTCCATTTCAATCTTCATATCGCGCGCACTGATCTGCGGATCTCCAAAAACCTTATCCATAGTATTGACCGGCCCGCAGGGCACATCGGCATCATGCAGTCCGTCAATCCAGTGCGCAATATCATGCCGGGCAATCAGCGTTTCAATCATCGGTACAAGAGTTTCACGATGGAGAACCCGCGCGCTGTTGGTGGCAAAGCGTTCATCTTCAGCCCATTCGCTATGCCCGGCAAAATCGCAAAATCGTTGGAACTGCTCATTATTGCCGACCGCCAAAATGACGTAACCATCCGCGGCTTTGAAAGCCTGATACGGCACAATCGTCGAATGCGCATTGCCCACGCGCGGGGCAGGGCGGCCTGAAGTAAGATAATATTGAGCAATATTGGTTAGTGCCGCCAAAGTGCAATCGCCCAGCGCCAGATCGATATATTGTCCCTGGCCTGTTTCACGGCGATGATAAAGCGCCGCCAGAATGCCCACCGCCGCGTTCAGCCCCGTCATAACATCACCCAATGCGACGCCGACTTTCATCGGGGCGCCGTCAGGATCGCCCGTACAGGCCATCAATCCCGTCATCGCCTGCGCAAGAAAATCGTATCCCGGCTCACGGGCCAGCGGCCCCGTCTGGCCAAACCCGGTAATCGAACAATATATAAGGGCCGGATGGTCTTTTTTCAGGCTCTCGTAATCCAGCCCGTATTTCTTCAGCCCTCCGACCTTGAAATTCTCAATCACAATGTCGCACTGCGCAATCAGGGATTTAACGATCTCTTGTCCTTTGGGTGTGGTCAAATCAATCGCAATCGATTTTTTATTCCGGTTGCACGACAGGTAATAGGCGCTCTCGCTTGTATTGCTACCTTGGCCGTTCTGTAAGAAAGGTGGTCCCCATTTACGCGTGTCATCGCCGCTTCCGGGTTTTTCGACCTTAAGTATCTCCGCGCCAAGATCCCCAAGCATTTGTGTGCAATACGGCCCCGCCAGAACGCGGGAAAGATCGAGAATGCGAATATTGTGAAGCGCTTTATTCATGATAGACCAAGATGGGTAAGAGGAAAGAATTTTTCAAGAGCCGCGATAAACAGCCCGGCGGCAAATCCTGGTCCGGCGGGTAGCGAAAATGTTGAGAGCGATTCAATCCTGCGCGTTTTGATCCATTGCCGCACGATCAGCATAAGCCCATGCACAAGCCCGGCAACAGCTCCGGCCATCAAGGCTATCAGTATGAAATACGAGCCCAGCCACAACCCACCCACCGCCATCAGCTTCACATCGCCTAGCCCCAGCGTATCGGTTTTATAAAACGCATTGCCAAGAGCGCGAATCAGATAAAGCGTTCCACCGCCAATAAACCCGCCCAGTACCATATCGCTCACCGGCATATAGAAAAACAGCGTACTGGCATGAAACATAAATCCGGCCAGTGCGAGGCTCAGCACCAGAATATTCGGCAGCAACAAGGTGCGCAGATCAATGATAATCAGGGCGGCGAGAAGCCCCGTGCCGATCAACAGACAAAGAATGGAAACGATTTCGAGCATAGATACCAGGCCGCTGCGTGAAACAGATTGCAACAGTCTAACAGTTTTTATCAGGCGGCTAAATGAGTTTTGACCCTAAAACTGTGTACAGTCCTGATAAGGGTTCTGTTCTGATGCGTTATTTTGCTTTAAAGTGATTCGAAACGTGTATTTTTCAAACACTCTTGACGTGTGGTTTTGTCCTAACCTTTTATTTATTCTAACTTTTAGAGTTCTATGACTGAATCTGCCAAAATTTTAGTTGTTGAAGACAATGACTTTGTCCGCATGCAAATTGCCAAATTTTTGCAGGATGAAGGCTATGAAGTTATCGAAGGAACAGACGGAAGCGATGCGCTTGAGAAAATGGCACCCGATGTTGCAATGGCCATTGTGGATGTGCGCATGGAACCGATTGATGGTTTTGAGTTTATTAAGACTCTGCGGAGTGAGGATAATGAGACGCCCGTTGTTTTGGTGACGGGGGATCAGAATCCCGATCTTTTGGCTGAGGCTGGGAAGTGGCACGTTGCTGCAGTCTTAATGAAACCGGTTCAGCGCGACAGGCTTGTTAAAACGGTGTCCAGAACGCTTCAATCTTTATCGCGGGCAAGTGCGCAATGACGGATGGTAAAACGAATAAGGTCAGTATGAAACGTTTTTGCAGCCGAAGTTCGATGTTGCTTGTGCTCGGTGCTGTGTCTCTGGTGTTTTTAGGAAGCTGCGCCGATGTGAATACGCCAGGTGCGCGTAACGCAAACATTCCGTCTCCGGCAATGGCCGATCCTCGGCCTGAGGCGATTAACGAGCAGCCCGATAGTGTGATTTACCTGCCGCTAGGAAGTGATGTTCTCGTGCCTGAGGTTATTCGTGGAGCGGCCTTACCTGATGAGGTTGTTGGTCCGTTTGAGCTACGCTCAGAAACTCTTGCCGGAGCTTTACAGCTCATTCTGGCTGATTATCAAATTCCGCTGGCTTTCGAAACAGACGAGGGGTTAACGCGGACAATCACGGTGGCCAATTTACGCGGGCCGCTCAGCAATGTTGTTGATAAGGTCTGTGGTCTTGCGGATCTGTATTGTTCTTTTGAGGATGGCTTGCTGGTCATTAAGGACATGCAGACATTCACAGTCTCTATCCCGCCGATTGGTGGAAATACAGATATGTTATCATCGCTTGCAACGGGCTTGCAGGCGATTACAGGAAAGACGCCCATCACAGAAACGGCAACGCGCACAATCATTTATGAGGCGACAAGCCGTACCGCCCAGCAGGCGGAGCGCTATTTTCAGCGTATTCGTTCCAATACGGCCCTGATTGTTTTTGAAGTTTATATCTGGGAAGTGGGTCTGAATTCTGATAACGCAACCGGTATCGACTGGCAGAAAATTGACGTCTTTGGTAAATATGCAACCGGAATTAATATTCCTGGCGGTGTCGGCGCAGGCTTTACGCCAATCAGTATAGGCTTGCCAACAGTCACCGGAACGCCGTCCTTTGATGGCAATGATGTGCTTGAGTTTATTTCCAATTACGGGTCGGTGAAAACTATATCTCAGCCGCAAATCACGGTTTTGTCTGGTTCGGAGGCAACGCTGCGCGCTGCTGATACAGTGAACTATGTCTCCTCTCTTAGTCGTTCTGTCGATAATGGGGAGGTGACAGTTTCGACGGAAACCGATTCGGTAGACACGGGCTTTACACTGACCATTTCCAGTGCCTGGGACAAAGCTACAATTTACGGTAATATTGATATTGAGCTGCAGGAATTTCGCCGCTTTCAGAATTTTGATGCCGATGGCACCACGCTGCAATTGCCGGAAACAACCGAGCGAGAACTTTCAACGCAGATTCGCATTCGTCCCGGTGATTCGTTGCTGATTGCCGGTTTGGTACGAGAGAATGACCAATATGATACCGCTGGCCCGGGTTTTAACAAGCCGCTCTTCCCAACATCGCGTTCGGCAACTGTGTCCAATACCGAATTGGTCTTCCTGCTGAAGCCGCGCGTGATAGTGTATACATCAGAAGGGAAGGCTGAAAACTACGCGCAAAAAACGATTGTGCAGCAAGGTAATGGTGTGTTTGGACAGGATTCCGTTTCATCTGAACAGTTGCCCCAACCAATAATCTTTCCAACAAGCACGATTCCTGCTGATTTGCTGAACCCATCCGGGCATTAATCTTTGGGTTGAAGATGCGTTTTTATCCGGGGATGCTAAAACTGAATAAAAGTCGAAAAAACGGTATTTAATGCTGTTTCAGTGAATTTTTATGTTATGATTCAACATCAGTCATGCGTGTGAGTACGCTATGGCAGTCCTTTATTTTGATCAGATATTCATCATTATTATGCGTTTGCATCTTTTTATTTTAATGGCTTCAATGTTGTGTTTCTCGGTATTTATATCGGGGAATGCGCTGGCGCAATATCCGGGATTTGATGACCCCGGTAAGACGGTATCGGGTGGGGGGTCGGCAGGCTTGGTGCCGGTTACCCCAAGTATAGATGGTGGGGCCATTCCAATTGGAGCGACAGCTCAGGTTGTGGTGCTGTTCCGGAATGAGGGCGGTCAGCCCGTTGAAACCGGCACAATCCGTCTTTATCCCTCTTCAACGGTTTCTGCAATTGTTTCTCTGAATCAGTGCGAGAATGAGCCGCTTCCTTCTGGCGCCGAATGTGCAATCGCCTTGTCTGTAAAAGGTTTGCAGGCCGGGCCTTGGCGTGTTGAAATGCTGATGGCGCACAGTGGCCGTACGCGCCTGGTCACGGCAACGGTGATGGGGAGCGTGGAGACAACCGAAGGCGCTGGAGATAAGCTTACAAGCGATATTGAAATGATCCCTGACACAGTCGATTTTGGATCTCTCAATGCGGCGCAAACTCTTATCGAGCCTGTGATTTTGCGCAATATCACCTCAAACGAGATTAGCATTAATGACATCTATATTGATACCAGCGAACAAGCCGGTTACGCCCTTAAAACCGAGTGTAGTAAATTGGCCGCCGGGCAATCCTGTATCGCGACAATTACGTGGTCCCCAAAGCTAAAAGGGCGCTCTTCAGGTGTATTGGTGGTTAAGCATACGGGGCCTGCAGCCCTTTCCAGCGTACCGTTGAAGGGCGAGTATGCCCCGGAAAATGTGAGCAGTGCACAGGTTTTCCCTCAGGCTGTCCCGGGTAAAGGGTTGTTGGTTTCCTCGGCGGAGGACATTGATTTTGGCTCGGGGATTGAAACTGCTTCAAGCATTACTGTCTCGCTGGTGAATTCCGGCGATGCTGATTTGATGCTACGCGATATTCGTATTTCTGGCTCTGATAACGGTGTAGGGTTTAAGGAAGACGGGTGTCTGCCCGGTACGGTGCTTGAGCCTGTCGAGGCTTGCCCGTTAACAGTGACATGGTCTCCAACCCGCGTGGGCGATATTCTGGATGATATTCAAATATTGCACGATGGCGCGCGCGGTGTGTTGGTGTTGCCGGTGCGTGGTAATGCCCTTTCAACGGTAAGTCAGGACCAAAAAGCAATTGTTTTAAGTGAAGGGGCGATTGAGCTTGATGGCGAAGCGCCCGAACGTTCCGAAGAAGCCCTTGAGGCGGGTGTGCCGGAAACGCAAGAAGAAGCTGCGCAGAAAAACGCTGCGCGTGTCGGGGCTAAGCCGTCCTACGCCGCATCATCGTCTGCAAATATCTCCGGCGCTTTGGACGGATATAAGATCACCTCATTTTCTCCAACGCGCGCCATTATTAACGGTCCGGGCGGAAGTCGCCTTGTTTTCGATAATGAAGAAGTCGTTTTGGGCGGAGTGCCTTGGATGGTACTGATTCAGCCCAGCGGCATTGAATTTATGCATAGAGGAAAGCGCGTTTTGCTGCTTTTTGACAGATCTTTATCTTCTATTAACCGTGTTAATGCATCATCAAGCGAGAGTGGGAGCAGTTCTGGATCTTCCTCATCAAGTGATGCAAGTGATGGTTAAATATGGACGATACAACGCAAAATGATGATAAGCGCAAACAAGGCGGGGACGGCCCACCACAAGGTGTAGAGCGCCGTAAGGCCGATTCTCGTAAGCGTATGCGCTCCAGTGAGGGGCGTGAACGCTATCTGGATATGGTTCAGCGCGAACGCGCTTTGTTGCTCGATCAGGGGATTGCCCGCTCTACCGAACAGCTGTTGGATATGGCAGGCGCTGCCGTGCCGTCCGATATTGAAGACGAAGGTGTTAAAGACCGCGCCACCGGCGACCAGCTTCGTGCAATCCTGCCTGTTCAATCCTGGCTACCTTTAAGTATCCACCTGATCGGCCTGCGTGATGGCATCATGCGCATTGCACCGTTGCACGACATGAATGATCGCCAGATCAATTCTCTAATCTCAACCGCGCAACGAAGCGGTTTCCACGTTGAAAAGATTGAAATCGAGGTTTGGGACCGTAAAGAACTTATCGACACGCTACGATCTGTGCACGATTTGTCTGCCGATCGTTGCGAAAAAACATTGGCGCTGTGGCTGACAGACCCCGATAATGGCTTGCTTTTGAACCAGTTTCAGCGCGATATGATGGCCGAAGCACTGCAAATGCGCGCCTCCGATATTCACCTGGTACAAGATAACAACCCCGATGCGCCAAACTGGATTCAATATCGCATCGATGGCGATATGATTCCGATGCATCTGCTTCCTGCTGATGCAATGGCGCGTCTGACAACCTTGCTGAAACGCGATGCGGGCCTGAACTTCGGGGACAGAACGACGCCCAAAGATGGCCGCTTTGGCTTTACCTGGCAGGGCCGAGCGATTGACGTGCGTGTGGCGGCCGGTCCTCAGGCGCAAGACGGTGAAAAGCTGACATTGCGTTTGCTTGACCGCGCCGCGCTCAAAGGTTTTGACGAATTATTCAGCCGTCATGAAGACGTGGCGGACTATTTAGCTCAACTTCTCTCGCCCGATATTAAGGGTGGCGGGGGGATGATTTTGCTCTCCGGTCCGACTGGTTCTGGTAAAACCACAACACTCTACGCTTGTGTGCAGCAGATCGACCGCCGCCGTCGCCACGTTCTGACCATCGAAGATCCGATTGAATACGAACTGCGTTATGCAACGCAATGGCAGGTCCGTCCTGGTATGGAAGGCGGGGGGTTTGCCGATCTGATTCGCGCCTCAATGCGTCATGATCCGGACTATATTATCATCGGGGAGATGCGTGATGCTGATACGGTGGAAACGTCTCTTAAGGCCGCTGAATCCGGTCACACCGTGATTTCAACCATTCACGCCGACACCGCACTGCAAACCTTTGAGCGCTTGCGCTCTTTGATGCCATCCGAACGCGAGCGCTCCTCGACCTATACATTGGCCCAGCAGGTTAAGTGCATTTTGAATCAGCGTTTGGTCCGCACGCTTTGCCAAGGTTGTGCACATAAAGAGGAAGCGGGTAAGGTACTAAAAGAACATGAATTAAAACTCTTCGATCTCGCTCCGGAAGCAAGGGTGCGCCGTCACAATACTTCGGGGTGCGATTTATGTAACCGCACCGGTATTTCAGGGCGAACGCTGCTTTTGGATGCGCTTTTGATTACATTGGGCCCGGCGCACCGTAATGAAATTTACGAAGCTTTAATCGGAAACGTGAATAATGTAGTGAACGAGGAAGGTGTTGTAGTGCACACGAGGCGCGAGGGACTCATTGACCTCGTTCTGAGCGGTCTTGTCGATCCGAAAGCCGCAATATCCTACCTTGAGCAGTAATAACCCCTATGTCATCCCGGCGCAGGCCGGGATCTCATACCGGTAACAGCAAGATTCCTGCTTTCGCAGGAATGACAGGTAAAGAATGTTTTGTCGCTTCGCTTTTCTTTTACACAAGGCAGGAGAAGCGATGCGTGTAATTGATACGCGAGCGACGAGTAACGCTGTGTAAAAGAAAAGCGAAGTGACAAAATGCAGCAATGGGTTGCGGAAATTGCATATGAAACGCCGTCGGGGCCGAAAAAGGTCAGCGAATCGTTCTACCTGCCATCTGTTGATGATGTTCGCGTCGCCGTAACCAAAAAAGGTGGCTTTGTGCTGAGCATTCGCCCGCACGCACGTTCGCCTTTGGAACGCCTGCTGGCACGTTCGACCTGGTGGCAGGTTCAGCTTTTGCGCGGTATTCAGTTTCGCTCAACATCAACATCACCAGGCGTTGCTCTATGGAAGATTATCCAGGCTGAAACAAACCCGCGCAGGCAAAATATAATGGCCCCGGCCCGCGAAGCCTTGGCCAGAGGGCTGGGCGTAATTGACGCGCTCAAAGCGCTCAATACTTTCGATCATGGAACATTGGCGATTCTTGCCGGTTCGGAAAGAGCTAACCGCTTGGTAGAGGGGATTCCACACGCCATCCACTCCATTACTCAAAAGAAGAAAAACGCCGCCGCCATCATGGGAACCATGGGTTGGCTGGCTTTCGATGTGTTTTCAATTGTGTCATCCTTGTGGGCTGGTAAAGACATGGTTTTAGGGTGGTTTCGCGATAATACGCCAACTGACCCCGAGGAACTTGAAAAATTCCTGACTGTTGTTGGGCGTCTGGAACTAACCTGGGACGTTTTGATTTTCACATCTGTAGGGTTTGGAGCCTTTATGGCATGGTGCGTGTTTTCCTATTGGATAAACCGCGGAAAAAGGGACTTTCCAACCGCGCGCATTGTCCGCAAAATCCCGCTTATTGGCGGCTATCTGCGCGATTTGGCTTTCGCTGATTCAATGTCGGCAGCCGCCCGTATGCTGCGTGGACTGGTGCCGATCAACGATACGCTTGATCAATCTTCAGAAGCTTCATCCGCACCGGATGTAACAGAGTATTGGAAGGAGTCGTTAAAGGACCTTGGGCGCGGGGTTTCATTGGGAGCCGCCTTGGACCGCGCGCCGTTAACTCGCAGTGAACGTCTTGAAGTTGCAGGCTTGTCTGATCTCGGCCAAGTTGCTACAGTAATGGAGTCTATCGCCGAAATGCGTTCGCAGGCGGCGCGGACAAAACACAAGTTGATCGTTTGGATCGCATTTCTTCTAACCGGCATATTCCTTGCCATCGCTTTCGGGAGCGCCATTTACGCATTGACAGTTATGAATATGAGTATGGATTCAATGATGGGCGGTCTGATGGAAGGCGCAATTTAGGGAAAAAGATTTGGCTCTAATTTCTAAAGAAGATAAAGGCTTGCCAGGTAAACGCATTCAGGAGAATGCGTCCGGCGTTTCGCGCGCGGCGCCCGGTATAAGCGATTATCTGGCCGGTGAAGCCGCAAGTGTACCCACAGACTTGAAGCCTTACTTGCCTCAGGAACTCGTCGGCGGCGTTATTCCCCATATCCCCGGCACGGAAGAAGAGGCCGTCTGGAATGCAGCGTCGCAAGCCTGTGGGACGGAAAAGGTGCATTATTGCTATTCCGTCGATGAAAATAAAATCTGGTATTTAGCCTGCCCGTCTGCATCATTGGCCTCAAACCCTGACAGCTGGTGCCCTCTGGCCGCCGCGCTTCCGGGAAATAGCGAATATTGGGATCGTGAAACGGTCTATCTCTATGAACAAGAAGGACTAGCCTCAGCCCTGCGCTGGGACCCGGAAACTGGCCGCATGCAGGTGTTTTTGGGGGCTGCCAGAACGATTTTACCGCGCGTACAAAGCATGGATGCGAATTTCGTAACGATTAATCCGGATGTGGCAGATCTGGTGCCATGGAAAAATCGTATGCTTAAAACAGAAAAACTTTCTCGCGCTACGGTACGAATGTTGCTGTTTATTGGCATGATAGTGAATTTTATAGCAATTATAATCCTGCTGATTAGCTACGTATCAGTCAATATGATAGAACGAAACTTGTCAAAGGTTCAGGAAGAAACACAATTGGCTTCAAATCAATTGGTCCAGCAAGCTAAAGATGCGATGCAAAGCGATACAATCAAGCATATGGTGCGTGTTCAGGAAATTCTCGACGGTCTGGGTAGGCTGGACAGCACTCTGGTTCGGTATGAAATTAAAGGCGCACAGGTCGAATGGCAGGCATTGGTGCCGCCAGCCTATATTCAAACAGTGATGACAAAATATCCGGTGCGGGTCGATGATACGGTAAAGGAAAAAGATGGGCGTATTCGCGTTATAGGAAATCGCTAAAAATACAAAAAGACTATACCTTTGATAGGGGGGCTGTGTACTGTTTTTAAAAGGAATTTAACCTCTTTATTTTATACTAAATATAACTATAATTTTACGAATGAACAAGATCGGGGAATAGAAGTTGGATTTTAGTAAGCTACAGCAGTCTTTTAAGGAATTTGATTGGCGCTCGCTTAAAAAATATACCAGTCCGCAAGCTGCGGACGATCTTAATGCATTTCTGGAAAAAATGCCGCAAAACGCCGGTCAGACGATGTTGATTATTGCCGGTCTTATGTGGGCTATGGGCGGGGCGATTGGTTTGTTCACTACAGTTCAGCTGCAAAAACTCACGGAAACGCGTGCGCAATTGCAAGAGGCGCAAGCGCTAAAGCCCAGTGTACCACAGGTCAGAGATGTTCCTGTAAATCCTAATGAAGTGGACGAATTTGTTACCAAGGTCAAAGATATTTATACGGGACTGAAAATCAGTGCCAGTGGACCATCTATTTCAATAACAGCAACAACTTTAGGTTCATTTGGACAATTTCGTGAGGCTATCGGGCACGTTCAAAACGGGGGTGCAGGATGGAACGTGAATATTCAGAACTTTTGCGTAGGGCGCGAGTGTGAAAGATATCCACTTTCGGCATCTTTGAAGATAAACAAGGTTTCCGTGAAGTGATTGGGATGATATACTTAAAGTTACAAGGTGGAGAATAAAAATATGTTGAAGACACTTAAACGTTTTTATAAAAACAAAAAAACCTTAGGAAGAGCGGCTGAACGTGGGAATGTGCTGTTCCTGATCCTGATCGCTGTGGCGCTGTTTGCCGCCCTTTCATACGCTGTGACGCAATCCTCGCGCTCCGGCGGTGGTGCTTCTGATGGAGAAAGTAATCTTGTGAATTCAGCGCAGATCACCCAGTATCCGGCCTCTGTGCGCACGGCCATTGTCCGTATGATTATTGGAGGCACAGATGTCGGTCAGCTCAATTTTGATCCTCCATCTGCTTTTAGTATTGCGGTCACCGGCTGTGACGTGGCTTCTGTTTCTTCAACATGTGTGTTCCACCCTGACGGTGGTGGTGCCACGCGTGTAACCGCGCCGCCCGAGGTTATGGCCAGTGGATCGCAAGGAGATTGGATTTTCACCAGTGATTTTGCTATTGAAAACATTGGTCGGACCACGGCCTCTAACAACTCGAACGATGTCATTGCGTTTTTGCCCGGAGTTGGGCAATCCTTGTGTGAGCGTCTGAACACCGAGCTTGGTGTGCCGACCTCGACAGATGCTGATGGCGATAGTGTGCCCGATGCAGGTATTGTAATAGGCAACGTTCCAACGGCCGCTGACGAAATGGACAACAACAACCTGGGCATTGGCCCGGCTGCTGCTGGCGCTGGTAAACGCCTGACCAACGACCTGTCTGGCCAGCCTTTTGGCTGTGCCGACTTTGATGCCACGACCAATCAGGCGGATGACAGTGACCTTGTATACTTCCACGTTCTTGTCGAACGTTAAGGCGGGAAATGAATTTGCAGCCTTATAAGATAGTAACAAAGCGCGCTTCTGAAGCTGGAAGCGCGCTTGTCTATATCCTGATTGCAATCGCGCTGCTCGCGGCTCTGACGATCAGCTTCATGGAGCCGTCTTCCCAGCAAACCTCGTCACAAAACACATTTAAAACCGTATCCGCTCTGCAAGGGCAAATTGACATTATTCGCTCCGCCATTCAGGAATGCGTTTTGATATATCCGAACGGCGATCCGACAATTAACACCGCGCCCGCCGGAAGCGATCCAAACCCCTATGTGAAATTCCCGATCAATCCGGATTCCACGCACTACACGTCTGCGACGCCTGGCCGCTCCGGTGATCGCTTGGTTCGTAACATGCGTTGTCCCGGTAATCCTACAACAGCCAATGTCTACGATCATGGTCTGATTTTTACCGGCTCCAGCGGAAAATTCTTGGGGCCGGCCCCGGATCTGTTTGATGACTGGCAGATTTATAACGGTGAGGATGGCGTATTTTACTGGACCGAAACCGACAAAACTGACGCCTTTGTTAAGGCGGCCTTGGAAAAACTGGATGAAAAATTCTCCGAATGCGAAGCCGATGTCATTGATACTTCCGATGCACCCGCCGGAGCCAAAGATCTTGACAGCAACGCTCTGCTGACCTGTCCAGCTAATCATCTGTGCTTCCGTGTCTGGATAATCCAGAATGAGGCCACAAATGTCTATAATGGCGATGCCGCCGGCGATGAGGGCGGGTGTCCTTAAAACGTTTAGGCTCGAAATATTGATTATTTCTGTAGCGCTGAAATCTCTGCTTCGACTCGTTTAAATTCTTTTAAAATTTCTGCCACCAAATCTGCAACCGGCTTTTGTACATCCGCATCATCCTGCAGTTGCGATGCCAGATCCCCGAGCGCCGGGCAGCACGCGCTGCGCGCCGCGCCTTTCAAGCTGTGCCCCAACTCACATAAATCCTTAAAGTCTTCTGCGGCCAGTGCGCTTTTAATCTTGTCAATTTGCGGGCGTGTCATGTCAACAAACATTCCCAGCATTTCAACGGCCATCTCATCAAACTCCCCCATCTGCTCGATCATGGCGTCTTTATCAATCGCGGGAGGTAAGCCGCCCTCATCTTCTTTGGGGGCGTTCACCGGAACAGCGCCGAGAGAATCATCCCCGGTTTCTTCGTTTAAAAGCCCCCAACGAATAAGCAGCCGCTTAAACTGTCCCAATGAAACGGGCTTGAGCAAACATTCGTCAAACCCGTGACGCATATAAGTCTCGCGCTGCGCCATCTGCACATCGGCCGTAAGCACCATCACAGGGAAATGAGTGCCGTCCCCGGCCTCTTTTTCCTGCTTGCGAATATGCTCCACAACGCCATAGCCATCTATTTCCGGCATATGCAAATCGGTGATCAGAAGGCCGTATTCGCCGGTTTCTAAAGCCTCCAACGCCAGCCTTCCGTTTTCAACAAAACTTGCCTCAACGCCCAGCTTGTCAAGCTGACGGCCCAGAATGTCGCGTACACTTTCCGTGTCCTCGGCGATCAACAGCTTTGTCGGCCCGGTAATTTCAATATGCTCGAGCCGACTGGCCGCATCGCGCACCGCCTCTCCCAGCCCGATTCGGCTGGCCGGCTTGGTCAGATATGTTACGCCCAAAGCTTTCAGTGAATGCGACAGCCCCACATCATCGCGCACCGTATACATTACAAGCCCCGTATTCGGGCGCAGTTTGGTAATCTCTTTGATGAGGTCCAGCCCCAACCCGTCGGGCAGCCCTTGGTCAATCACTGCCACATCAAACGGACGCCGGGTAATGAGCTCTAGCCCTTCCTTATAGGTTGGGCAGTTTTCGACGCTCGCCCCCATAGAGCGCAGCGAATTAACAATTTCCTTGGCACCTTGCGGGTGGTCTTCAACCGAAAGCACGGAAACCCCATCCAGTGAAGGCAACTCCACCGTGCTGTCATCCGTACTCACTTCCTGCGTTGGAATCTCAAACCAGAAGGTCGAGCCTTTCCCGGGGGCGCTGTTCACACCGATTCGCCCGCCCATCAACTCCACCAGCTTTTTCGAAATCGACAGCCCCAGCCCCGTGCCGCCATATTTTCGGCTGGTCGAATTATCCGCCTGCACGAACGATCCAAACAACCGCGCGCAGACCTCCTGGCTCATACCGATTCCGGTATCAATCACCTCAAAACGCAAGCCCACACCGCCCTCGGGAACATCAATCGCCTGAACCTGCGACGTAACCCGCACAGTGACGCTGCCTTGATGCGTGAATTTAAGCGCATTGCCGCACAAATTCATAATGATCTGGCGCAGCCGTTTCGGATCGCCCACCACCACAAACGGCACGTCTTGTTCAATATCATCAATGAGCTCAATATCCACGCCATGGACTTTCACAGCCAGCGCTTCGAGCAATCCGCGTACCAAGAGCCGCACCGGCACCTCGAACATATCGAGCTCCATCTTGTCGGCATCCATCTTCGCCAGATCAAGAATGTCATCGAGAATTTCCAGCAAGCCCGCAGCCGCGCCTTGCGCGGTTCTCACCATCTCGGAAATATTTTCCGAAGGTTTCTCGTCGGAAATCAGTTCCAGCAAACCGAAGATCGCCTGCATCGGCGTACGGATCTCATGGCTCATCGTCGCCAGAAAATTCGACTTCATCTCCGCCAAAGCATCGGCTTCGGCGATTTTTTGTTCGAGTTCAGAACGGGATAATTTTGAAGAATCAATCATGAAAAACCTTGCATTTGAATGCCCACATATCATATCAATGAAATCCTCTAAAATGAAGGCTCAAAGCAGGAAGAAACAAAAATGGGATATAAAGTTGCAGTTGTAGGCGCCACAGGTAATGTCGGGCTTGAAATGTTAAAAATATTGGATGAACGCGACTTTCCTGCTGACGACGTTGTAGCGCTGGCCTCCGAGCGGTCTGTAGGGCGCGAAGTGTCCTATGGTGATACGGATTTGCGCGTACAGAATCTGGCTGATTTTGACTTCAAAGGTGTGGATATCGTGCTGTCCTCACCCGGTGCTAAAGTCTCGGCTGAATATTCGCCTAAGGCTGCTGCTGCCGGAGCGACAGTCATCGATAACACGTCCTACTGGCGTATGGACCCGGATGTGCCGCTGATCGTGCCGGAGGTCAATCCTCACGCGATCAACGAGATTAAAAAAGGCATCATCGCCAACCCGAACTGTTCCACCATTCAAATGGTTGTCGCGCTCAAGCCTTTGCATGAAGCCGCGACCATCAAACGCGTCGTGGTCAGTACCTATCAATCCACCTCCGGTTCCGGCAAGGCGGCGATGGATGAGCTGTTCAACCAGACTAAAGGCATCTACGCCAACCAGACGCCAACCCCGTCTGTCTATCCGAAACAGATAGCCTTTAACGCCATCCCGCAGATCGACGTGTTCATGGATGACGGCATGACCAAGGAAGAATGGAAAATGGTGGTTGAGACCAAAAAGATACTCGATCCCGCGATCAAGGTTTGCGCCTCTTGTGTACGCATCCCTGTGTTTATCGGCCACGCCGAAATGATCAATGTCGAGCTGGAAAAGGAAATTTCCGCCATTGAGGCCAAGGAACTCTTCCATAATGCTGAAGGGGTTACGTTGGTCGATCTGGAGCAGGAAGACCTCGAATATGTCACCCCGGCTGAAATTCAGGGCGAAGACGATGTGTTCGTCAGCCGCGTTCGCGAAGACATCACGGTCGAAAACGGCCTCAATTTCTGGTGCGTGGCGGATAATTTGCGCAAAGGCGCAGCGCTCAACACCGTGCAAATCGCTGAATTACTGGTGAAAAACGAAGCGCAAAAGGCGGCTTAAGACCTGTAACCTTTTTGCTTTAAAATGCGAATACCCCTGTATGAACAATAGGGAATGTTTAAGCATGCACAGACGAGCGTTTTTAGCCGGGGTGGCCTGTGCCGCCCTGATGACGGGAGCAAGCAAAGCGATGGCCTTTGACATTTTTTCAAAAAACAAGTCTTTGCCACACTCAAGCAGGAAAGGTGATTTCCCCTTTCAACTTACTGATGAGGAGTGGCGCGCGCGCCTCAGCCCCGAACAATACGAGATCCTGCGCGGCGAAGGCACGGAAAAATCCTGCTCGTCGCCGCTAAACGGCATCGAAGGCCACGGCAAGTTCTATTGCGCCGGTTGCGGCCACCACCTGTTCAGTACCGATGCAAAATACGATAGTAAAACCGGCTGGCCGAGTTTTTACCAGCCCGCCGATGAATACGCGGTCGGCACCTCCACGGATTACAAGCTTGGCTATGCCCGTACCGAGGTTCATTGCGCCAATTGCGGCTCTCACCTCGGCCATGTTTTCAAGGACGGTCCGCCGCCAACCGGCCTACGTTACTGCATTAACGGTCTGGCGCTGGAGTATCAGCAAGAGCAATAACCTTTGTCTCTGTCTGGGGATACTTAGTTTTTGCCCTAAAAGTAAGTGTTCCCAGATGGCACCTCTGGGTGAGGGGATTTGGGTGTGATTAAACCATTGCAAAACCCGCCCGGCGTTTTATGATGTTTCTTGACCTGTTCGAAGAATTCAAAAGGAAACATCATGTCACAGAGCGCCCCCACCAAAACTCAGCGCCCATTATCCCCGCACCTTCAGGTTTATAAACCGCAAATGACCTCTGTTTTATCGATTCTGCACCGGATGACAGGGGTCGGTCTTACGGTTGGTCTGATGCTGTTTGCCTGGTGGCTGGTCGCCGCAGCAATCGGCCCCGGAGCCTACGCTGTATTCATGAACTTCGCAGGCTCGCCCGTTGGCATGCTCTTGCTGTTCGGCTTCACGCTCGCATTTTTCTACCATCTGGCCAACGGCATCCGCCATCTTTTCTGGGACTCAGGATTGCTGTTTAAAATCGAAAACGCCTATGCCGCTGGATATTTTGTATTGTTTGTCACGGTGCTGCTGACATTTGTGACGTGGGAATATGTACTGTTTAGTCATCCGTTTGGTGAATATTATTTTGGAGAAACGCCATGAATATGAAATGGGACAATCACGGTATGAAAACCCCGCTCGCCCGCGCCCGCGGTCTGGGCGCATCGCACGCGGCTGTGCCGGGATGGATCAGGCTGCGCGTCACGGCTATCGGCACCGCAGTGCTCTCATTGTGGTTCCTGTGGTTTCTCAGCCAGACCATCGGCACCAGCCATGCAGAGTTTACAGCCAAGCTTGCCGATCCGCGCAACGCGATTTGCATGCTGCTGCTGATCATTGCCGCTTTTACCCACGCCGTGCTGGGAAATCGTGAAATCGTCGAGGATTACATCCACAATGAATTTTTCAAGCTATCCAAGCTGGTTGGCATGTATCTGTTCTTTTTCGCCCTCGCCACCGCCTGCATTTTTTCAATTCTAAAAATAGCGTTGTAAAAAAAATTAAACGCGGAGATTCGGAGTTTCAGAGTTTTGTGTATTATAAAAAATAAACCTCCGTTCCTCCGTTTCTCCGCGTAAAAAGGGAAAGAAATGACTGAATTTTACAACCCGATTGAAAAATATAATAAACAAGATCGAAAAATTTTCGGGTTTCTTGATAAGGCTGACAATATCCTTAACTATATAACTTTTATGGTCACAGGTGTAATAGCCGGCGCAATACTGGGCCTGTTTATAGGAAAGATCTCTATATATTGGTATTTGGCAGGTGGCCTGATCGCAGGGGTTGGTTTTGGCAAAGGTAATATCTGGATGAAAAAAACATTCGATGATGATATTCCCATTATTCCGGTTTTACTGCTGATCTGTCTGATTATAGTAGGGTGTCTTTACGTTGTTTCATGGATGGTAATATAAAATGACAAATGAATACGAAATCATTGATCACGAATATGATGTCGTGGTGGTCGGCGCCGGTGGTGCGGGGCTGCGCGCCGGCTTTGGCTGCGCAGAAAAAGGTTTGAACACCGCGATCATTTCAAAGGTCTTTCCAACCCGCTCGCACACGGTCGCGGCGCAAGGCGGCATCTCCGCAGCGCTGGGCAATATGGGCGAAGACGACTGGCGCTTCCATATGTATGACACTGTTAAAGGCTCAGATTGGCTCGGAGATCAGGACGCGATTGAATATATGTGCCGCGAGGCGATCCCCGCGATTATCGAGCTTGAACACTATGGTGTACCGTTTTCCCGTACCGCCGCCGGGAAAATTTACCAGCGTGCTTTTGGCGGCATGACGACGCATTACGGCAAGGGCACCGCCCAACGCACCTGCGCCGCCGCGGACCGCACAGGTCACGCCATCCTCCACACGCTTTACACGCAGGCCCTCAAACACAAGGCCGAATTCTTTATCGAATATTTTGCCCTCGACCTGATCATGAGCGATGACGGCCAGTGCCTCGGTGTCATGGCCTGGAACCTCGATGACGGCACCATTCACCGCTTCCGCGCGCATCAGGTTATTCTCGCCACCGGCGGTTATGGCCGCACCTATTTCTCCTGCACCTCCGCCCACACCTGTACGGGCGATGGCAATGCGATGGCCTTGCGCGCCGGCATTCCGTTGCAGGACATGGAATTCATCCAGTTCCACCCGACCGGAATTTACGGCGCGGGTTGCCTGATTACCGAAGGTGTGCGCGGGGAAGGGGGCTATCTGACCAATTCCGAAGGCGAACGCTTTATGGAACGTTATGCCCCAAGCGCAAAAGACCTCGCTTCGCGCGACGTTGTTTCACGCTCGATGACCATCGAAATCCGCGAAGGGCGCGGCGTCGGTGAGCATAAAGACCACATCCACCTCCACCTCGAACATCTGGACAGCGACATTATCCACGAACGCCTGCCGGGTATCGCCGAAAGCGCCCGCATCTTCGCTGGCGTAGATGTGACCAAAGAGCCGATCCCTGTTCTGCCGACTGTGCATTACAATATGGGCGGCATCCCAACCAATTACATGGCCGAGGTCATTAACCCGACCAAAAAAGATCCCAATGCCATTGTGTCGGGCTTGATGGCGATCGGCGAAGCCGCGTGCGTCTCCGTCCATGGCGCCAACCGTCTGGGCTCAAACTCACTGCTCGACCTCGTCGTCTTTGGCCGGGCTGCAGCCAATCGCTGCGCCGAAACCGTTGTGCCGGGCGCAAAGCACCGCCCGTTTGGCACGGATGACGGCTCGAAAGCGCTGGCACGCCTTGATCATTATCGGAGCGCTAAAGGTTCAACGACGACAGCCGCGCTGCGCGACCGCATGCAGCGCACGATGCAGACGCATGCGCCCGTATTCCGCACCGGAGAAACCCTGAATGAGGGCATCACCAAGATTGATGAATGCTTCGCCGGGAAGGCTGATCTGAAAGTCACCGACCGCTCGTTGATCTTTAACACCGATCTCGTTGAAACGCTGGAGCTGGATAACCTCTTGTCCCAAGCCGTCGCCGCAATGCATGCTGCCGCTAATCGCGAAGAATCCCGCGGTGCGCAGGCCCGTGAGGACTTCCCCGACCGCGATGATAAAAAATGGATGAAACACACCGTTATCTGGGTGGATGAGGCCGGGAAAACCAAGATTGACTACCGCCCGGTGATCATGACCACCCTGACCGACGAAGTGCAGCCCATCCCGCCCAAGGCCCGGGTTTATTAAGTTATTGGGGCTTCAAAGGAACAAAACTGCCTGGGGCAGGGGTTGGAACATGGCCTGTATAGCAGAAAATCTTGCCGCGTGTGCGCAGGGCTTCGATTCGTTCATCTGGAGAAGGAAGGTTGGCCTGCCCCCGACTAAATCCAAAAGCTTCTTTGAACGGTGCGGTTCTAGGGTTGCCGCCGGTGCCTACTGATCGTGTTCCGGCTGAAGAGCTCCTGCTTTGAAAGTTGGCTAGGGTTTCCGATGAAATATTTTGTCTATTTTGATGATAATAACCAGTAATCTGACCATTATTCTCCGTAATTTCAAAGCTACGACCATCTTTCGCGCAAACCTGTTCGCTTGCTGCCACCCCTTGCGCGTAAACCGCTGAAGCTGCGCTGAGCGCCAAAACACCAAATGCCTGTGAAACTTTACTCATCATACCCCCTGCATAAACTTGAATGTGACAATACAATACATGAATCAAGCTACGCACACAAGAAAATTATGTAAAATGCAGTGGTTGCCCAGAGTGAATTTCCCGTAAGGACTCTTTGACCCAACATAAACAGGAATAAACATTTATGGCGCTTAACGCTGAAAAGCTTGATTTTATATGTAAATTACTATAATGTTTCGGCCATGAGTTTGAAAAATGAATTAGCCAAGAAGCAGGCTCTAAAAGAATTCCGCCGTAAGAACGGTTTGGGGCGGGGTAAGGGCGACCTCACCCCTGATGAAATTACAAAACTCCAAGAAGATGGAAACAAAGCTCAAGGTGAAAAGACACTCATCCAACAGTTGGAACAGGCAAATCAGCGAGCATCAGTTGATCGAAATACCTCTATTAGAGACTCTTTAACCGGGCTTTATAATCGCCGCTATTTCGATGATGCCCTGCCTAAAACGCTGACGAAACTGAGGCGGTCCGGTGGACGCATAGCGTTGATTATGGTCGATATCGATCATTTTAAAAAATTTAACGACACATACGGTCATCAGGTTGGGGACGCGGTCTTAAGAAAAGCCGCAGAGCATCTGCAGGAGTCTGTCCGTGCAGACGATATTGTCGCTCGTTATGGCGGCGAGGAAATGGCCGTCATCATGGAAGTGAATAATGGCAATGACGTTGACCCGGCGTTTACCAGGCTCGCTGGTGAAATGTGCGCATTCACAATTGAGCACAAAGGCGAAGAATATAAAATTGGCTCAAGCATAGGGATCGGAATATCTGGACCGGCTATAACGCCTGAAAATATAATAGATGCCGCTGACAAAGCGCTCTACAGAGTAAAGCAAACAACGCGCGGGCGTATGGAGATTTACGATTTGTCAGTATTTGAGAGACGGCAAACATTAGACGTGAAACCTGATGCTCCCGAATAATTTCAACAGCACTGTCTCCTTCTAACATGTGAAGGATTGCCCCTTCACATTTTGCCCTTAAGCGCTTATTCTGATTGGCAGATAGAACCAACGCATAAAGAGCGCACAGATGGCCCAATTCACACTTCCCGCAAATTCAAAAATCACTGCCGGTCAAACCCACGATGTGGCCGGAGATGCCAAACGCAAGAAAACCTTCAAAATCTATCGCTGGAACCCGGATGATGAAGCCAATCCGCGTCTCGATTCCTTCACCATCGATCTCGATAAATGCGGTCCGATGGTGCTCGACGCGCTGCTTTACATCAAAAATAATATCGACTCTGGCCTGACCTTGCGCCGCTCTTGCCGCGAGGGGATTTGCGGGTCCTGCGCGATGAATATCGACGGCACGAATACACTGGCATGCACCAAGGCGATTGACGATTGCTCCGGCGATATCAAGGTCACGCCGCTGCCGCATATGCCTGTGGTTAAGGACCTTGTGCCCGACCTCAACCACGTTTATGCGCAATATACCTCAATTGAGCCTTGGCTGAAGGCCGACAGCCCCGCCCCAGGGCGCGAGCGTCTGCAAAGCCCCGAAGATGCCAATATTCTCAACGGTGATGATGGCCGAGGTCCCGCCGGCTGCATCCTGTGCTTTTGCTGTTCGACCAGCTGCCCCAGCTATTGGTGGAATGGCGACCGTTTCATGGGCCCGGCGATCCTCCTGCAAGCCTATCGCTGGATCGCCGATACGCGCGATGAAGCCACCGGCGATCGTCTTGATAATCTCGAAGACCCGTTTCGTCTCTATCGCTGTCATACAATTATGAATTGCACCAACACATGCCCTAAAGGCCTCAACCCGGCCAAAGCCATCGCCGAGATCAAAAAACTGATGGTGATGCGTCGCTAGCTTTTAATATTCCATAAACTCAATATTGGTCACGCAATTAGCATTATACATCATAATGACACCTTTTTTGAGCAGCAGGATTTGCGTACATTCAGAAACACCTTCCATAGGCACATTCTCAACACTACCGGTTTCTGTCGCTACAGGCATGGTGGCATATTCAGTATTTTGGGTTTTCACAAAGGCTTTTTCGCCATCTGAAGAAATCTTAATATCCGTGATTTCAACAAGTGTTTCATAGCCATCAACGGCCTCGGCACCTTGAACAACAGATTTCATAAACTCTTCTTTATCAAGGCTTAAGGCGGCCTCTTGCGGCGGCATGCCCGGTATATTGTATTTCATAACGCTTTTAAAACGCGCCTTTTTATCAAGATGTGTTTCAAGATATTGCTGAATTTTTTCAGGAGACAGCGCTTGCGTATTCGTCGTGGTAATATCCGTAGTATCTTCAATAAATTCTTTAACATTCTGCTTTGTGAGCGTTTCTATGTTTCCAGCCGCCCGGCACGCCGAGCCATGCGCAAAAAACATAAACGCACCCAATCCCGTTATCAAAGCATGGTTTTTGAAAACTCTTAAAGTCATAAGCCTAAATTTGCCTGCCCGTCCCAAAGATAGTTGTCATATAATTATACCATTAAAAAGTGAAGGGAAAGCTAAAATTTATCATCTTTTGAAGGCTATATTAGAAATACCTTCAATGTCTTGTATTTCAATAATTTTTATACGCGATTTTTCTCCATGTAAAAGTGAAAGTCGTCTCTTGGGAATGCCATAATGTGTAGCCAGTAAAGAGATTAAAGCGTTGTTCGCTTTACCCTTCTCAGGTGCAGCCGTGACGCAGCATTTAAGGACCTTTTCGCCATCTGCTCCGTCTTCCCAGCCCAAAACAGCATTTTTCGTAGAATTAGGGGTGAGTTTAACCTGAAGGATAGTCTTACACATCTATATCCAGCGCGATATCCAGCGCCGGGGCGCTATGGGTCAAAGCGCCAATCGAGATATAATCAACCCCGGTTTCGGCGATTGTGCGTACAGTTTCAAGGTTTACACTCCCAGAGGCCTCGCTGGTAATTTGCTTCTTGCAAAGCTGCACGGCTTTTTTGAGATCTTTCAGCCCAAAATTATCAAGCATCACAATATCGGCTTTGCCGTTAGCCAAAACATCTTCAAGCTGCGCCAGAGTATCAACCTCAATCTCTATTTTCTTGGTATGCCCGGCCAGCATATGAGCCTGATTTAGCGCCTCATCAATGCTGCCAACCGCCGCGATATGGTTGTCTTTAATCAAAATGGCATCATCCAGCCCGAAACGGTGGTTCGCCCCACCACCGATCTCCACGGCGTATTTCTGCAGCAAGCGCAGCCCCGGCAAAGTTTTACGCGTATCACAAATCTCAACGCCCGTATCTTTTACCTTTTCGACATAGCGGGCCGTCAGCGTCGCCACGCCGCTCATATGGCTCATAAAATTCAATGCGACCCGCTCAGCTGTAAGAAGGCTGCGCACCGGCCCTTCAATTTCGGCGATCACGTCCCCGGCGCTCAAATCCGCCCCGTCCTCGGTCATGACCGTCATGTCAAAATCAATATCGGTGAGAGAGAAAGTGGAAAGCGCAACAATCAGCCCCGCCAGCCGCCCATCTTGCCGCGCCCGCAAAACCCCGCGCGCCGATTGTCCAGCCGGGATCAGCAGGTTTGACGTAATATCAAACCCATGTCCCAAATCTTCCTTCAGGGCTGTTTTGACAATATCTTCGATGATGATGGGGGATAAAGTCATAAATATTTTTACCTTTCGTCATTGCGAGCGTAAGCGAAGCAATCCAGGGTCACAAGTACAAATATTATGGATTGCTTCGTGGCCGTGCCTCCTCACAATGACACTGTGCTAACTCAACTCCAGCATCCGCTCAATCGGTGCCTTGGCGCGCTCGGCTATCTCCGCATCAATCTCAACTTCCGGGCCTTCATCTTGCAGCGCATTAAGGATTTTCGGCAAGGTAATGCGCTTCATATGCGGACACATCTGGCAGGTGCCGATCATCTCAACGCCCGGATTGGCCGCGGCGATATTGTCACTCATCGAACATTCCGTATACAGCACTGCCATTTTAGGTTGGTGCTCCTTAATATAATCATCCATCTGCGCAGTGGAGCCCGCATAATCGGCCTCCGCCATCACTTCTGGTGGGCATTCAGGATGCGCCAGCACAAAAATCCCCGGGTGATCGGCGCGCATTTTCTTGACGTCTTCGGCGGTGAAACGCTCATGCACCATGCAGGTTCCGTCCCAGATGATAATCTTTACATCCGTCTCGGCGGCCACATTTTGTGCCAAAAACTTATCCGGCGTCATAATCACTGTGTCATGCCCTTGTTCGCCCAGCGCATTGACGATCTTCAATGCATTCGAAGACGTGCAGCACACATCGCTCTCCGCCTTTACATCGGCGCTCGTGTTCACATACGATACGACCGGAATGCCTGGATGCTGTTCTTTCAGCCTGCGCACATCCTCGCCGGTGATGCTTTCAGCCAGTGAGCATCCGGCTTTCATATCCGGAATAATGACTTTTTTATCAGGGCACAGGATCTTCGAGGTCTCAGCCATGAAATGCACACCGCATTGGATAATAATATCAGCCGTGCTCTGCGCCGCTTTTTGCGCCAGCATCAGGGAATCGCCCATCACGTCGCCAACCCCGTAAAACACATCCGGCGTCATATAGTTATGCGCCAGAATGACCGCATTCTTTTCTTTTTTTAGCCGGTTGATCTCGTGAATATAGGGAGCAAGAGTTTGCCAGCGCTCAGGACTGTACTGCTTTTTCAGTCGCTCATAAAGCGGCGTGGTCGCTTTCGCAACTTCACCCGTATAGTCTAACCGTTCTGCTGACATAAGTTTGTTCTTTAAATGTTCGCGCCTGATGATATAAAAAGATATCTCACATATTTAAACGGTCAAGGTCAAGCGTAAGGGGTATAAAAAATGGGGGATTTATTCGCAGTAGATCAGGAAGGTGCCGCTCTCGACGAGCGTAGGCCGCTGGCCGATCGACTGCGCCCGCATTGCATAGAAGATGTTGTCGGGCAAGATCATATCGTTGGCAAAGGTGCCCCTTTGCGTAAAATGCTGGACGGTGGGCACCTGTCGTCTCTGATTTTCTGGGGGCCGCCGGGCTGCGGTAAAACCACGCTGGCGCGGATTTTAGCCCATCATACCGATCTGCATTTTGAGCAGCTCTCAGCGATTTTCTCTGGCGTTGGAGATTTGCGTAAAGTTTTCGATGCAGCGAAAATCCGAAAACAAAACGGGCGGAGCACATTGCTATTCGTAGACGAAATCCACCGTTTTAATAAATCGCAGCAAGATGCCTTTCTGCCCGTTATGGAAGATGGCACCATCACCCTGATTGGCGCGACCACAGAAAACCCGTCTTTTGAACTCAATGCCGCGCTGCTCAGCCGTGCGCAGGTTTTTGTGCTTAAACGCTTGGATGATGAAGCTCTTGAAGCTTTGTTGCAAAAGGCGGAAAAAGACGCGCCGCTACCTCTTGCACCCGAAGCGCGCGCACTTCTTAAAACCATGGCTGATGGCGATGGCCGCTATGCGCTCTCCATGGCCGAACAAATCATCGCCCAAGGTGAAATACTGGACGAAGAAGGTTTATTGGCTTTGGTTCAGCGCCGCGCCCCACTTTACGATAAAGGTAACGAAGCGCATTATAACCTCTTGAGCGCCTTTCATAAATCGCTGCGTGCCTCGGACGTTGATGGAGCGCTGTATTGGATGGCCCGTATGCTTGTTGGTGGGGAAGATCCGGCGACCATTCTGCGCCGTATGACCTGCATGGCCAGCGAGGATATTTCTAACGCCGATCCGCAAGCCCTTGTAATTGCAAACAATGCATGGACAGCTTATGAGCGCCTCGGCTTGCCGGAAGGGGAGCTGGCAATGGCTCAGGCCTGCACTTATCTCGCATGTGCCCCCAAATCCAACGCCAGCTATATGGCTCTGAAGACTGCCAAACGTGCCGCTCAGGAAACAGGCTCATTGATGCCGCCCAAACACGCGATGAACGCACCGACCAAGTTGATGAAAAGCGAAGGTTACGGTTTGGGTTATCAATATGACCACGACACCCTCGAAGGTTTTTCCGGCCAAAGCTATTTCCCAGACGGTTTGAAACGTCATGAATTTTACCAGCCCGCCGAACGCGGTTTTGAACGCGAAATCAAAAAGAGGCTGGAGTATTGGGAAAAACGCCGTAAGTCTTAACCTCTATGCCCGCGCGGCTTTTCTCTTTTCACTTCTTTTTTGAGCGAGCAGGGTTAACGATTCTACACCGAGAGAGAAGGCAATCGCAAAATACAGATAACCGCGCGGAATGTGGAAATGCATCGCATCGGCGATCAGGGCCACCCCAACCAGCAGCAGGAAACTGAGGGCGAGCATCTTGATGGATAAATTTTCCTGAACGAAACGGCTGGCAGGCTCTGCGGCAAACATCATCATCACGATTGCGATGGCTACAGCCGCGATCATGACCGGGACATGATCTGTCATCCCCACGGCCGTAATCACGGAATCAAGGGAAAAAACCATATCGATGATGACAATCTGGGTGATCACACTGCCGAAAGTTGCGGCTTTAGAGATGTTCGCCGTATCATGGTCGTCGCCCTCTACAGTGCTATGAATCTCGCGTGTGCCTTTGTAAAGCAGAAACAATCCGCCAAGTCCTAAAACAAGATCGCGCCACGAGACATCATGACCGGCAATACTAAGTACAATGACCGTGATGTGGGTCAGCCATGAAATGCTGAGTAACAGCGCGATGCGCATGAGAAGGGCGAACGCTAGGCCGATCAATCGGGCTGCTTTTTGTTTTTCTGCAGGGAGTCTGGATGCAACAATGGAAAGAAAAATGATGTTATCGATACCCAAAATGATTTCAAGTACGACCAGCGTAAGAAAACTCATCCATAAATCGACACTAAACAGCCAGTCCATTTTGTTGTCTTTCTAAAATACTCAAAGAGCAACTATAACTCTTTACTAAGGTATTTTCTACGGTTTAATACAGGCTCAGCAAGGCTTACAATCAATACGAAACATATCGTATTGATTTATAAAAAAGCAATTATTAAGATTTTACTTTAATATTGCTGCGGCCATTCCGCCGCTCTGTTTCGACAAGATAAATCCCGCTTAAAATGATAATCCCCGCGCCGACCATCATCATAAGATCGGGCGCATCTCCAAAAATCAGAAAACCAAACAACAGCGCCCAGATCATTTCTGTATACAAAATCGGTGAAACGGCGGCCGCAGGGGCAATCCGAAAGGCCTGCGAAACGCAAACAAGCCCGGTTGCAATACAAAGCCCGGTAAACAGATGCATGGCAAAATGCGTAAAGTTCAGCATTTCAAAACTGCTGATGCTGAGCAGTCCTGCAAGCGGCGCAGACACCAGCAAAGGCCAAAGGCCCAACAGTAAGGTGTTTTCCCCCTCCAAAGATCTGGAAATTGTAAATTTCAGGGCAATCAGAAACCCTGCCAAAATAGGAACAATCAGCCATGGACTAAACCCTTCGCTGCCCGGCTGTAGACCGATAACGACCCCCGTAAAGCCTATAACAATCGCAAGGCCTCTATGCAGGCCGATAGCCTGTTTGTAAAACGCCACCCCCAAAAGCGCCGAAAAAAACGGCACCGTGAATAAAAACGCATACACATCGGCAATCGGCAATCGCGAGAAGGAAAAAATCACCGAAAGGGCAACGCAGGTATTCAGCACCCCGCGAAAGAGGTGTAAAGAGATTTTGGTGCTGCGCTTCAGAGTCTTTAGGCTCGCAGACATGTGTAAAGCCGCCAGCAAATAAAGGCAGGCCGTACTGTGATTTATAAAAACCACCTGATAGGTCGAATAATATTGCAGCAGCCATTTCGAAACCACATCGCTAAAGGCAAAGGCCGTAAAGCCGATAAAGGCTAAAACGATTCCCTTATGTGATGGATGAAGATGATTGAACATATGGCTGAACTCCATTACAACCTGATAATGCTTTGTAAGGAGAATTTTCGATGAACGCAATACTCGCAATTGCCGCCGGAGGCGCTTTAGGCGCTGTAATGCGCCACGGCGTCAATGTGGGCGCGGTGAAGCTGCTCGGCCATGGCTTTCCCTACGGCACATTAACGGTGAATATCGTTGGCTCCTTCATTATGGGCCTGCTGATCGCCATATTCGCCCATTACTGGCATCCTTCCGAAACCATGCGCATGTTTATCGTCACCGGCTTTCTCGGCGCTTTCACAACCTTTTCCACCTTCTCGCTGGATTTCGTGAACTTGTGGGAACGCGGGTCCTATCTTTACAGTGCGCTATATCTCGGCGGCTCCGTAATCCTGTCCATCGCCGGGTTGTTCGCTGCCATGGCCATTGTGCGAGCATGTGTGTCATGAGCAACGTCCGGCAAATCGAAGTCAAAGCCGATGATGATGGCCAGCGCCTGGATCGCTGGCTGAAAAAAAACGTGCCCGAACTGCCCTATGGGTTGGCGCAAAAGCTGATCCGTAAAGGTCAGATTCGCGCCGATGGCAAACGAATAAAAGCTGACGCCAAGCTTAAAGCCGGTCAGGAAATCCGCATTCCGCCACTCGAACATAAATCCATAGATGAGAAAGTAAAAATCACCGATAAGGATAAAGCCTTCATCAAATCGATGGTCATTTACGAAGATGCCGATGTGATCGCGCTGAATAAGCCCGCAGGGTTAGCCTCCCAAGGCGGCAGCAAAACCAAATACCATATCGATGGGCTGCTGGAGGCCCTGACCGGTAAGGACGGCGTCAAGCCGCGCCTCGTTCATCGCCTCGACAAAGACACCAGCGGCATCCTCTTGCTGGCCCGCAATGCAAAAGCCGCCAAAGCCATGGGCGATGCATTTAAAACCCGTAAAGTCAAAAAAATTTACTGGGCGGTTGTATGCCCGGCGCCCGACCGCCCTGACGGCACGATCAAAGCCCCGCTGATCAAGGCAGGCGGCAATAACAAAGAGCGCATGGTCGTCGATGAAAAAGAAGGCAAATCCGCCATCACCGATTTCATTGTGCTGGAAAGCGCGTTGCATAGCGCCGCCTTTGTCGCTTTTTGGCCGCGCACCGGCCGCACCCACCAGATCCGCGTTCATTCTGAATTGATCGGTTGCCCGATTGTTGGCGACAAAAAATATGCCCGTCTGCCCGAACAGGAAGAAACCCACGAAGCGCGCCGCAAGGCCGAAGCCGATCTCAAGGCGCTCAACCTTGCCGATCGCCTCCATTTGCACGCGCGCCGCATTATTCTGCCCCACCCTTCCGGACGTAAAGCTCCGCTTGATGTAACGGCGCCACTCCCTCCTGAGTTGAAAAAAACCTGGAAAGCGCTAGGCTTTAGCCCTAGCCTGAAGGCCGATCCGTTTGAGGATACGAAATCATGAGCGAAGAAAACGCCCCCCAAGTGCCGGAATATAAGGGCTGGGAATCTGTCGTCTTGCGCATTTTAAAATGGCTGGCCATCATTGGCGTGATTTTGTTTATTTTAGCAACCGCGCTCTCGCGCCTAGGCGGTAACAGCCCGGTTCTGCGCGAATCCATAGAGGAATTCCTCACCGACACGACGCCCTATACCGCTCGCATCGGCACACTCAATTCTATGCGTTTTTTCCCCAATATTGCCATTGATATTACCGACGTACAGCTGCGCGGCGGTGATGATGGTATGGGCGAAACAATGATCCGCATCGGTGCAGCGCGTCTGGTGATGCCCTTTTTCGATGCACTGTTCCGGCCAGGTCATTTCAAAGATATTCACATTGAAAACCTAATGGCTAAGCCGGGCAGCATACTGAACAAAAGCATAGAAGTAAGCGCTATGAACGTGCGTGAACAGGATGCGCGGGCCACCTTCATCGTTGAAGGGGCAATTGATAATTCGCCGCTTCATGCCAAATTTGGGCTGCAAACAAAAGGAAAACCCGGAAGGCATACCTACGTAATTGGCCGCCAGCGCGATTTTGAAATTTCGTTGGCCGATTTGACCGCACGGGGGTCAATTCATAATACCGTTATTGGCGGCTATAAATTTGAAAATATTGTCCTGCTAAATAAACAAAAAGAAGTGCTGCATGGTCATATCGACATGGACCGAGCCAGTTCCGGGAAATTGGAGTTTAACGGGCAGCTCCGCCTTGAACCGGGCAAAACCCGGATTGATCCGGATGTTACTCTGGATTGGACGGGTGAAACGCCCTTGATTTTCGGTAAAGTAACCAGCAATGAATTAATCTTAAGCGATGTTACTGGAGAATCTCCTGCGCAAAGGACCATTGATGCTCTTGATAAAATTTTTGGCGAGCAAAACGCCGCTCTGGACTTGAGTGGCCTGACGCTGGACTTGAATCTGGATGTGCAAAAATTTAAGGTCGGGGCAGTCGAGCTTGGGAAATTAAAAGCCCCGCTGATCCTAGAAGAAGGAGATCTTCATATCGGCCCCTTGGAGGGGAAAATCGTGGGGGGAGAACTCAGTGGCCACGTCGATTTGCTGACCTCCAAAAGCCCGGCCAAATTGATACAGAAAATTGCAGTCAAAGGCTTTGATTACAGAGCTCTTCAAAAACAACTCAGCACCGGTGAAGTCACTATCGAAGGTCACGGCGATATTTTAATAGACTTGTCTTCGCAAAGCACAAGCATGGATGGTTTGATAGAAGGACTTTCGGGAAAAGTTGGTTTTGTCGGCGGGCAAGGTAAGATGCGCGCCGGGCTGCTTGATCTTTGGGGCAGCGGTTTGCTGAATGCTTTGCTGCCAAGCTTTGAAAAAGAGAGCGATCTCAATATGAACTGCGTCATCGTCAATCTCGATGTCAAAAACCTCAAGGGACATAGCGACTCTGTCTTTGTCGATACCAAAAGCATTACACTTTATGGTGAGGGTACCTACGATTTTAAGGCTGACCAGCTTGAAATGGTTCTGGAACCAAAACCAAAGAATGTGGCGATTGGCGATATTGCTTCAGCCATTAATGTATCCGGTCCTCTTCCGGATCTGAAAGTCTCCCCGAATGTTTTTGATCTAGGCAAGCGTGTCGGTGGTCTGCTTTTAGGCGCTGTGAACCCGGCTTTCTATGCCGTGACGCTGGCTGATTTCGGTTTGGCGCAAGACCATCCCTGCAAAGCTTTCATAATTGAAAAAGAATTCCTGCCCGCACCGGAAAAACCTGAAGTCGAAGCTGTTCCCGAAGCGCCGGATTCAAAACCGCAGGAAGCCGGAGAGGGGCAAGCCAAGGACCTCAATAAATGAAAAAATTTTATAAACTTGTCTCTGTGCATCAGGAAGTCAGTGGCTGGGCGGTGCATCTCGATAGCCGCCCGGTAAAAACTCCGCTAAAGAAAACGCTTCTGGCGTCCAGCGAGACTATGGCGACAGCTATCCAGGAAGAATGGGCCGCGCAAGGCGAAACCATTGATCCCGAAACAATGCCGCTGACACAAATCCTCAGCACGCAAATAGATCGGGTGTCTGAGCAGCGCGCTGCGATGAGCGCCGAACTCCTCAAATTCCTCGATACAGACCTGATCTGCTACCGCGCACCAAAAGATCAGCCAGCCGGACAAGCCGAAAAGCAGGCCGAAAGCTGGGACCGCTGGCTCACATGGTTTGAAGATAAGTTTGATTGCGCCTTGCAAACCACCACGGATCTGGCTGCGCTCAAACAACCAGCCGCCGCGCACACAGCCGTGCAAACAAAGACCGATGCGCTGGACGATGCCCGCTTTACCGCTCTACAACTGGTTGTTCCTTTATCCGGTTCGCTGGTGCTCGGCCTCGCCTTTATCGAAGGCGCAATCACCCCGCAAGAGATTTACAACGCCGCGCGCGTCGAAGAACACTTCAAAGATGAAATTTACAATGCGGAAAAATATGGCCGCGATCCGCTATCCGAAAAGAAAGACGCCGCCATGCTCCGCGACCTCGAAGCCGCTGCCGCCTTTCTGAACCTGCTTTAAATGTTCGCGCCACCGCCAGAAATTAAAAATTAATTAACCATAATACGGTACACTCTAAATCTAATATCTTTTAAAGATTTGGAGAGTGTGATGAGCGAAGATACAGGGTATGAAAAGGGAACAGATCTTGTAATTAAGGGGGAGGTAGGTGTAAACGCACAATCGAACCTTCAAGAATTGTTTCGTGAAAATTGTCAGCTCACTCAACTGGGAATGATTTTTGCGAGTGATGGATCTTATGTAATTGAAAAGGACTGTGGTAGCGCAGAAGTCCCGGAGGGTGTTACAGCGTCAGAGCTAGAGCAGGCAAACGAGGTTCTGAAACGTGTCAATGAAGAATTGCAGACTCCAGATCCTCACAGGGCATTCTAATTTTAAAATCAAAACCACCCTTTAGGCTTCGCCAGCCGATAGCCTTTGCTGGCCCGGCTTAACCCTTTAATCAGCCGATAAGTCATATAGATGACCACCGGCGCTCCGGCAATCACCACCGCATTGATAAACAACACTTTATTCTCAGTAATAAAACCCTCAACGCAAGGCTCAACAAGGCCGTAAACTTCCATCATCCCGGCGCTTTCCATCCACGCAACACCCTTATTCGCCAGCGCCTGCGCGCACACCTCAAATGGCGCGTAATCAATACCACTCATCATATAGGCCGTTGCCAGTCCCATGGTTGGCAGCGTCAAAAATGCTCCGATCCACAGCGTGCGGATAATAAAAGTCGCATGATTTTCAATCAGGCTGTGTTCTTCAACTTTACCGCGCATATGATAAGCCGCAATCAATACACCCAGAAAAAACACCAGCGATAACCCTGCCGCCGTCACAGAAGGCAGGACCGAAAGAATCAGGCTTGCCCCCAGCGCAGCATACAAATTCAAAACGGATTTCCGACCGTGACTTTGTGGTTGTTCATTCAAGCTATCTTCTCCCGAATAGACGCTCAATATCCTTTAAAGATAGTGCAACAGAGGTCGGGCGTCCATGATTGCATTGCCCTGAAAGCGGCGTAGCTTCCATCTGGCGCAATAATGCGTTCATTTCATCCACATTCATCCGCCGCCCCGAACGCACCGAGCCGTGACACGCCATCGTCGATAGAATTTCATTCAGCCGCTCTTCCAGCCCCTGCGCGCTGCCCGCTTCCGTAATCTCATCGGCCAGATCGCGGATTAACCCCTGAATATCGGCTCGCTGTCCCAACAATGTTGGCACCGATTGCACCGCCACAGCCATTCCACCAAACGGCTCAATCTCCAGCCCCAGCTTGGCCAATTCCGGCGCAAATTTCAGCAAACGCTCCGCTTCACTTTCTTCCAGCTCGACAATCTCAGGTGATAATAACCCTTGCTTCTCAATACCCCGCTCGCGCATCTGCGCTTTAAAGCGCTCATAAACCAGCCGTTCATGCGCCGCATGCTGATCAACAATCACCAGCCCATCGGCATTTTGCGCAATGATATAATTCTCATGAATTTGCGCCCGCGCCGCGCCCAAAGGAAAATTTTGCACTGTTTCTACGGGGGCTTCATGCACTTCCATCCGCGCCGCCGGCACCATATCGACCGCCATTGAACTCTGAACGCTTGGCTGCAGCGTATAAGCATTATGCACCGCTTCGGCCATGTTGCCATAAGCATAAGACGAAAGCACAGGTGCAGAGGATCCGCGATGCAAGGGCAGGGCAGGGCCATTGCCACTACCAGCCGGACGAAAACGCCCCAGCATCCCGGTCGAGACACTGCTCGCCGCCTGTCCGCCATGCTCATGGATCGCGTGTTTAAGCGCGCTCACGATCAGCCCGCGTACGAGACCTGGATCACGAAACCGCACTTCGGCCTTTGCCGGGTGTACATTGACATCCACTTCCGCCGCAGGCAGGTCGATAAACAGCGCCGCCACCGGATGCCGCCCCGAATGCAATACATCTGAATACGCCCCGCGAATGCAGCCATGCAACAGCTTGTCACGCACGGCCCGTCCATTGACGAACAGATATTGATACCCTGTCGTCGCGCGGTGATATGTCGGCAGACTCGCCATCCCCGAAAGCCGAATCCCTTCACGCTCCGCTTCAATCGGCATGGCATTCTCACCAAAATCGCGGCCCAATATCGCGCTCATCCGTTCTTGCACATCACCGGCGGCAGGAAGTTTTAACGATATTTTTCCATCATGGCTCAGCGTAAAAGCAATTTCTGGATTCGCCATGGCCAGCCGCGTGAGCGTATCTTTCACCGCCATAAATTCAGCCCGGTCGGTTTTAAGGAATTTCAGCCGCGCTGGCGTGGAGAAAAACAAATCGCGCACTTCAATCTGCGTACCTTCCGGATGCGCCGCCGGAGTTGGATCAAATTTCTGCCCGCCCTCGACGCAAATTTCCCACGCCTCGCCCGCGCCTTCCGCGCGCGATTGAATGTTCAGGCGCGCCACCGCAGCAATCGAGGCCAAGGCCTCTCCACGAAAACCCAAATGCTCTATATGCACCAGATCATCGCCGGGCAACTTTGAGGTTGCATGACGATCTACCGCCGCAATCAAATCCACGCGGCCCATACCCTTGCCGTCATCACTCACGACAATCAGGCTCTTACCCCCGGCTTGCAGTGATACATCGATGCGGCTTGCCTGTGCATCAATCGCATTTTCAACCAGCTCTTTCACGGCTGCAAACGGGCGCTCAATCACTTCGCCCGCCGCAATCTGATTGATCAGCGTTTCCGGTAAATAACGTATAGACATAAAAGAAGACTAGCGTCACAAACGCCGGTTGTCAGGTTTTTAAGCAAGCAGGGAAAAGGGGGAAGTGGATAACTTTTACAGCGCTTTAAAATCAATGATAGCTTCATCAAGACGGCAATTTTCCATCTTGACTCCGCTCAGGATTGCCCCGGTAAAATCAGCGCGCCGCAAGTCACAATCATTAAGAACAGCATTGGTCAGATCGACTCCCATCAAAATAGCATCGCGCAAATCGGCCCCGCGTAAATTTGAAAAACGAAAATTTGCCCCGCTAAAATCAACGCGGCGCAATGTGCTGTGGCCCATATCCTTTTTAAACTCCAGCGGACACATAAGCGCTCCGGTAAGATTAACGCGTGCCATTTGTGCATATTTAAAGCTCGAGCCACGCAAATCGGCCTCCGTCATATCGCAATCGCGAAAATCGCTGCGGTCAAATACGCCGCTTTGCAATTCGGCGCTGCGCAAATCCTGATTGAGAAAATTTGCCCCCGTACATTGAATGGCGGTAAGAGGAAATCTCTTCAGATCCAGCACATCACGCAAATCATAACCGCTCAAATCCAGTTGCCGTCCGGCACGTCCGGCTGTAGCGACCCAGAGCGTATGTTCCTCCAGTAATTCAGGCAGGCTTTTACCAAGATTCTCTAACTTGTTGCCCATATCTCTTTCAGTCACTGCTGCCGTATCGTCCATATCAAGTTGTTCGGTGCGTTCCAGAATCGTACCGGTCATAATGGATTGGCGCATATTTGTACTTGATAGGTCCGACCCGCTCAGATCTGCATCCGCCAGGTTCGCGCCTTCAAAACTCGCGCCGGACAAATTGGCATCGGTCATAGTGACGCCGCTCATATCTGAATCGGAAAAATCAGCAGACATAGCGCGCGCCCTGCTCATATTCGTATCGCTCATCTTAGCGCCTGAGAGAATTGCGCGTGAACCCGTTCCACCTGAGCGTTTACGGTCTTCCAATACACCTTTGTCATCGCGCTTCATGATTTTGCCTTCACGCAAATCCACGTCACTCAGATTAGCGCCGGACAAATTGGCCCCTGCGACATAGGCCCCGCGAAAATCAGCCCGTGAAAAATCTGCATTATGCATGTTTGCATTGCGCATATCGCAAGCAAAAAAACAGGTGCTAATAAAAACGCCATATGAAAGATCAGCCTCAACCAGCAAAGAACCGGTAAAATCAGCCTGTGAAAGGTCATATTGCTTAAAATCCAGCTCTGATAGGTTGTGATATTTGAGAACGCAGCGCGCCCCACCAATCTGGCCACGCAAATACATGTCGTGTTTACGCAACGCCTCATCCAGCTTTGACTGGTCAAGCCGAGTAAGTTCATTCGGATCAGGAATGCTTGCTCTCATGCTTTGCGCCTTCTTCGCATGCAAAAACGGCATTGCCTGCCGTTAATTCTTGTTTGTACGCAGAGTGTATATTTTACAGGAACGGCCTCTAAAATTTTATGAATTTCTGCGTCAGGTGGCGCAAAATTCCAGCCGTTGATGAATCGAGTGTATCTATTTTTTTATGAGTTTCAAAGGCATCGATAATATGTTTTGCGTTGGTCTTTCCAAGCTCAACGCCCCATTGATCAAAGCTGTTAATGCCCCAAATTACGCCCTGAACAAAGATTTTATGCTCGTAAAGCGCCAGCAGCAATCCTAAATGATAAGCATCAAGCGTGTCCAAAACAACGCAGGAACTGGGCCGGTTTCCAGGAAAATTACGGTGTGGTTCCTCTGAGTTTTCCTGTCCTTCCATCAGGGATTTGGATTGCGCCAGCGCATTGGCGAGCAACTTTTTATGTTGGTTTTCATAGGGGGGGACAGGCTTTGCCACCATAATAAAATCCGCTGGAATAACCTCCGGACTTTGATGCAAAAGCTGCATAAATGTATGCTGGGCATTCGTGCCGACCTCTCCAAAAATGATCGGCCCGCTGGCCACGCTCACAGGCCGTCCGTCCGCCGTAACACCCTTGCCGTTTGATTCCATATCAAGCTGCTGGATATAAGTGGAAAAACGCTGTAAATGGTGGGCATAGGGCAGAATCGCCTGCGCCGGATAGCCCTGAAAATTTCGGTTCCAGATCCCCAAAATAGCCATGATTACAGGTATGTTTTTATCCAGCGGCGTACTCTGAAAATGGTGGTCCATGGCGCTTGCACCGGCTAAAAGGTCCTGAAATACATCAAACCCTGCTGCACAGCAAATTGATAGACCGATGGCGCCCCACAAACTGTAGCGTCCGCCAACCCAGTCCTTCATCGGGAAGATATTTTCCGGTGGAATACCGAACTGCATGGCGGCCTCTTCGTTGGCAGAAAGTGCAACAAAATGACGCTTGATAGCCGTCTCATCTGAGAGAGTATCCAGCAGCCAGGCCTTGACCCCTAAAGCGTTGGTTATGGTTTCCTGCGTTGTAAAACTCTTGGATGCAACGATAAACAATGTTGTTTCGGGATCACAATCTTGCAGGGTGTCATGAAGCATCGTTGCGTCGATATTAGAAACAAAGCGCACAGCAAGGTCAACGGTTTGCCCACAAGACTCTGCCATTCGTTCTGCGTAGGGCTTTAAAGCTTCGCAAACCATCTGCGGTCCCAAATCCGAGCCGCCAACGCCTATATTGATAACAGTTTTTATACGCCTGCCTGTACAGCCTGTCCATGTGCCCGAACGCACAGCATCACTGAAATCACGCATCCGAAACAAGGTTTTATATACAAAAGACATAATATCTTCGCCATCCAGGATGATTTTTTCATCCGCAGATCGGCGCAGCGCCGTATGAAGTACAGCACGGTTTTCAGAGCTATTGATTTTGTTACCGGAAAACATAGCATCGCGTTGACGTTCAATATTACAGGCTCGCGCCAGCGCCAGCAGAGCATTCATCGTTTCATCTGTAATTCTATGCTTTGAATAATCCAATAGCAGGCCGGGAATCTTAGCGCTAAAATTCTCAAAACGCTGCGGATCATTGGCAAATAAATCACGCATATGCATGTTCGAAATTTCCCGTTGGTGCGCTTGAAGCACTTCCCATTCCGGGCGCTCATGAACGGGCATATGGGCGGGACTATTCGACATTCGGCAAGGATTTCACTTCTATGACGTCTTTAAGCTTTTCGGGCTCGCCCACTATAATCGTGATAAACTGTTCAGGGTCAAGCAGTTCCGTTGCAAGCGTTTGTATGTCCTCAATACTGGTTTCCTCAATGGCTTTTTCACGTTGGTCAAGATAATCAACCGGTCGGCCGTCAAGCTGCAGTGAGTTCATGAGCCCGGCAATTTTGTCAGTTGAGGTGAGCGACAAGGGCAGCGAGCCAATCAAATATGATTTTGCGTCGCGCAGCTCTTTCTCACCGATCGGGCTTGAGACCATTTTGTTAAATTCATCTTTGATAAGCTTAAGCATCTCAGGTACGTTTTCATTCGCCGTCGATGTTGAAACGGCCAGCCCTTTTAGGTGCTGAAGATCGTAAAAGTAAGAATAAATCCCATAAGTCAAACCGCGCTTTTCACGAATTTCTTCCGTCAAACGTGAACCAAATCCAGACGACCCTAAAACAAAGTTCATCACTTGTGCACTGTGGAAACGTGGATCATCGCGGCCAATGCCGGGCTGTAGTATTTCAACCACGCTTTGTGGAATATCACGTTTGTAAAGAAAGGTCTTTCCGGCGTTTTGTATTTCCAGATTGGCAAGGTCATCCAAAAGGATATCCGGCAAATCACTGAAAACCTGGTCTAAAACGCCAGCGAGTTCTTCGGCTGTAATATCGCCTGCTACCGCGACGCTCAAGTTATTGCGTCCCAAAACGCTTTTATGCAGCTTTTTAAGATCCGCAGACTCAATCCGCTCTAATGATGATAGCGTTCCACCGCTATTCAAGGCATAAGGGTGTCCCTCAAAGGCTTTATCGTTGAGCAGTCGCGCCGCCATCCAGCCCGGATCGGAAAGGGAAGAACGAATGCGGCTCTGATTGGCTTGGCGCATCCGCTCCACCGCCTCTTTATCAAAACGCGGCTTTGTGAGCGCCATCTCTAAAAGCTCGAAAGCGCGGTCTTTGTTTTTGGTAAGAGTTTTCAGTGAGCCGGTAAAATCATCGCGGCTGGCGGAAAAACTTAAAGAAATCACCAGATCGCGCAATTCTTTTTGGAAAGCCTGTGAATTGAGAGAGCCCGCGCCTTCATCCATCGTATTGGACAGCATACGCGCAAGGCCTTGCTTATCTTCCGGGTCGCGCGCCGATCCCGCCCCGCGCCAGCCGAATTTCACAGCAATCACCGGTATGCTGTGATCTTCCACAAGCCAGGCAGAAATGCCGCTTTCACTGGTAACCTCCTGAATATCAAGCAGACCGTCCTCAGCCTGCGCCGGCATCACCCAGAACAATGTCATTGCGAGCGCCAGCGAAGCAATCCATTTGTGCCCTTTAGGATAGAAAACAAGTTTAGATTGCCGCGTCGGGCTTTGCCCTCCTTGCAATGACAAACGTGTAATCATTTTTTGTCTCCTTCGGCCTGCGGTAACAAATAACCGCTCACCGGGGGATGCTCGCCCGGCGCATCGGGGTTGAGGTATTTCTCAGCGACCGCCTTGATTTGGTCAGCTGTGACTTCGCTGATGTCATAGGGCCAATATTCAATATCGTCCAGGCTTTGGCCTGTCGCCAGCCCGTACCCAATCACCATCGCCGGGCCGGTCAAACTGTCACGGGCATAAACGGCTTCATCGCTCATCCGCGATTTGGCGTCCCCCAGCTCTTTTTCGCGCATCCCATCTTTAATGAGCTTGCGCAGCTCATCCATTAACGCGGTTTGAATATCGCTCAGAGTTTTCCCCTGCAATGGCGTCGCATAAATCCACAGGCTGGAATCATCCCATGCAGCTGAGTTATAGCTGATCCCGGCACTCGACGCGATTTTTTGATCGACAACCAGGGATTTATACAGCCGCGAAGTTGGTCCACCGCCCAGTATTTCTTCCAAAACCTGCAGAGCCAAAGACTCTTCTTTGTTTTGACGCGCCGATGGAACGCGGAACAACGTTTGTACCAGCGGTTCACGAATAGCCGGGTGCTCAAGCGTTACGCTGGTATGGGAATTGAGCGCAGGTGAGCGGGTTCGTTCACGTTTAGGCACATCCTCACGCGGCAACTGCCCGTAAATATCAATCGCCAGCTGAAAAACCCTGCCGGGCGTCACGTCGCCTGAAACCACCAAAATCGCGTTATTCGGCGCATACCAGCGATCATAAAACGCTTTGGCATCTTCATAAGACAGCTCATCCATCTCATGCTTCCAGCCAATCACCGGAATGCCGTAAGGGTGGTTTACAAACGCCGCCGCCGCCAATTGTTCGCCAAATTGCCCGCGCGGATCATTATCCGTGCGTTGTTTGCGTTCTTCCAAAATAACCTTGCGCTCAGACAGGACTTCGTCGGCTGGCGGATTGATATCGTTTATCCGTCCAGCCTCCATCCGCATTACGGTTTCAAGATGTTGGGCCGGAACGGACTGGAAATAGGAAATATAATCTTGGCTCGTAAACGCGTTGTCATTTCCGCCCATGGAACGGATGATTTCTGAAAACTCTCCGGGATCAAGATCGCGCCCGCCAACTTGGGCAGAACCCTTAAACATCAAATGTTCAAGAAAATGCGCAATGCCTGACTTGCCAATCGGCTCGTCCGCCGCGCCGAATTTATACCACACCATATGTGTAACCACCGGCGCGCGGTCATTGGGAATGACCACAACCTCCATACCATTATCAAGCGTAAAGCTTTCAGCATTGAAAACCCTGCGGCGTTCTTCCTGCGGCGCATCAGGCGTGGCGGCGCGTTCATCCGGTAGTTCTTGCTTCTCGGCAAGCGCCGTGAAGGGCAAGATGCTGGCAACAAGAACGCTCAAAACAAGCAAAGACTTACAAAGCCTTAAAGAATAGAACATGCTCTTGAAATCCTTACCTATTCAACAGAAGGGGTTTCACCGGAAGTCACCGGCTTACCCTCCGCTTGGTTTTTCTGTAGACGCTGCGCTTCCTTGGCCGCATCGACAACTTTTGCAGGCGGTGGCCTGTCTCTGCCGATGCTCATAATTTTCTCAATGACCGGCTCATTTTCATCTCTCATATTGGCCGTTTCCTCATCGACTTTGCGGCGAATAGCGGGATCGGTTTGTGTTGCTCCGGCTGCTTGCAGCAAAGCGGCCTCTGAACCGCTGGGCGTATACGTATTTTGCGCCGACGCATTACCCAAAACCGTTTTTCTCGCCTCTTCTGCCGTTTCCTGTTCTTGCGGACGCGCCGCACCGGGGCTTGGCGGGCGCAAGGTATAGTTTGGCGGCATTTCTAATGGCGCGCGTTTAACGACCTTAAATTCGTCAGGAGCCTCTTTAGTAAGGCCCAACTGCTCTTGCGCGGTTTCGCAAGCGCTAAGCGCCACCAGCCCCACAAGCACAAGAAAAATAGTGTTAAAACTCTTCATTTTGTCACTCTTACATTTGCCATGATTGTTATTTAGCATTTTTTCCACCAGTTTCAAAAAAGAAGGACTGTATGATCAACAAAAAAACCCCGATGCAAATAGCGCTATCGGCGATATTAAAAGCCGGCCAGTGATAGCCCAGCGCGTGCACGTCCAGAAAATCAATCACTGCGCCAAACCGCATCCGGTCTACCACATTGCCTAGTGCTCCGGCAATAACCATCACAATGGCAACGGATTGCAGCCGTGAGAAGCTGCGCGACAACCAAATCAAAAACCCAATCGAAATTATCACCGATAAACCGCTGAGAAACCATGGCCCCCAATGCAAGCCATTGCTGAACATGCCAAAACTCACACCCTGATTCCACACCATCACAATGTTGAAAAAGGGCAGGATTTCTATCGATACAGGAGGCAGCCTTGCCGGAGCAGAGGAAAGCCACTCAAAAAAGCCTAGCGTACTCGGCATGGGTTTTTCAACCACCACCTTGATCATAACTTCGGTCACAAACCATTTGCTGATTTGGTCAGTCGTAAAGATAACAAGCGCAAGGATCAGGTAAGGAAATTTTTGCATGGTCCCACTTAAGTCGTCATTGCGAGAAAGCCGTAAGGCTTACGAAGCAATCCAGACTTTAGATTGCTTCGCTGCCGCTCGCAATGACCAAAATACAATTTATTAGGGAAATGTGTGCTTAAAGAGCACGAAAAGTTTCAAGCGACATATGTTTTTGTAAGAAATTTTGAAAATCAAAGTCTGGATGCGTCTCCAAAACTTTTTCAACCGCCGCGCCCAGCGTCTGCCCGTCAGCCAACAGTACCAGCATCAGATACTCATCCTCATCCAGCAAGACAGTTTGCGTATTCAAACCGGGCCGAAAAACCATCAAGTGCTCACCACCTTGATCAAGATTGAGCGTACCCTCTTGCGCACCGCTCATACAGAAATCCTGAATCGCGCTGAGCGGATAACGCGAGCGCAAAAGTTGTACACTGTCTCTAAGGACAAGTTTCAGGTTCTCCAGATGTTCAGGCGCAATCCGCCCCAGCGCTTCGGCGGTCAAAGGCCTGTCATCCGCTGCGTAATAAGCGCTGTTTAGCGCCAACTCAAACCGTGCAACATCAGGCAGATAGGGTAGGGATTTGGCCAGTTCAAACCCCTCAATAAATTCTGCGAACCCCTCTCCATAAAGGCTTAAACAACCATGGTTCGGCGGGTTTTTAAGAATAAAGCTGCGCGCCATCATTTCCAGAAATTCTTTGCCGACCAATTTTTCCATCACCGGAAATGTTGCCAGCATAACGTCAGTGAGACTGCCGACGATATTATTGCGATACACTTTCAGCCGCTCAGGAAGTGCAATATCACCGGACCGGCAAAAATCCACCAGATCCTCCGGCGGCGCATGCAAAGCATCCGGGTGATCTAGCATTAAATCCTTAAAGCGTTTTTGAAATTCATTCAGCCGCATTGAACTGTATTTCCTGTCTTGTCATTGCGAGGAGGCCGATAGGCCGACGCGGCAATCCACATATTTGGATTGCTTCGCGAAGTTTATGCCCCAGAGGGTGCAATGACGTATTTAAATTATTCCGCTGCATCGGGAAGATCTTCTGCGCGTACTTTTTGTATAATCGCCCGTGCTTTCGCCGCCTCGCTCACCAACGTCGCCAAATCGGGGATATCGTTGTCCCATTCGATGAGGGTCGGCACGACGCCAATACGCTTGATGGCATGTTCATATAACCCCCACACATCCCCTTTAACCGGACGGCTATGCGTATCAACCAAAAGCGTTCCCTCTCCGGCCGTCTGTTCAATATGTCCGGCCAGATGCATCTCGCCGACATGGTGCGCTTCAATCATATCAACATAGCTCCAAGCATCGTAATCGTGATTATGCGCCTGCACATAGATGTTATTGAGGTCCAGCAAAATCCCGCACCCCGTCATGTCTGCCAGTTTATTCATGAACGTGTCTTCATGCATCTCATTGCCTTTGAACGCCAGATAAGTCGAAGGGTTTTCAATCAGCATCCGCCGCCCCAGCGCTTCTTGCGCGCGCTCAACATTGCGCGCCAACTTGTTGAGACTGGCCTGTGTATAGGGCAGGGGAAGAAGATCGTTTAAATGCGCATTGCCGCTTGCGCTCCATGACGCATGGTCGGACACGCTAAACGGATCATAAATATCGATGAGCTCGCGAACACGCGCCAGATGATCTTCCGAAACCGGCTGGTCAGAACCCAAAGACAGGCCAACCGCATGCAGACTGATCTGATATTTCCTGCGCACTTCAGAAAGAAAATGGCGATGCACACCACCGCCAAAATAATTTTCAGGATGAACTTCCAGCCATCCCAGATTTAAATCAGTCTCAAGGACCTCTTCATAATGGGGTGTCCGAAAACCAATTCCCACCGGTTCATAAGGAATTTTAGCCGGTGGGAATAGTTGATCAGCACGGTTCGTAATCGTGCTATGCGACGTCATATCTTAGTGGCCTTCGCCTTCATGTTCATCATGCATGTTGTCTTCATGCATATCTTCATCATGCATCACGTCATCTGCGCTGCCGGATGTTGGCTCCAAAGAACCACCGATCAATTTCTCACAAATACCGGTTGGCAGAGCAATCCACTCATTGCCAGCGCCATCTTCGGCCGCCTGTCCGGCACAGGAATGCGTCTTATCGGCATTGCCGCAGTCATTGTGCCCGGCTTTTACAACGCCAAAGCATTTCTCTGTGCCTTCATCCATAGCGTTGGCAGCACCGATACCACCGGCAACAGTAAGCGCAACAGCAGAAGCCAAGAGTGTATTTACAGCTTTCTTCGAAACCATTTAATATATCTCCTTCAATGGTTAGGTTTGTTCATGCAAAGGGATGTCCCCCTCGTATGGTCGTGTCTTCGAACGCAGCAGATGAAAGGTTACAAGCTTTTATAAAAAAAGCGAGTCCGTAGATGGACTTTCAATCAAAAACATTTCATAACGGACATCATGGAAGTTTTTGAACGCTTGGAAAATATAACGGATTCGGCCAAAGGCGCGGTCATCGCAATCGGTAATTTCGATGGTGTACATCGCGGGCATCAGGCGCTTTTGGGCCGGGCAAAAGACATCGCGGTCAGCGAAGGGAAAAGCTTCGGCGTGCTGACCTTCGAACCGCATCCGCGCCGCTTGTTCCGTCCTGACGATCCGCCCAGCCGTATTACACCACCCGAAGTGAAACACTGGCGTCTGGCTGAATTTGGCGTTGATTTTGTAGTGTCTTTACCCTTTGACTGGGACTTTGCCTCGCAAAGCGCGGCGGATTTTATCACCGGTGTTTTGCTGGGCGGCCTGCACCCCCATCATATCGTCATTGGCGAGGATTTCCGCTTCGGCCAGCTCCGCAAGGGAGAGCCTGAGGATATCAGGGACGCAGGCATCGCACTCACAACGGTTGAAAAAATTGTCGGTGATGACGGCAAAGTATTTTCCTCCAGCGCCGTGCGCAGCGCCCTGCGCATCGGAGACCTCGGTGCTGCCAATGAAAACCTGGGCTGGAACTGGGAAATACGCGGACGGGTCGTTAAAGGCGATCAACGGGGCCGCCAGCTCGGTTACCCCACGGCCAACGTTGCCCTGCATGAAACCGTTCACCCGGCCTATGGCGTTTACGCCACGCATGTGCAAATCGAAGGGGAGGAAGAGTGGCATAATGCCGCCACCAATATCGGCATTCGCCCGATGTTTGAAGTTCCGACCGCGCAGGTTGAAAGCTTCATTTTCGACTTTGACCGTGAAATCTATGGCAAGACACTGCGCATCCGGCCGGTTCAACGTCTGCGCAGCGAGGCCAAATTCACCTCGCTCGACGCCCTGATCGACCAGATGGAAAAAGACTGCGCCCAAGCCCGTGAAATCCTCTCCATCCACACCCCTCCCCCTTGAGGGGGAGGGCAGGGGTGGGGGTGTCCAGTCTATAAGAAGAATATGTCAGATTTTTAACGGAAATAAGCATTAAGAAGAAAAGATAAAAAACATGGACATTTTCACCACACTTTTCACCAATCTCATCCCGCTTTATATGCTGATTGGCCTGGGCTGGATCGCCGGACGCTATTTCGATGTCGATCGCCAAAGTCTCGGCAGTCTCGGCATATACATCCTCATGCCGGTCGTCGCTTTCGGTTTTGTCGCAAAAATCGAACTCCAGCCGGTTTACATCCTTCTGCCGATCATCGTCTTTGCGCTGTTTTCATGGCTGACCCTGCTTTATTACATGCTGGCGCAAAGGATATATGACGACCACCGCGCCAATTTGCTGGCGATGTGCGGCGGGGCAGGGAACACCGGCTATTTCGGCCTGCCGATAGTCCTGCTGCTGTTTGATCCGGAATGGGTCGGCGTTTACATTTTCGCACTGGTCGGCGGATTGGTTTACGAAGCCACGGTGATGTATTACATCGCCAATCGCGGTCGCTTCAATATGCGCGACAGCCTGATCAAGCTTTTCAAGTTCCCCAGTATTTATGCCGTAATCGCTGGACTTGGCGTCAATATGGCGGGCACGGAGCTCCCGGCCCTGTTTAACAATTACTGGGAGCATTTCAAAGGCGCTTACGTGCTGGTCGGCATGATGATTATCGGCGCCTCTCTGGCCAAAGCGGAAAAGCTGATCATCGCCCCGAAATTTCTGGCGCTGACCTTTGTCGGAAAATTCATCATTTGGCCCGCAGCGGCCTATGGCCTGATCTTGTTCGATCAAGGCGTCACCGGATGGTTTGGCCCGGAAATTCACAAAATGGTCTTCCTGATGGCGATCGTTCCGCCCGCCGCCAATATCGCCGCCTTTGCCGCAAAGCTCGACATGAGCCCCGAAAAAGCGGCCACAACGATTCTCATCGGCACCATTTTCGCCCTGTTTTACATCCCTCTAATTCTGCTGGTTTCCGGCCTTTAAACACCAGAATTTACCATAAAGTTTCTGTGTGACGATAGAGCAAAATTGCTCTTACCCCTCAATTTCGTCATCGCGAGCGACCAGAGGGAGCGCGGCGATCCAGAACACCCGGATTTCCTGGATTGCTTTGTCGCCTATGGCTCCTCGCAATGACGGAAAACTAACGTTTTTGAAAAAATGAGGGGTGGTAAGAAAGCTGCCCGAAAAAGCTTGACCCGTTCTCCCTTTTGATTCATAGTCCTCGGAATTTTTGACGGCCAACGGTAAATTTTACGGAGAAAAATGATGACAGCGCAAGCTGGGGCGGTTCCCTTAAGACAAGCAGCTTTTCCTCAAGCTGCACAAGGAATGGAGGGTGAAACAGTAACGCGACCAATGATGGATGGAATGCCGCTGTCGAGTGGCCAGACCTATCCCGGCCAATATGCGAGCACTGCATCACCGAATATGCAGAAAAAAGCCAATCCTTTTGCCATGACGTTTGATGGGTATCCATTGAATTTCTAATAAATTTCCGTGCTTGATTTGCCCGCAGTAATTACCCTATAGTGCGCCGATGCACGCAGAAAACGCCATAATTATCCGAATTATCATCCCGGCTCTGACTTAAGAGACCGGGAGTTCTTGCATATACAATCCATCAACATTAAAACGTGAAACACCATCACAAACCCGCCCCCGATAGAAAGCGGATTATGAAAAATGAATAAAGACAGCGACAATAAAGACAAATACAAAGACACGGTGTTCCTGCCCAAAACTGACTTTCCGATGCGCGGCGGGCTGCCGCAAAAAGAACCCGAAATCCTGCAACAATGGCAGGACATGGATCTCTATGGCCAAATCCGCGAAAACACAAAAGGCAAAGAGCGCTGGGTCCTGCATGACGGCCCGCCATACGCCAACGGTGATATTCATATGGGCCACGCGCTGAACAAAATCCTCAAGGATGTTGTCGTGAAATCCTATTCAATGCTCGGCTATGATGCGCCCTACGTGCCGGGCTGGGACTGTCACGGCCTGCCGATCGAATGGAAGATCGAGGAACAATACCGTAACGCCGGCAAGGACAAAGACGAGGTCGCCCCACTGGCCTTCCGCGATGAATGCCGCAAATTCGCCCAGGGCTGGGTTGAGACGCAAAGCGCCCAGTTTCAGCGCCTCGGCGTCAGCGGCGATTGGAAAGACCCGTATCTGACCATGACCAAGCGCGCCGAAGGCAAAATCGTACGCGAAATCCATGAATTCGTGCGTAACGGCGGCCTGTATAAAGGCGCCAAGCCGGTGATGTGGTCGGTGGTTGAAAAAACCGCACTGGCCGAGGCCGAAGTCGAATATAAAGAACACAAATCCATCACCATCTGGATTAAGTTTCCTATTATTGATTGCCCCAACGAGCCATTATTGGAGGGTGCTAATGTCGTGATCTGGACGACTACGCCTTGGACCATGCCCTCCAACCGCGCCATCGCCTTTGGCGAAATCCATTATGCGCTATATGAAGTAGAGGAAGTAGCCGAAGACAGCCGTGCTATTGTAGGTGAAAGGTTACTCTTAGCCGAAAATCTCGCAGAGGATGTAAAAGAAAAAGCTAAAATTATTAGATGGTCCAAGTTAAGAGCATGGGGAAACCTTAATCCTGTAGGTGACGGAGAAGGTTCAGGTCTGTTTTATAATACAACCTGCCAACATCCTCTTCATGGGCAAGGCTACGATTTTGATGTTCCTTTACTGTTTGGAAATTTCGTCACCGAAGATGCCGGAACGGGCTTTGTCCACATCGCCCCCGGCCATGGGGAAGACGACTTTTATCTCGGCACCGCCAACGGCATAGAAGTCACCGATAATGTCGCCGATGATGGGAAATTTCGCCCCCACGTTCCGCTTTTTGCGGGGCTTGAGGTCTACACGCAAGACGGCAAGCTCGGCGACGGCAACTTCGCTGTGCTCAAAGCCATGGACGAAGCCGGCAAACTTCTGGCCAAAGGCTCGCTCAAACATGAATACCCGCATAGCTGGCGCTCCAAAGCCCCGCTGATCTTCCGCACCACCCCGCAATGGTTTATTTCCATGGACAAAAACGATCTGCGGGGTAAAGCCCTCACCGCCATCGGCGACACAAAATGGGTCCCGGCCAAGGGCGAGGCCCGCATCCGCGCGATGATCGCGGGCCGCCCTGACTGGTGCATCTCACGCCAGCGCGCGTGGGGCGTGCCGATTGCTCTGTTCGTGCATAAAGAAACCGACGAAATCTTACGCGATGAAACCGTCCTCAACCGCATCGGCGATATTTTCGAGGCCGAAGGTTCAGATGCCTGGTGGTCGCGCAATCCGCAGGATTTCTTGGGTAATGACTACAACGCCGCCGATTACACGCAAATCTTCGACATCGTCGATGTCTGGTTTGAGTCCGGCTCCACCCACGCCTTTGTCTGCGAAGACCGCGACGATCTGCGCCGCCCGGCAGGCAAGCGCCCGGCTAACCTCTACCTCGAAGGTTCGGACCAACACCGCGGCTGGTTCCATTCATCCCTGCTCGAAAGCTGCGGCACACGTGGAACCGCGCCCTATGACACCGTGCTGACCCACGGTTTCGTGCTCGACGAAAAGGGCTATAAAATGTCCAAATCGCTGGGCAATGTCGTCGACCCGCTCAAACTTATGGAGCAATCTGGTGCTGACATCCTGCGCCTTTGGGCGCTGACTTGCGATTTCTCCGAAGATATCCGCATCGGCAAGGACAGCATTAAAACCACCGGCGACCTCTATCGCCGCATCCGCAACACGCTGCGCTTCTTGCTCGGTGCGCTCGACGGCTTCACCGAGGCCGAACGCGTCGATTTGAGCGACGAACGCGTGCCCGAGCTCGAACGCCTCGTCTTGCACCAGCTCACCGAAATGGATACCAAACTGCGCACCTGCATTGAAAAATATGACTTCATGCGCCTGACCAAAGCCCTGCACGATTTCTGCAACGAAGAACTCAGCGCCTTTTATTTCGACATCCGCAAGGACCGCCTCTATTGCGATGAGCCAGCCTCTTTTGAACGCCGCGCAACCCGCACCGTCATGGCCGAAATCTTCGGATGCTTGGTAAGCTGGCTGGCCCCCGTGCTGGTCTTCACCGCCGAAGAGGCGTGGTCCCACCGCCCTGCGGGAGTGTTTGGAGATGAGGAATCCATCCACCTGCGCGAATTCCCAACTATCTCCGAAAGCTGGAAAAACCCGGAGTTGGCCGAGAAGTGGGCCGAAATCATGACAATTCGCAAATCGGTTCTTGAAGCCATCGAACCCCTGCGCGCCGATAAAACCCTCGGCTCCTCCCTCGAGGCTCTCCCCACCATCTCCACACAATCGCATTATGTAAAATCAATAGCCGGGGAAATGGCCGATATCTGCATCGTTTCCGATCTTCAGGTGAAAGAAGGCGATCCGTCCGTGAAAATCGAAAAAGCCCCCGGCCAGAAATGTTCCCGCTGCTGGAAAGTCCTGCCCGAGGTCTCTCAAAACGGTGATCTGTGCAACCGCTGCACCGACGTGGTGAAAGAGGCCAAAGCCGCCTGAGATTGCATGAGAAGCACTCTGATATTATAAATTTTTGGCTATGCAGGAAGGAAATGCCATGAATACCAGAATGAAGATGGATATAGAGGCTTTAAAGAAAACCTATGTAAAGCCTGATAAGGTGCAGGCGCAGAAAATCCTCAGATACGTCAAAGATTTTGAAAACGAGAAAGACCGCTTCGCCTTTATCGGTATGGGCGGTACAATTTCGTCGGGCTATAATCCGAATAAAGAATCTCTTTTCCCGTTTCCATGCCATGTTTCCAGAACCTTGATTGAGGACCTTCAGGGTAAATTCGGCATTAACACCGATACATTTGCATCGGCAGAACTATCCTCAAAAGACAGCCGCGACCTGGAAAATGCGGACTTGGAAGCATTGCTTGATTTTGTATCCTCCATTGAGAATGAGCGCATTTTGATCACATGCGGAACATATCTGCTCACGAAAATCGCAGAGATCCTAATCGATACCGACGTTGTTCAAGACAAAATTGTTGCCGTAACAGGGAGCATGTTACCAACCGGTTTCACCTTCTCGGATTCAGGAATGAATATCATGTCTGCAATCACCGCGGTTGATTTGGCGAAGAAACATGAATTGAAGCCCTCTCATAATGTTTTCGTTGTTTTCCATGGCCAGGTCTATACAACTTTGGAAGAAATAAAGGCCCTCAATCTCCACAACGAAGCAACGGATAAACTGGTCATTGAATACCCGTTAACATCTGTACCGTATAAGCGGGGCTAGGGTCAAAACGTCATTGCGAGGAGCGTAAGCGACGAAGCAATCCATCTCTTGAAATAATGGCTGAATTGCCGCCCCCGTTCAAGCCGGGGGCAGGTTAAAGCCGCTTAATCTCTGCGAAGTCATCCCTGCGAAAGCAGGGATCCAGTTTTCAACTGAGCGGCGGATTCCCGCCTGCGCGGGAATGACTTCATAAGGGGGGAGCCTAATCCCCCCGCCGTTGCCGCGCCAGCCAGTCATTAATATGCGGGCGGCCGGTTTTTGCCTCATATTTCTCGTAATAGCGCTGATGATAATCCTCGGCCTCCCAGAACGTGCCGGCGGGCTCCAGCGTCGTCACAATCGGCTTCGCAAACCGCTTCGCCGCCGTAAGCTCATCAATCACCTCCTGCGCTTGGCGCTTTTGCGCCTCATCGGTATAAAAAACCGCTGAGCGATACTGCGTCCCGACATCCGGCCCCTGACGGTTGAGCTGCGTCGGGTCGTGGGCTTGGGTAAAGAAAAACATCAGCAACGCCCGAAAATCGGTCTTATCCGGATCATACGTCACCTCAACGGCCTCGGCATGGCCGGATTTGGAACCATGCGTATCTTCATATTTCGGATTGTCCATATGCCCGCCAATATAGCCCACGCGTGTATACAGCACACCCGGCTGGCTGCGATATTCGCTTTCCGTGCACCAAAAACATCCACCGGCAAAAATCGCCACCGGATAGCCTTCGGGTTTCATTTCCATCAGATCACCTCCTAAATGCGCGCGGCCTAAGCCTTTTTCGGCCATGCTCCGCTGCGGGCTGGCCGCAAACCATAGCAAAACCACAAGGCCCGCAAACATCAAAACCGGCACAAAAAAATTGTTCATTTCATAGTCTTTCCATTTTGTCATCCCCGCAAAAGCAGGGATCTGTTACAATCGAATTCGTAAGTTTATTGGAAACCGTTACATGATTTTAAACGATTATACTTCGCCCAACTACAACGACCGCGCCGATGACTGCGCGCCGTCGATGATTGTCATCCATTATACCGGCATGAAAACCGCCCAAGCCGCGCTTCAGCGGCTCTGCAATCCAGAGGCTGAGGTTAGCGCCCATTACGTCATTGACGAAGACGGCACTCTCTACCAACTCGTGGACGAGGATAAACGCGCCTGGCATGCGGGCGTGTCAGAGTGGGAAGGCTGTACGGATATCAACTCCGCCAGCATCGGCATCGAACTGGTCAACCCGGGCCATGAATTCGGCTATCACCCGTTTCCGCATGAACAAATGGCCGCATTGGCCAAATTATGCAAGGACATCATGTCCCGCCACGAAATCAAAACCGTGCTCGGCCACGAAGACGTCGCCCCGGGCCGCAAACAAGATCCCGGCGAGCTTTTTGATTGGTTCTGGCTTGATCAGCATGGCGTACCGAATATTCATTCTGAATAAAGTTTCTGGCCCATCAGCATCCGTCATTGCGAACCGCCAGCGGCGGTGAAGCAATGACAAAGAAGAAAGGCCGCCGGAGTTTCCCCGCGGCGGCCAATCATAAAGCTCAGAAAATCTATAAGCCGGGTCCTGTACTCCCAAAGGAGCGGCAACCATTCATCTACGCGCATCATTACTGAAACGCTTAAGCGACCAACCCGAACACGGCGCGGAAAAACGCCATCATGCGTTCCTATTCGGTCTTGCTTCCGGCGGGGTTTACCGTGCCGTGCGATGTTACCATGCACGCGGTGCGCTCTTACCGCACCCTTTCACCCTTGCTTGTACTGATTTCTCGAGAGAACCAGCCATCGGCGGTTTGCTTTCTGTTGCACTGTCCGTAGGCTCGCGCCCCCCGGGAGTTACCCGGCGCCGTTTTTCCGTGAAGCCCGGACTTTCCTCTCGCCCCACTGTTTAAAGCGTGGCCAGCGGCTGCCCGATCTTCTGAAGGGCGCACTATGCCGATTTTGACCGCAAAACGCAAGTTTATCTCTTATCAAGCCCACGACTGCGGGCCGCGCGAACCGTTTCGCGAAAGATTGCGCGGCGTTTGAGCGCTCTTTTTCATTGAAAATGAAAGAATAAAATACAAAAACGATTCCTCCACAAAAAGATAAATGGGGACAACTCTAGGTGCGACTCGGCGGATAAATTGACGAATCTCTTCTTCCTCTGATACTTCTAAAAGAGTCAAGGCTTGTTCATAAGCCTCTTTTCGAATCCAGAATCGATTCTCACATCGCTGCGTAACACATTGTTTTGATTCAATAAAAGGACTCAAGCGCTTGAGCCATTATCCTGTTATGCTAAATGAAGTTTTGGCGGCGCTATCCCCTGTGGATGGCGGTGTTTACGTGGATGGGACCTTTGGTGCAGGTGGGTATAGCAGGGCCATTTTGGATGCAGCCGATTGTACGGTCGTCGCGATTGATCGTGATCCCGATGCAGCCAAACGTGCGGAGGATTTGAGCAGGAATTATGCCGGGCGTCTAATCTTCCTGCGTGGTTGCTTCGGCGATGTAGAAAGCTTGTTGGCGGGAGCTGGGATTGAGAAGGTTGATGGATTCGTGCTTGATCTCGGGGTATCGTCCTTCCAGCTTGATCAGGCTGAGCGAGGTTTTTCTTTTCGCGCTGATGCGCCGCTGGATATGCGCATGGACCCCGAAAGCGGTAAAGGCGCAGCGGATCTGATCGCGCAAATGGACGAAAAAGAGCTGGCCGATCTGATTTATAAATATGGCGAGGAGCGCAAATCTCGCCAGATTGCTCGCCGCATTGTTGAGATGCGCCGTGCCGCGCCCATAGAAACTACAGGCCAGCTTGCCGAAATTGTTCGTTGTTGTGTCCCCAAAAGCCGTGACGGCATTGACCCGGCGACCCGTACATTCCAGGCGCTGCGCATCGCGGTGAATGACGAACTGGGCGAGCTGGAGCGCGCATTAAATGCGGCTGAAAACATTCTTAAGCCTGGCGGGCGCATGGTTGTTATATCCTTCCATTCTCTTGAGGATGGCCTTGTCAAACGCTTTTTCCGTTCTCAATCCGGTGCTGAGGCAGTCTCACGCTATTTGCCGCAAACTGAAAACGATCCCGCAAAACTCAGACTCCTCACCCGCAAGGCTGTAAAACCCGGAGAGCAGGAAATCGCCGAAAACTCGCGTTCGCGTTCAGCCCGGCTGCGCGGCGCTCAATATATCGGGGGAGCATCATGAAACTGCTCAAGCCCCGTACTTTTATAATTTTCGCCCTGGTCGGGCTGGCTGGCGCCGTACTGCTCCACACCTCGCAAAATGTCCAACATGCTCAGGAGCGTCTCGAGGCGCTGGAGCAATCAGTTCAGCGTGAAGAAGAAAAAATACGCATGCTGAAAGCTGAATGGGAAACACTCAATCGCCCTGAACGCCTCGAGCGTTTGGCTAACGAGTTCCTTGATTTGGTGCCGCCATCGCCTGATCAAATGACCAGCGAGGAAGTGCATCTCCCTGAATCTGTTCCCTCTGAGTTTGTGCTGCCGGAAGTTGAAAGCTTCCCCCCCCCGGTCTTGCAGCCTGTCACATTTCAAAGTGCTGGCCAGGAAAAGGAAAGCGCACCGATCCCCGTGCAAAAGCCACAGCGCGCGGATCCATCAATGCGGCACAATAAGCCCGTAAAGGAAAAAGCCTTTGGCGATTTGCTGAATGAATTGGGTCAAAGCAAAAATGGCGGTGTGCCATGATCTTTTCCCAGCGTTTACGTCGAAATACAGTCAAAATTGAAGGAGAGCGCAGTTCGGCTCTGGATCTGGCGCGCGGGCGTCTTGTTTTGATGAGTGGTTTTTTTATCCTGGTCTATATGGTGTTCGCCGTGCGTGCCTTCGACCTGGCGATTATTCAAGGGCATGCCATTGCACCCGATAACGGGCAGATTGCTGAAAGCAATATGCTAAATATAAACGGCGAAACGCCGCGCCGCGCCGACATTACTGATCGCAACGGCGCGTTGCTTGCCACCACACTCAAAACCGCTTCGCTCTATGCAGATCCACGCTTAATCGCCGATGCGGATGCAGCTGCCAAAAAGCTGATAATAATTTTTCCTGACTTGAAATATGGCGATATCCTTCAAAAGCTGCAAAGCCAGAAACGCTTCGTCTGGCTCCAGCGCAACGTAAGCCCTGACCAGCAATATCAGGTCTTGCAAATCGGAGAGCCGGGGCTTGAGTTTGAGGAGGGCTATAAACGTTTTTACCCGCAAGGGGCGCTGGCCGCGCATTTGCTCGGCTATGGTAATGTTGATGCGCAAGGGCTTGCCGGAATTGAGCGCAGTTTTAACAAACATCTCGGCGGCGGACACGATCTTAAATTAACATTGGATATTCGCCTCCAACATGTGCTGCGCCGTGAGATGCTTAAAGCCGTGGAAGAATTTGAGGCCATCGGCGCAGCCGGCGCAATCATGGACGTAACCACAGGTGAAATTCTCGCTGGTGTCTCTTTGCCAGATTTTAATCCGCATGATCCGGGCCGCGCCGATAAAGATGCGATTTTTAATCGCCTGACCCTGGGAGCTTATGAACTCGGATCTGTGTTCAAGATTTTTTCCACCGCCGCATTTTTCGAGGCGCATGATGTGCCGATGAGCACGACCTTTGATGCCAGTGAACCGATTAAAATCGGCCGCCATACGATCCATGATTATCACGCAGAAGACCGGGTTCTGACCATTCCCGAAGTGTTTATGTATTCCTCAAATATTGGCTCCGCGCTGATGGGCCGCGCCGTCGGCACGGATGCTTTGCGCAGTTTCTATCGTGATCTTGGCCTGTTAGACCCGCTCGATTTTGAGGTGCGTGAGGTTACGCGTCCGCTTGTGCCCCATCCCTGGCGCGAGGTCAACACACTCACCGCTTCCTATGGTCATGGCGTATCCACAACGCCGCTTCAGCTTATCACAGCCGTATCCTCCATCGTCAATGGCGGCTATTTGGTAAAACCCAGCCTCGTCCTTGATGAGCAAAGCGATGAAGAAGAGCCTGGCAAAGATATTCGCATTGTTTCGGCTGAAACCGCCCAGCGTATGCGTCAATTGCTCAGGCTTGTTGTGACCGACGGCACAGCCAAAAAAGCCGAAGTGAAGGGTTATCGCGTTGGTGGTAAAACCGGCACCGCCGAAAAAATTGCCGATGGCCGTTATGATAGCAAGAAAAAGATTTCATCCTTTGTTGGTATTTTCCCAATGGATGAACCGCGCTATGCGGTTTTCATTATGGTTGACGAACCTAAAGGTCAAAAACATACATGGAATTACGCCACTGGCGGCTGGGTTGCCGCTCCGGCCGTAGCGCGGGTAATCGCCTCTATGGCCGCTATCCTTGGCATTTCACCAGCAGGAGATAATACACCAGAAAACCACTTCGGTGAGTCCTTGAAACAATTTGTTAGTACAAAGGAGGAGCATTGATGAATTTTGATGTCTCCACCATCAAAGGTCTGAGCGAAGATAGTCGCGCGGTTAAAAAGGGCTACCTGTTTGCAGCGCTGCCCGGGTGCAAAGTGGATGGTCGTGATTATATTAACGCCGCGATTGAGCACGGTGCGAGTGTGATTCTTGCTCCCGAAGGTACACAGCTTCCACCGGGCGTAAAGGATGTCAAACTGCTCACAGATCCTAACCCGCGGCAAGCCCTTGCCAAATTGGCAGCGCAGTTTTATGCACGCCAGCCTGAGCACATCGCAGTTGTGAGTGGAACAAATGGCAAAACCTCTACCACGCTGTTTGTACAGCAGCTTTGGACTGCAGCCGGGTATAATGCCGCCTCTCTCGGAACGCTGGGTGTACGCTGTGCTGGCGTTGTGAAGTCTGGCGCGATGACAACGCCTGGTCCTGTTGCGCTGCAGGCCGGGCTGGCCGAACTCGCCGCCGAAGGCGTGACGCATCTGGCAATGGAAGCCTCTTCGCATGGGCTGGATCAATATCGTCTTGACGGTGTAGAGTTTGAAGCCGCCGGTTTTACCAATCTCAGCCACGATCACCTCGATTACCACGGCTCCATGGAAGAATATTTCACGGCCAAAGCCCGCCTGTTTGAAGAGCTTCTGCCAGAAAGCGGTGTGGCTGTACTCAATGCCGACATTCCCGAATTCGAAAAGCTGCAGGAAATCTGCAAACGGCGCGGCGTAAAAATTTTGAGTTACGGCCACCATGGTAAAGACCTTAAAATTCTATCCGTTAAGCCCGCCGGTCACGGGCAGGATTTAGAACTGGGAATTACCGGTGCGCATAAAGACATCACGCTTCCACTGGTCGGCGAGTTTCAGGTCATGAACGCGCTTTGCGCTCTTGGGCTGGTCATCGCAAATGACCCGGCGAAAAAAGAAATCTACATTGAAGCGTTGGAAAAACTCCAAGGTGCGCCGGGACGCCTCCAACTCGTGCCCGGTCATCCCGGGGCGGCAGTCTATGTCGATTATGCCCATACGCCCGATGCGCTGGAAAATATTCTTAAGGCCTTGCGTCCGCATACAAAAGGAAAGCTGGTTTGCGTCTTTGGCTGCGGCGGTAATCGCGATAAGGCCAAGCGCCCGGTCATGGGAGCGGTTGCAGGGCAATATGCCGACCTGACTATTGTTACAGATGACAATCCGCGGGGCGAAAACCCCGCCGATATTCGTGCTGCTATTCTCAGCAGTGTTCCGTCCTCACAACAAATTGCCGATCGCCGCGAAGCTATTACTACAGCCATCACACAGCTCGAAACCGGCGATGTGCTGGTCATCGCCGGAAAAGGTCACGAACAAGGACAGATTTTTGCCAGCCATACGACTCATTTCGATGATGTTGAAGAGGCCGGTAAAGCCATTGCGTATCTCGAACATCAAGAACCAAGTAAAGAGGAAGAAAAGAAAGTATAATGTTAGGAAGCAATAGTTTAAACTGGAAGGCCGTGCGCCTCGCAGGTGTAACCGTGAGTGTCCAGCCCCGGCCCAGAACACCATATTCTGTTCTTAAGGTCGGCGGACTTGTCGACACGGGAAACGCCCAGCAAACGGTAATTTTGCAAAACGCGCTGCCCTCCGAATGGGAAATTGATCTGGAAAATAAAACCAAGTCCTCAAAAGGGCTTTCGTTGCCGCGCCGGATTGCCAATCTCAACTGTATTTACACCGGGCGTTCTTTTGGCGTAGTCGCCGATGTCACCGATGCAGTGCGCGCCGTAACCCGCAATGCCAAGCTTGCCGCAATTGTTCCCGAAGTGGTTGCACCAGGAGATTTTATGATCTTTAAGCATGTCGGCCCGCGGTTTCGCATTCGCTTTGCTGGCATGTTGCGCGCGGTTCCTCAAATGCGCTAGGGTCGCTGGGTAACTAAAGAATAGAAGGTTTTACACTGTATGCTCTATCATCTCCTTTTCCCGCTGTCCGAACAGTTCATTCTCTTTAACCTGTTTCAGTATCTGACCTTCCGCACCGGCGGAGCGATTCTGACGGCGCTGCTCATCTGCTTCCTGATTGCCCCGCGCATGATTGGCTGGTTAAAGGCCAAACAAAAGGAAGGTCAGCCCATCCGCGAAGATGGTCCGGAGACGCATTTTGCAAAGGCAGGAACTCCGACCATGGGCGGGCTGATGATTTTGATCTCCGTGACACTTTCAACGCTTCTTTGGGCGGATCTTAGCAATCAGTTTGTCTGGATCGCGCTGCTGGTCATGGTCGGATATGGCCTGATTGGTTTCGGCGATGATTATCTCAAACTGACAAAGCGTAACACTAAGGGCCTGCCCGGAAAACTCAAGCTGGCCGCACAAATCCTGATTGGCAGTATAGCTGCAATATGGATTATGAACGCGCTGCCCGGCCATATTAATCAGCATATCGCGATCCCTGTCCTCAAAGACATCTACATCTATATCGGCTTGCTGTTCATCCCCTGGGCCTTGCTGGTAATGGTGGGATCATCAAACGCCGTGAACCTGACAGACGGACTGGACGGGCTGGCCATCGTCCCGGTCGCTATCGCCGCAGGCGTGTTTGGAATGATCAGCTATCTCGTCGGCAACGAAGTCTTTTCGGAATATCTGCGCATTCCTTACGTCGTCGGCACCGGCGAACTTTCCATTCTGTGTGGTGCCCTCATCGGCGGCGCGATGGGGTTTTTATGGTACAACGCGCCCCCGGCGATGATCTTTATGGGCGATACCGGCTCATTGGCGATGGGAGGTGTTCTCGGTACAATCGCGGTGATTGTAAAGCATGAGTTAGTACTCGCCATTGTCGGCGGCCTGTTCGTGCTCGAGACCGTTTCGGTGATTGTGCAGGTTGTATCTTTTAAACTCACCGGCAAGCGAGTCTTCGCCATGGCGCCTTTGCATCATCATTTTGAGAAAAAGGGTTGGTCGGAACCCACAATCGTTATACGCTTCTGGATTATTGCATTTATTTTGGCATTGGTCGGCTTGGCAACACTCAAGCTTAGATAGCGTATGATTGATTGTACAAAATTCATTGAAACACTCGATGGCAAACCCGTAGCCGTATTTGGTCTTGGGCTTTCTGGTATTTCAACCATTAAAGCGCTGGTCAAAGCTGGTGCAAAGGTGAAGGCCTGGGACGATCTTGCCGATACGCACGATGCGGCCAGTGAAACCGGCGCTGAAATTACACATCTTGATCAAAAGAATTTGCAAGAGTGTGCGTTGTTGGTTCTTGCTCCGGGCGTGCCGCTCTTTTATCCCAGGCCGCATCAGGTTGTCATGACCGCGCGAAAACTGGGCATGGAAATTATCAGTGATCTGGAAATTCTGCATCGCTGTAACCATGGTTGCAAAACCATCGGCATAACCGGCACAAACGGAAAATCAACAACCACCGCGCTGATCGGTTATATCCTTGAAAGCGCAGGGTGCAGCGTTGCCATGGGCGGTAATATTGGTCGTCCCGTGCTTGATCTGGATTTGCCAAAAAAAGACGGATTCTTTGTGCTGGAAATTTCATCGTACCAGATGGATTTATGCACGACATTTACGCCCGATATTTCTGTGCTGCTGAATATTACGCCCGATCATCTGGACCGGCATGGCAATTTCAAAAATTATGCCGCCGCCAAAGAACGCATTTTTAAAGGAGAAGGCCTCGCAATTATCAGCCTTGATGATGAACCCTGCCGCCGGATTTACGAACGTATGATGGCTTATGAAACCGGCCAGCGCCGCGTCCGCCCTCTATCTTTTGAAGGCGCTGTTGAAAACGGTGTTTTCGTCAAAGACGGCATCTTGTTTGATGCGCGCAAAGGAGCGTCTCGCGAGATCGGTTCGATAAAAGGTTTTGCTTCCCTGCGTGGTATCCACAACCACCAAAACGCTGCTGCTGCTTACGCAGTGTGTGCCTCTCAGGATGTAGCATTGGAACCAGATGTTATTCTGGAAGCAATGAAAACATTTCCCGGTTTGCCGCACCGCCAGTTTCAAACGCGCGTTATCAACGGTATCCCGTACATTAATGACAGTAAGGCCACGAATGTTGAAGCAACCAGCAAAGCGCTCTCGGCTTACCGCAATATTTATTGGATCGCAGGCGGTCGGCCCAAAGGCGATAATCTTGAGGATATTTCTTCTCTCATGTCGAATGTACGCCATGCATTTTTAATTGGTGAGGCAATGATCGCCTACGCGGGCTGGCTTGATCAATATTCGGTACCCTACACGCTGTGCGGGGATTTGGAAAACGCCGTCAACGAAGCCCACAATCTGGCGCAGTCCGAACGCGGACGCCCCGGCGGTGGCGGCGTAGTAATGCTGTCTCCTGCGTGTGCCTCTTACGACCAGTTCAGATCCTTCGAAGAGCGCGGTGAATATTTTACAAACTATGTCAACGCACTTGATGAAACACAAACCTCGGTAGACGGAGCCGCGGCATGAGCCTCTTTGCCCGCACCGACCAATCTCCTCTCGGCCAGTGGTGGTGGACCGTTGATCGCGCTATGCTGGCCGCGCTTATAACGCTGGCTGTATTCGGCATTGCACTGGTCGCCACGGCCAGCCCGCCTGTGGCCGAGCGCATCGGTTTAGAAAATTACCATTTTCTCAAACGTCATCTCGTCATTCTGGTTCCGGCAATCGGCATGTTGATTGGCTTTTCTTTTCTCGGTCAGCGCAATATTCGCAGGCTGGCCGCGCTCGCTTTTGTGGGCAGTGCCATTGCAATGATCGCGGTGCTGGTCACTGGCATGGAGATTAAAGGTGCGCAGCGCTGGATTCATATTTTTGGTTTTTCTCTCCAACCCAGCGAATTTATCAAGCCCGCTTTTGCCGTACTGGCGGCCTGGTTTATGGCTATGCAAAAGGAAAAGGAAAAATTCCCCGGCAACGCCATCACCGCCGGCCTGTATTTCCTGACCATCACATTGTTGCTACTTCAACCGGATTTAGGCATGACCGTGATCGTCACCGCCATTTGGGCCGCGCAGATTTTTCTGGCCGGTTTCCCTTTTCGCCTGCTCGCGGTTTTGCTGGTTTTGGGAGTCGGCGGTCTTGTCACAGCTTATGCCGCATTTGACCACGTCCAAAGCCGCATTGATCGCTATCTTCATCCCGAAGCCGGTGATACCTACCAAATCGATAAATCTTTGCAGGCCTTCCAAAATGGCGGCTTGTTCGGCACCGGACCTGGGCAGGGGACCGTAAAAATGGGCCTGCCCGATGCGCATGCCGATTTTATTTTTTCTGTTGCTGCCGAAGAAATGGGGCTGGTCTTCGTACTGATTATCCTCGGCGTCTACGGATTTATCTTGCTGCGCGGCTATAACCGGTTGATGGATTCGCATGATATGTTTGTGGTCCTCGCCGTGGGCGGGTTGCTCACAATGTTCGGTCTGCAGGCCTTGGTGCATATGGGCTCCAGCCTCCACCTCCTGCCGACCAAAGGCATGACCTTGCCGCTGATAAGCTATGGCGGCTCGTCCTTGCTATCCGTCGGTTTTTCGATGGGCATTGTGCTGGCGCTCACGCGGCGTAGTCGCCGCACCGGCATTTCCAAGGGCGGGCTGTCGCTGGCAACCTCCAAGACACAAGGGGCTGCGCCATGAGTGATCCATTGATAATACTCAGCGCAGGCGGCACCGGCGGTCATATCATGCCCGCTCAGGCTCTGGCGCTTGATCTGATCTCGCGCGGCTATCGCGTCGAGATGGTCACGGATTCGCGCGGCATGAAATATGCCGAGCTGTTTAAAGACATCCCTTTACACGAAATAAAAGCCGGAACGCTCGGCGCCGGGATTAAGGGCAAAATAAAAGGCGCATTTGATCTGGGGCTTGGCATTTTACAGGCTCGCGCTCTGCTCAAAAAAACCCGGCCCGCAATCGTCGTCGGCTTTGGCGGCTACCCGTCCTTCCCAGCTGTCTATGCGGCCCAAGGGATGAAAATCCCCACCATCTTGCACGAGCAAAACGCGGTTATCGGAAAAGCCAATGAAATGTTGGCACCAAAGGCTGCGCGCATTGCTTCGTCAACGCCGTCGCTACGCGGGCTGGAAGAGGCTGAAAAAATCCACACCATCTTTACCGGCAACCCGGTGCGCCCGGAGATCGCTGCACTTTATACAAAGCCCTATCCTAAACTCGACCATGACGGGGAATTACGCATTTTGGTGATGGGCGGATCCCTCGGCGCACATGTGTTTAGTGAAGTTTTACCCAAGGCGCTTGCCGGATTGCCCGCCGATCACCGTGCGCGCCTGCATATAGTCCAGCAATGTCGCCAGGAAGATTTACAAGAAACAAAAAAGCGCTATGACGAAGCCAAAATTAATGCGCATCTTTCCCCGTTCATCGACAATGTCGCCGAAGAATTGGAGCATTGCCACCTGTTTATTGGCCGTTCCGGCGCCAGCACCGTCGCGGAAATGAGCGCCGCCGGACGCCCGGCAATTTTCGTGCCCTATCCGCACCATAAAGACCAGCAACAAAAAATGAACGCCGAAATCGTCTCCGATGCCGGCGGCGGCTGGGTGATGGCCGAAAGCGGCTTTACGTCCGAAGCGCTGCTTGCGCGCATTGAAACTTTCCTGCAAAATCCGCAAATATTGTTTAGCGCTGCGGAAAAGGCCCGCGAATGTGGCCGCCCCGACGCCGCGCGAAAACTCGGCAACCTCGTCACCGCCATCATGAGCGGCTGGAATGAGTAGTTTTCATAAAAATATTGACATAACATTTAATAACAATGTAAAAGCATCCTCAGTTTTTGAGTGGCGAGGAGAATATTATGTCGTTGAAAAATAGAGTTATGGCGCTGTCTATGCTATTTGGTGCAACACAACTGTCCGGCTGTGCAACATCTTTATACGGAGATAAAGGGCAAGAGCTGACGATTGCTTTTGGAAATCCTGAAGGTGCGGAGAAAATTATCGCTATTGATCACCGCGTAGTCCGCATTCCTTCTTACGATAACGATGCGTTCTCAATTTACGGGGGAAAGGTCAAACAGGATACAGATGTTGGAATCAGTACCGAAGCGAGCATTGCAATAGAAGGGGAACAAGCTCAAGCTCAAGGTGTGGGAAGATCCCCTGAGGTAGAGGCAGACAACCTTTACCATGCCGGTGCAGCAGATGCAGATACCAACAGGATTTTAATCGCGAATACATATGTCAACATTGATCTTGCTCCTGACTACGGAGAGCTTGCGTGCAAGGAAACACTTTTAAAGTTTAATGAAATAACAAACACCCTAAGCGGCGTCGCTCATCTGGTCGATGACGCCGATTGCGCGGATATGAAATATTATAAAAACCCTCAAGGCTACAATTTTGAATTTGGCGGGATAACAGGCTGTTTTGCCTCGAAAAAAGTCTCACCAGAGAGGCTCAAAGCATCCCCTAACGGACAAGTAGTGGTCGCATTAGACTCTGTCCCTGTTGCCCTATGTTATGAATATGTCCGGTAAAATATAAAAATCATCCCATGAAACCCCGGAAACGTTCCGGGGTTTTTGTTTTCAGTGTTAAAACAGTGTTTTCCTTTGTCTCACCTTATGGTTTTTGCTAGAACCATTCGTGTTTATTTGTGTCCATTCGTGGTTAAAAGGAAACAAACATGCAACACGGACTGCCCAAAGACATTGGCGCGCTTCATTTCATCGGCATCGGCGGCATCGGGATGAGCGGCATCGCCGAAATCCTGAATTCGCTGGATTACACCGTCCGCGGTTCTGACATGGCCGAGGGCCCGAACGTAAAGCGCCTGCGCGAAACCGGCATTGAAGTCAAAGTCGGCCACGCGCCTGAAAACCTCAAAGCCGCCGATGGCAACTTGCCCGCCGCAGTCGTGATTTCCTCCGCCATCAAGAAAACCAATCCAGAGCTGCAAGCCGCCCGCGACCTCGGCCTGCCCATTGTTCGCCGCGCCGAAATGCTGGCCGAGTTGATGCGCCTGAAATGGGCGGTGGCCATCGGCGGCACTCACGGCAAAACCACCACCACCTCAATGGTCGGTCAAATGTTGGAGACCGCCGGGTTCGACCCCACAATCATCAATGGCGGCATCGTCAATGCCTATGGCACAAACACCCGCCTGGGCGCCAGCGACATCATGGTTGTGGAGGCCGATGAAAGCGACGGCACCTTTACCCGTCTGCCCGCAAGCGTCTGCGTGGTCACCAATATGGACCCCGAACATATGGAACATTACGGCACGTTTGAAGCTGTCAAAGACGCCTATCGCCAGTTCATCCATAACGTCCCGTTTTACGGCTACGCCGTGCTGTGCATCGACCACCCGGAGGTTCAGGCCCTCATCCCTTCCGTGAAAGACCGCAAAATCATCACTTACGGCTTTAACCCTCAGGCCGATGTACAAGTCAGCAATGTCAAAAGCGGCCCCGACGGCTCTGTGTTTGATGTCAGCCTGCCTGATGAGCGCATGCTGCGCGATGTTCACCTGCCAATGTTAGGGCAGCACAACATTTTAAACGCGCTGGCCGCGCTGTGCATAGCTTACGAAATGAACGTTGCCGCCCCGATCATGAAAAAAGCGCTGGAAGGTTTCACCGGCGTAAAGCGCCGCTTCACCAAAACCGGCGTCAGCCACGACATCACCGTCATTGATGATTACGCGCACCACCCGATCGAAATCGAAACAGTGCTCAAAGCTGCGCGCATGGCCGTGGCGGAAAATAATGCTCGCGTCATTGCCGTCATGCAGCCCCATCGCTATACCCGCCTGCATAATCTGTTCGACGAATTTTGCAAATGCTTCAACGACGCCGATGCTGTCATCATCGCCGATATTTACGCAGCCGGTGAAGACCCGATAGAAGGCACGGATAAACGCAGCCTCGTCGAAGGTATAAAAAACCACGGCCACCGTGAAGTCATGGCGCTGCCCGATCGCAAGGAACTCGCCCATATGATCGCGCGCCTCGCCCGCCCCGGCGACTACGTCATCTGCATGGGCGCGGGCGACATTACCGGCTGGGCCTACGACCTGCCCGCCCAGCTTGACACCGAACTGGATAAAGCCAAAGGAAATGCAGCTTGATAGCTGTATCGTCATTGCGAGGAAGCCTGCCCCCGCGAAGGCGGGGGAAGCAATCCACAGTCAATTGTCATCCCCGTCATCCCCGCCTTGTGCGGGGATCTGGTAATCTGGATTTATTCTGGCTATATTCCAGCGATGGACAAGAAACGATACATACTGAACGAAATCAAATGAACCGCTTCGCGTCTTTGCGCCTTCGCAGTGAATTGAATAATACCCGTGTTGATCTGTGTTCATCTGTGGTTCATAATTTTTACCCCGGCATTGACAAAATAAGAATTTTTTCCTAATCTTTAAAAGAAAAACGAACACAAAAAACATGCCAAAAAGCGAAAGCCCCCCCACCCCGGCAAAAATGAAAAACAAAGCGAAGGATATAAAGAATTTTGAGTAAAAACAGTATGTTAGAAGCTATGTTTCCAAAATGTCATTGCGAGGAGGGCGAAGCCCGACGCGGCAATCCATCTATAAGAGTTGGATTGCTTCGCTGTGCTCGCAATGACGTGTGAAGGGAATCCGCGGCACTCTCACCGAAAACGCCCCTCTGGGCGCGCAAAGCTGGTTTCGCTGCGGCGGCCATGCCGATCTGCTGTTTCAACCCGCCGATGCCGATGATCTTGCTGTCTTTCTCAAGGTTTGGCCGCTGACTCCCAAAAAATCCCCTCCGGGGGAGGGTCGGGGGAGCACGAAAACTCCCCTCCCCCTCTCGGGGGGAGGGTTAGGGTGGGGGGGTAAAAGCGCGTGGGGGGGCAACCTCACTATCATCGGCGGCATGGCCAATACCATCGTGCGTGACGGCGGCATTCGCGGCGCCACCATCCAGCTCGGCAAGCCCTTCGCGGAGGTAAAAGTTCTGGATGGACGCTACATCCAGGCCGGGTGCGGCGCGCTAAACGGCAATGTCGCCGCCGCAGCTGTGAAAGCCGGAATAGGCGGCCTCGAATTCCTCTCCGGCATTCCCGGCACATTGGGCGGCGCATTGCGCATGAATGCCGGAGCTTACGGCTCGGAAATAAAAGACGTGCTGATCGGGGTCAATGCAATAACCCGCGCTGGTCACGAAATTCGTATCGTGCTCGAAGATCTCAAAATGAGCTATCGCCATACCGAATTGCCCGAAGAGATGATTTTCACCAGCGCCATCCTCAAAGGCGTCGCAGAAGATTATGAAACGGTAAAGGCCCGCATCACCGAGATCAAAAAGAAGCGTAATGATACCCAGCCCATAAAGGAAAAAACCGGCGGTTCAACCTTCGCCAATCCTCCGCCTGCCGAACTCCGCAAAGCGGGATTGCCCGAAGACACCCGCGCCTGGCAGGTGGTCGAAAAAGTCGGCGCGCGCGGCCTCAGGGTTGGCGGCGCACAAATGAGCAAAAAACACTGCAACTTTATGATCAATACCGGCGATGCCACTGCCCGCGACCTCGAAATGCTCGGCGAGGAAATCCGCAAACGCGCAAAGCACGACCTCGGCCTCACCCTGCATTGGGAAATTCAACGGGTTGGAGAGGTGTGACTGCTGTCATTGCGAGCGACCAACGGGAGCGCGGCAATCCAGAAATATTACACCCCAAATCAAACGATGAAAGCCTTAAATCTTCGGCACGCGCTCGTAAATATCCGGCAGATCGTTTTCAATCAGCACCACATCGCCATCCTGCTTGTTCTTCGCAATCCATTTTTGCGCCTCGTCAAAGCTCTCAACCTCATGCAGTTGCTTGCTGGCTCCCGTTTCTTTAAACGCGCTGATAAAGGTCGGAATCCGCTTACCTTTAACGACAATCGCCACATCACAAACTTGTCCGGCATAGGCACCGATGCTTTTATGCGCTTCATCGTGAATTTTACCCAGCTCAACCATACCCGGCGTGATCAGAATTTTACGTTTTGAACTGCCTATTTGTGAAAGAAGGCCGAGCGCCGCCTGAAATCCCATCGGGTTGGAATTATACGCATCATCAATAATGGTTAGCCCGCCCGCCTGCTTGCGCACCTCCAGACGATGTTCAATCTGCGGCAGACTTTGCAGTGCTGCCTGAATGTCTTTGGAGGACACGCCCAGTTCAAACGCCGCCACAAAGGCCATCGCGATGTTATGGCCGTGATGAATGCCAAACAGCGGCGCCTCGACATTATAGGTCACGTTTTTCCACGTAAAACGCACCTCGATCCCGTTACCGCCTTGAATGATCTTGTGAATTTCAAGAGCACCTTTTTTGAGGTAGGATTTGTCAGTCTGTTTGCTTTTGTCAACGTCAGCCGATTCTCCGCAAACAATGAAGTGATTTTCATTTTGCTCCTTCATGGCACGGGTATAATCAAACCGCAAAGTTCGTTCATGCACAACCACTTGCCCGCCGCGGCTTACAACAGATTCAGCCAGTTCGTATTTAGTTTCCGCAACCGTATCGAGAGATTTAAACCGCTCATAATGCGCATGGCCAATCGCGGTGATAATGCCAAAATCCGGCGGTGTAAGTTTGCACAGCCGATCAATCGATCCGCGCCCATATGCACCCATTTCCACGATCAAATATTTATGCTCAGGCTCAAGCTGTTCACGAAGTATGCGTGAAATGCCCATCGGCGTATTGACGCTGCCCGGTGTAACCAAAGTCGGAGCCTGTGTTTTCAGGATATGGCCGAGAATATGTTTAACCGATGTTTTACCAAAAGACCCGGTAATGCCGATCACGGTCGGCTGGTAATCCAGCACCTTATTATGCGCCTCGGTCCAGAATTTTTTCTGGTTCATTTCTTCAAAGGGCGCAAGCATCATGTTGACAAACAGGATCATGAAAGGGATGAGATGAATATTGAGTATCCAGAGCCATGGCATGGGAGTCACAGGAAGGAAGCACCAGGTCGCGGCAAGAACACTTAAAAAATAAGCCGGAAAGAAAATCCGTTTTGCCCGCGCCGTTGCAACCAGTTTCTTTTTGGAATCCTTCCGCGGGTCTTTTTCCCGGTAAGTCGCAAACGCCATTGCAGTAAAAATAAGAAAATTCACAAAAACCGGCGGGATAAAAAAGGAAAGAATGGCAACCACGATAACCACGACGCTCAAGCGTTTATCAAATGCTTTGTTCTTCCAGATCCAGCTTAGCAAACGTTCGCTGTCATATTCTTCCTGCTGATAAACATGCATATAGGTCAATCCACGCTTCGCGGCAAAAGCGAGAAAGCTCAGAAAGAGGAGAGCCGTAGTGGCCAGCTCAATCATCATGTTTGGAAATCTCCTTCATGAAATTATGAATATGGCGCACAACCTGATGGCGCGCCCCTGTCAGGATACTGTAATGATCAAATCCGTCCATCAAAATCAGCTTGGCTCCCGGAATTATCCGCGATAGCCTCTGCCCGATTTCCGGCGGTGTTTCCGTATCTTTCGAGCCGTAAATGAGCAGGGTAGGGCATTTTACCTGCGCTGCCACATCACTTAAATCTTCATTTACGACTTTAACAAAAATCTGCCGCAAAGGTCCGGCGCTTTTATAATCCGCGCTGCCGAATTTTTCATAGAGCCAATCTTGCGACAGGCCGAGCGGAATAAGTTTTTTGAGAAGCTTGAACAGCTTCACCCGCGCGCCATAATACAGCTTATGCCACAAAGGCCTTTTACGCGGCAATCCCGCTCCGGCAATCAGGACCAGCCCGGCAATCAAATCAGGATGGCGCGCCGCCAGTTGCAAACCTACACGGCAGCCGAAAGAATGTCCGGCCCAGATCACCGGCCCATCTGTTTGCGCACGGATCAGCGCCGCCATCGCATTGGCATACTCCTCCGTGCCCCAAACCTCACCCGGCAGCGGTGATTTCCCAAATCCAGGAAAATCGACTACCCAGTGCTGCCCCATATTCGAAAGGGTATCAGCCAGAGGCCTCAGCGCATGCAGATTTTGTCCCCAGCCATGCCCCCAAAATACAGGCGGACCACCTTTACCCATTTTCTCGAAATAAATATCCTGTGACATATTCCCGCCGCCATCCCGGTGGATGCCGGGATCTTGCTGTTCACAAGCATGAGATTCCGGCTTTTACCGAAATGACGATGCTGTTAATATCAATCTAACGTTCTTATCAAGTTTTTATTTTTAAACCAACCCGTAAGGTCTTATGACACAAAATAAAAAAACAGTTGCGGTATTTTTCGGCGGTCGCTCGCCCGAACATGATGTCAGCGTGGTCACCGGCTTGCAGATTTTAAGTGCCATTGATGCGCAAAGCTTTGAAGCGTTTCCTGTTTACATTACTACGGAAGGAGAGTGGCTGGTCGGTGATCTGCTCAAGGATCGCGCGAATTATATGCTCTCGCCTCAGGCACGCAAAGAAGTTCAGGCCGTAACGCTGGATTTAAAACCCGGCAGACGCGCCCAGCTTGTGCCGTTAAAAACCGGGTTGTTCGGTGGTGCTAAGCCGCTTGAGTTCGATGTCGTCATTCCGAGCTTTCACGGGCTGTTTGGTGAAGACGGCAATATACAAGGACTATTCGAGTTTGCAGGTGTGCCTTACGCCGGAATGCGTACAATGGCATCTTCCATTTTGATGGACAAAGGCGCAACCAAGAAAGTCCTGCAAGGCGCTAGCATTCCGGTTCTGCCTTATGCGATGATTTACCGCCCCGAACAAGGCTATATGATTGAAGAAGATGCACTCAAAACCATGATGGGCGAGGTTGAATTTCCCTGCATCGTCAAACCTTCACATTTGGGCAGTTCCATCGGCGTAGCCAAGGCAGGTAATATCGAAGATCTGCGTGCTAGTCTGCCGAGCATTTTCGAATATGACGATGCGGCGATTATCGAACCCTTCGTTGAAAATCTGGTTGAATATAACGTAGCCGTTTCAAAAGCTTTTGGTGAGATTAGAACCTCGGCCATTGAACGCCCTAAAGCCACAGAGGAGTTACTCGATTTCAAACAGAAATACCTTTCCGGTAAGGACAGTAAAACCGGGCAAAAGCTGGATGGCGACGAGGGAGGAACTAAGACGCCCGGCACTATAAGCCAGGGCATGCTCTCGCTCACCCGTGAACTCAACCCGAAGCTTAAGCCGCAGCAGGTCAAAAACATCAAAGACTGGGCGCTGACCATGTTTAAAGCCGTCGAAGGCACCGGTGCGCCGCGCATCGATTTCATCGGCAATGAAAAAACCGGCGAGCTATGGCTCAATGAGGTCAATCCCTGGCCTGGATCAATTGGCTATTTTCTCTGGGAAGCTGCTGAAAACCCTGTCTTGTTTACCGATTTGCTCACCGGTCTGATTGAAGAGGCACTCAAAGAAAATAAAAAGCGCAGCCTTCCTAAAGACCCGGTCCCTGTTGACGCACGGCTTTTGAGGAGAGCATAAATCATGGCATCTAAAAATAAAAAAGGCACGCGCAGAAGCGCCATAAACAAACGCCGCAAGGGACTATTGGCGGTTGTGCTGCCATGGCTACGGCGTTTTGGGCTTGTCGCTGCTGTTTTTATTGGCCTGATATGGATAGGTTCATGGCTTTATTTAAGCGGCGCTGTTGGTCGCGCAGGTGATTGGAGCCGCGATAAAATTTTAACGGCTAGCGCTGATATGGGCTTTGCAATTGAAAACATTCTTGTGGACGGGCGCCGATACGCCGATGCGCATGTTCTGCTCGCCATCGTCAATGTTGAAAAAGGCGATCCGCTTTTTTCTTTTGATCCAAGAGTTGCACAGGAATTGATTTCTCAGGTCGGTTGGGTTGAAAGCGTACAGGTCGAGCGTCGCCTGCCCAGTACAATCTATATTGGCTTGAAGGAGCGCCGCCCCCTCGCGCTTTGGCAAAGTGAAAAACGTCTCAAACTTCTCGATGATAAAGGAAAGGTTATTGTCACCAGCAATCTACAGCGCTTTGCTGATCTGATCTTGGTGATTGGCAAAGATTCACCCGTCGCGACGCCTGAGCTAATCGGTAATTTGCAAGCCGAACCAGACATTTACAAGCGTGTCGAAATGGCAAAATATATCAGTCAGCGCCGTTGGGATCTGCAATTAAAAAATGGTATCGAAGTCAAATTACCCGAAGAGGATATGGGGCTCGCTCTGGCGCGTCTGGCGCGTGCGCAGGAAAAGGATGGGTTGCTTGATAAGGATATTCGCAGCATTGATATGCGTGAAATTGACCGCATCAGCGTACGCACCAAGCCCGGTAAAGTACAAGAATACAAGACCGATCTTAAAATCGAGGCCGCGACTAAAGGTAAAGCAGGAAATAATATTTAGTGACAAGGCATAAACACAAATCCCAAAAACACAAACCAAAGGGCACGCTTTTGGCCGCGTTGGATATTGGCTCCAGCAAAATAGCGTGTTTCATTGCTCGCGTCGTCGATGATGAAGGCACGTTCGAGGTGCTCGGCGTTGGTCACCACGCATCCAAGGGCATAAAAAACGGTACGATCGTCGATCTTGATGCCGCCGAATCCGTAATCCGCCAGACCGTTCACGCTGCCGAGAATATGGCTGCCGACGTTATGAAGGGCTATCCCTTGCGCGAAGTCGTAGTCAATCTGCCTGGTGTCCAGGCCGCCAGCCACGCTTATACATCTGATGTACAGATCGCCGGTCATGAGGTTACCGACAATGATGTCCGCCGCGCACTGGCCAAGGCGCAAGAGCAGGTCTTAAGCGAGGATTACGAGTTGATCCACACTATCCCCATGGATTTTCGTATCGATGGCAATGAAGGCATCCGCGATCCACGCGGTATGTTTGGGCAGGATATGAGCGTCGATATTCATATGGTCACCGGTGATATGGGCCCGCTGCAAAATATGGCCACGGCCATTGAGCGCTCACACCTCGACATCACCGCCCTATGCGTTTCCGCCTATGCTGCCGGACTGGCTGCTCTCGTCGAAGATGAAATGGATCTGGGCTGCACGGTCATTGATATTGGCGGCGGCGTGACCTCCTTTGCAGTTTTTAACGGCGGGCGGATGGTTTACGCCGATGCTGTTCCGCTGGGCGGCGAGCACATTACCGGCGATATTGCCAAGGGCCTGACGACATCTTTGCATGATGCGGAGCGCCTCAAAGCCCTTTACGGCAGCGCCATGGCCTCAGACATGGATGAAACAGAACTCATCGATGTGCCGCGGCTGGGCGAGGATGATCATCACGAGCCAAACCATGTGCCGCGCTCGCTGCTGGTCGGGATTATTCAGCCGCGGATTGAGGAAATCTTCGAAATGGTGCGCGCCAAATTGAACGATAGCGGTTTGGGTAATGCCATCGGGCGGCGCGTCGTCCTCACCGGTGGTTCCAGTCAAATTCAAGGACTAAAAGAACTTGCCGGCCAGGTGTTGGATAAACAAGTGCGCCTCGGCAAACCGATCCGCCTGACCGGCCTGCCCGATGCGGTCAGCGGTCCGTCTTTTGCCACGACAGCCGGGCTGCTCACCTATATCTCCGAACGCGTCGATGAAATGCCCGCCCAAATCATGGCTGGGGCCGAAACCGGTTCGCTCTGGGAACGCGTGAGATTTTGGCTGAAAGAGAATTGGTGAGGCGCTCTACGAGTATGCATTCACCAATTCCTCAATCTTCTTAAGAAAAATTTGGGTCTGCCCTTTTTGTTTTTGCAGATCCTCAACCATGCGCGTGTAATGTTCGTTGTTAATATCCATCGCCGCGCCGTTGTTAAAACTCGCCACCAAAAGCGGCGGCTTTCCATCTTCCGGATTGTGGTGTAGATGAATAGCTAGGCCATTGTCTACCAGATTAGCAAAATTGCCAAACCAGCCATCATATTTTTTATCAAATTCATCTGGCCATAGACTGCGAATTCTCCTATTTACACGCTCTTTAGCAATCTCTCTCGGTGATATATAGGATTCTAGAATAATCTTGCGTCCGTCTTTTTTGTAAGGCTCAAGCGCACTTAACGCATGCTTGCTTTGCATGGTCATATCAATAAAAAGGCTGTTTCCTTGCTCTATAGCTTTTTGCTGAACGAGCGCAAATCCATATTGGGTATCAAGTTGATATTTATCACGAATCTCCATGCGCTCTTTATGGGGCAGTTTTCCATTATGTTTGCGGCGTAATGCCTTAATTTCATCTCTGTATTTTTTCATGGCGAAAAGCAGACCATGCTCATCATAGGCACAATAAACCGTTTGAGATTTTTCCTCTGGGCCTAAATCGTGGAAGTAATGATTCATAGCACGGGTTTTTCCTGCCCCGACCGTGCCGTTAAAAATTACCAAAAGGCGATCCTCTTGAGCGGCGCGGACCTTGCCTGCTGTAAAAACGTCAACAAGACTGCTTATTTCTTCTTCCGTGTGCTGCGTTGGTGCACCATTCGGAATGTGGATTTTACTCATTTGCGCCTCAATAGTTTTAAAGAAAAATTCTTATTACCATAATAAAAAAATCAATGCAAGTTATAGGTTTTTTGAATCAAGGGGAAGGCGGCAATGGCTAGGATGTTCGGAGGGTAAACTTATCCACAGCATTCTGTGCGTAACTTGTGCACAGCGCGGTGAAGCGCGGGGTGTAATAAAAAATGATGATCTATGAGTCACTTAAGACTCATTTTTGCATTTTTATCTCAAGCGGTGCTAGACTCAAATGCAGCTCTTCGCAGTCAAACCCTGTGAATCCTTGTCATTTTTATCTTTTCGCATGTTTAAAACTTGCCTAAACTCATGCGTAATATATCGCAAAGCTTTTCTATCAGCGGCGCAAAACGTTCATATTGGGGATATTCACCATGGCTATAAACATCTCAATGCAACCGACGGAAGTTCAGAAACTCTCGCCAAGAATTATTGTGGCCGGCATGGGTGGTGCTGGCGGAAACGCGGTGAACAATATGATCTCCTCCGGGCTTGAGGGGTGCGAATTTTTGGTGTGTAACACAGACGCACAGGCGCTTGAAAATTCAATGTGCAACCGCAAGGTTCAGCTCGGTGTCGGCGTCACTGGTGGATTGGGTGCGGGCTCAAAGCCCGAAGTTGGTAAGGCTGCTGCCGAAGAATCAATCGAAGAGGTAATGCAGTATTTTGAAGGCGCCAACATGGCTTTTATTACCGCCGGTATGGGCGGCGGTACAGGCACAGGCGCCGCGCCGGTGATTGCCAAAGCTTGCCGCGAGCGAGGCATTCTGACTGTGGGCGTTGTCACGAAACCATTCCATTTCGAAGGCTCTCATCGTATGAAATCAGCTGACGCCGGGATCGAAGAGATTCAGGATTATGTCGATACGCTGATTGTAATTCCGAATCAGAATCTCTTCCGCGTTGCCAATGAAAAAACAACCTTCGCTGATGCATTTCAGATGGCCGACTCTGTACTCCAAGCTGGTGTGCGTGGGGTAACAGACCTTATGGTGCGTCCTGGTCTGGTCAATCTCGACTTTGCTGACATCCGCACGGCAATGCTCGAAATGGGCAAGGCCATGATGGGAACAGGTGAGGCAGAAGGCGACAAGCGCGCCATCGAAGCTGCCGAATCGGCCATTAACAATCCGCTGCTCGATGATGTTTCAATGAAAGGCGCGCACGGCGTCATCATCAACGTCACCGGCGGCTATGATATGACACTGTTCGAAGCCGATGAGGCTTGCAATCGTATCCGGGATGAAGTTGATCCGAATGCGAACATTATCTTTGGCGCAACTTTTGACGAAAGCCTTGAAGGTAAAATGCGTGTCTCCATTGTGGCGACCGGTATCGATAAGGAAGCTGAGAGCGAGAAACGTGGTAATGGGGGAACCAGCGGTTTTGCCAAGGGCGATGTCAATGCCCGCACCAAAATTGAACGCGCCACCCCCAACACTGGCGCGACCGAGGCTAAAGGTTCCATTCCTGTGGCAGTCCAGAGACCGCCAACCTTTATGTCCGCCGAAAGCGTACAGGCAATCAAGGCCCCGCCCGTCATCACACCGGCTGAAAAAATTACAGCCGCGCAAGGTGCCCCGCAAACATCAGCGTCTCGCGAAATGGCTGTGGATATGTTTGAGCAGCGTGAGTTCGCTGATGTTGTGTCCGATGGTAAAAGCGATATACCGCAAAATACCGCACTGCGCGGGACTCTGTATAAGGATTCGTTTATTCCGCCGAAACCTGCTGAAGTATCTGAAGGAGCTCCTTCATGTGCCGCCCCCTATATCTCCAGTTTCCGGGGTGAGCATGTCCCGCAGGCTGAGCAACAACAGGCTGCGCCAAGCTCTTCCGGCCTAAAGCTAAATCCTCCAAAAATGCCCAATCCGGAGCATAAAAAACGCTCTCCCTCTTTGTTTGAACGGATTTCTGGCACTGTGCAAGAGCATCTCGAAGGTATGGGTGGGCGTAGCGCTCACGAGACTTTCTCACGTCACCGCATGGCGCCCACGGCTAGCGGCAATGCGGGTTTGCAGCCAATATCTAAAGGCCATGGACCTTCGCAAGGCAGCCTGAATATTGATTCTCCATCAAAGCCGGCCTCCGGAAGCGATGAGAATCTTGATATTCCGGCGTTCTTAAGACGCCAGGCGAATTAGTCTAAAACATCGTTATTTTAAAAATAAGATCTCTCCATGATCTCCCTTTCAAGCCCGGCCATATCGCCGGGCTTTTTTTAAGCAAAACATTGCTCTAAATTTTGAACTGTAACAAAGCGCAATAATCTGTGATTTGTGCTGTGCACCCTAAATTTCTATATTAAGGATAGAAAAATAGCCCAAGAACAGAAAGATATACGGAAAATAAAGAATGCAAAATACGCTTCAAAAGCAGGTTTCACTTAAAGGCATCGGCCTGCATTCCGGCGCTGATATTACATTAAACATAAGCCCGGCTGAGGTTGATACCGGAATTGTTTTCGTCCGTAGCGACATCACAGATAAAAACAACATCATCCCTGCACGCTGGGATCATGTTGTCGATACGCAGCTTTGCACAGTGATTGGTAATAAAGATGGCGCGAGCGTCGCCACCATCGAACATCTGATGTCCGCCCTGCGCGGTTGTAATATCGACAATGTTCGCATTGAACTCGATGGCGCCGAGGTTCCTGTCATGGACGGCAGCGCTATGCCGTTTGTTCAGTTGATTGAACGCGCTGGCATCGCCGTACAAGACGCCCCGCGCCGCGTTCTGCGCGTTCTCAAAGAAGTCAGCGTTGAAAAAGACGGCAAGCAGGTTTCTCTATGCCCTTCAGAAGGCGCGGTATTCGGCGGCGAAATTGAATTCGATCACCCTGAAATCGGCCAGCAACATTTCGAAACGCGTCTGCTTAACGGCAACTTCAAGCATGACATCGCAACAGCCCGTACCTTCGGTTTCTTGCATGAAGTCGAATGGATGCGCTCACAAGGCCTCGCGCTGGGCGGGTCTTTGGATAACGCCATCGTTCTCGACCAGGGCCATGTGATGAACCCGGAAGGGCTGCGCTTTAATGATGAATTTATCCGCCACAAATTGCTTGACGCGATTGGTGATCTTTATCTTGCCGGCGCGCCGATCATGGGGGCCTATGATGGTTACAAGGCTGGTCACGAAATGAACAACTTGATCCTTCATGCTCTGTTCGCCGACGAAGAGGCCTATGAATGGGTTAATGAGATGCCGCCGCAAGCCGCACGTCGTAAAAACAAGCGCCCAGTCGCCAGAACCGTAGAAATTCAAGCCTGCGCCTGAGACGGAAACCTTCCCATACACTGCGATCTGTCCCCGTTTTTTAGCCTCAAAAACGTCATGAAACTCTTCCATTCTTGCGCCGGGAGCGCTATTGATAACAACATGGATATTATAAAGAAAACTGTTTCTATGCATGTATTGCACGTTTTCGGCGTCTTTTTGTTGCTGGGCGTTTTGTCGGCCTGTTCATCGACCGAATCCTCCAAACCACAGGTCGAGGAATCGGTTGACGCATTATATAACAAAGCCGCTGCCGCATTGGATGCGGAGCAATATGCCGAAGCAACCCGCTACTTCGAAGAGGTTGAACGCCAGCATCCTTATTCGAAATGGGCCACGCAAGCCCAGTTGATGAGCGCCTTTGCCTCTTATGAAGGCCAAAACTATGATGAGGCGATCATCGCGCTGGATCGCTTTATTGAACTCCACCCCGGTAATAAGGATATTGACTACGCGCACTACCTCAAAGCCTTGTGCTACTACGAACAAATCTCTGATGTCGCGCGCGACCAGTTCATGACCGAAGAAGCGCTTAAAGCACTTGAAACGCTCATCAATAGATTTCCTGATAGTAAATATGCTCGCGATGCCGCCCTGAAACGCGATTTGACCTACGATCACCTCGCCGGCAAGGAAATGGAAATTGGGCGCTATTACTTGAACCGCGGCCATGTGAATGCGGCGATCAATCGCTTCCGCGCCGTCGTTGAAAAATACCAGACCACCACCCACACCGCTGAAGCGCTGCACCGTTTGGTTGAGGCGTATATGACACTCGGCTTAAGCGCAGAGGCCAAACAGGTTGCCGCAGTACTCGGGTACAATTACCCAGGCAGCAAGTGGTATGAACGCAGCTTTGCTCTGCTGGATGAACGTACGCGCCAGGAAATTATTGAAGAGCGCGGCTTCGTTGATCGCACGATTGATACGATCTTTAAGCCGGATTAAGAGGGGTGCCCTGACATGCTGGCCTCTCTGCGTATTCAAAATGTCGTCCTCATTGAAAGCCTGAATATAGAATTTCAGCCCGGCCTGTGCGCCCTGACCGGCGAGACGGGAGCGGGCAAATCCATCCTGCTGGATTCTTTAGGGCTGGCTCTGGGTGCGCGTGCAGATAGCACTTTGGTGCGCAAAGGCGCAGATCAGGCGACGGTGATCGCTGTTTTTGAAGTGCCTCTGTCTCACCCGTCTTTATTAATTTTACATAATGTAAATATAGGGATAGAGGATGGTATGGCTCTATCGTCATTGCGAGGAGGCGAAGCCGACGAAGCAATCCAGAAAACAGAGATGACCGGTGACTTTGGATCGCCGCGCCGCTTACCAGCGGCTCGCGATGACCAAATCATAGAGATCATCATCCGCCGGACGCTCTCCACCGATGGCCGCTCCAAAGCCTATATTAATGATCAGCCTGTAAGTGCCGGATTGCTGCGTGAAATTGCGCAAAGTCTGATCGAAATTCATGGCCAGTTCGACACCCAAGGTCTGCTCAACCCCTCCACGCATAGAAAAATGCTTGATGATTATGCGGGTGCGGATAACACGTTAGCTGGGCTTTGGAAAAACTGGCAGGAGCGAAAAATGGCTCTCGCCGATCTCAAATCAACTGCTGAAGCCTCACGCGCCGAAGAAGATTTTCTACGCACCGCACTCGAAGATCTTGATGCGCTGGAGCCAAAGGCAGGCGAGGAAGACGAACTTGCCGCCTTGCGTGAACGCCTGATGCACCGTGAACAGGTGATGGAAGGCCTGAATGCAGCCTACGAAGCGCTAAGCGGAGAAAACGATCCGGTGCGCAGCGCTTGGGCCACATTGGAGCGGATCGCTGATAAAATCGGCCCGCAGGGTCACGAAGCTATCGGCGCGCTCGATCGCGCATCATCGGAAATCGCTGAGGCATTATCTGAAATCCAGCGTCTTTCTGCGGATCTGGAACAAAGTGAGCATGATCTGCAAACCATTGATGATCGGCTCTTTGACCTGCGCGCTCAGGCTCGCAAACATGTATGCAGCGTCAATGATTTGCCCGCAAAGCGTGAGGAATTAGCCGGGCGCCTGAATGCGATTGAACATGCTGACGAAGCACTGGCTGAGGCCGTAAAGCAGGTTGAAGCCGCACGCGGGAGCTATATCAACGCCGCGCAAAAGCTGAGCGATCTGCGCACGAAAACCGCTCGCCGCCTCGATGATCTGGTGGCTAAAGAATTGCCCCCTCTCAAACTCGAAAAAGCCCGTTTTGTCACCCGGATTGAACCGCTGGGTGAATCCGAATGGGGCCCTGGCGGCATTGATCGCGTTCGTTTTTTAGTGACCACAAACCCAGGAAGCGATCCCGGCCCGCTGGAGAAAATCGCATCGGGCGGAGAAATGGCGCGCTTTATGCTCGCGCTCAAGGTCGTGATGGCACAGGTCGGCAGCGCCGGAAGTTTGATCTTTGACGAAGTCGATGCCGGCATTGGCGGTGCCACCGCCGATGCGGTTGGCGAGCGTCTGGCCAGGCTGGCCGCCGGTAAGCAGGTCATGGTCGTCACCCACGCCCCGCAAGTAGCCGCGCGCGCCGCCCATCACTGGATCGTTAAGAAAGAAGGCGCTCAGGATATAAAAACCACCGTCACCGCGCTGGCCACCGGACAGCCGCGCCGCGAAGAAATTGCCCGCATGCTCGCCGGCGCGGTCGTAACCGAAGAAGCCCGCGCAGCTGCAGAGAAATTATTAGAAGCCAAAGTTGCCTAAAGAAAGAATAAATAATGCAGATTATGTGGATGCTATGTGTACTTCTTTTCCCCTCCGTTGCTTGGGCCAATGCGGGCGCTCCCTTGCTTTTAATCGTCAATTTTATGGCGTTCGTATACGGAAGCGTTTTGATTGTGGCTGCTGAAACGCTGATATATAAAGTCTTGACAAAGGATTCATGGAAAAGCGCTCTTTACGCTATATTCGGAGTCAATCTTCTTTCCACTATTGTCATAGGGCTGGGAATTCCCCTTGTCATTGGGTTAGTAACAGCATTATTAGGGTTCTTGTTGGGGCTGTTTTGGCAAGATGCTGCGGATGTTGCCATGTTTGTATTGGGAACATGGATTTATGATGGAAGCCCCTATATTGGAGAATCTTATGTAACGTATATAGCAACAGGTTTATGGCTGTTCGTTCTTTATATTCTGACAGTGTATTTCGAAGCATATTTGATAAGGAAATTGTGGAGAAAAAGATCATTTAAATCTCCGGTAGGAGCTTTAAAACTGAATATTGTAACCAACAGCGTGACATATGCAGGATTAGCCACGTTTTTCATTTATTTTTTTATTTTTAATTAAAATGGCGTGAAGCATATGAACTCACTTCTCGATCTCGAAAAACTCGATGCGCAAGTGCGCCATGCTGATTTGGTCAAAGAAATCCGCCGCCATGACGAGGCATATTACCAACAGGACGCGCCAACCGTTTCGGATGCCGAGTATGACAAGCTCCGCAAAGAGCTCGAAGATATTGAAACCCGATATCCGGATTTGAGCAGTGCCGACAGCCCCACCCAGACGGTCGGTGCCGCGCCGTCTAAGGGTTTCCAAAAGGTGAAGCATGCCGTCCCGATGCTTTCGCTCTCCAATGTGTTTAGCGAAGAGGAAGTCGCCGATTTTCTCACTCGCATCCGTCGCTTTTTAGGCTTAAGCGAAGATAAACCAATCGAGATTGTTGCCGAACCCAAAATCGACGGCCTGTCCTGCTCATTGCGCTATGAAGAGGGAAAACTTGTCTTAGCTGCTACCCGTGGTGATGGGGTAGAGGGCGAGGATATTACCGCTAACGTCAAAACAATTGAAGGAATACCCCATTACATTGAAGCAATTCCCACAGTATATGAAGTACGCGGTGAAATCTATATGAGACGCAATGATTTTATGAAATTGAATAAGCAACAGGAAGAAGAGGGAAAGTCGCTTTTTGCTAATCCTCGCAATGCTGCCGCTGGCAGTGTGCGCCAACTTGATTCTGAAATCACAAAAAAACGGCCTTTGAGGTTTTTTGCATACTCCGCTTTTGGAGAAATTAGTGCCGACTATGATCCAGAAACACAGTGGAATATTCTAAAACATATTCGAAGTTGTGATTTTGATGTGCCTTCGCAGGTGCGGATTTGCAAAAATATTCAGGAGATTGTAGAAAATTACAGAAATATCTTAGAAGAAAGGCCCAATCTTGACTATGAGATAGACGGGATTGTTTACAAGGTTAATGACCTAAAGCAGCAGCAACGCCTCGGCTTTGTCTCGCGTTCGCCGCGCTGGGCCACGGCGCACAAATTCCCTGCCGAACAGGCCATAACCCGCCTCAGCGCGATCGATATTCAGGTTGGCCGCACGGGTGCGCTCACCCCCGTTGCGCGCTTAGAGCCGATCACCGTCGGCGGCGTGGTCGTGTCCAATGCCACGCTGCACAACGAAGATGAGATTAAACGCAAGGGTATCCGCGTCGGGGATATGGTTGTGATCCAGCGCGCCGGCGATGTCATCCCGCAGGTCGTTAAAGTTCTCACCGAAAAGCGCAAAGGCAATCCACCAGAATATGAATTTCCCGACCATTGCCCGGCCTGCGGTTCACTGGCGATTCGCGAAGGCGACGATGTTGTGCGCCGCTGCACAGGGGGGCTGATTTGTCCGGCTCAGGCCGCCCAGCGCCTCAAACATTTTGTCTCGCGTCTGGCCTTTGACATCGAAGGACTGGGTAGCAAAATCATCGAGCAATTCTATGAGGAAGGGTTGATCAAGTCACCGGTCGACATTTTTAAGCTCAAAGAGCTCAACGCGACGCTCGAAAACCCAATCCGCGAACGGGAAGGCTGGGGAGATCTGTCAGAAAAAAATCTGTTTGATTCGATTCGCCAGCGCCAAAAAATTGCTTTTAACCGTTTTATCTATGCGCTGGGGATTCGCCAGGTTGGTGAAGCCACCGCCAAAAGGCTGGCTGCCAATTATGGTGATTTGAAAAACTTGAAAACCATGATGGCCTTGGCGCAGGACCATGAAAGCGAAGCCTATGCGGAGCTGCTGAATATCGAAGATATTGGTCCGGCCGTAGCAGACGATCTACTAGGTTTTTTCGCTGAAGAGCATAATCAGGCAGTGCTGACGGATTTGGCCATGCTATTGGAAATTATGCCCTACCAAGCACCGCAAATCAGTGATAGTCCAGTCGCGGGAAAGACCGTAGTTTTTACTGGTGCGCTCACCACCATGACCCGTCCTGAAGCTAAAGCTCGCGCTGAAAGCCTTGGTGCAAAGGTTGCAGGGTCCGTTTCAAAGAAAACAGACTACGTTGTGGCTGGTGCGGATGCAGGCTCGAAGCTGAAAAAAGCAAAGGACCTCGGCGTAGAGGTCCTTTCCGAAGAAGAATGGTGCGCACTGATCGGCAGTTAGATGCCGTCATTTTGATCGCGCAGAGAACAGAGTTTATCCATTGCGCGTTCAATCTCGGGAGGATAATCCCGGCGCTCAATAAACTCGCCGCCGCCTGTGTTACGGGTCATTGCCTGTTCAAGCGCACGCGTTAAAAGTTCTGAAATTTTCAGATCATTTTGTTCCAGAGCCAGTTCTAAAGCGGATAGAATACGGTCGCTCAGCCTGATGACGTCTTTATCGTCTTTTTCCATTTCTTGGTTTTCTCCTGAGTAATTTTAACCACTTTGCCTGCTTATTAAAATGGTTTCAAGCTCTTAGGGCGATCAATGATATTTTCTTTGATAAGGCCGTAAAATTTTTCAAGGTAAGCGTTTCTAAATTCATCTCTTTCCATCAAAATCTCATGCTTGGCGTCTTCAAATTCAAGAAGTTCGCAGTGGGGAAGACTGCGCGCGACATGGCGTGCTTTGGTGTTATTGACTAGTGTTTCGCAGCCCGCTAATGCCATAAGGCAAGGCGTATGGATACCTTTGGCAAAAAGCTTATTGGCGAGATAGGCGCTCGATTTAACTGCTTGATACACCCAGCCATATGTAACGCCGCCAACTTGCAAGGATGGATCTGCCTCAAACCACTTGCGATGAATATCTACGCGCACCGGGTCACTAGACATTGCGTCAGAACCATCGCAGGGACGCGTAGAGGGACTCCAGTTCTTTTCACCGGGTGCATAATTGTATGGCATAAAGAGTTGTAGAATGAAGCTTAAAGGCAGCGGCAAACGCTTGGGCATTTTTTCGCATGCTTTCATACCAAAAAGGGGTGCAGAAAATGCAGCGCATTCAAAAACTTCAGGATGCTGCTTTATATAATGTAGCCCGATATTGGCTCCCATAGAATGAGCCAACATGGCCAGTGGAATACGGCCCTTATCAGGATGAACACTGGAATGCTTTATATAGCCCATAATAAAGGCCTGCAAATCCTCAACATCGTTTTGAAAGCCGTAGCTGTGGCGTTTTTGAGAGTTCTCAAAATAGCGATCCGATCGGCCTTGGCCTCTCCAGTCCAAAACCCAAAAGGCCAGATTTTTATCCAGGCAATAGCGCGCGATTTCAAAATATTTTTCACCAAATTCGCTTAATCCCGGCAAGCAGACAACCACAGCATCGGGAATACTGTCTTTCGGGAAAGCCGACCCAAAGCGCAAACGATGCCCATTATGAACAAAACTGTGCCATCGCCAGCCCTCCGGCTCACGAAAGCGCTCCTCAAGTTCAGGTATATTGTTTTGCGTGTTGCCCATTAAAATAAATTAGTTTCCTCTAATACCCTAAGGATACGCTACAATATATTAAAGAAGTCCGAATGAAAGCACAAAGAAGGGGTGTGACTTAAAAATATAGGGGCTAAAGTATTTAAGAGTTAATGTTTAGAGTGTTTATAAACAAATAAGATAGAGAAGAATATTTACAGACCCGTTTCAAATCACAGGTTAATACGATCCAATCAGCACGTTACGCAGGATTTTTGGCTCTTCGAGCGCGTGGCCTGTGCCCAGCGCCACGCACGATAGAGGGTCATCGGCCAAGGTTACGGCCAGGCCGGTGGCATGACGCAGGACGAAGTCGAGATTGGTGAGTAACGAGCCGCCACCGGTCATAACGATCCCTTTATCGACAATGTCAGCGGCCAGTTCGGGCGCGGTATGCTCAAGAGCAACCTTCACGCCTTCGATAATTTGCCCGACCGGCTCGGCCAATGCTTCGGAAACCTGACGTTCGGTGACGATAATTTCCTTTGGTACGCCGTTCATCAAGTCGCGGCCACGGATTTCCATCCTGCGCCCTTCCCCGTCAGCGGGCGGGCAGGCGCTGCCGATTTCCTTTTTAATGCGCTCGGCGGTGCTTTCTCCGATCAACAGGTTATGGACGCGGCGGATATAGGCGATAATCGCCTCATCCATCTTGTCTCCGCCCACGCGCACTGATCGAGCATAGACAATGCCTCCCAAAGAGATCACGGCCACTTCTGTGGTGCCGCCTCCAATATCCACAACCATGGACCCTGAAGGCTCTGTTACGGGCAGGCCAGCGCCGATTGCGGCGGCCATTGGCTCTTCAATGAGTTCCACGCGCCGAGCTCCAGCACTTTCGGCGGATTCAATAATGGCGCGCTGTTCGACAGCCGTAGAGCCGGATGGCACACAAATCACCATTTTGGGAGAGACAAAGGAGCGGCGGTTATGCACTTTGCGAATGAAATATTTGATCATCGCTTCGGTGACTTCAAAATCGGCAATCACGCCGTCGCGCAAAGGGCGCGTTGCAGAGATACTGCCCGGCGTGCGACCCAGCATTTGTTTGGCCTCATTGCCCACGGCCAGCACATTTTTCTTACCATAATGCATCTCAATAGCCACAACAGAGGGCTCATTGAGCACAATACCCTGATCTTTCACATAGACCAGTGTATTGGCTGTTCCCAAATCGATCGCCATATCGGCGGACATAAATCCAAAGAGACCGGAAAACATACAGTTCTTTACTTCTGAGTGTTACATTGATTGCGATGGTTATATCAGACACAAAAAGCAAATGCACCACGAGATTGGGTGCATTCTAAAAGATTTCAACATTTGTTTTAGAATCTGCAAGAACGCAGCGACGACTAGCCCTGGCGCGCCTTCATGCGCGGGTTTTTCTTGTTGATCACGTATGTGCGCCCGCGACGGCGAATTACGCGGTTATTGCGATCTCTTGTCTTAAGCGTTTTCAGCGAATTTGTGACTTTCATGGCTCTGGCCCTTCGTGTTCAGCGACTGGCGGACAATAATGAACTGCCCCCCTGCTTGTCAAGCACTTCTTTTATACATCCGCCCGGCGATTTGAGCATTGATTTTCTTCGGCAAGCGTACCAGACTAAGTGTATTCAAGAATCAGAGCTTAAGCCTTAATTGCATGCATAAAGACGAACATAAGAAATCCTTTCAATCCGGCGAAGTTATTATGCGTCAGGGCGACGCGGGGAAATGCGCCTATATCATTAAAACAGGCCGTGTAGAAATCCTGATAGAAACCCGTAACGGCGATACTCAATATGTGGGTTCGCGCGGACCGGGGGCTATGATTGGCGAAATGGCCATTTTGGACGATGCCCCGCGCACAGCCACTGTGCGCGCGACGGAAGATTGCGAGCTTCTTGAGATTACCAAAGAGGATTTCGCATTGCGGCTTGAAAATGCCGACCCTATCTTGCATATGATGACAAAAGTCATCCTCGCCCGCTACCGGGATATGCTTCAACGCTCTGAAATAACTGGAGAGCCGCCGAAGCTCAACGCGGCAGAGGATTTGGAACTTACTTATGCGGAAGGTTCCAGCGCTGTTGAAACGATTAAAATCACCAACGATTTTGAATCCGCTCTTAAACGTCATGAAATTTCACTATATTACCAACCTGTTATTATGCTGGATAGCGGTAAAATCGCAGGTTTTGAAGCGCTTATGCGTTGGGAACATCCTGAAAAGGGCTTCATCTCGCCTGCGGTATTTATCCCTATCATTGAAGATAGCGGCCTGATCGTCAAAGCTTCAGCCTGGGCGCTGAAAGAATCGCTGATGGCTTTATCACGCATTGAAAACCGCGCGGGATATGACCATGAGCTTTTTATGAGCGTAAACTTCTCCGGTAGGGATTTTGCTGCGGATGATTTTGTTGACAGTGTTTATGAAACAATCAGCCTCAGTGACGTCAGTGCGTCGCAGGTGCATCTGGAAATCACTGAGCGGCTGCTGATGGGCCAACCGGATAATGCCAAAGAAACCCTATCCATGTGCCAAAAGGCCGGAATGAGCATTTCAATCGATGACTTCGGAACAGGTTATTCCTCATTGAGTTATCTGCATTATTTCCCGATTGATACTCTCAAAATTGATCGTAGCTTTGTTAAAGACATGCTGGCAAATAACGGCTCGGCAGCACTGGTCAAAGCGATTATCGGTCTTGGAAAGAGCCTGAACATGGATATTATAGCAGAAGGCGTTGAAAGTCAGGAAGAGGCTGTCGCCCTTCGTGATCTGGGATGTGACAAAGCGCAAGGGTATTATTTTGCGAAGCCGATGCCGGAAAAAGAGATTGTAGATTTCATTATCAAGAATCGAAAAATAGAATTTTAGATCCGTTGATTGCGGACTTTATTTTGTCTTGGCTTCAAAAACACCGGTCCACTCTTGCTTTGGCGGATTCTTTAGAAGATCTTTAATCCGCTGCTTATAAAGATCATAGGCGACAGATAAACTATAAATATCCAAATTTTGGCAGGTTTTGAGCATAGCCTGCGCCTTTTTAAAATCTCCAGCCTGATAGGCTGTAATCATCTCAATATGTTGCTGTTTCAATGCCCTAAACTCAGAACTTGTTGCCATCCGCTCATCGCCGAGCAACGCGTATACACGCACGGGCTGCGTTTTTCCTTTGACTTGAATCAGGTCCATCTCCAGCGTTGCAAGATCCGGCACATGCGCGCAGGTATCTTCGCCAATTAAAGTCTGCACGCCGTAATTCTTGGTCTGACCTTCAAGGCGCGATGCCAAATTGACGGCATCGCCCAGCGTGGAATAGGCAAAGCGCTGGCGTGAGCCCATATTCCCGACCGCACACTGGCCGGTATTTACACCGATTCCTGCTTGCAATAAAACCGGCTCCTTAGCGTCTTCCTTTGCTTTCTCACTCAAGCTCTCATTGATGGGTTCCAGAGCTGCTTGCATTTTCAACGCAGCCAGGCAGGCGGCGCGTTCATGCGTTTCTACATCTTTAGGCGCGTTCCAAAACGCCATCATGGCGTCGCCCATGTATTTGTCGATCGTACCTTGATGTTCCATGACGATGTCGCTCATCGCTGTTAAAAACTCATTCATGAGATGAATAAGTTCCTCTGGTTCCAGCCCTTCTGAAATGGTGGTGAACTGGCGAATATCCGTAAACATCACCGTGAGGTCTTTATTCTCCCCACCAAGCTTTAGCTTATCGGGATTTTTTTCTAGATCGCGCATCACGTCTCGCGAGACGTACATACCGAAGGCGTTGCGCACCTGATGCTTTTCGTTTTCCACGCGCAGGTAAGTCAGAAGCGCCGACACCATAAAAATCACGAACACGGACAGGCTGGGGTAAAAGGGATCGAGCAGGATTTTGTAATCAACATAAGCCACAGTGGCTCCAAAAAATGCCAACGCGATCAAGCTTATACAAACCAGCCCTAGAAGTATCGCGTTCACAAAAGGCACCAGCGCAATCATCATCAATCCGACTATGAAAATAAAGATCGCCTCAACTCCGGTCATAATATCCGGGCGCAGAAGATACTGCCCTTGAAGAATCTGCTCGATAATATTGGCGTGTATTTCTACGCCGGGCTGAAATGTTTCCAACGCTGTCGTGCGAAGATCCTTGAGACCCTCAGCGCTGGAGCCAATGAGAATATATTTGCCCTGCAGCCTTTTTCTGATCTCGTCGTGATAGTTTGGTTCTATGACCTTATATGCCGATAAATAGTCCTTGCCATTTTCGTCAAAACGGCGGTAATAGGGGCGAAGAATTCCGTCTCTTTCAACAGGAATGATGTGATCGCCGACGGTTATAAGATAGCGCGTATTGATCTTTTTGATTTTGTAATCGGGATTTTCTTCAATCCTGATATAGGATTTGGGGTCGTGAGCGACACGCAAAGTCTCGAGGCTTAAAGACGGATACAGTTTTTTTCCATCGTTAAAAATCATACCCGTGCGGCGCAAAACTCCATCAAAATCCGGGCTGGCCATAAAGCTGCCGTTCCCGGCAGAAGCTTTTTCGAGGTTTGGCAAAAATACTGCAGCTTTTTCAAAACCTTCCGAGTGTTTTAGAAATTCTTGCTCTTGCGTTTTTTTTACCAATATCTGTTTGGATAATCTGGGTTTACGGGGGGTCTGAGAATAGGTTGCATAGGTAAAAGCAGATATAAAAATTCTGGAGTCCTTTATAGCCTTAGCCAGAATATCGTCATGATCGGGCAGTCTCCTGATCTCTTCTTCAAGAGCCTTAAAACGTTCTTCGCGCGGCAAGTTCTGCGCAACAAAACGCGGTGAAGAGCGATCGGCTTCGGCCAGCACACCATCAAAAGCGATGGCCTTTGCTCCTAATGTCGTAAGGTTCGTAACTAAATCTGCAACATAGGTACGTGGCCACGGCCATTGGCCGATTTTCATCAGGGAATCGTCGTCGATATCAATGATCAGCACCTGCCCGCTTTCTTCGCGCGGATACATGGTGTTCAACTCATCAAAAACCAGTGCCTGCATTTCCTTGCGCCAGCGGGCTTGTGAGCCGCTGTAATAGACCGCGCCAAGCAGGAGGACAAAAAGTAATATAAAGTGTATCCAGCGATGTGTGAGAAGACGACCCATCGTGCTCTATTGCTCCGTAAAGGCGCGCTGGCGGGCGCGCAGAACGGGCTTAAGAAGATATTCAAGGATCGTACGCTTGCCGGTGATCACCTCGACATCGGCGACCATACCAGGCGTTATCGGCAATGGATTTTTTGCGCTGCCAAGATAGTTCTTGTCAGTGCGCACTTCGATTTCGAAAAACGTTCCCCCCTCCCGATCACGGCCTGAGGTCGCGCCAATACGCACTAACTCTCCTTCTAGTGCCCCATATTTTTGTGGATCATAGGCCGTGATTTTAACCTTGGCGGGCTGGCCGGGGCGAATGAAGGCGATTTCATTGGGCTGGATGCGGGCGATGATTTTAAGCTCTTCATCAACGGGTACGATTTCGACCAATTGCATTGCCGGTTCGACCACGCCGCCGAGCGTTTTGACGGCGATATTATTGACAATGCCATCAACAGGGGCTTTAACCTCGCGCCTATCAACGCGATCGCCAATGGATTTGAGACTTTCGCGCAGTGAGGAAATTTCGGTTTCAACGGCGCCCAGTTCGCCTAAAGCCTGCGAACGAAACTTATCAAGCTGGCTTTCGCGTTCTTTTTTCGCCACGGCCAGTTCAGCCTGCAAGGATTTGCGGCGTTGACTTTGCGCGTTGATCTGGCCGCTTATATCGGCAATTTCGCGGTTCAGGCGAATTTCGTCGAGCTTTGGCACGGCGCGTTTTTTGACCAGATCGCGCGTGATGGCAAGTTCATCATTGAGCAATTTACGGCTGGAGGAAAAGCGATTGATCTGCGCGTTTACTTCCGCCATATCAGCATTGGCCTTGGCGATGCGGTCATCCAGAATCGCGTAGGCATTTTGCAGTTCTTTTTGTCTGGACTCGTAGAGCGCTTTTTCATTCTCTGCGACTTGCGGCGCTTTTCCCGCGACCTTTGGCGGCACTTTAAAATCTTCACCACTGGCCTCAGCAGTGAGGCGCGCCTTCTTAGCCTCCAGTCCCAAGAACCGGGCTTCGGTGCCGCGTGCTTCGGATGAGAACTGCACGTCGCTCAGACGCATGAGCACTTGTCCTTTGCTTACAAGATCGCCAGGCCCTACTAACAACGCTTCAACAATCCCACCTTCAAGACTTTGAACGATCTGAACATCCTGAGATGGAACCACCTGCCCCTGCCCGCGGGTCAAAACCTCAACATGGGTAAGCCCGGCCCAGACAATTCCGAACACAACCAGCGCCATAATGGAAAACAACATTAATGTCGCTGAAGTCGCAGGGCGCATTTTCGTGGCCGCGTCGAGTTCGGACATGAAATCGGTTTCTTTGATTTTCGGTTCAAACAGGCTCATCCTTGCACCTGCACTTTTCCAGATTGCAGCGCGGCGACGACCTCTTCACGCGGACCGTCCATAATCAGCCGCCCCTGATCGAGCAAAATCAGGCGATCAACCATTTCTAACATTGTGTGTTTATGGGTGATCAGGATAAAGGTTTTGCCCTCAATTTCATTTTCAACATAGGATTTGAATGCGACCTCGGCCTGCATATCCATAGCGTTTGTCGGCTCATCGCAAATCAGGACTTTAGGTTTGATCAGCATGGCGCGGGCCAGTGCGATGGCCTGGCGCTGTCCACCAGAAAGCCCTTCGCCATGTTCACCGACAGGCGCATCGTAGCCCATCGGATGGCGGGAGACGAATTCATGCACACCTGCGGCCTTGGCGGCGGCAAGAATGTCCTCTTCACTGGCCGAAGGGCAGCTGGCAGCAATATTATCGCGCACAGAGCCGGTAAAAAGCACGACATCCTGAGCGATATAGGCCAAAGAGCGCCGCAGATCCGCCGGGTCGATCTGCTGGTAATCAGTATCATCGGCGAGAATGTGCCCGGCGGTTGGTTCGTAGAGCCCCATCATTAGCCGCGCGGTTGTGCTTTTGCCAGAACCGATGCGGCCAATAATTGCCACGCGCTCGCCGGGATTGATGGTGAAGCTGACCTTATCGAGCACGGCGCGTTTAACTCCGGGATATTCAAAACCAACCTGATCGAAAGTGATCTTTCCTTTAATGTCAGGGCGATGCAGAAAGTTGCGGCTTGCAGGACGTTCCACCGGCTTGTTCATAATGCCATCGAGCGTCGCCAAAGCGCCGCTGGCTTGATGGTAACGCGTGAGCAGGTTGGCAATCTGGCCGACAGGGGCAAGAGCGCGGCCCGAAAGAATGACGCAGGCAATCAGTCCGCCAACGGTCAGCGCTCCATCGGCGACCAAGTACATCCCACTCAGCACAATCACCACAGAGGCGATTTGCTGAATAAAGGTGGCCGCGTTAATCCCCAAGCCAGAAACCATACGCGAAGATTGACCGTAAGCTGCGTTTTCTCCAACCAGAGCACCGTAGCGTGCACGGAACGCTCCGTCGGCGCCGATGGCCTTAATCGTTTCCAGCCCGTGAATGGTTTCAACAAGCATACCGTGCTTGGCTTCGGCAGATCGCGCAGCCTTGCGTACCAGTGCTTTTAACGGGACTTGCAGAATGAGACCAATCACTGATACAGCGCCCAGCAGACCGAGCAAAATAAAAGCGATGATGCCGCCGAGCTTGTAAATAATGAACAAGAAGAACAACGTGAAAGGCAAATCGACCAGCGCGGTGATGGTGGCAGAAGTAAAGAAATCGCGGACCGAATCAAAATCGCGCAACATATTAGCAAACGCGCCGCTGGATTTAGGCCGCTCGCACAAACGCATATTCAGGACCTGATCGTAAATCCGGCGCGTGGCGATAACATCCACCCGGCGACCGGCCAGATCGAGGAGATACGCACGAAGGGAGCGCATAATCAAATCAAATACGAACACAACCAACGCACCAATGCCCAGAGCCCAACCGGTTTCGATGGCATTGTTCGGGATAACGCGATCATACACATTCATAATAAAGAGTGGGCTAGCCAGACCGAACAGATTAATAAAAACCGCGCCAAGCAGCACCATAGCAAAAATGCCTTTGTTCTGATTGATCAGTGACCAGAACCAGTGCCGGTGATCCTCTTCAGAGGCGGCGGCATAAGGATTTGTGAATTCGGGCAGTGCCTGAGTGAGGATGCAATACCCGGCGTAGTCTTGCTGAAGCTCGCGCAGTTTGACCTGTTTTTTCCTCCCCGTACCAGGGTCGTAGATTTCCGGTGTTCTGGAACCGGAAAGCAGCACACAGGCACGCTTGCCTTGCAAAATTAATACTGCAGGCAGTACAGCTTCGGATATATCGGTGATTTTCGCTTTTTTTACCACTTGTGTGCGCAAGCCTAACCGCTGCGCCGCTTCAGTGAAAAGGTCAGGGTGCATAGAGTGCCCGTTGTAGGCCAGCCCCGAGGTCAATGCGCGGGCGGATTTGGCGCGGCCATAATGCGCTGTCAAAAAAACCAAACACTCTAAGAGGTCGTCTGTTTTTTGCGACGGCTTCTTTTTTTTATCTTTTTTATCTGGCGCATTTTTTGTCATGGATTCTTAAAAAAGCCAGACGGCCCCTTATTTTAGACTTTATTTTTCATGGCGCGGATGCGAAGCGGCAAGCTGAATATTCATCGCCTCTTGCAAGCGCCCCATCGCCGCCAATATACCATATTGTGCAATCAAAACGCGGCTTTTCGCGTTTTCTGTTTCCAGCTTGGTGAGCAGCGCCTGATTGTCAGCCTGCATCAATTGCAGCACCGAAATACGCGCGCCTTCGAACTGCACCTCATAGGTTTCAAGGAGTTTTTTGTTCAGGTCCTGGCGCCGTTTCTGGTTTTCAAGCTGGCGCTGTGCAGTCTCTTGCTCTGCATAGGCCTGACGAATTGCGCGTTCAACCTGACGCTCAATCTCCGTGATACGTGCCTGTGATTCTTTGTAATCGTAGGTGCGCTGCTTGATGCGCGCCTTTTGGGCGCCTCCGGTCTCAAACCCCCAATTCATGCGTACAACGGCTCGCCCGTCTTCGACTTCACCGCCTATCACATCGGCTTTATCACTTTTCAGAAACGAGAGCTCCCCGTCAAATTTTGGGACATAGGTGCTTTTTTCCGCCTCCATGCCCTGCTCGGCCGAGCGTGAGCGGAACTGCGCCGCGCGCAACAGTGGATGTTTTTCTTTTGCAAAGATCAAGGCGTTTTCAAGGTCTTGCGGAATCTGATCAACGGCAAGTTCAGGATTCGTCAATGCGCTTTCCGGCAAATGACCGGTCAGTTCCAAATAATCAGATTCGAGCGCTCTGGCCTGTCCTTCATAATCGGCAATAAAATTATCAAGGATGATAGAGACATCGCGCGCCTGCTGCAGTTCCGCCTCATCGGCAGCGCCATCCTCAACCATCGTGCGGATGCGCTGTAGATATTCGGCAACGGTTTTTTGCTGACCATTGAGCAACGCGAGTCCTTTTTGTACACGCAGCAGGTTTAGATATGTTTGCGCCGTTTGATAGGCCAGATTTTCACGCACATCAACCAGCGCCAGTTCAGCGGCTTTGACCTGAGAACGCGCCGCGCCAACGCGGTTACGGGTTTCCATACCGTCAAAAATCTTTTGGCGCGCAGAAACAGAGCCTTCCCACAAGTAAGAATAACCCGTACCTCGCGTGACGCTTAAACCCCGAGAGGTACTATTGTCACCATAAATCCGTCCACCTGTGGCTGTAACGTTTAGCTCAGGAAAATAAGCGGAGAATTCTTCCTTTTGCTCTTGCTGGGAACGGCCAAAAGCAGCCTGCGCGCTTTCCACCTGCGGATGCTGCGAAAGTGTGATGGACACGGCCTGTTGGAGTGTTTCTGCGAAAGAGGTGCACGGCACACCCACAAGGCATACTCCACTGAAAAGCGATAAAAATTTTAAACGCATATTAAAAACAACGCACGTTAGACATAAACCAGAGCAGTTTAATGAAGCGGAGGCGAACGCCCATCGCTATATTAGAATCTAAATAAAAACGCACCGTTTTACAAGGGCTAAGGCACATGAACATCTATAGCGTGTATTATGTTGTGCCAGCGCAGATCTAAAATAAGGCTTGAATTGGTCTGGATATATTTTGTTTTGCCCCTTCACAAAGCTATAAAGATCGGGCATCTTTTACCTCATCTCCGTAGAAACTCTAAGTGCATGTAACTGCTCTTAAACTTAACAAGGACTAATTACCGTGGGATTAAAAATCGCCATACCAAAGGAAACGGCTGCAAATGAAAAACGCGTTGCGGCTTCTGCTGAGACTGTTAAAAAGCTCAAAGATATGGGCGCACTTGTTATGATAGAAAGCGGTGCTGGCGAAGCCGCGTCTATCACGGATGAGACTTATAAAGCCAGTGGCGGCACAATCTCAAAAGGATTGGAAGATTTATACAAGAATGCCGATATTGTTCTCAAGGTACAGGCCCCTAATGAAAACGAACTTAAAAGCATTCCCAAAGGGGCACTCCTCATTGCTTTACTTGCGCCGTACAGCAATGCCGATCTTGTCTCCAATTTAGCCAGAGCCGGGATTAACGCCTTTGCGATGGAACTGGTGCCGCGCATATCACGCGCGCAGAGCATGGATGTTTTGTCATCCCAGTCCAATCTGGCCGGGTATAAGGCCGTTTTGGATGCTACTGAGCATTATGCGCGGGCATTTCCGATGATGATGACAGCGGCAGGCACTATTCCTCCAGCCAAAGTTTTTGTGATGGGTGCAGGTGTTGCGGGCTTACAGGCCATTGCAACTGCGCGCAGGCTTGGCGCGGTTGTCAGCGCTACGGACGTGCGCCCGGCGGCGAAGGAGCAGGTTGAATCACTCGGTGCGTCTTTTGTCGCTGTGGAAAATGAAGAGTTTAAGGAGGCTGAAACTGCCGGTGGTTACGCCAAGGAAATGTCGAAAGACTATCAGAAGCGGCAGGCCGAACTGGTTGCCGGGCATATTGCCAAGCAGGATATTGTGATTACAACAGCGCTTATTCCTGGGCGCCCTGCCCCACAACTCATTGATGAGCCTTCCGTTAAATCGATGAAGCCCGGCAGCGTCATTGTGGATTTAGCCGTTGAGGCCGGCGGCAACTGCGCCGGTTCAAGCGTGGGCAAAGTGGTGCAGAAACACGGTGTTTCTATTGTTGGTCACGCAAACGTACCGAGCCGATTGGCGGCAGATGCCTCTGCTTTATATGCCAAGAATTTGTTCAATCTTTTAAAACTGATTATTGATTCTGAAACTTCCAAGCTTGCGATTGATTGGGACGATGAAATTATCAAGGGAATCGCCCTGAGCAGAGATGGCGAGATTATTCATCCTAATTTTGCGGTTAAAAAGGCTGAAGCCAAAACAGCTAAAAAGCAGGCCTCTGAAGAAAAGCCATCCGAAAAGAAAACAAAGCCAGCGGCTAAAAAAGCTCCTGCGAAGAAAACCTCCGCCAACAAAAAGGAGAAAAAATAATGCCTGATACTCAACGCACACCAAGCGAAAGCCTTAAAGAGCTTATAGAACAGGGCAATGCGGTTAAGGACCAGATTGAACAGGCAACGATTCAGGCGGCTGAAGCTGTGCAGGCTGACATGGTTCACGGCCAGCCGTTTTTGATTACAGGCCTGACGGTTTTTATTCTGGCATGTTTCGTCGGCTATCATGTTGTGTGGCGGGTAACGCCTGCCCTTCACTCACCATTGATGGGGATTACGAATGCGATTTCTTCGGTGATTATTGTCGGGGCGATTATGGCCGTCTGGCCCAAGGAAGAAGGCTTTTCGCTGCTGGGGTTTCTGGCCGTGATCTTTGCTTCGGTGAATATTTTCGGCGGTTTTATTATTACGCGCCGGATGCTGTCGATGTTTAAGAAGAAGGGATCATAAGCGATGGAAACCTTTTCAGCTCTTGCCTATATCGCTTCTGCCATGCTGTTTATCCTGGCTCTGCGCGGGTTGTCGCATCCTGAAAGCGCGCGTCAGGGCTTAACTTTTGGCATGATCGGCATGGCGCTGGCGATTGTCACGACATTGTTATTGCCGCAAGTTGGCGGCACATTCTGGATTTTGATAGGAATCGGCATTGGCGGCGCTGTTGGCGCGCATATTGCCCGCACGATCGACATGACCAATTTACCGCAACTTATGGCCGGCTTTCATTCACTCGTGGGATTGGCTGCGGTGTGCGTGGCGGCGGCGGCCTTTTACACACCAGAAGCCTATGGGATCGGCACAAAGAACGATATTCATTTTGCGAGCATGGTTGAAATGTCTTTGGGGCTGGCGATCGGGGCGATTACCTTTACCGGCTCGATCATTGCCTGGGCGAAGCTGGAGGGGCGCATGTCAGGCAAACCGATTACATTCGGCGGGCAGCACGCACTGAACGGCATGTTGGGCGCGCTGCTTTTGCTACTCATCCTTATCCTGTGCACCACTGAGAGCAGCTTTATATTCTGGCTGGTGGCCCTGCTGTCTATGGCTTTGGGCGTTTTGATGATTATCCCGATCGGCGGGGCGGATATGCCCGTGATCGTGTCGATGCTGAACTCCTATTCCGGCTGGGCGGCGGCCGGGATCGGCTTTACGCTGCATAACAATTTGCTGATTATCACCGGCGCACTGGTCGGGGCATCCGGGGCAATTCTATCCTACATTATGTGTAAGGGTATGAACCGGAGTTTCATGAACGTTATTCTTGGTGGGTTTGGCGGTGAGCAGTCGGCCAGTACCGAGCACGATCATGGGGACCGTAATGCCAAAATCGGCTCAGCTGAGGACGCGGCCTATATCATGAAAAATGCCTCGAAAGTTATTATCGTTCCCGGCTACGGCATGGCAGTGGCGCAGGCTCAGCACGCTTTGCGAGAAATGGCGGATATCCTTAAAAAAGAAGGGGTGGATGTCAAATATGCGATTCACCCGGTGGCGGGGCGTATGCCTGGGCATATGAATGTGCTGCTGGCCGAAGCCAACGTGCCTTATGACGAGGTGTTCGAGATGGAAGACATCAACCGTGACTTTGCACAGGCAGACGTGGCTTATATCATCGGGGCAAACGACATCACTAACCCTGCGGCCAAAAACGATTCGGGTTCGCCGATTTATGGTATGCCGGTGCTGGACGTAGAAAAAGCTCGAACAGTCCTGTTTGTGAAGCGCTCCCTGGGCAGCGGTTATGCCGGAATCGACAATCCGCTCTTTTTTGAAGACCAGACCATGATGCTCTTGGACGATGCCAAAAAAATGACCGAGAATATTATCAAGGCTTTAGAGCATTAAGCTTAAATTTTGGGGCTGAAGTAGCTAAGACCTGATCAAGGTTGTATAAATGGCTACGATGTACGAACGCAAAAGCAGATTAACGCCCCGCCAACAGGCAAGGTTGATAGAACATTTCGTTGCTGGTTCAACGGCACGTGCGGCAGCGGAGATTGTCGGCGTTCAGGCCAACACAGCGATCCGTTTTTACATGCGTCTGCGCCAACTGATTGCGAGCAAGCAGCCAAGTTATGATCTGTCTGATGAAGTCGAAGCGGACGAGAGTTATTTTGGCGGTGTACGCAAAGGCAGACGCGGTCGTGGCGCAGCAGGGAAAGTTGCGGTTTTTGGCTTGTTAAAGCGCGGCGGCAAGGTTTACACCGCCATTATTCCGAACGCAAAGACGGAGACGTTGCTACCGATCATTCAGGAAAAAGTCACGCCCGACAGCATCGTTTATACAGGTGCTTTCAGGGGGTATAACGCACTTGATGTATCAGATTTTCATCACCGGCGCATCAATCATTCAAACCTGTTTGCAGACGGACGCAACCACATCAACGGGATAGAAAATTTTTGGAATCAGGCCAAGCGCCAGATGCACAAATTTAACGGCATCAAACAGGAGAATTTTTACTGGTTCTTGAAGGAGGCAGAATGGCGCTTCAATGGCGGCAACCACGAACAGCTTCTAAAGCAGCTAAAATACTGATATAAACACTCTAAACATTAACTCTTAAATACTTTAGCCCCAACACTTTTTCTTGTATGATCGTAAAAGCGGGATTGCATTACACATCTTGCCTTGGTTACCTTGAATAAAGTTTTAAACACGTAAATCATAAAAAAGATTTTTACCGTGAAGCGCCGTACAAAAAAAATTGGTGGTGGGTTAGGTTCAAAAGCCTTTTCAGGTGTAGCGCTCCCTCCTTTATTCTCTGCCGTAGGGGCGACGGGGCTTCTGGTTCTAATGTCTGTAGGGTTGCTTGCGGTCTCAACATTTCACCCCCAAGCGCTTTCTGGTCTGCGTGTGAACGCGGCAGATGCGGCGGCGCCCGTCCTGAACATTGTTTCTGCGCCCCTGCAAAAAGCGGCCATTTTCGTTCGCGATGTCACCGGGCTGGCCGCGCTCCAGGCTGAAAATGCCCGTCTGCTTGAAGAAAACACCAAGCTGCGCGAATGGTATCAAACCGCGCTTTTGCTCGAAGCGGAAAACAAATCCCTGCGCGAACTCATGAATGTAAAACTCGATACGCCGCACACATACATCACCGCGCGCATTTTATCGGACAGCACGAACACCTTTGCCAAAAGCCTGCTGGTTTCCGCCGGACGCGTCGATGGCGTACAAAAAGGTCAGGCCGTTATAGCCGCCGACGGCCTGATTGGCCGGGTTGTTGAGGCGGGAGAACGCAGCGCCCGTGTATTGTTGATCACCGATATGAACTCGCGCGTACCGGTTCTTGTGGAAGGCAGCCGCCAGCACGCGATCTTCGCCGGGCAGAACGACCAAAAAGGCACTCTGGTTCACTTGCCACCCGAAAGTAAGGTCTCAAAGGGTGCGCGGGTGGTGACATCCGGCGTTGGTGGCGTATTCCCGGTCGGCTTGCCCGTTGGTGTGGTCAGCGACACCCGGGGAGAAATCGTGATCGAGCCGTTCGCCAATTTCAACCGCCTGATGCATGTGCGCATTGTCAATAAACCCGAAGATCCGAACTTGCGCCCCGGTGGGTTTTAGGAATATTTCATGCTATACAAGGAGAGACTTGTCTATATTTATACACACCAAAATAATACTGACATGTGCGCTTTCAATAGCGCTCTTTATTGTATCTTCGGGAACAGTCGAAGCGGAAGATAAAACTAGCGACTATGTGTTTCTCTATCTTCCAGACCCTGTTATGAAATACCGGTTAAGCGATCAAGCTGCCCATCTTGACTATGTTGCAAAAATAGATCGTCTTCTGCACTCAGAACTCGAAAACATCCAATCTGAACCTGTTTCTGGCGCGATCATCATTACTTCGCGTCCGAAAAACGAGAGTAAGGTCTGGTAGAGGTGGTCCCAAGAATTCGGACAGTGAGTTAAGCTACGATCTATGACCGAAGGAGGGTCATGGATTATGAGTAAGACAAGGAAGAACTACCCGGCGAAGTTTAAAGCGCAGGTTGCGCTGGCGGCGTTGCGGGAGGACGCGCCGATCACGGAGCTGTCATCCCGTTACGGGGTGCATGCGACGGTCATTCACCGTTGGAAGAAGGAGGCTCTGGCTGCGCTGGAGGCGGGTTTTGCGGGCAAGCTGGAATCGCGAGCGGACGCGCATAACGCCGAGGTCAGGGACTTGCACGCCAAGATCGGACAGCTGACAGTGGAACGTGATTTTTTAGCCGATGCCTCCGCCCGGTTGCGGTCCGGGGGCGGCAGGAAATGGTAGACCCGTCCAATGACAATATCGGCATCGCGGCGCAGTGCCGGTTGCTGGGGATCAGCCGCTCTGGCTGGTATTACGAGCGGCGCGGGGAGAGCGCGGACAATTTGGCGCTGATGCGGCTGATTGACGCGCAATTCCTGCAAACCCCGTTTTACGGGTCCCGTCAGATGGCCCGGCATCTGCGCCGTCAGGGGTACGAGGTAGGCCGCACCCGCGTGCGGCGTCTGATGCGCCTGATGGGAATCGAGGCGGTCTATCAAAGGCCGCGCACTTCGATGCCGCATCCCGGCCACCGGATTTATCCCTACCGGCTCAAGGGGCTCACGATCACCCGCCCGAACCATGTATGGTGCGCGGATATCACGTACATCCCTGTCAAACGCGGGTTTTTGTATCTGGTAGCGATCATGGACTGGGCCAGCCGGAAGGTGCTGGCCTGGCGGCTGTCGAACACGATGGAAACGCGCTTTTGCGTGGAGGCGCTGGAGGAAGCCATCGCCCGCTACGGGCCGCCGGAGATCTTCAATACCGATCAGGGCAGCCAGTTCACGGCGGACGCGTGGACGGGCGTCCTGAAAGAAAACGGGATCGCGATCTCGATGGACGGCAAGGGCCGCTGGATGGACAATGTGTTCATCGAGCGGCTGTGGCGGAGTCTGAAATATGAATGCGTGTATCTGAACGCGTTCGAGAGCGGCCTGCAAGCCAGGCGGGATATCGGGCGCTGGCTGGCGTTTTACAACGCGCAGAGGCCGCATTCGGTATTTGATGGACAAACCCCGGACGACGTTTATGATGAACGAAATTTTGTTTCTCCGGCCTCGGGCTTGCCGCCTCCGCCTAACGGCTCCGGCGGCCGCGCCCTTCACCCGGAGAAACAAAACCACAGGCAGGCGGCATGACAATAACCAACCGATCGTAGCTTAACTTCGCCGCAAAGCTGGCCGAAGAACCGAGACCACCTCTGTTGTCGAAGACAAAACACATAAATACGCATTTAATTTTACACCTGATGGTGAAAAACTTTTCTGGATAGAAAATATAAGCACGCCTTGTATGTACTTTGCCCAGAGCGGGAAAAGTTTGACACCTTGCATGTGTATGGATGTCACGGACGACTACCAACCTGTTTTCACCAAACCCGAAAATAGTTGTCCTTAACACTCGCATCATGAGGACCTGTTACAAAATTATCCTACTTTTGCAATAGGCTTAGTGTGAGAGTTGACAGGACTTTTTTAAAACCTTTTTCAATGAAAAATCGTCGAGAGCCTGATAGGCTCTTTTTTATTGTCCAAAACCTGAGCAGGCAAACTTGATATGGGCCCTTATGAATCCCTGACAGACAAAATGGAGTTCATCGCGCGCATGCTCGTGCCCTACGCCGTGCTGGCGATGATCTTCATTCTCAGTGTTGTGAGCGTTCCCTACCCATTGGCCGTTTTTTTTCAGGCGCCATTATTGTTGATGGCAATTTATTACTGGTCTGTTTACCGCCCTACATTGCTGCCGCCCTGGCTCGTTTTTGCTATAGGCCTGTTGCTTGATCTCATCACAGGCATGCCATATTTGGGTTTGAGTGCCATTTTGTTCCTGCTGGGGCGCATAGTCGTCGTCGATCAAAGACGATTTCTGACCGGTCAGTCCTTCATGGTTATATGGATGGGCTTTGCCGCATTGGCAGCAATCTTCCATATTTTTCAATGGAGCATGTCATGTTTACTAAGCCTGCAATGGATGCCCGTGCGCGATTTCGTCTCATCCTATGTTCTGGGTATAGTACTCTTTCCGGTGCTGTATCTGTTCTTGCATCTTTCACACAAGATTTTGCCCGCACCAATCAGCCGCAGTAAAACCAGAATAGGGTCGCAAAAAACCGATATGACCTTATAATTAGACACATGAAAAAAAATCAGGATCAGGTTCGGGTTTTTACACGCCGCGCATTTGTCATCGCCGGATTGCAGGGCGCACTGCTCGGCGTACTCGGCGGGCGGCTGGCGTGGCTGCAGATTTCACAGGGAGCTCGCTACAAAACCTTATCCGATAAAAACAGAATCAACCTGAAAGTGCTCTCACCCGTGCGCGGTGAAATTGTCGACCGTTTTGGTGTGCCTCTGGCGGTCAATGCCCAGAATTTCAGGGCGCTGATTATTCCCGAGCAGGCCGCGAATATCGAGCAAACGCTCCGGCGCTTGCAAGGGATGATTGAGTTGTCCGAAGACGATATTCAGGCCGTTCTTAAAGAAGCCGGGAAAACCGCAAAATTCGTGCCGATTGAAATCACCGATGATTTGAGTTGGAAGGATGTCGCAAAAATTGAGGTCAATTTGCCGGATTTGCCAGGCTTAAGCACCGATGCAGGCAAACGCCGGACCTATCCGTTTAAGGAGGCTACAGCCCATTTGGTCGGCTATGTCGGCGCAGTCAGCAAAAACGATGTCGGTGATGATCCGCTCTTAAGCCTTCCTGGCTTTAAAATCGGTAAAACCGGAATCGAAAAGCGCTTTGATCTGGAAATGCGAGGGAGTGCCGGTCAGGCTGAAGTCGAAGTGAACGTCGTTGGACGTGAAGTGCGCGAGCTTAAAAAAAATCAAAGCCGCAACGGTAAGCGCATAACGCTCACGATTGATGGCGAGCTTCAACGTTTTATGCAAGGACGTCTGTCACAGGAAAAAAGCGCCTCGGCTGTGGTCATGGATGCCCATAGCGGCGCAGTTTATGCGCTGGCCTCCGCACCGTCTTTCGACCCCAACGCTTTTACCTCGCGCATTTCGGCGGCCTTTTGGGAGGAGTTGCTGGCTAATCCCGCCCATCCGTTGACCAACAAGGCCGTTTCAGGGCAATACCCGCCCGCATCAACCTTCAAAATGATCAGCCTGCTGGCGGGGCTGCAAGCAGGCGCCGTAACAGAAAACACCACAGCCTTTTGCAAAGGCCATTACGAACTCGGGAGTGATCGCTTTCACTGCTGGAAGCGTGGAGGCCATGGTTGGGTTGATTGTCGTAAAGCGCTGCAAATGTCTTGCGATGTATATTTTTACGAATTGTCGACAAAAGTCGGGATAGACAAAATTGCGCATGTCGCCCGCATGATGGGTTTGGGGCAAAGTCTTGACTTTGAACTCACCGAAGAACGCGCCGGGCTGGTGCCTGATAAGGCTTGGAAACGCGGCAAAATCGGTCAAAAATGGCAGCCAGGTGAAACCGTTGTGGCCAGCATCGGTCAGGGGTATTTGCAGGCTACACCGCTCCAGCTTGCTGTTATGACCGCGCGCCTCGTTAATGGCGGTTATGCCGTTAAACCTTGGGTCACGGCCGATGGGCTGGCGAAAAATATTATGCCTGAAAGTGGGTGGCCAAAACTGGGTATTAGCCCGGAGCATTTGAATTTGATCAAAACCGGAATGGACCGCGTGGTTAACGATGAAAAGGGCACAGCCTATGGTTCACGCGCAGAGGATCCGGCATTGGCCTTTGGTGGAAAGACCGGTACCGGACAAGTTCAGCGCATTACCATGAAGCAGCGCATGTCCGGCATTAAGAATGAAGAACTACAATGGAAAAGCCGTCATCATGCGCTGTTTGTCGGCTATGCGCCGCTGGAAAATCCCCGTTATATAGCCTCTGTCGTGGTAGAACATGGCATTGGTGGCTCGCGCACGGCGGCGCCTTTGGCGCGAGACCTGCTGATTGAAACGCAAAAGCGCAATCCTGGCGCCACGCCTGTTCACGGGCAGACGCAAGGTACCGCATCGCGGCTCAAATCGAAGGAGCCAGCATAATTATGCGCCATTCCATCAGACTCCACACCGATCAAAACATGTTCGAAAAACTCAAGCATCTCAATTGGGGGCTTATACTATTAATTACAGCGGTATCTTGTATCGGTTTCGCTGCACTCTATTCTGCTGCGGGGGGCAATTTTTCACCTTGGGCATCCAAACAGATGATGCGCTTTGGCATCGCAGCAATAGGGATGGTGATCATTGCGATGATCGACTTGAAATGGTGGTTCCGTTTGACATGGCCTTTGTATTTTCTGGGGTTGGGACTGCTGATTATTGTTGAAATTATGGGCCACGTTGGCATGGGCGCGCAGCGTTGGATTAATCTGGGTTTTATGCAGCTTCAGCCATCTGAACTTATGAAAATCGTGGTGGTTATGGCCCTGGCACGCTACTTCCACGCGGCCACGATTGACGATATGCGCCGCTTGCCGTTTCTGGTGATCCCGACACTGATTATTCTCGCGCCTGTTGCACTGGTGCTGTTACAGCCGGACCTGGGAACTTCACTGATGATTGTGATGGTTGGTGCGGCCATGCTATTCATGGCCGGCGCTTCAATCTGGCTTTATATCGGCGGTGGCGTTTTGGCGCTGGCAAGTATTCCGGTAGCTTGGCATTTTATGCATGATTACCAGAAACAACGCGTGCTGACTTTCCTCAACCCGGAGAGCGATCCGCTTGGCGCCGGCTATCACATCACCCAGTCGAAAATTGCGCTCGGCTCCGGCGGGATAAACGGCAAAGGCTTCTTGGAAGGCACGCAAAGCCGCCTCAACTTCCTGCCTGAAAAACAAACCGATTTTATCTTCACGCTTTGGGCGGAAGAGCAGGGGCTCTTTGGTGGAGTAATCCTGCTTATGCTCTTTGGTTTGATTTTGCTCTACGGGTTGTTGATCGCACTTAAATCGCGCCAGAATTTCGCACGTTATCTGGCACTGGGCCTGAGTGTGAATTTCTCGCTCTATGTGTTTATCAATATCGCAATGGTGATGGGGTTAATCCCGGTTGTCGGCGCGCCCTTGCCGCTGATCTCGTATGGAGGTACCTCAATGCTCGCTGCGCTCATCGGTTTCGGCCTGATGATGAGCTGCAGTCTGCATCCCGATACGAAGGTGAGCCGTTAGGCGGCTTTAACGCCTTTTTCATCGAATAGATGCTGTAGTTCGCCGCTTTCATACATCTCGCGGACAATGTCGCACCCACCGATAAACTCGCCCTTCACATAGAGCTGCGGAATAGTCGGCCAGTTGGTAAAATCCTTGATCCCCTGACGTAGATCGCTGTCTTCCAGCACGTTGATGTCTTTAAACGGGACGCCTAGCTGCGAAAGAACCTGCACCACCAGAGAGGAAAAGCCGCATTGTGGAAAAGCCGCTTCACCCTTCATGAACAAAACCACATCATGATCATCCAGTTCCTTTTGAATGCGTTCAAATAAAACATTTTGCATCGTTAAAATTCTTTCCTTGTAAGTGTTAACCTTCTTTTGGAGCGCACGTTTTGATCGACAGCGCATGGAGATCGCCCCCCATTTTACCTTTTAGGGCCCCATAAACCATCTGGTGCTGCTGTATCCGGCTTTTACCCGCAAAACACGGTGCCGTGATATGAGCCGCATAATGATCGCCATCACCGCGCAAATCTTCAATACGCACTTCTGCGTCCGGAATATTGGCGGTGATCATGGTCTTGATCGCTTCTGCATCCATAGCCATGGTATTTTCTTTCACGTAAGGGCTTGTATCATCAAAAGATGTAAGGTGCTTCAAGCGTAATGACAAGTCAAATGCAAAACGTTTTTATGCGAACCGAATAAAAAATGCAGAAGAGTGTTTAAATTATAGAATTTAACTAAACCATTCTATTAAAATATATTTTTTATTGCTTCTATAAATTGGAAAGAGTATAAAGACACTGCAACATGTAAAGAGTAAGGCAAAAAGCTAGGCGTGTTGAATGGGGAGATTACCCGATCTTATTGCAACCAAGTGCGGCAAGATTGGGTTTGAGTGGGAAAAATAAAAGCCTCGAAATTTTCGAGGCTTTTTTGATGTTTAAATGCGGAAATGGGATGATGGCGCTTTTCATGCGCCTTCCTCCTTAATCTGCTTCCTCGCTTTTTCAAGCGCAATATCAAGCTGTGTGTTGAGCATATGATCCGATATTTCAATGTCTTTTCCTTCGAGATCGCCTTTTACCTTGCGTAAAACATCATCAAAGCCGGGCTCTTCAAGATTGGATTCAACAACCTCCATCGCATATGTCTTAGCATCCGCACCCTCAAGACCAAATTGCTCGGCCACCCAAAGGCCAAAAAGCTTCGAACAACGGGCTTCTACAGCAAAATCCAGTTTTTCTTCATGCGCAAATTTATTTTCAAATGCGTCTTTCCGTTCGTCAAATGATGACATTTCTACCTCTTGAATGTGCGTTTATCACTGAAAATAACATTCTAACATGGTTTGTAGCATTGGAATCGCCTAAAATCCATTGTTATATACATGTAAATGCTTTAATGATGCAGCCTTGGAACAAAGAAGGAGCGAGCTATGCCGCGCAGAAAAATGATTTATGATGGCAAGGCCAAAACGCTTTATGAGGGGCCGGAGCCGGGCACGGTTATACAATACTTTAAGGATGATGCGACTGCAGGAAACGGCGCAAAACATGACGTTATCGCGGGCAAAGGCGTATTGAACAATCGCATTTCCGCACATCTGATGACAAAGCTTGAAGGTATCGGTATCCCGACGCACTTTATGCGCTCCATTAATATGCGCGAGCAACTGGTGCGCGAAGTGGAAATTATCCCGCTTGAGGTGGTTGTACGGAATATCGCCGCCGGGTCTTTGTGTAAGCGCCTCGGCGTGGAAGAGGGCACAATCCTGCAACGCCCGCTGGTTGAATATTACTACAAGAAAGACGAACTGGGCGATCCGATGGTCAGCGAAGACCACATCATGACCTTCGGTTGGGCCGATCCTTACGAGCTTGAAGAAATGGTCGCAATGGCCTGGCGCGTCAATGATTACCTCAATGGCCTGTTCTCCGGCATCGGTCTGCGGCTGGTTGATTTTAAACTTGAATTTGGCCGCATCTATGGTGAGCATGGCGAGCTTTATATCGTGCTGGCCGATGAGATTTCACCCGACAATTGCCGTCTCTGGGATGCCAAAACAGGTGAAAAGCTGGACAAAGACCGCTTTCGTTTTGATCTCGGTGATCTGATTGAGGGCTACCAATATATCGCCCAAAGGCTCGGTCTGATCCCCGAAGGCGGCATCGTCAAAGGCGGCAGCATCAATGAACAACTTGCCGAAAAACTCGAACTGATAGAAAACGAACTGGCCGAAAAACGCCGTATGCGCGACGTCAAACCGGGTAAACCGCGGAAAGCTTAATTTTTTCCATGTCATCCCGAGCGTCTCGTTCTGCGGACCCCGGACTTGATCCGGGGAAAGCAGAAAGCCGAGGGATCTTATCCGCTATCAGTTTGATAAGATTCCTCCACGCGCTGTCGCTCGGTCGGAATGACAAAAGAGAGTTAACTAAAAAACGTTTTTAAAACCCTTGGAGTATATAACATGCATGCACTACTAGGTGTTGTAGGGGAGTTTTTGTTAATAGGGTGGGCTTTTACAGCCGTCACCGCGCCATTGCGATGTATCATTTCTGATGAATACAGAACCCGGCGTTTTAAACAAAAAAACTACGCTTCCCAAAAGAGATTTTACGCTGGCTTGGCGATCGAGTTTGTATTTGGAAGTTTGTACTTTTTGTTTATAGGCGCTGTAGCGTACATCATTATTCACGTCTTATAAAAACGCCAGAGTACGAACAAAAATCTTAAGAAAAAAACTGTTCCTTGAAAATCCTTTCTTGCAGCGGGTTTTCAGGATCGAAGAGCAGCGTTTTCGAAATCTTTTTAGATTCGTGAATGTCGACGCTTTTCACATCGCGTACCTCTTTGGAGTCGGCTGTCGCACTGACCGGGCGTTCAATAGACTGCAGAATTTCAAACGTAATTTTGCTCTTGTTGTGGAGCAGTGCACCCGGCCAGCGCCGTGGCCGGAATGCGGAAATAGGCGTCATGGCAACAATATTGGATTGCAGCGGCAAAATCGGCCCGCCCGCAGAGGAGTTATAGGCCGTGCTGCCCACTGCCGTAGAAACCATCACCCCGTCACAAACCAGCTCTTTAATCCGCACGTCATCATTAACATGCACTTTGATCTTGGCTGAGTTGTGAGTTTCACGCAAAAGCGAGACTTCATTAAACGCCACCTCGTTATGCTTTTGACCATCGCGGTCGATCGCTTCCATCACCAGTGGATGAATGGTAAAACGTTTGGCGTTTTCCAGCCGCTCTTCCAGACCGCCTGTACGGCTTTCATTGAGCAAAAACCCCAGCGTACCCAGATTCATGCCGAACAACGGCGCCTGATAATCGGCAAAGGCATGCAAGGCGCGCAGCATCGTGCCATCGCCCCCCAAAACGATAATCGTATCGGCTTCTTCGGGCGGCACAGACCCATAAGCGCTTTTCAACTCTTCTAACGCTTTTTGCGCGCGCGGTTTTTTTCCGGCAAAAAATCCTAATTTCATGCAGCGCCCTCTTGATGAGTAGGCTCCCAGCTTTCCGGATCGTTCAAAAACGCATCAACGGACGCCAGAGTTTCCTTGTCAAAATAGTTTTTCTCTTTGGCCATTGCCAGCACATCCCACCATGTCGCCAAGGCGTGCAGCGTAATGCCCATATCTTTCATATTTTGTTCGCTGGCAGCAAAAATCCCGTAATGAAAAACGACAAAGGCATGTTCAACCTGTGCGCCTACTTCACGCAATGCGTCAACAAAGATCTTTTTACTGCCACCATCGGTTTGTAAATCTTCAATCAGCACCACTTTTGGCGTACCTTTATCCGGCAAGTGCCCTTCAATCTGTGCCATGCGCCCATAGCCCTTAGGCTCCTTGCGCACATAAATCATAGGCTTTTCCAACCGCTCGGCCACAAACGCACCATAAGGAATCCCGGCTGTTTCTCCGCCTGCAACCACGTCTATATTTTCTACGCCGATGTCATTGGCTAGCATCTGCGCGCCCGCATCCATCAGGAATCTACGCTCTTTTGGAAAAGAAATCAGCCGGCGGCAATCAATATATACCGGGCTTGCACGGCCTGATTTGAGTGTGAAAGGCTCGCGCGCATTAAATAAAACCGATTTTGTGTTGAGCAAAATCTGTGCGGTTTTTTTGGCTATTCCTTCCTTGTCCATGGCCGATATGGCCTTATAGTGTTCGTCATCATCATCAATCAGCGCGATAAATTCACTCATCGTCGCGCCCGTTACAGACAGGATCTTAGAGATACTTTCCGTCGAAGGCCAGCGCGGTTTTTCATCTGGGCTATGGCGCTTGCTTTTATTAAAAGACGTGGGGTCTAGCCCGGCCTGCTTGGCCAGTCCCGATGGGGAGTAACCAAATGCATTGGCCAGTCTGTCGATCGCCAGCCAGATTTTCTTGTGAGTCAACATAGGACAATAGTCCCATTTGCACGCGCAAAAATAAATAGGAATAAATTCTTATTTTATTCTTGACTCATAACAAAATTTATAGCACAAACGAGAACATAAAGGGAACAGTTATATCTAAAATAAGGGGGAAGAATGCAGATGAGTTCAGAAAATAAAACAAAAACAGAAGGCTGCAACGCTTCGCACACTGTACCATTTCACAATGCGGAAGAAGCTTGGTTCTGGTTTATCGCCGCGCAGGAAGCTCGCACCGACGGCGCACGTTTTGTCGCCGGGCAAAGCCTGTATCCGCGTCCTTGCGAACCGCTCGATATTTTGAAAGTACTCGACCGGCTGTATCGCCAGCGCCGTTTGCTCCGGGATCACTTGCTGGTCCTGCGTCATTACGGGCGGCGGCATTTGGCGCCGGATGATCGCCGCGTCAAAGAAGCCCGCGCATTCCAGCTCTGGCACGAGGCTTTAGAGCGAATAGGCGTAGTCCTCGAAAAGAAAGGCATCATCGAGCCTGGGCCCAGCGCCAGCCGGGATTGGATGCAAGATGCCATGCTCTATGAGAATTATCATTTGAATTTAGAAGGCGCCGTACAATGAGTTCGCATGCTGAATCACAAGCCACGACCAAAGCCTGGGTCATGTTTAGTGGCCATGCCGACCTAGCATGGCTGAAAATACTCAAACCGGGTTTTCGTCATTGTGCAGTTTTACTGAATGACGGTCACAACTGGATAACCATTGATCCGCTGTCGAATTATACCGACATCACCGTCCACCGTGTGCCGCTGGAATTCGATCTGCCGCTCTGGATGAAAGACCGTGGTCATAAGGTTGTGCCCGCACCGATTAATCGCACGCCGCGCCCAGCGCCTTTCGCTGTTTATAGCTGCGTCGAGGCCGTCAAACGTGTGCTGGGGATTCACCAGCGCCTGATCCTGACGCCCTGGCAGCTTTATCGCTATTTAAAACGCATTCAAACCGTTCAGACATTTACCCCGAAAGGAGATTTAGCATGGGAAGTTTAAGTTCAAGGTCAAGTGTGCCAAGGCCAACGCCGCAAGTCGTCTATGTTCCGCAAACCACCAACACGACCACAAGCGCGGCTGAAAGTGCCGCCAGCGCGGTAAGCGTCGGGGAAATGGCATCGCAGGTACGCACCCAGAATTTACTGGGTCGTGAACGCAGCCGTTTCGGCACCGTTCTGACTGGCTTTCGCGGTCTGCTCAGCACACTCGAAGATCATAGTCCGCGTAAAACTTTGCTCGGCGAATAGGAAAGAGGTTTAACCAATGCAAAACACTATAATAACAAAAGACCAACCTTTGGAACCCGAAGAAATTCAGGCCCGGCTGGCGCTCATGTTAAATCGCTTCAAAGCCGCGCAAAAGAAACGAAGCAATTGGGAAAGCCTGTGGGAGGAGTGTTATAATTACGCTCTGCCGCAACGCGGCGGTTTTACCGGCCAGCCAATGGCAGGTCAGCGCAAAACTGATCAGATTTATGACGCCACCGCCATGGATGCCGCCGATCAACTGGCTTCCAGCATGCTCGGCAATTTGACGCCGACATGGTCGCAATGGTTTGGTCTGAAGGCCGGCCCGGATCTAAGCGATGAGGAATCTGAACGCCTCGCCCCTGTGCTCGAAAAAGCAGCCAAGACCATTCAGGATCATTTCGATCGTTCAAACTTCGCCGTCGAAATCCATCAATGCTATCTTGATCTTATCGTCGGCGGCACCGCTTCGCTAGTGTTTGAGGAATCACAGCCCGGCAGTTTTTCAGCCTTTAAATTTTCCTCCACGCCGCTCACCCATGTGGTGTTGGAAGAGGGCGATAACGGCCATCTCGACGGTGCATTCCGGTTGATGAAACTCACGCTGGAGCAAATTAAATCTCGTTATCCGGCCTCTGAGCTTCCCTCTGAAATTATGCGCCGCGCCGCGCGCGATCCGCAGGAGCGTTTTAAAATTCTCGAAGCCGTCCTACCAGATGGGCTGATTTACAGCTATCATGCGTGTTTGATTGAACAGGACGATCAACCTGTCTTGCTCAGCGCCGGGTCGTTCGAACAATCGCCGATGATTTCTTTCCGCTGGCTGAAAAGCCCTGGCGAAATCTATGGTCGCTCACCGATTATGAAGGCGCTGCCCGACATTAAAACCGCAAACAAAGTCGTCGAGTTGATCCTGAAAAACGCCTCTATTGCCGTGACCGGAATCTGGCAAGCCGACGATGACGGCGTACTTAATCCAGCCAATATTGAACTCACTCCCGGCAGCATCATCCCCAAAGCTATTGGCTCCAAGGGATTGCAGCCTCTTGATATGCCGGGGCGCTTTGATGTCTCACAGCTTGTTCTCGATAGTTTGCAGGCTCGCATCCGTCATGCCTTGCTTGCGGATCGTCTCGCGCCGATTGCTTCGCCCAAAATGACAGCTACCGAAGTGCTGGAGCGTAGCGCCGAAATGTCGCTTTTGCTGTGCGCAACCTATGGTCGTCTGCAATCCGAGCTTCTAACGCCGTTGATAAAACGTGCCTTTATGATCCTTAAGCGCCGCGGTGAAATCCCTGATATTGCACTCGATGGTCGCCTTGTCGCAGTCGATTACCGCTCACCGCTTGCGCGCTCTCAAGGGCAAAAGAATGTCCAAAATACGCTGAGCTGGATTTCTTCCGTACTGGCCATGGGGCCGGAGGCCAGCGCCGCAATTAACCTGCCGCAAGCAGCGCGTTTCCTCGGCGATGCGCTGGGAGTACCCAACGATTTAATCCGCAAGGATATCCAGCAGATTGATCTGTCACAGTTCATACAACCCGCGCCAGTCGTTGAGCCGCCGCCCGTTGATGACACGCCCCAACAACAAGGAGACCAAGCATGATATTCGACATTTTTAAAAAAGACACCGCATTGCCCATGACTGCCGCCGAGCGCGGTCTGGTTTATACCCCGGCTGAACCGGGTAAAACGGAGCTGCGCGAAATTGAAAAGGCTTTTGCACGCCTGTTTTCATCCGACGACGGCCAAAAGGTGCTGGCACACTTACAGGTCGTGACGTTTCAACGGGCTCTGGGGCCGGGGGTCGGTGACGATCAACTGCGCTACCTCGAAGGCCAGCGTGCCATGGTTGCCACGATTTTACGCCTCATCGACCGTGGCCGTAAGCCGCAATAATTTTCTGACTGTCAAATAAGGAGACTAAAAACCATGACTACCAACCTACTTATCGAAGATATCGACCCGGAGATTATTCCGGAGAAATTCAAAAACCCGGAAACCGGCGCACTTCGCCTGGATGCGCTGGTCAATTCCTATGCCGAATTGGAAAAGAAAATGTCCGCCGGTCCAACTGCACCAAAATCACCGGAAGAATACTGTGTGAATTGTGATCATGGCCTGTTTGAACCCGACGGCGAAGTGAACCGGCGTCTCCACGCCAAAGGTATGACCCAGGAGCAAGTGCAGGAAGTCTATGACTTGGCTGCAGAAAAAATGGTGCCGATGATCAAGACCGTCGCCACGGATTTCAGCGCCGATCGCGAAGTGGAAAAACTCGTGAATCATTTCGGCGGCCCGGAAGCATGGAAAGAAGTTTCGCGTCAATTGCTGGCGTTCGGTCAGAGAAATGTTCCTGCCGATGTTTTGGAGAATCTTTCCAGTTCCTACGAAGGGGTGCTTGCGCTCTATAAAATGATGAAGTCTGAAGAGCCAAGCCTCAAGAAGCAAAGCGAAAATCCTTCTGTGCTAGGCGAGCAGGATCTTCAATCCATGATGCGCGACCCAAAATACTGGCGCGATAAAGACCCTGCGCATATCGCCAAGGTTACCGAAGGCTTTAAGAACGTTTATGGCGAATAGAAATTAAGACATGGGGCGCGGATTTAATCGCGTCCCTTTTTAAAGCGTTTAACGAAACTGACTTTGCGAGGCGGCAAACTGGGAAGCAACGTGATCATCAACGACATTTTGAAAATTACTGCGTATCTGTTGTGTTAAAGGCTTGAATCGGAATGCCACTTTGTTTTTGGTCTTGCGCACAACTTCGGCGGAGTGGGGTACATCAATGATATTATCCCGTAAACGAAACCGCATTGTCACGCCGACTTCATCTTCAAGGCCGAACTGGCGTTCGTCGGAACTGATAAGAACGCCGCCCAAAGACCAATTCTCAACCGGGTAAGTTTGTCCGTTGATAACCGTAACGCAACGATCGCAATCACGGCGCGCATGACGTCTGCGCACACTTTGCTCTTCGTTGTTATTATCAGCCTTAAGTGATGAAAATAATCGACCAAACATTTTTTATATCCCTGTCCTCTCAGAGCACAGTCTAAGCGTTTTTAGTAAAAATTACAATTCTATACAGTGTCTAGTATCCACATAATTATGGCAATTATAGGGCTTGTGTTAGAAAAAAGTCAAATACGGGCTTAATTTCTCCTTGACAATAAAGGAATAAATTCCTACAATATATTCAATCAACGCCAGGAGTCTATCCCGTGGCGTCTTTATAAGAATTCACCCCAGGACAACATAAGGTGCTGTAATAGCATAAATATGCCTTGCGGGTCCCGTGATAATGGCCGTTCACTGCGCTGAGCGACAACCTGTTTTGAGGGCCGGGCCTCAAACTCCTTTAGCAACTTTAAAAGAAAAGGTTATCGCCTATGTCTACAACAATAGATCAGGCTTTCATCAAGCAATTCGAACGCGAAGTGCATGAAGCCTACCAGCGTCAGGGTTCCAAACTGCGGAACACAGTGCGCACAATTTCCAATGTCAACGGTTCATCAGCGGTCTTTCAAAAGATTGGCAAAGGCACCGCCTCCACCAAATCCACCCACGGCATGGTGCCGGTGATGAATTTGGATCACTCCAACGTCGAAGTCACATTGCAGGACTATTATGCAGGCGACTGGATCGACCGTCTTGATGAACTCAAAGTCAATATCGATGAACGTCAGGTGATCGCCAGCGCCGGTGCTAACGCGCTGGGTCGCAAAACCGATGAACTGATCATCGATTCTTTGGCCAGCGCATCGGCCAGCACGATTGCCGATGGCAATGTCGGCATGACCAAGGATAAAATTCTCGAAGCTTTCGAAACTTTCGGTGAAAAAGATGTGCCTGATGATGGCCAGCGTTTCTGTGTCGTCGGCTGGAAACAATGGAGCGAATTGCTTGCCATCGATGAATTTGTCAACGCAGATTACATCGGTGCTGATGCGCTGCCATTTGCGTCCATCACACAAGCCAAGATGTTCCTCGGAACAATCTTTATTCCGCATTCCGGTTTGCCGGTCGATGCCAACGATATCCGCTCTTGCTTCTGGTATCATAAAACTTCCGTCGGTCACGCCGCAGCCCAAGATGTTGAAACCGATGTCTCGTGGCATGGCGACCGCGCCGCCCACTTCGTCAATAACATGATGAGTCAGGGTGCAGGTTTGATTGACGAAAACGGCATCATCACCATCGATTGTGATGAAACACCCGACTAATCGCGCAGTACACAACTTCAAACATTAAGGAGATAAATCAATGTCTTTTACAGCATCTGATTTGAGCGTGCTCGCGTACGCCAACAATTTCACACTTTGGCACTATGTCACCATTGATGCAGATGTCACGGTAGCTTCTTACTTTGATAAGGCTTCCGATATGCTGCGTGTGAATGATCTGATTATTGCGAATGTCGATACCGATGGAACCCCTGTGACGAAATTCTACATCGTCACGGCCAATTCCGGCGGCAGTGTCACGATCGCAGCCTATGCGTAAAACATAGCTGCGGATCGTTTTCTCTCTGTTGTAAAACACTGCTTAAGGCTTTGAGCGCTGGCCATTATCCGGCTTGCACAAATGCGCTCGCCAAGCCCGGCTTTAGTGAGTTTCAGGAAGTATCGATCATGAAGCAAAACCGGAGATTTTGTTCGTTTCTTTTAGACGCAAACAACTACTCTGGACTCGCTTCGCAAGGGTGCAGTCCACGCTCTTGCCTTTCCTCTTCATGGCAAAGGCGGGGCTGCACCCACCCTTTAACACATAAAGAATTTGGAGATTTCCCATGGCTCTCAATGATGTCGCGCTGGCTTCGCGCGCACTTATAAGAATTGGCGCCGCGCCAATCACAAGCTTTGACGACGGCACAGCCGAATCCGAAATCGCCGGCGCGCTCTATGCCCCTGTGCGCGATGGCCTGCTCTCTGCTTATCCGTGGACCTTCGCCACCGGCCAGGTCGCGTTGACCCAGCTAAGCACAGCCCCCATCGCCGATTACAGTTTCGCCTTCGGCCTGCCTAACGATTATCTGCGCGCGATCAGTGCCGGAACCGGCACAAAAGGACGCGGCCTCAATTATCGCATAGCCAACGGTGCGCTGCACACAAACGCCAGCGCCGTTGTGCTGACCTATGTTTTTCTTCCTGATGAAAGTGAATTTCCACCGTTTTTTGATCAGGCGCTCATCGCAAGACTATCGGCGGAATTTACAATTCCCGTGACGGAAAGTACATCCCGCGCCGAGGCGCATTTCCGCATCGCCGATCAGGAATTCCAGCGCGCCCGCCAGATCGACGCCCAGCAAGACACCCCCAACAAAATCGAAAGCTTCACCCTTGTCGATGTGCGGAATTAAATATTGGACATAACATCGATGGATTCACGCCCCTGTTATTCGATAAGAGAATTTTTACGCCGGGCTGAAATGGCAGGGGCAGCAGGACTTGAACCCGCGACCTACGGTTTTGGAGACCGTCGCTCTACCAACTGAGCTATACCCCTTTAAACGGACTTCACAGATAAAGGATTAAGGGACAAAAAGTCAAGCATTGCTCCTTTTAAGACAGAGATTTTTATTACCAAAGCGATCTAGAGATGGATTGCCGCGCCGAGGCACATTTCCGCATCGCCGATCAGGAATTCCAACGCGCCCGCCAAATCGATGTGTAGCAAGACACCCCCCAACAAAATCTAAAGCTTCACGCTTGTTGATTACGGGGATAATAATTTAACATAATTATTGACTTCGTGCTTCATATGTGCTAGCGTGCCTCATCGTAATAAACAGCACGGAGAGCGTAATGGCGCATTTTTTGAGAAATGCAATTTTAACAGCCACGTTGACACTTGGTACAAGCGCAGCTTTGGCTCAAGATCAGGCTAACGATGGCAGCGCCAAAGGAAACCATCTATCCAGACAATTTACCCCTTGCACAGGAGGATCGGCTGCGGAAAATGAGGCATGCCAAAGAGTGCATGATGCACAATCAGAGATTGAACGACAAGTCGTAAAAAGAATTGGTGAGTTGAAAGCATCCGATAATTGGCCTCCTAAAGTTGGCATAGAACTTCTTGAGAGAATGTTAAAATCGGAATGCAGGGGAGTTAAACCCGCAAAAGATGGTCAGGAAGCTACAGAACATTCTCCATGTCTACCTGGGCCTTTTCAGTATTGAAAATTTTTAGAAGTTAAATTCCCCAAACCCGCCCCTCGGCAAAAGAGCGGCGGGTTTTTTGTTGCCCCATTTTTGTCATCCCCGCTTTATGCGGGGATCCGGATGCCCGCGTAAAGCGGGCATGACACCTTAAATTTAAAGGAAAAACCATGACACGCATACGTGAAATCAAAACCAACTTCACCGCTGGTGAGATCAGCCGTGAGCTTTTGGGACGCGGGGATTTGCGCGCCTATGACAATGGTGCCTTGGCCCTGCGCAATGTTTTTATCCAGCCCACCGGGGGCGTGACGCGCCGTTCTGGCCTGGCCTATATAGACACCGCCGCCGGCGACGGCAAGCTGATTGCCTTTGAGTTTAACACCCAGCAAACTTCGCTGCTGGTTATCACCGATGAGCAGATCGATGTCTACACAAATGGCGCCAAAGAAACCACCATCATCGCGCCGTGGACGAGTACCCAAATCGCGCAGCTCGCCTGGACGCAAAGCGCCGATACGCTGCTGCTTACCCACCCGGATGCGCCGCCGAAAAAACTCACCCGCTCGGGCGCGGGCACATGGGCGCTGGAAGACTGGAGTTTCTTCACCGATGGGGGGATCATCGCCCAGCCCTATTTCAAATTCGCTGGCTCCGAAGTCACCCTCACGCCGAGCGGAACAACAGGCTCTATTACGCTCACGGCTTCGGCTGATGTATTTGCGCTGGGCCACGAAGGCACTCGCCTGCGCGTACATGGTAAAGAAGTCGAAATCACAGATTACGACTCCCCCACGGTCGTGACAGTCACAACCATAGAAGACCTGCCAAATACCGATCCCACAATCGACTGGTTCGAGCAGGCCTTTTCCCCTGTGCGGGGATATCCGGTGACGGTTGCTTTCCATCAGGACCGCCTTGTCATTGGCGGCAGCCGCGATTTGCCCAACCGCCTGTGGTTTTCCAAAAGCGGCGATCTGTTCAATTTCGATCTTGGCGAAGGCCTCGATGATGAATCTATTGAGTTCGCCATCCTGTCCGATCAGGTCAACGCTATTCGCGGTATCTTTTCCGGGCGGCATTTACAGGTCTTCACCTCCGGCGCGGAATGGCAGGTCACCGGCGACCCGCTCACCCCCGCCAGCGTCCAGATCCGCAGGCAAACCCGCATCGGTTCGCTGATTGATCGCTATATCCCGCCGACCAATGTCGATGGTGCAACGCTCTTTATAGCGCGCAATAAACAAGAGGTGCAGGAATTCCTCTATACCGATTTGGAGCAGGCTTATAAATCATCTGACCTCGCGCTGCTCTCAAAGCACGTGATCACTGGCCCCGTCGATATGGATTACGATTCACGCCGCCGCTTGTTATTTTTAGTTCGCGAAGACGGTCAGTTTGCCGCGCTCACTGTTTTTCGCGCTGAGGCTGTTGCCGCCTGGACCCTGCATAATACCGATGGCGCAGTGAAATCGGTTGCTGTCGTTGGTGATGAAGTCTATATGCTGATCCAGCGCGGCGGCGATTATTTCGTAGAGCAATTCGACGATGCGCTCAATCTCGACTCTGCATTGACCGGAGAAGTCGGCAGTCCCGCAACCGTATGGTCCGGCCTTGATCATCTTGAAGGGCAAAGCGTTTCAATCGTTGCCGACGGGCAGGTCGTTGCCGATCAAACCGTCACCGGCGGGCAGATCACACTCGCCGAAGCCGCCAGCACCATCGAGATCGGGCTGCCCTATACGCATATCGTTGAGCCCCTGCCGCCCAGCGAATTGGGAAGCGCCGGAGGAGGGCGGCGTGTGCGCCTGATTGAAGGCATTTTCCGCCTTCAGGATACGCAAAGCCTGCGGCTTGATATTGGACGGGGATTATCAGACATTGCCCTGCGTCAGCTCGGCGAAGATGAAATTCTCGATGCGCCGCCGCCAAAAGTCAGCGGCGATATCAGCGTCCGCAGTCTCGGCTGGCAAACCGATAGAACGAAGGCCCTGTGGCGGATCGAGCAGGATGTGCCGTTAAGCTTCACCCTGCTGTCCGTAACAACGCAATTAAAAGTTAATGATTAGCTTATTAATGTAGTTCAGCTATAAGCTTCGTTGTTGCCGCTTCTTCTTGATCACTCCCAGGGGAGGAAGCCCAGATTGTGCGCGCAGGCTTTTGAATGGCTTTTGTCCGAGAATTTCTGTCAAAAGCATCGTTTACTCTAACGGGCGTTTCAATTTTGTCACAACTCACACAGCTAGGAAGGCGTCCACTTGTCCATGTCATCGTTTTTTCCTCTCTTAAGGTTATAGGATGCAAATTATTTACCATAATAATGTTCTGTGTGTCAATATAAAAAAGAGCATTCGATGTATTTTAAATACCGTAAAGATTTTTTATAAAAAAAACAACCGTAAAACCGCAAGATTAATTCAAAAATATAAAATTATTCACAATAATCGGAAAGGAGGTTCCCATGGGAGCCATTACCCCCATCGCCAGCAGCCTGTCCGCCGCTGTCAGTACACTTAACACCGTCGGTCAGGTCGTCGGCGCGGTCCAGACCTTAAGCGGCAACAGCAACGCCCGCCAGGAGCAGGAACTTGCCCTGCGTCAATTACAGGAGCGCCAGAAATTGCAGGCCGCGGGGCTAGCCCAGTCCAATGCTTTGGAACGCGAAAAAATCGCCGCGCAGGCCGCGCAAGATGAGGAAGAACGCCGCAACGCTCTGCGCCGGGCGGTCGCACGCCAACGCGCGCAATTTGGCGGATCAGGCGTCAGCGCCAATAGCGGATCGGCCCAGGCCGTCCTGCTCGGCCTGTTCGACGAAACCGAAGACGAGATCAATCGGCGTACACAGCTCGACTCTTTACGGACCCGCGCACTCGATCTGAATGAAACGCAATCCCGCAGCCTCAACCTCCTGCAAGCCACCCAGCTCCAGCAGCGCCAGAAGCTCAACGATCAGGTCACACTCTTCGACCGCTTGTTTTAACCCGCCGTCATTGCGAGGAGAACCGATAGGTTCGACGCGGCAATCCATATCAACTGGATTGCTTTGCGAAGTTTATGCCCTGTGGGTACTCGCAATGACAGATACAAAACCAGTTTTAAGGAAGCCTCCCTTCATGACCGAACACATCAAAATGCCGGACGTAACGCCAATTGTGCGTTATGTCGCTAATGGCACGCAAGACACATTCACCTACCCGTTTCCCATTTTTGCCAGCGAGGACTTGAGCGTCTATATAGACGGCGCGAAGCAGACCAGCGGTTTCACCATTAACGGCGCGGGGAATACGGCGGGCGGCGATGTCACTTTCGACACCGCTCCTGCAATGGATACCATCATAACGCTCGCCCGCGAGCTGCCCATAGAGCGCGTAACCGACTTTCTCGAAGGCGGGGACTTCTCCGCCCAATCCATCAATAACGAGCTTGATTACCTCATCGCCGCGCTCCAGCAGGTCAGCCGCGAAAACGACCTCATGCTCAAATATGGTGACCACGAAACCCCCGGCAATGTAGAGCTGCCATCGCGCGCCACCCGCGCAAATAAAGGCCTAGGCTTTGACGGAAGCGGCAACCCCGTCGCGCTCGATCTCTCCGGCGCTTCCGCCTCGCCGGATTTTACCCCTACCGGCACCGGCGCGGCCACGCGCACCGTGAATGACAAGCTCGCCGATGCGATCTCAATCAAGGATTTTGGCGCTGTTGGTGACGGCCTCACCAATGACACGGTCGCTATCCAAAATGCAATAGCCGCGCACGATATGGTTTATATCCCGCCCGGCGAATATCTGATCACGGGAACAATCACCCTTACCGCGCGCAAAGCCCTGATCGGCGCGGGCCAGAAATCCGTGCTCAAATGCAACGCGCAAACATTCAACGCCATTGAGATCACCGAGGATCATTGCACCGTGCATAATTTCCGCATTGAAGGTGGAGATATCGGAATTAAGCTTTACGGCGCAACGCGTCCGGTCGTGCAAACGTCCGTGAGCGACATCACCATCGTTTCGTCCAATATCGGCGTCCAGCTTGATGGCGGCGCGAACCCGAGCTTTCCATGTTACTGGAACAATTTTGACCGCGTGCTGGTTGAACAGTTCGCCGTCCATGGCTTTCACCTCTATCGCAGCGGGGCAGGGGATACGCCCAACGCCAATAAATTCCATGCTTGCCGCGCCTATTCTCTGGGCACGACCTGTACGGGCGCCGGGTTTTATATCGAAGAAGCACGCTATAATAACGCCTTTGTCGATTGCGAAGCCAATGTCCACGGCTCCGCGCAAGGCTGTTTCATCATCGGGTCTGGCTGCGATAAAACGCTGCTCATCAACCCCTATGCCGAAAGCTATAACAGCGTCCCTAATATCAAACTCGAAGCCGGCTCCATTGAAACCTCTATCTTTAATCTACTCTCCGCCAGCGACGGCGCGGCGATCTGGGATCTTTCAGGCGGCGAATACACCGCCTATAACGCAGGGTATCCGAATAAGAACCGCCTGCAAAAAACCACCTGTATCGACATGAACGCAACGCTCCAGCGCTTCGATACCGAATATATCAATAGCGCCGGGACCATCACGCTCGACACTTCACACTCCGTGCATCTGGTTTCCAGCTTTGGCGGGGCCCTGACGGTCAATCTGCCCGCCGCCGCCGATGCAACGGGCGCGATGATGGTCGTTAAGAAAATTGACAGCTCCGCGAATGTTATCACCATTAAGGAAGTCAGCGGCAATGGTCCCGATGCGCGCGATTATTTTTTAGGGGCGGAAAATGATTACATGATGGCGCTGTCCAACGGCGCGGAATGGTTTGTCATTGCTTCCAACCGCTCCCCCGGCAATACCCGCTATTTCGATGGCACTGGCACCTATGACATCGATATGGCCGTAGATACTTATTTGCTCTCCAGCTTTGGTGGTGCGCTCACCGCTCGTCTGCCCCCGGCCAATTCCTCCCAGGCTGTCGGGCGCACTGTGACCATCAAAAAAACCGATGTCTCGGCCAACACCATCACGGTGAGCGAGCAGGGCGGAACCGGCCCCGACGGCTTCGCTCAACCCTTAAACGCGCAATACAACGCCATCACTGTCGTTTCTGATGGCGGCCAGTGGTTCATCGTCAATAAATTTTAATTTATGCGTCATTGCGAGGAAGGCCGAAGGCCTGACGCGGCAATCCAACTCCTATAGATGGATTGCTTCGCTGTCGCTCGCAATGACGTCAAGGGACCACATTGTGGTTCAAAAACCAACAAGGAAATTATATGGAGAACTATACGAAACGCATCAAAACCCGCATTGCACAATTTCTCAACAGCGCCACGGCAGTGGTCGTGCAATCCTACGAACGTTATCTCAGCAGCGATTTGCCAAAAAATCTTGATGATGAAAGTAAAGGCCCGGCGGAATTTAAAAAATTCCACGATGCCGGGAAATCCGCTGCCTCCCATCTCGAAAGTCTCCTCAAACTGGCCGATGCCACGGACGACAGCGAACAGCAGGAAAAAATCGCGTCCAGGCGCGAAGAGCAGGAAAACATACAAGCCCGGATACAAAGCGCCCGCGCAGAATTGGAGGAGGGCGATGAATGAACGAAATCGTAAAGCCGACCAGCCTGCAAAGCACGAAATTCGACATCAGCGAAGCCGATTTCCCGCTCTTCGTGGTGCTGTGGAACCAGCGCATGGGGCTGCGCACACCACAAATCCACCTGAAAATGGCGCGCTGGCTGGAATGGAATTGGACCCGCAAGAATACACGGCTTCTCCTGATGGCCTTCCGCAGCGCAGGCAAAAGCACGATCACCGGCCTGTTTTCGGCCTGGCTTTTATATCGCAAGGCGGATTTGCGTATCCTTGTGTTGGCGGCGGATTTTACGCTGGCGAAAAAGATGGTGCGCAACGTGCGGCGCATTATCGAGCGCCACCCGCTGACCACAAAAATGAAACCGGAAAACGCCGACCAATGGGCCTCCGACCGCTTCACGGTCAAACGCACTTTTGAAGCGCGCGACCCCTCCATGATGGCCAAGGGCATCACCGCCAACATCACCGGCTCACGCGCCGATATTGTCATTTGCGATGATGTCGAGGTTCCCAACACCTGCGACAGCGCCGAAAAACGCCGCGAATTGCGCGAGCGCCTGGGCGAGATGGAATATGTCCTCGTCCCCGGCGGAACGAAAATTTACGTTGGTACGCCGCATAATTACCACACGATCTACGCTGATGAGCCGCGTACGCAACTGGGCGAGGAAAAAGAATTCTTAAACGGCTTTGAACGTCTCAAAATTCCTATTCTGGACGAAAAAGGGCAAAGCGCATGGATTGAGCGCTATAGCGAGGCCGATATCGCCGGTATGAAGAGGGCCGCCGGGCCGAATAAATTCGCCTCCCAGATGATGCTTCAGCCCGTGAACATTGCCGAAGGGCGATTAAATCCCGATCTGCTGCGCCATTATGATGAACCGCTGGATTACTGTAAGGAACTGCAAACCCTGTTTTTGGGCCAAACAAAGATGGTCTCCGTCAGCGCCTTTTGGGACCCGGCCTTCGGCGCAGCTAAAGGCGACCACAGCGTTATGGCCGTCATATTTAGCGATGCGGAGGGGAATTTCTACCTTCATCACATCGAATATATTCGCACCGACGCTGGTAATGAGCAGGACGAAGCAACGCAACAATGCCGTATCGTTTCGCAGATTGCTAAAAATCATTACCTGCCCGCCATGACAGTTGAGACGAACGGCATCGGGCGGTTTCTTCCCGGCATCTTGCGCAATGAGCTTGCCAGGGCCAAAGCGCCGTGCGGTGTACAGGAAACCAGCCAGAGCCGTGCCAAAGATCTGCGTATTTTGGAGGCCTTCGATGCCGTGCTCGCCGCCCGGCGGTTGCACATTCACAAATCGATCCTAAGAACGCCCTTCATGACTGAAATGCGCGAATGGCGGCCCGAAAGTAATAAAGGGCATGATGATGGACTCGATGCCGTTGCAGGTGCGCTTTCCCAAGCGCCTGACCGCCTGCCGCGCCTCTACGGCCGTGGCGGCCATAACTGGATGAAATCCGCCCGGACTCACAAGGCGGACACTGATTTCAGAGTTTAGGAGTGGTCGCCGGGAGTACAGTTAGCAGGCAGTGTGGTGCAATAAACGAGTTCTCTTTTAAAACAATTGATCCAGCGTTGTGCCTCCCGACCGCAATGGCGGTTAAAAGAGGCTTGAAGAACACGGAAACTCAAAGGGCTGGAGCCTTGTGAATGGATCTCCATGAAATCAACGGCTTCCTGAAGTTGGTCATTAAAAGGAAGGCCTGCGTCTTTCGCGACTTGGACATAGCCATGCGCACGGCTCAGAAATTCTTTTGTTCGTTTGTCACCGGGAACAAGCACGGACGTATTAGGCATTTTAATCCCCTTTAAAAAAGTAGCCAAAAATTAACATAACAAAACATTTTATACAAGAAAAAAGATAAGGGAAATTATGAACCTGCTTTCACAAGATCTGGTCTGGTGGATCACAATTTTCGATCTGCCGGCCATGGCCGGCCTTTTGGCTTTTTCCTGGCGGACGCGCCGCGAAGCCGAAAGAGCCATCAACAATTTAGAGCACATGCTTGAGCACCGCTCGGATCAGCTCCGCGATGCGCTCAGCGGATTCAAACTTGAAGTTGCCAAAACTTATGCCTCGCAGACCGATTTACGGGCGCTCGAATCCCGGCTGGTGGAGCATTTGCTGCGCATCGAATCCAAACTCGACGCCACCGCTCTTAAGGCCGAGGCTCTTAAGGCCAAATCTGAATAACCCCCGTCGTCATTGCGAGGAAGGCCGTAAGGCCTGACGCGGCAATCCAGCTCTGAAATTCGCGTAAGAGATGGATTGCTTCACGAAGTTTATGCCCCAGAGGGTGCCCGCAATGACGCAGAACTTAATTACAGGAGAACACAATGAAAAAACCAACCCTGACTGCAATTGGTGGTTCAGACGTGCGCCCGCGCGCTGACGCCGAAGAATTTTACCGCGCACTTGAAATTGATGTTCTGGCGCGCACTCTCTGGGGTGAAGCCCGGGGACAGGGTCATATTGGAATGGAAGCGGTCGCCAGTGTTGTGCTCAACCGCGTGAAAGTCGCGCAAGGTCATGGCGGTAAATACTGGTGGGGAGGCAATATCATTCAGGTCTGTCAAAAACCGTATCAATTCTCGTGCTGGAATCGCTCTGACCCAAATTTTCAGAAATTACAGGCCATCGATGATAAAAACCTTTATTTCGCCAGCGCCCTGCGCATTGCCCGGCGTGCCGTGGCCGGGGTTTTGCCGGATCATACTGGTGGGGCTACCCATTACCATGCCGATTATACCTCGCCATATTGGGCACGCGATGAAATCCCCAGTGCCAAAATCGGCCATCACATCTTTTACAAATTGCAGGAGGCCTGATCCATGCTCGAAACCATACTCGCCCGCATCGGTCTACCGCTGCTGATCACCTTCGTATCAGGAGCCTTAAAACAGATCAACACGCCCGTCACCAAAAGTGCGGCAAAAGCTTTAGAAGATGTTGATAAAGCGCTGAAAGCAGGAGATATTTCACCGGAAGCTATAGCGGAATCGAACAGGCACATGGAGGCACTTTCTCTAATGAAATCAGAGGAATACCGTGAAGCTTTTAAACAGGTTAATGAATCGCTGCGCACCGAAATTGCCTCCTCTGATAAATACATTCGGCGGATGCGTCCCACTTTCGGCTACCTGATGGCCATCACCTGGGCCGCGCAAATGCTGGGGGTTGCATACATTATGATATTCGATACGCAACGTGCCGGATATATAATGTCGTCTATGTCATCGCTCAGCGCAATCTGGGCTGTCGGCCTTTCTGTGTTGGGTATTTACGTTTATAAACGTAGTGAAGATAAAAAGCTTGTCTCACCCGAAACCATCTTTTGGAATGCATCGCGTTAATGTGTTGGTGCAGGTTCCTCAATATGTGTCGTAACATCAATTGCATGGATCGAAACATTCATTAAATGAGAATTAATGAGGAAATGTACACCGATCGCCGAGATATATCCCAAAACGATAACCGGCGTCCATTTCAGGTGGCTCATAAATGTATATTGCCCACGCGCCACACCCATCAACGCTACGCCCGCCGCAGAACCAATAGAAAGCATGCTGCCACCTACGCCTGTGGTCAGAGTAATCAGCAGCCATTGGAAATGATCCATTTCCGGATTCATGCTCAGCACCGCGAACATCACCGGAATATTATCAATTATGGCAGAAGATACCCCCAAAACGATATTTGTCGCGCTTGCGCCAAACTCCTGATACATCGCAGCAGAGGCCAGCTCCATATACCCTAAAAAGGCCAGGCCGCCGACAGAGAAGATCACACCAAAGAAGAAGAGCAGCGTATCCCATTCCGCCGCCGCGACATTTTCAAGAATGTCAAAATCCTTATCTTCGTCTTTGTTGACCCACACGTGCCGGATGACGTAAGCAGCGATCATCAAGAAAGACAGACCAAACATCATGCCGACAAAAGGTGGCAGACCAAGTGTCTGTTCGAACCCAACGGCCATGGCAATGGTGAAAACTCCCAGGGCGATAATCATCCGCGCCCCATGGCGAAGCGATACGTCTTCTTTCAGGGCTTCCGGATAATCACGCGGAATGAAAACGCTCATAATGGCAGCCGGTATCAGGAAGCAGATAACGGAAGGAAGGAATAAATTAAAGAATTCAAAGAAGGAGACGTTCCCGGACTGCCAGACCATCAGCGTTGTAATATCACCAAACGGGCTGAACGCCCCCCCTGCATTGGCAGCACTAACCACATTAATACAAGCCAGAGAAACAAAGCGCGGATTATTGCTACCCACGGCCACAACCACAGCCCCCAACACCAATGCTGTGGTTAAATTGTCCGCCACTGGAGATAAAAAGAAGGCGATAAGTCCTGTCGCCCAGAAAAGCTGTCTAAAATTCAGCCCCGACCGGATCAGGTTGCTTTTTAATACGGCAAAAACATTGCGCTCTTCCAGTGCGCTGATATAAGTCATTGCGGCAAGAAGAAAAAGCAGCAAACTCGCATATTCTTCCAGCCCGTGAAAAATCGCGCTATGAAGGGTATCGTGGTCAATGCCGTAAGACGGCGCGATCATGCCGATAATGACCCAGATCAAGCCGGCGCCCAACAGCACAGGCTTGGATTTACGCATGTGGGTGTATTCTTCCATCAACACCGCAACATAAGACAAGACGAAAATAACCAGACACAAAATTGCCGCCGGGTGCGTAACAGCGTTCAGGGTTTGGGCCGAGGCATTGCTGTTTGATGCCGCCCAAATCGAGGCGGTAGGAAGGCAAACAGCAAATAATGTAGCGACGATTAAAAGAGATAAATATCCGGCGCGTTTGAGCATGTGTGGGTTCCCCAAAAGTATCAAGCGGTAAAGATCACGCCAGTGTAACTGGCTATTCGCATTTGATGCTTCTTATATCATAAAAAAAAGCCCGGGGAAATGCCGGGCTTTTTTAAGAGAAAGCTTTATACCGCAATCATGCGTGCAATCTAACCGTGATGCTCCGTTTTTTCCATTGCGTGAGCCGCTTTTTCATGCATCTTGGCCGCGTGCATCTCCGCCGTCGGCAGGGGATGAGCGAAAAAGGGGAAAAAGAGCCACATCGCCAGCGAACAAACGCACAGCGTCAACAGCATGACCGGCGTACCTTTGCGAAACCATACGCCTGGCGTTATGCGCAAAGAAGGCTTGTTCTCCTGTTGGGCTAGGCGTTCGCTCAGTGTCACGATGAACACGTTTGCGGTAGAGCCGAGGTGAGAACCGTTACCGCCCATACCTACGCCGATCGCCAACGCCCACCATAATGGTGTGACTGGAATGCCTTGCGCCTCCATGCCCATGATGATCGGGATCATAGCTGCTGTGAACGGGATGTTATCGATCATGGCCGAAAGGATTGCCGCGACCCACATCAGGACCAGACAGGCCAGCAGCATGTCTTCACGTACGATCGGGGTGATGAACTGACCGATCCATTCCAGAAACTGCGAGCCTTCAACCCCGCCGACGATTACGAACAGGGAAACGAAGAACATGAGCAGCGAAAGCTCGACTTCCGTCAGGTATTTGTCCGGATTGGCTTTGTAGGTCAGAGCCAGTAAAACCGTCAGCCCCAGGCAGGCCACGACCCACGCTTCCCAGTGCAGCGCGCCGTGCATGACAAAGAGCACGACCATCACGCCTAAAACGGCCAGGGAGGAAAACCATGTTTTCTTGTCGGTGATCATGTCCTCGGATTCAAATTCCGGTTTGTCCGGCGTTACAGACAAGGTCTTGCGAAAAAGGAGTTTCAGACCGAACAGGGTCACGAGCCATGCGGCGAAGACGATCCCACCCATACGGATGAAGAAGGTATTGAAGTCGATATCCGCGGCCGAGCCGATCATTAGGTTGGGCGGATCCCCGACCAGCGTGGCCACGCCGCCCGTATCGGACAGAAGCGCGGCGGCCAGAAGATAGGGAATCGGGTTGACCTTCAGCGCCTGGCAGATCAGGACGATCAGCGGGCCGAAAATCACCACCGTGGTCACGTTGTCCAGCAGCAGGGAAATGACCGTTACGGCCGTTCCCATCAGGGCCAGAAGCAAAAACAGCCGCCCCTTGCTGAAATCCGCGATCCAGTAGGCTATGGCCTGAAACCCACCCGTCGGGATCATGATGGCGACGATGGTCATCATCGCGCCGAGCAGGAACACCACGTTCCAGTCGATGGCTTCAATGGCTTTTTCCGGGTTATAAAACCCGAAGACCTGCCCGATGATCACCATGGCCGCTGCGCCGAGCATCGCGATTTTTGTGCGGTGGATATGGTGAAGTCCTTCGGTAAAAATGCCTGCAAAGGTCACGATCAGAATGATCGCAGAAATAAGCATCGGCGTATCAAATACTAATTCATGCATTATCTTGTGACTTTCTTTTTTTGTTTTGAATTAAACGATTTCCAAACTTTGAGTGCAGTTTATTCGTGCACTTCTTTGCCTTTTTCCAGATGTGAAGCGATTTCCGTTAGAACGCCAAGCACGGATTGGGAGGAAATCAGGCCGACCAGTTTCCGGTTTTTTTCGTCCTCCACAACCGGCAGGGGGCTGTCATATTTAACCATCAGGCGAATGCCTTCGCGTATCGGTGAGTCGACCCGGACGCAGACGGGATTTTTTAACATGACTTCTTCCATCGTTTTCGGCAAAATAATGTTCAACCGTTTTGCAACCCAGGGAGAAGCGCCCAGCAGGTGATCGAGACTAATATCCATGTGTTTGAGCCGCATCATGTGATCGCCGAGCGTCGCCGGAACGGGAAGTAGGCTGTACAACAGGTGCGAAAAGCTGAACAGGCCGACAACGCTCCGATTTTCATCAACGATGGGAACGCTTCGGATATTGTATTTGCTAAAAAGTTCGAGCACCTCGGAAACTGTTTGGTTTGGACGGGCTGTCACGACATCTTCAATCATTGCATCATTGCAGGGCATGATATTTTGCCTTTCTTTTTTTGACGTTAATATCAAATGAATTTAAAAATTATCGCGGAACATGCTCCTCTTAACATTGCAATGCAACAGAAAATTAAACGTAATAACAGATTTTTCCGAAAAATCTCGAATGTGTCTGTATGAAAAGAAATAAAAACGCTTAGATTTATGCCGCTATGATGCTACGATTCTCAGGCGAATTTTCAGGTTCTTTAAGGGGAAAACAATCATGACCAAAACACCAATCACAGTAGCGCGCGGCGATGGAATCGGTCCGGAAATCATGGACGCGACTTTGCAAATTCTTGAGGCTGCCGGTGCGCAGCTTGAGATTGAAGAAATAGAAATTGGTGAAGCGGTCTATAAATCTGGAATAAAAAACGGTATCGCAGAAGAATCATGGGAATCCCTGCGTCGGACAAAAGTGTTCCTCAAAGCCCCCATCACCACCCCCCAGGGCGGCGGTTTTAAATCCCTCAATGTGACAGTCCGCAAATCCTTAGGGCTTTTCGCCAATGTACGCCCCTGCGTATCTTACCACCCGTTTGTACGCACGAATCATCCGAAAATGGATCTGGTGATTATCCGCGAAAACGAAGAAGATCTTTACGGCGGCATCGAATACCGCCAGTCGCGTGACGTAATGGCTTCGCTCAAAGTTATCTCCCGTCCCGGTACAGAGCGCATTATGCGCTACGCTTTTGAATATGCCCGCGCCAATAATCGCAAAAAAGTTACCTGCATGTCCAAAGACAATATCATGAAGATCTCGGACGGTCTGTTTCATCAGGTCTTTGATGAAATTGCCGCCGAATACCCGGATATTGAAAATGAACACATGATCATCGACATCGGCACAGCTAAAGTCGCCAACCGCCCGGATTTATTCGATGTCATCGTTACCACGAACCTGTATGGCGATATTATTTCCGATGTAGCCGCCGAAGTCACCGGCTCCGTCGGTCTTGGCGGTTCGTCCAATATCGGTCTTGATTTCGGCATGTTCGAAGCCGTCCACGGCTCTGCGCCTGACATTGCCGGGCAGGGCATCGCCAACCCCTCCGGGCTTATTCTCGGCTCCGTCATGATGCTCACTCACATCGGCCAAGGCTCCGTTGCAGCCAAAATCCACAACGCTTGGCTGCGCACAATCGAAAATGGTGTTCATACCGGCGAGATTTACCGCAAAGGTATTTCAAAAGAACAGGTTGGCACCGAAGGTTTCACCAAGGCCGTTATTGAGCGTCTGGGACAGGAGCCGGAAGTTCTGCCTGTCAAATCCTACCCCGATGTTGCCGGCGGACTCAAATTGCCGCCGCTTAAACCATCCGTCGAAGTTTCGAAAGAACGCGTTGGCGTCGATATCGGCATCAACTGGGATGGCAGCGCCGATGACTTGGCCGCCGCTATCAATGCTTGCGTCAATGACAATCTTAAGCTCCAGATGATCTCCAACCGCGGCACCAAGGTCTGGCCCGACGGCCAGCCTGAAACATTCTGCGCCGATAACTGGCGCCTGCGCTTTATGTCCGACAACGGCGAAACCGTAAAAACTTCGCAGGTCATCGCTCTGATGGATCGCATGAACAAGGCCGATCTCAACTTCACAAAATCGGTCATGCTGCATAATTACGACGGCAAACCCGGCTTCACGGTCGCCCAAGGGGAATAAGCGCTGTTGGCGATCACCGTCAAAAACCTGTACAATATATGCATGAGACATCTACTCTACGCATTGATAGCACTGGGCTTATTGGTATCGGGGTCTATGACACCTGCATCGCAGGTTTTCGCTCAAAATGGTCCGGCTTACAGATCATTCCAGAAGGCAACGCCGCAAACGCTCGAAGAAGCCATGAGGGCCCCGCGGGTTCCGGGAATGCCCCAGCAGCTCAAATTCCCTTATAAACAACCCCTTGAACCGGTTTTTGACAAGGTCCGCTTCATCAAGCAGGAACCGCCAAGCACGTTGCGCGAGCGTATTGAGCGCCTTATTCACGGCATCTATGTGGATATTCCTCCCGAATATGACCTCTATGGCTATGAAATTCGGCGCTATATGGCCCATATCGGCGGACAGGCCGTGCTCAATTCGTCTCAAAACATTCAAGGGCAGCTCAAAAATATTAAAACAGCAGAAATCATCCTTAGATATTGGCATAAAGAAATTGATAAAGAAGCCAGTGCCATTGAGGCTGAAATCGAAGAGACGAAGGCTTCCCCTTCCATTCGTAGCTCTTTTAAGTATCATCGCGGTGTAGCGCAGGCCTTCTTTGTCGAGGCCAGTAGCTGGCTGGGCAATAACCGTAAACTCCTCGAATATCTTGATGGCATTGGTGTAGACGCATACGAGTTCAAAGATCCGGACATGACATTCAAAAATTTCATGCAGCTACAGCAATATGCCATCCACCTTAAGGCGCGCAACGATGCCCTTGAACAAATCCAGGGCTACACCCCGTTCCTGAGAATGGTTTATTAATGCGGATGTGACAAAGTAAAGCCACTATCCGCTGATTTCAAAAGATTATTGAGATCGCGCGCGAATTTATCCTGCTGATCATGAGCGACGATTTCATAAAATTGTTCAAGATAAGCCAAGCGTATACCGAAAGGAATTGTCGCACCCTGTTCCTTAAATGTTGCATAAAGCTTGGCATCTCCAGCCAAATTCCCCAAATTGCCTTTCTTTGTGTAACAGGCAAAAGCCAGTTGAAAAATCTGGTCATGGACGCCTTCGTGAAAAACGATGCTCAAAGCCTTTAAAGGGTTACGAAAGCCGGCATCGTCATGCGTATTAATCTTAATTTTTCTCGATCCGGTTTTCAGATTACAAGCAGAGGAGCCATTTAAGATACGAATCGCATTGGATTGTTTGTAGTAACGCTTCGCTTCTTCAAAAAATACAATATTCGTCTCCCCAAAATCAAAATCGCTTGCTTCGCAGGACGCAGCAGCCTGATATAAATTCACGGCTTGAATAACCGCTTTTTGATCATTCTCACAAGAAACCGGATAATGCACTATGCTTTCAAGAAGACCACGGTCATCTTGAATCGAGCGTAAAGTAAGATCGCGGCTGTTTTCCAAAAAATCCAGATACGTCTGAGAATGGCGGATTGTTTCCGATATATGCAGCATCGCTTCTACATGAGGGCGTACATTTTTATGCTTGTCCCATGGGTCAACGGCAAAACCGGAATCTTCTGAAAATTCCGGAACATTGTTCCTTACACCTCTGACAAGAGTAGCAATATCGGAAAAACGCTGGGAAAGTGGACGCTCGCTAAGCGCTTTTTTACTCATTGATGTTATGGATCGAATAAAAGCTTTACTAGCCATGGCACATTATAAACATTTACATAAAAACAATGTTTATACAGGGCGAAACACATAAATAGCAAGAAAAAGATTTCGGCTAAATCATTGAAAGATGCTATGCGCCCTCAATTTTTAGCCTTTTTCGCGGCTTCGACGGTGTTTTTCAGCAAGCACGCAATCGTCATCGGCCCGACGCCGCCCGGCACTGGCGTAATTGCGCTCGCTACGCCGCGTGCCTGTTCATAATCAACATCACCGCATAATTTCCCGTCATCCTGGCGATTAATGCCCACATCAATCACAATCGCGCCCGGCTTAATCCACGCACCCTGAACCATTTTAGGACGCCCGACGGCGGCCACCAGAATATCGGCCTGCTGGCAAATCTCCGGTAAATTTTGCGTTCGTGAATGCGCGCTTGTTACCGTACAGTTTTCGGCCAAAAGCAACTGCGCCATTGGCTTTCCAAACAATAAGCTTCTCCCGATCACCACCGCATGTTTGCCGCTCAAATCTTCCTCAACACTCTTGATGAGCATCATCGAGCCTTGCGGCGTACACGGCACCAACCCGCTTTTATCGCCTGCAATCAACTTGCCCTGATTAATGAATGTCAGCCCGTCCACGTCTTTTTCCGGCTTGATATGCTGGATCAACACATCGGCATTCAGCGGGTAAGGCAGCGGCAATTGCAGTAAAATCCCGTGCACATCCTTATTATCATTAAACGCTTCGATTTCGGCCATAATCTCCGCTTCTGTGGCCTGTGCAGGCAACCGCGATTCAAAGCTTTTAATTCCGCACGCCTCACAAGCCTTAATTTTGTTGTGTACATAAACCTGAGAGGCTGGGTCCTCGCCGACCAAAATCACAGCCAAACCGGGCTGTATATTCAGCCCCGCGACTTCATCTGCCAGTTCCTCGCGCAGGGTCTTGGCCACCGCCTTGCCGTCAATATTCTGTGTCTCGCTCATGGCGTGTGCCTCTTTCTTTGCCAGCATTATATCAAAACCCCTACAACGATATTTTGTAACAGTGATAGCCCCAAAATAACCACAATCGGAGTGACATCAATGCCGCCAATCGGCGGGATATACTTCTGTAAGGGTTTGTAAATTGGATCAGTCGCACGTTTCAAAAGCGCAACCAGGTTTTGCGCCTGCGCGTTTTCAGCATTGATGACGTCAAAAATAATCAGCCAACTCACCACGACCTGAATAACAATGATGCCAATATAAATGTCAAAGGCCAGACTGACCAGATATGCGATCATGCCCATGGTGCAACCTCCTGAATTTCTTCAAATATTAACCTTTTTCCTGATATACTATTCGGAAGAGTTTAACAAGAGCAAGCAGACAGCATGATTCCTTTTGACCCTGTAACAGCAGGCACGGCCTTAATTCTTGCGGTATCCAGCCCGCAAATTTGCCAAATGACGACGTCGGCTGATATCTCTGTTGTGCCCAAAACCGCTGAATTAGTAATAGACACCTCACGTAGCGCTGCATCGCTGCAAGGCCAAAGCATCGATACGATTAACCCTTATGGCTACAACAACGTTACGCATACGAACGGTTTTATGGAGGGGCAAATCAATATGCGCTCATCTGTAGAGCTTGATTACAAGCTCACATCAAGGGCAAACGCCTATTGCATCTATTATAAAAAAGTCACCATAACGCTCGATATTACGCCTAAAATTGTAATTGCGAAGGAAGTTTCAGAAGATTCCTGCATGTATGGCGCCGTGCTTGAACATGAAATGAAACACGTTAATGCTGATCGCAAAATCGTCAATAAATATGCGCAAACGATCGGAAAAAAAGTTTTTGACGGGCTCCGGCAGCGCGGTTTTATTGCCGGGCCCATTGCAGCGGAAAATGCGCAAACCATCATGGACAGAATGAAAAACACCGTTGCTCAGCTTGTTCAGTTTGAATATAAGAAAATGGAAATCGAACGCACAGAAGCCCAGCAAGCTATAGATAATTTGGCCGAATACCAGTTTGTGCAGGGCCAATGCCCGGATTACGAATCACCTTTAGCTGCCAGCAGAGGGCAATGATTTACCAAACGTCATTGCGAGGAGGACTTAGTCCGACGCGGCAATCCACTTAGATTGCTTCGCTTCGCTCGCAATGACGATAAAATTAAGCAACGTTGAGCGCCGCTTCCAAATCACTTAATAAATCATCAATATGCTCTATCCCCACGGACAGGCGCAGAAGATTATCGGTAACGCCAGCTTTTGCACGCGCTTCAGCGCCCATAGAAACATGCGTCATGCTGGCTGGATGGTTGATCAGGCTCTCCGTCCCGCCCAGCGATTGCGCCAGTGAAAACATCTCAAGCTTTGACAAAAACCCGTCCATATCGCCTTCAAGCGTAAAGCTCAGCATTGCCCCAAAACCTTCCTGTTGGCGTTTTGCGATCTCATGGCCCTCATGGCCGGGCAAACCGGGATAAAAGACTTTGGAAACTTTAGAATGCTCTTGCAGATAATGCGCAATCGCTGCGGCGTTCTCTTCTCCCCGGTGCACCCGCACCTCCAGCGTTCGCATCCCGCGCAGCGTCATATACGCATCAAACGGCGCCCCGATGGTGCCCAGCGAGTTGTTCCATAAATGTAAATCGGCCAAAAATTGCTCATCATCTTTCACGATCACGCAGCCCCCCACAACATCGCTATGGCCGTTCAGGAACTTGGTGGTGGAATGAAAAACGATATCCGCGCCGAGCTTTAAAGGATTTTGCAAAATAGGAGACAGGAATGTGTTATCACACACTGTGAGTGCACCGCAGGCCTTCGCTCGTTTGGAAATATCTGCAATATCGGCAATCCGCATGACCGGGTTGCTGGGCGTTTCTAAAATCACCATGCGCGGGTTTTTGTCAAAGGCTTGCGTCAAGGCGCCTTCGTCGTAACAATCGATAAACTTCAGCCGGAAATGCTTTTTCTCCGCCAGTGCGCGCAAAAGCCAATAAGAGCGCCCATACATATCATAAGGTGCCAGCACCAGATCATCCGGCCCTAACAAATGCAACAAGAGCGTCAACGCCGCCATCCCCGAAGCTGTAACCGCACAACCAATACCGCCTTCAAGGGCTGCCAAAGCGTTGGCAAGTTCATCGCGCGTCGGGTTGCGCGTGCGCGAATATTCGTAATCCCCGCGCTTGTCGAGCCCGTCAATCTGAAAGGTGGAAGATAAATAAAGCGGCGGCATCACCGACCTATAGGCCGGGTCCGTCCCCACGCCTGCTCGAACGGCTGTTGTGCGTCGTCTTTTATGCAAGGGCTTTTGAATGCTCATAAATATAGTTGTATCCACGACGGCGCTCCCGCGTCAATCCGCTTCGCGATAATTATTGACATATTTGGAGTATTTATTGTAATAAACTATGCGCTTACAGCAACAAGCAGGCAGATGTAAAAACATGTCAGACGAAACAGCAGATAAAAAGTCAGAGACTTCCGATACAGATAAAAAATCGGTGCCGGAAAGAGTGTTTAAAGAGTATAATTTGAAACGTATCCAGGCAGAATCCGTCAAGATAACGGCCGAAAGGGCTATTGAGATAATTCCAAAACTCGCTGAAAATAAAACGCGTATAATACCGTTTAATATTGCAAAAATATTTAGTTTTAATGCGCCGCTTTTGCAAAATGATGCCGTGCGTCATTGCACGATTGAAGCGTTCAAAAATTTTCCAGGCGCGGCGTCTCACGTGGCAGGTTTACTGAGTATTGAAGGTGAATATTTGAACCTGGCTGCGCTTTATTCCAGGGAGAGCTTCGTTCAAACGCACGAGGATGATTATATTGCAGCCTTGCAGGACATTGGCGGAAAAGAGGCTGTACAGGAATTGGCGACCACTATTGCCAGATGGTGCCCGGAAAAAGCTATTGCCGCTCTTGAAACCATGGATGATGAAAATGCGCCAGAAGCGATCTTCCTGAGCGGTAAAGTCGATTTTGAAGCGGGCCTTGGTCAGCATAATGCGGATGCGCTCGGCGCTATGGCCTTGCTCCACAAAAGAGCAAAAGCCGGAGAATTTAGGAGCATTAGCACCGATAGCGTTCAAAACTTTACACGGGCGCTGGTCAAAAGCCTTCTTGATGCACCGTCGCTTCTGAAGGCGCTTGAGGGTTGCCGACCGTATCCTTCAAAAGGATCATATAGCAGTTTTGACATTGATGATCGTGAAGATATCCCTGTTCCGGACGAATTAATTGCAAGTTTTAAGGCCGCGCTAAAAGCGGTAGATGATCAGGGAATGCTTTCCCGAAAAGTATCCCGCGTTTTTAGTGACGTTGTCAAACACCATAAAAGAACGCAAAAGTCTGAGAACAGTCTGCAAAGCCGAATTGAAAAGATGGAGCTTTAAAAGTCTGCCCAAAACGTAAAACCGCCGGGGTGGTAAGGCCCGGCGGTAAAATTACGGTAGTGAGCTAATTTAGACAGTAGAGGTCTGAATTCTTCTAATTCCGATCTGGTTTGTCTATACTTTAAAGTATCTCTTCCAAATGTGGCAAAAAAAAGGGCAGACTATGCTCATTTTAAGGATTTTCATAACACATTGAATTCTCACGTATTTTTACAGATTTTAAACCATTTCAACTCATGATATGCTCTTGCAACGGTCTAATTCAGGCTCAAATTTCAAGGGATAAAAAAATGACACGCACCGGCCACGATTCTCTGCAAACACGTAAAACACTCGAAGTTGATGGAAAAAGCTACGATTATTTCAGCCTTAAAGCCGCCGCAGACAAGATTGGCGACATATCGCGCCTGCCTTATACCCTCAAAGTCCTGCTCGAAAACCTGCTCCGGTTTGAAGATGGCCGTTCTGTAACAACAGAAGATGTGCAGGCGCTGGCCGATTGGCTCAAGGCCAAAAAATCAAGCCATGAAATCGCCTACCGCCCCGCGCGCGTATTGATGCAGGATTTCACCGGCGTCCCTGCGGTGGTTGATCTGGCCGCAATGCGTGAGGCAATGAAAGCCCTTGGTGGTGATCCACAGAAAATCAACCCGCTGGTGCCCGTCGATCTCGTGATTGATCACTCCGTTATGGTTGATGAATTTGGCACTCCATCTGCTTTCCAAGCCAATGTTGAACACGAGTTTGAGCGCAACGGTGAGCGCTATGAGTTCCTCAAATGGGGGCAGGGAGCCTTTAAAAATTTCCGTGTTGTCCCGCCGGGCACCGGTATCTGCCATCAGGTCAATCTTGAATATCTTGCCCAGACTGTCTGGGAAGACGGCGGCGTAATCTATCCTGATACGCTGGTCGGCACAGATTCTCATACCACAATGGTCAACGGATTATCTGTTCTGGGCTGGGGCGTCGGCGGTATCGAGGCCGAAGCTGCCATGCTTGGCCAGCCAATTTCTATGCTCATCCCTGAAGTCGTTGGCTTTAAGCTGACCGGCAAAATGAAAGAAGGCAACACCGCCACCGATCTGGTCTTGCGCGTGGTTGAAATGCTTCGCGAGCTGGGCGTTGTTGGTAAATTCGTTGAATTCTACGGTGATGGTCTCGATCATCTCACACTGGCCGATCAGGCCACGATTGCCAACATGGCTCCGGAATATGGCGCAACCTGCGGCTTCTTCCCGATTGATGAAGAAACGCTCAACTACCTGCGCTTCACGGGCCGCGACGAACACCGCGTAAAAATCGTGGAAAGCTATGCAAAAGAACAAGGCATGTGGCGCGACGCAAAGACACCTGATCCTGAATTTACCACCACGCTGCATCTGGATTTGGCCGACGTGGTTCCCTCTATCTCTGGCCCGAAACGCCCGCAAGACCGCATAGCTCTGACTGACTCTGTAAAAGCATTCGCCAAAGTCTGCCCTGAAGAAAAATCTGTTCCTGTCAAAGGTGCGGACTATACGCTGGATAACGGCGATGTTGTGATTGCCGCGATTACCTCTTGCACAAACACGTCCAACCCGGCCGTAATGATGGCCGCGGGCCTCGTAGCGCGCAAAGCCCGCGAAAAGGGCCTCACCGCCAAGCCATGGGTAAAAACATCCCTTGCGCCCGGCTCACAGGTTGTGACCAGCTATCTTGATAAGGCGGGCTTGACCGAAGACCTCAACGCCCTCGGCTTCGATACGGTCGGCTATGGCTGCACCACCTGTATCGGCAATTCCGGCCCCTTGCCCGGCCCCATTGGCGCAGCGGTGGAAGCAGGGGATCTGAACGTAACCTCCGTCCTGTCTGGTAACCGCAACTTTGAGGGGCGCATTTCACCGCATGTAAAATCCAACTATCTGGCCTCCCCGCCATTGGTTGTGGCCTACGCCATTGCAGGGTCCATGAAGGTCGATCTGTACAAAGAGCCATTAGGCCAGGACTCCGCCGGCAACGATGTGTTTATGAAAGACATCTGGCCAAGTAATCAGGAGGTTGAAGAACTGATGCGCACCTGCATTACGCGTGAAATGTTCCTTGACCGCTATGGTGATGTCTTTAAAGGCACAAAAGAATGGCAGGCCATCGGCACAGCGGCTGCCAGTGAAACCTATAGCTGGAAAGACAGCTCTACCTATATTCAAAACCCGCCATTCTTCGAAGGCATGAGCAACCAGGCTGGAGATGTGAAGGACATTAAAGGCGCACGTCCATTAGCCATTCTTGGCGATTCTGTGACCACGGACCATATCTCTCCCGCCGGATCATTTAAACCCGACCACCCTGCCGGTGCCTATCTGGTCGAACATGGCGTCCAGCCCAAAGACTTCAACTCCTACGGCTCGCGCCGGGGCAACGACCGTGTGATGACTCGCGGCACTTTCGCCAATATCCGCATTAAAAACGAAATGGTTCCCGGTACCGAAGGCGGCTATACCAGATATATGCCATCAGGCGAAGAGATGAGTATCTATGATGCGGCCATGAAATACCGCCAGGAAGGTGCGCAGCTCGTTGTGATTGGCGGCAAGGAATACGGCACAGGCTCATCGCGAGACTGGGCGGCCAAGGGCACGCGTTTGCTCGGCGTCAAAGCTGTCATCACCGAAAGTTTCGAGCGTATTCACCGCTCCAACCTTATCGGCATGGGCGTCCTGCCGCTGCAATTCAAGGGCGGTGTAAACCGCGAGACCTTGAAACTGGACGGCAGCGAAACTTTTGACATCACTGGCATTTCCGGCGGTCTCAAACCCGCCCAGGATGTCGCCATGAGCGTGCATTACGCCGATGGTTCAAGCAAAGACGTAACACTGCTCTGTCGTCTCGATACGCTCGATGAAGTCGAATATTTTGAAAATGGCGGTATTTTGCATTATGTCTTGCGCAGCCTGGCCGCGTAATCTAAAGCCCGCTTGGCAGGGTTTTAAGGCTCTATATCGGGGATAGGAAACGCAAGAGCCGCCAGGATAGCCTGTTCTTCGTATTCACGCGTGAGTCCATCATATATTTTGGGTTTCCATGGATAGAGTGTGCTCACGCCCCGATGCTGCGCATCCGGCGTTGGCATCTGCGCTGCCTCTTGCTTGATGCGCCGCTCATATATTTCCAAAGCCTCACTAAAATCCACATCAGCCAGCACGTCTTCGAGTGAAAGTTTATAACGGCCCTTGGCACTTTTAAGAAAATTATCAACCATTTCCCAATCAAAATCGGGATGATTTGGCAAGGCTCCGCTGTCTTTTTCAGGAATTTCGCCTTTTAATCTCGCGTGGCATATTGCTTCTTCTTGTATGGCAGCGCATATGCGCTGTTTGAGTGTCATACCATCGCTTAAGCCCCGGCACCTCGCCTGTCCTGCCATATCAAGGGCACACCAGTTTTCACTGGTTTTATCAAAAACTTCACCGGAACGTTTGTGAGGAAATGCACCAAATTTTTCAAGATGCGACCAAATATGGCCAACAATAATATCGTGGCTGAGTTTGGGATATCGTGGGCTGCATTTACTATCGACAGAAACGGTCTTGGCGATAGGGGCTTTCTTTTTCGGCTTTTTCATTGTTTTGGTAAGTTGTAAATCTATCCCGCGCGCCGCGCATTCCTCCTCTATATGTTTCTTAGCTTTGAAAATTCTTGATTTAACGGTTCCTTCTAAAATACCGAGAGCGGCGGCTGTTTCTTCACAGGATTTCATCTCAATAATTCTTAAGCGGAAAGTTTTTTTCATATCGTCAGGCAGTGCCTCAAGAGCCGCAATGAAAGCCTGCAGAGTTTCCCTGTCTTCCCAAAAAGCTAAAACATCACTGCCAGCCTCAAGAGACAGGCCATACAGATCACTGTCAAAAAGATCATCATAGCTAGTGCCATCGTATGTTTTATTGGTTTTTGAAAAATTTATGCTCGCGTTACGGGCTATCGTGTATATCCATGTATGAAAGCAGCTTTCTCCTCTAAAATTTCTGAGGCCACTCCAGCCTTTCATATAAACATCTTGCAAAATGTCATCCGTGTTCGCAGCTGTTTGAAAACGCATAAGAAGCCGCCTCATGCTTGGCTCATATTTGAAGAAAAGCGTATTGTAGGCGGTCTCGTCTCCGTTTTTTGCGCAGGCTAATAGGGCACCTTCTTCTGCTTTGTCATAACCATAAGGTGTGCTTTCATTTGCATCGTTAGAGGGGTTTTCCTCGGCGCAGGCCCAAAATGTCGCCGACGTATCAAATTGCTTCGAAAAATCGTCTGACAGACCATTCTGTTCCCAATGCTCAGCCTCTTGGGAAAAAGCGATGTTTATGGACTCAGAATACGCAGTTTGACTCATGGCAATATAAAGACGTCAGCATCCTAAATAAACGAATCCACAACAATTACATAATCATAAGCAAAAAACAATAAGTTTTTCTAATATACCTAAAAATACAATGGAATAAGGATGTTTTAAACCTCTTCACCATCTGGAGTGTTTCCATCAGTAGGGGCATCAAGCTCATTACCTTCTGGCGCTTTCTCAGGCGGCTCCAAAATCCGTTGTCCCAGCTCTTCAGCCTGCGCCATGAGCAAATAAAACTCTGGCTTTTCAGGGCGATACCGCACTTCGTGCGCTGCCTCCATGTTGGCGATTTCATTGGCTAGCCGGCCCAGCCGCTGCTTGCCCTCACGGGTTTGCTTCTCTTCCTTGGAAAATCGTTCAATCAGACCGATACGGATTTTCTCTGTATTCATTCCCATCAGAAAGGCCATTTGTACACCTTCCAAAAACGCCGCCGCGCCGCCCAGGCACTGTGGAATGTTAATGGCATGGCCGGATGATTTTGACTTTGCAACAAAACTAAAGGTCGTTGTCTGATTTGAACCGCGCAAAATCACGCCGCATCGCCCTTCACCTCTCTCAAAATGTACAGATAACGCCACATTGGCATCATGATCAATATTCAAACGTTTTCCCGCAGCCTCAAACATCTTTTCAGCCATCGGAATAGCGTAATCGTAATCTTGATTGTTGCCATGGTCGCATTTTTCAATCATGTCCAGAAACGGGTGATACTCTCCGGCAGAAAAAATGCATTTTCCGCCATGGTAAATCGCAATCCAGCGCTGTGGATTATAAGCATATTCATAATCATTGACGATAGAGCCCCACGCTTTTTCCCAATCAAAAGGCGGTTGACGCCGGGCAATTGGCCCCAATTGCTCAAACTCACGAATAATGCGCGCCGCCATACGCACCACGGAATGCATGTTGTGCCCCCGGACAATAAAGACCTCATCCAAACTGTCTTTGGGGGTTTCAAGCTCAACGACAAAACGATTGCTCAGCGCGATAATCGCACTCTCTTTTTTGTTTCCGGCCTTAGGGTCGTGAATAACAAATTTTTCGCGCAGTAATGATGAAGTAAAATTTTGCATAAGAGCTCGTTGCGTGGGGCTGAATCTACAAATCCAAATTCATCATATCTTAATGAGAAGAAGGGGCCAAGCTTTTCAATTCAAAGGTGTTTTAAGTGCAAAACTCTAATATGGGCGCGGTGTGCGTGTTGCGTTTTGCTACGCCTAATGTTCGGCTGAGCGCCGCCAGCGCCTCTTCAATCTGCAGGCGGACCGGGTGATTAGCCGCAAAGCTGTCGCATTCTTGCATCGTTGAAAATTGATTGCACAGACTCTTATGCTCTGTGCGTGCAAAGCTGCCCTGACCGCGGGCTTGTTTTTCATGATCTTTTAAATATTCACTGGCCGCTTCACCTAAAAAATCCATTTCCTGTGTACCGCCAATTTCAAACATTCCGGAGGAGGTATTATCGTTGCCGGCATCGGCAAATGCCGTGCCCAAAAAACTATCCAGCATCATGCTGCCAAGCATGCCGTCATACTCAGCGGCAGGTTTAAATGCGCTATCCAGGGAAATAAAAAGTGGGCCACGCTGGTGCGGAGCTTGTGGATCTGCTGCCAGTTTATAAAGCCTGCATGCAAGTCCCCTGATCCGTCCCTCTATTGTTTTTTGTGTAAATTCTGCTTTTAAGGCAGTTATATTCACCATCGTGACCCTCTTTTTTCTTAGAGGATACGAAGACGAAGTAAATATTTGCTGAATTATGGATAAAACTTTAAGTAATAGTTACAAATATTACTTAAACTGTATTTATATAAAATTTTATATATTTACTTTCGGTATATAAAAACCGCCGCAAAACAGATGCGGCGGGAGCAGGTATAAAGGAGTAAGTATAAAAAAGCGCAGAGCTATGCCCTTAAGCTAATTCTCACCTTTTTTTGTTTGGAAGAAATTATCAATATCGTTTTGCGTAGAAAGCTTGTTTTTAATCGCAACATGATCTTCTGGGTTTACATCTATTTGAATGCCCATTTTGTCAAGTGCGCTGCCGAGACGATCTTCGATAATACGCAAATTCTCCAGCGTTTTACGGATACGCTGGCCGGTAATATCCTGAAACGAACATGCCATATAAATTTCTTCGACGTCTTTTCCCATCTCTTCAAAGGCTTGCTTGCGCCCTTCATCTGTAGAAGAGTTTTTTTCCTCTTCAATCCGGCTGGTTAAATGATCCGCCGCATCCAAAATCCGGTTAGCTGCTTGTTCGGTCATTTCCACAACCGCGTCCAGCTCTACCCCGGCATTGGCCGCTGTTGAGCCGTCTCCGGCATAGGAAACGGCCTTGAGAATTTCTAAAATCTCGGCAAACCGCTTGATAATACCTTCTTCAGCCATATCGACTTGCTGAGATGTCGCATTAATTTCCATCGAAATCTCATCAAAGCGCCGGGCGATAAACTGTTCAATGGTTGAGAGTCGTTGCGCAACACTGTCAACTGCGCTGAAAACGCCTTGCGCCGTTTCATCGTTATTTTTATCTGATTTTGGTTTTTCGCTCACGACTTCCACTGCTTTCTGCTGAAAAGTGATTAGCGTTGAAGGACTAATAAACTATATCATGCAGATATTAATAAAATTCTTCTATCCTGCCTATTACTTTCTTATTATTATACGGGCGTATTTAAAAAGACGCCGAGGTTGATTTTTCCCTTATGCCCCGTGAAGATCGTAGAATTATTTTTAGTCAGGATGAAGTTTACAAGGCTATATACGCCCTGAGTGTACAAAAACAGTTGCCAAAACCCCCACCGGGTGCAGTGACCAGTGTAAAAGAAAAAGATTCTGACACATCGCAGATTGTCTTGACACTTGAAAATCCAGCAGATCAAAGTATAGAAATTCGTGAATATGCCCGGGATTTTCTGGCCGCCGCGCTTATGATGTTTTGCCGGGGAGCAGGGATCCCGTTGCCCAAAAGCGCAAAAAAATCAGTGCTCATCCACGATGGCGAAATCATCCTGCGGGCGCAGATTTAATCTGTTTCCAAACCTGAATCCGTTGGAGGTTCTTGTGAGAGGGATGAATCAGGCTGCGAGTTTTCCGCTTTTTCAGCCTCGTTTTTAACCTCGGCAGGCGGCGTATCCGCTTTTTGATACAGATCAAACACATCAATAATCTCTAAAATCTGCTCGATCTCGCGTTTGCATTGCATCGCATGCTGTTTCGTCGCAACCGGAATATGAATGTTGGAGGCTTCAAACATATCGCCCTTATATGGAATCATAAGGAATACAAATTTCCTTTTGAAAAACGACGCGCTAATATCCGCATTGTCAAAAATATCAGCCGCTTCTGCAAGTTCCTTGAGCAGCCGCTCACCGATAAAAAGCTTTGCGCCCTCAGGATTATCGGAAAGAATTTGAAAACGATCCCAGCTTTTGTTGCCGGTCGAAATCGGAACGTCTTGAAGCTTTCCCCAGCGTGATGATCGCCACATGCGATAGGCGTTCCGATCAGCCGTTAGAATTGTATGCCCCTCGATTGCTGCATTAGGAATTTCCAGCAATACAAACACGCCATCAAAAACAGGCGCTATATATTTTTTCTTGGTTTTAAGGCGCGCTTCGGAAAACAACACCTTAACGCCCTTATAATGCCCCAAAAAACAATCTTCAGCTTCATAAATGTCATGAGCCGGGATCAACCCGGTTCTGGCGATAATTTTACGCCCGATCCCGCGTGAAGGATGAAATTTAAACCCGCCCAGAGCCTGGGCAAGGCGCGGCAAAAACTCTCGTTTATAGCTGCGCTCGTAGTCTTTCAAAATCCCGTTGTTCCAGATTTGCAGTAAGGCCGGGATCATAACCGCAAGCAACATAGAGCCAACAGCGCGCAGGATGTCGGCTTCCATAAACAAAAACCAACCAAATCCGGTCGCGCCAATTGTCAGGCTGATAAGCCCCAATGTCATGGTCACGTTCCCGCGTGTGCGGTGACGCTTCATAAACGATAGCCGCATATCTTCCGCATCGCGGATTAACCGTTCAACCATCACGGAAAAATCGTCATCCCGGCTGCGCGAAACCTCCTGCGCTTCAGGCTCCGGTGATGGCGTATCTGTATGCTCTGGAGTGTCATTCATAGGCTAAATTAAACACGCTATTGTCATTATGGACAAGAAATCTTTGCCAAAGAGTGCTTGAATTCCTTTTGTCTTTTAGGTCCTGAGTCTAAGCCACGTCTTCGAGATCATTCAACGCCTCGGCCAGCGGTTCATACCAATCGCGGATCATCCCAGCCTCTTCGCGAGAAGGGTGATTAAATGGGCGTTTAAGCTGCCCGTTGAAATAGGTGCGAACCAAATCCTGCCACGTTTCCTCAACGTCTTTTCCATGATGCGCGCACCATGCCTCAAACCAGCGCGTTCCTGCGCGCACATGCGTAATCTCGTCATCATGAATAATTTGCAGCATGTGGGCCGTTTCGGTGTCGCCCTGTTTCTCCATAGCGGCAATCATTCCCGGCGTCACGTCCAGTCCACGCGCTTCCAGAACCATAGGCACAATCGCAAGGCGCGCCGCAAAATCATGCGCCGTTTTCTCCGAGGATTCCCACAAACCGTCATGGGCAGGCAGGTCGCCATAAGAAGCGCCCAGCGCATTTAAACGCTCCTCCAGCATCAAATGATGCTTGGCTTCGTCATCTGCCACCTTAACCCAATCATCGTAAAAGTCTTTGGGGCGCGTAAAGCCGCCTAAATCAAACCCCCGCGCCATCACATCCCATGCCAGATCAATCGCATTAAGCTCAATATGCGCCAGCGCATGGAGTAGAGCGATTTTGGAGCGCGGGCTTCCGGCTTTCGCACGTTTAGGCATGTCTTTGGGAGCAAGAAGCTGCGGCCTTTCACTGCGCGCCGGTCTGGCAGGCAGATCAGCGTGCCCGATATTGCAAATATCGCCAGCGCGCCACGCCTGTGCATATTGCCTTGTCTTTTCTGCTTTTTTAACCGCTTCAGGCGTGCTCAACACATCCATTGCCGCTTCGCATAATGTTATCATCACTTTTTTACTCTACGTGAACCCAGCGATAGCAATTTTCGCTTTTGTTAAAATCAATCTGTGCATGCTGGTCAACAACCGTAATCCTGCTTGGATAAATAAGCCTGTAATACTGCGCACTTTCACCGTTGTTTAGGGCTATGGTTTCACGCATGTATTCCTGACCTTCAAGCTCAAAAGCATCAAGCCGACGTAACAGATCGGTGCCCGCATCATATAACTCCCCGGCGATATGGCTGTGTCCGGCAATAACGCCCGGAAACGGATAAGGAGGATCAACACATGCCACCATGCTGCACTCCTCTCTGGCCGTACGCACCGGGCCTAAAAAATGCCCGAGATCAAGCTGCGCGGCATTGCGAAACCCCCGCATTAATGTGCCGTAAAGAAACAGCAAGGCCATGGATTCATATTGCTCTTAATTAAGGTTTCAAAACCGCAGTTGCACTCACGCTCAGGCTGATTGTTGTCTCTCCGGCTTGGGCAACCGGCACAGCCATATCCATTGCCGCATCGTCCGCTACCATACTGCGTTCATACATTTGTAGGTTAGAGTAGGAGGCGTCCTCATTCACAATTGTAACCTCACGCAAAGAAGCGCTGGACTTTCCAAGCGCCTTCGCCGCGCGATCCGCTCGCTGTTGGAGCTGTATCAGCGCTGCTTCCATCAAACTATCCTTAACGCTTGCAGCCGTTTCAGGGTCAAGCGTATAGCTAAGCCCATGCGTTGCCAGCTTCATATCCTGCAAATCTCCGCTAAGAGCCAGCAAGTCATCCGCATTTTTGGATTTGAGCGTAATATTCTGAGATCCGCGCCAAAGCCGTTCTTTCGTATGTGGATCACTGGTTTCATACACCTGATACGCTCCTGTTTGCGCTTCAACTTCCTTTTCTCGTTTGACGCGCTCAAGTGCTTTTTTCATGGTGCTATTAACTTCGTTTTGCAATGCGCGTACATCACGGTTGGTTGCACTATAAGACAGCGTCGTCACCAGCAGATCCTGCTCAACATCGCGCCGCTCGGTCGCCGAGAAATTCATCATCAAATGCCCGTCCGGCAGATCGGGCGCAGGACTGGCGCCGCATTGCGCCGCCACCGTTTGGGGGAATGAGAAAACAGCGGCCAAGGCCAGTATCAAAATTACACGCATGAAAGTCCTCCTGATTGCTGGAAAAGCCAGCATAGCGATTTGAAAAAGGAAGAGCAATCTTTTGAAAAGTGAGCGGACCCCTATGCAGCTTTGGGAATATTCTCTTTTGCTTTTTCATCCTTGGTATAGGCCTCATAAACGATCACAGGAATCTTAAGCCCGCCCAGATGCTCTTCGATCAACGGCTTGACATCCTCCCAGTCCTGTCCGCCGACACCGGTTGCCAGCCGCGGCAGAGCAACGGAACTCAGACTCTCCGCATCGATAATCGCGCAAAGTTCTTTCAAAGCATGAGAGATATTTTTAACACTGGCCTTGCCTGGATGCGCATTATGATCCGGCGCAGGGTCCTGCGTCATCAAATTAATAATCACCCCGTCCGGCCCGGCCCACAGCCACGCCCCACCGGCCGGTGGATTGCTTTGATGACAATAATGACGAAAATCCTTTGCCATCGCCGGAAAACGCTCACGCAGCGTCAACGCCAATCCCTGATTAAAATGATCGCCCGGCGCAATGCCGTGTGCAATGGCTTGCGCATCGCTAAGAAGAATATCACCGGAAACATACTTAATCATGGATTTGTCCTTGTTTTGAAAGAGCGCGTTGAAAGAGCGCAAAACTGCGCCTGACGAACTCCATTCTATGCGATTTCTTAATAATGGGGAAGGGGGGTTGGTGTCTATTTTGCCGCGCTTGATAAATGTCAAATCGCAGGCCAGCAAACAGGCATACGCTGGGACCATATCCATGCAAAAAGGAGTAAAGACAATGTTTAAACAAATAGAAGGCCTTCCCGAAAACGTACTGGGTATAGAGGTGAGTGGCAAATTGACGCACGAGGACTACGTTGACGGCATGTTGCTGCTGTGCGACGAGATGCTGGAAAAACACAAGCCGTTGAAAATGATGCTTGTGATCGCTAGGGATTTCGGCGGCATGGAACTTTCCGCCATGTGGGATGATATGAGCTACGGGATCAGACATTGGAATGATCTTTCGCATATCGCTTTTGTCACAGACGAGGGCTGGATTCGCAATATGACCGCGCTGTTTAAGCCCTTCTTCCCTGGTGAAGTAAAATTCTATGGGCTGGACGAGGTCGAACAGGCGAAAGACTGGATCGTCGGCGCCCGGGAACTGGCAGCCTAGGACGCCATCGTCATTGCGAGGAGTGCAACGACGTTTACTTCGGCATCGGCGTCAGCGTCTCATCTACGGGCGCATAGGTCTTCGGCGGAGCAGGGCGGTAATCCTTATCAATCAGAATTTCGCGCTGCGGCTTTGCGGTGACGGCGTCATATATAAACGCCCCGGCCACCAGCACCGCCAACACAATCCCCGCAATCACCAATCTACGTTTCATCGCTCACCTTCCGTCTTCCCGGTGCACTTACCTGGCACTTCACACGCCCGGCACTTATCGCGCTGTGCCTCCCACTTCTTGTGTAAAGCCTCGCTGTCGCCATACTCAAGATAACCGTAATAACGCGCTGGCGGGTCCTTGAGCTTTCTGGCGTGTTTAATCGGGCACCAATATTGCTCCGTCCGGCTGGCGATCTCGCGCACATAGGCAATCACCCCGTTGGCATATTCACAGTAAATGCAGTTCATCTTCTCAATGATGTTGAGATAGGCTAGATATTTGCGATCCATCACCACATACTCGCGGCGCTTGACCTTGGGAATGCCGTAAATCGGAAAACAGATCGCTTGATAAACGCTGACAAACAGATCGCAAATCATGATCGGAAGTATCATACTGTAGATGAGCGGCGAGGTCAGCACGACCAGCAACCGTGATTCCCGAAGGTATCGGATCAGGCCCATTTTGGCCTCGCGCTGCAGGGCCAGCGCCTCTTGCTCGAAAATCACCTTACGGCGTTCCAACCGGTATTGGAACTCATCACGCTTCTCGGACAGCTCGGTTTCAACCTCACTTTGCAGCTCACGGATCTTGTCACGAATTTTATGCGCGAGATTGGTCATGTGGGTTAATTCATTCCCTTATCTTTTTGGCTGTGCTGAAACAATATCATGTCATTGCGAGCGCAGCGAAGCAATCCAGAAACATTAACCACAGATAAACACCGATGAACACAGATTATTTCTCTCGCAATCTCATCTGTGTGTATTTGTGTTTATTCGTGGTTCAAAAGGCTGGATTGCCGCGTCGCCTGCGGCTCCTCGCAATGACGAAAAGGAATGATATTTTTGGGCAGGGGACGGTTCCAAAGATTTATTTTGATATTTCTTTTAACATGCTTTGCATCTGAGGCAGGACATGCTTAATCCATGTTTCATCGGCCATTTCTTTTAAGTCACTGTTAGAAAATATTTTCTTTGTTATTTCGAAGTATTCTTTGTATTCGATCAAAAACCACGTAGCGGCAATCTGCTCTGGTAAATTAGAGGGAGAACTATCTTCTCTTTTTCCTGAAATTACGCTAATCAACTGCATGTACTTTGAGTAACGTTTTTCTTTGAGTTCTCTATTTCTGGTGTCTAACCATTTTATAAAAGCGAAAAGTCCCGCAAAAGTAACTGTAAGGACGCTTAAAAATTGGCTGTTTTCAGAAATAAAATCTAACATCACTCCCCCCTCCCCATCTTGAGCGCCTTAAAAAAATCAACGCCGTGTTCGTCGATATGCGCTTTGAAGGGCGGATGGGAGATGGTTTCATACTGCACCACGTCAATCTTATAAGGGATCGGTAGATCTTGCAGCCCGGAGCGGATACGGCTAAACAGGTCGGGATCTATAGCTTCGCCCCAGACGCAGATATCAATATCGGAGTTATAACGGTAATTCCCCATCGCGCGCGATCCGAAAATCTCTATGCGCTCAATCTCCGGCCAGCCCATAAGAAACCGGCGGATATTGTCAATCGTCAGCGGCGGCAGGCCGAAAGGCTGGTCTTCATAACGGTTCGGCTCAACCATCATGCCGCCCTTTAAGATAGTTATAAAGCGCCGTAATATGCGGTAAGTAATCTCTTTCAATCATCTCAACACCGCTCAAAATATGCGATTCATCATAGGTGTGTGATGTAAGATTGCGGTTTTTAAGCATGCTCATCCACATATCACCGTCCTGAATAAGCCCTGCTGCCATCGCTTCCTGAATCACTTTGCGCGGGCTAATCTCGATCAAATTGATTCCTGAGTAAACCAGATAATCTTTCATCACTTTCCACGATAGCTCGAACGTAATCTCAAACGCCTGAATGCATCCCATCTTCTCCAGATCGGACAGGTCACTGAAATTAGCATCAAGCGCATCAGCCAATACGCTATAAGCCTTCTCAAAGTTTTCAAATCGTTGCTTCCAACGCTCGCTCATCACTCATCCCCCATTTTCAGCGCGGCGATAAACGCGCTTTGTGGAATTTCTACATTACCATATTGGCGCATCTTGGCTTTGCCTTTTTTCTGCTTTTCCAGCAGCTTCTTCTTGCGCGTAATGTCCCCGCCGTAACATTTCGCGGTCACGTCCTTGCGCAGCGCGGAGACATTTTCCCGCGCGATAATCTTGCCGCCGATTGCCGCCTGAATGGCGATTTTGAACATCTGGCGCGGGATTAACTCTTTCAACCGCTCGCACATCTGGCGACCACGCGATTCCGCATTATCGCGGTGGCAAATCATCGCCAGCGCATCCACCGGCTCTTCATTCACCCGGATTTCCAACTTCACAAGGTTGTTCTGCCCATACCCGTCCAGATCATAATCAAAACTGGCATAGCCTTTGGAAATACTCTTCAGCCGGTCGTAAAAGTCAAACACCACCTCGTTGAGCGGCAGACGGTAGATCAGCATCGCCCGCCCCCCGGCGTAAGTCAGGTCAAGCTGCACCCCGCGCCGCTCCTGACACAGTTGTAACAATCCCCCCAGATATTCATCGGGCACCAAAATGGTTGCCTTGATCCATGGTTCCTCAATCGTTTCAATCCGCTGCACCTCTGGCATATCAACCGGATTATACAGCTCCATCTTCTCGCCATTGGTCAGGTTCAGCTTATACACCACGCTTGGCGCGGTCGGGATCAGATCAAGATCAAATTCCCGCTCCAGCCGCTCCTGAATAATCTCCATATGGAGCAGGCCGAGAAAGCCGCAGCGAAAACCAAGGCCGAGCGCTTGGCTGCTCTCCGGCTCATAATGCAGGCTTGCGTCATTGAGTTTTACTTTGCCTAAGGACTCGCGCAGCTTCTCAAAATCCCCCGCATCGGCCGGATAAAACGAACAAAACACCATCGGGATCGACGGTTTAAAGCCGGGCAAACGCTCTGCGCAAGGGCGCTTCTCATCGGTGATTGTGTCGCCGACATTGGTTTCCGAAATATCCTTGATCGAGGCCGTGATGAACCCCATCTCGCCGGGCCCCAGCACGTCTAACTCCACCTTTTTCGGGGTGAACATCCCAACGCGGTCAATCTCACGCACCCGCCCATTGGACATAAATTTGATCTTTTGGCCCTTGCGAAGATATCCGTCCACGACGCGCACCAGCACCACCACGCCCAGGTAAATGTCATACCAGCTATCGACCAGCAAAGCCTTGGTCGGCTTGTCCGCACTCCCCTCATGCGGCGGCGGCAGGACCTTGACGATCGCTTCGAGTAGCGCATCAATGCCTTTCCCCGTCTTGGCGCTAACCTCAATTGCCTCTGAGCAATCCAGTCCGATGACATCCTCAACCTCGGTCTTAACCCGGTCCGGGCAGGCCGCTGGAAGGTCGATTTTGTTAATGACCGGCACAATCTCATGATCGTTATCCAGCGCCTGATAGACATTGGCCAGCGTCTGTGCTTCCACGCCTTGGGACGCATCCACGACCAGCAAAGAGCCTTCGCACGACGCCAGCGAGCGCGAAACCTCATAAGAAAAATCTACATGTCCCGGCGTATCCATCAGATTAAGCTGATAGGCAATCCCGTTCTTGGCGATGTATTCGAGGCGCACCGTCTGGGCTTTAATGGTAATCCCGCGCTCGCGCTCAATATCGGTGTTATCCAGCACCTGTTCTTGCATTTCGCGCTCTTCCAGCCCCCCGCAGGTCTGGATCAACCGGTCCGCCAGCGTCGATTTCCCATGATCAATATGGGCGATAATCGCGAAGTTACGGATATGTTCGAGTGGTTTGGTCTCATGTGTGCTCATGGACAAAAGGAATAGGCGAGGGAACAGCGAAAAGCAAGCGTGGATTTATGAAGGCGTGGAATCTGATCCCGGACCGTTAAGGTCTTCATCGGTATAATTATGACCTTGAGACATTGCACGTATCGCATCCATGGCGCGTTCATTATTTTCATCTGTGCCCGGTGTAAAGTCTTTTGGAGTGGTATCATAGCATGTGATAACGCCGTCCCCCCAGGTGTTAACCTCTATTTCCTTTAACGTTAGGCTTGTGTTATCGGTTTCAGACAAACAATGTAGTTTTTCAATCGGCAGGAACGTTCGAACAGAGATGACATCTCCTTCTCGAAGCGATTTTTTTGCTTCTTCAGTATTATAGGTTGGAACAAATGCCACAACGCCAGTAAAGCGATTTCGCTCATCAAAGCTCGTGAAGACATCAATCACATTTAAAACAACATTTTTTACCAGTGTTTTTGTAAATTTGTGCTGGGCCGGTGGCAGGCCGTTTATGCTGAGGCGCATCTCATTCGTCAGATCGCCTAGTTCGAAGCGTTTTTTAGCCATAAATATATACCCTTATCTCCGCGAAATAAAATTATGGGAATTATAGCATTTTCATCTTTACGTCAAGGGAAACATGAAGGAAAGATAAAGTATGCTTGAGTGAAAAGTGCAAAACGCTTAACGTAAAACAATGGACGAAGAACGGAAGCAGCCTGAGAAAAAGATTATCCTGCAAGATCGGACCGCACCCAGCCCCTCCAGCCCGGCGCTTTGGCTGGCCTTGTTGGCTGTGCCGCTGGTCTTCGGCCTTATTGTCGGGCTAGGGCAAAAGGAAGGCAGACAGCGCCTGCCCGATACGCTGGAGGAAATGATCCCCGATGTACCGGTCAGTAACCGTGGCCGGGGAGGTACGACAGTTGCGCCAGGGAGAGATCCTGTTATTGGCGCAGCGATAAAGACTGCGACCCCGCCGGAATTAAAAAGCTATACATGTAACTTTGAACCCTGGATAGGGTTGAAACTGTCGCAAGAGATGTTGGATGCATTAAAGGGCGCCTCAACGGGTGAGCGCCCTTACCGTATTTTACGCCCCGGTGATGCTAAGACACAGGACTACAGCCCCACCCGGGTGAATTTTGAAATTGATAAAGCGGGTACAATCACCCGCGTGTGGTGCGGTTGATCTTAACCGTTGGTGAGATCCATGGCATTGGTCACCACAGGGGCAGCGCATGAATCAAGTTGTTGCCCACCAAAGCAAGCGGTCCTGAAGGTCCCCTGAAAATCTATGCCGAAGCTGTCGCTGGCAATTGTTTTCATATCGATAACTGACATGTCACACTCCTCTAATTATCTATTATGTTAATGTTTTTTTATTAATTTTTTATTAATGACGCAGACGTTTTTAGTTTCGATGAATAATCAACGGGATATAATTTCCTTCCTTTGCTTCTCCGGTTTCTGGGTCCAACAAAACCATCAGAATCTGGTGAGAATTCTGCATATGGACCGCAACGCTCTGTGACAGAGGAAGGCCAATATCGCGTATATCACCGTCATCCATGACAAAATCCAGTTTGTTTGTATCTAGGTCAAATTCAAACCAGGCTATGTCATTTTTAAAAGGATGACTGTGAAAAACAACAACACGACCATCCTCTTTGATAGCAACTTCAATATCCAGACGGTTATCTTCATTTACACCATAAACAAAGTCCGTCAGGTTACCGACGCTCGGGCGATCTGAAATTTCATTATGGGTATCTTCTGTCATAACAGCAGTATAACCACATTTTTATTGAAAGACCACATCTGCCTGTGTCCGCCTTTAACAAATATATTGTACCATGACATTTTTCAAAAAATCAAAGAAAATATCTATATTTTTCAGTAATTTACATGCGAACTTTAAGGTGAATATTAACCTTTTATTTACCTTTATGTGTGATGGGTACGAATGTCCCGTCAATCGCCTCGCCGTCTTTGGTTTGAACAATCTGCACTTCCTCGGCTTTGGTAAAATAAGGCCGGATTAGCCACTGGATTTTCACGCCCAGGTCCAAAACGCTGCCATCCTTTAAGAAAACATCAACCTCGTGGGTCTTGGGGTCATATTCCATGCGCTCTAAAGCGTCGTAATCAATGGCCTTTCCATGAAAGATAAATGTTTCTTTGGTAATTTTGTTACAGTAAATATCCATCTCGTCCGGCAGGAACAAAGACGGCTTGTCCTTGGCTTCACCGGGCGTGAAGGCCTTCTTGATACTGTCTTTTTTATGCTCAGGTTTGTCGGTCATAATTTGAATGTGCCCGGAAAAAAGGGCGAAAGGATGGATGCATAGAAACCGGGCGCATATGCACCCCAACACAATATCATAGCATCTAGACAAGGGCGGATAAAGGGCTTGATAAGCTTTGCCTGTAAGAGCTTAAGCAACCGCCGGCGCGTCATATTCGAAATCGTTGGCACTGGTGCGGCGCAGCGCTCTGTTGTCATGCGTGATACCGTCAAACGCGCTGTCCTTGGCGGAGATCACATTTTTCAGCCCGACCGGAATATGGCGCGCCGTCTTCGCCTGATCTTCCAGGGCACTATCGCCAATGCCGTCATTGGTCATTAGATAGACGACATTCCGGGGCGCAAAGCCTTTTTTGCCGGAAGTATTAGCCTGCACGGCATACATACCGGTCTCGATTTCACGCGTATCCGTAACTTTTTGACCTTTCATGACTGTAAACTTACCAGTGGTCTTAACGCCTCCCATCGTGGCTTTTTTCTCGCCATGTTTCTGGCTGTCTTCGGTTGGATTGGGGTTAAAACCGTTCGTGCCCTGCACGCTGCCTTTTTTCGGGCGGTTCATGTAGGCATGCGCTGCTTTACCGGTGAGCGCAAAGCCGATCAGCCCAAGAATAAGCCCGACAAACGGAAGATTCCCAAACGCGCCGAGCTGCTTTTTCAAAAACTTGCCAATGCCGAAAAAGCCCGCAACGCCAATAATGCCGGCCTTCCACGGGGTGGAAAGGTCGCCCCAGAAGCCCCCAAACGCCCGGCCCCAATCGCCAAGCTTGTTAAACGTCCGGCCCAGCCACCCGCTCTTGGCATCTGCGCCGGTCCAGTCCAGAGCCCAGTTAACACCGTCCTCGGCCATCTTGCCGAAGCTCTCGCTCGGGCGCGTACCGCCCTGGCTATAGGGCTGGTTTTCCTGATCGTTCTTGCGGCTCTTTTTATCAGCCGGGAAGACCTTGGTAATGGCCCCTTGAAGGTCTTTTTTCGTGTACTCGCCCTCTTTACCGGCCAGGTCCAGAGCCCCGGTAAACAACGCGTCGTCCAGCAAGTCAAATTTTTTGCTGATCTTCGGCCCGGCATCTTGCATGTCCCACAAAATTGCGGTGATCTTGCTTTGAAGGCCGGGATCATCCTTAAACTTCGAGGCTCTAAACGCAATCACCGCCTTTGTGCGCTCAAACTGGAGAGCTTCCAGAGTGGTCTCATGCCGCTCCAAAGCAGTTTGAGCATTCTTTTTGGCAGTCTCCGCATCGTCACGGGCCGTTATGTTCACGTCAGAATCGTCCTTACCGGCGATTTTCTTCAAACGGGCATGGTCTCTCTGCGCGGTCTTCAATGCGCTTTCGGCAATCTCCACCTCGGTTTTCCGCTTCGCAATGTTGGGGTCCAGCGTGTTTCTGATAAACGCCGCGTCCACATCAGGCGGCACATCAATCGCCTGCTGCTGGTCTTTCGCTTCCGGAGTGGAAGCATCGGAAGGGGTGCTATGATTTTCAACATCATCCCAGCGGTCTCCCAATAGGGTTACAAAACCACTCGCAAGACTGTGCTTTTTGCCAAAAAGATCTTTTGTATAAGGAAGGTCTTGATACAAAGAAAGGTGTTTGGATTCCAGCCCCGTGCCGAACAGGCCATCATTTTCCTTCCCTAACGCTTTTTCAATCGCCCAATCATACGCACTAAAAGTCCAGCGAGCAGGCGTCAGAGCGGCCTCGACCGGCCACATAACAGCATATTCTGCAAAGCGATTTGCAATATCGGGCCGGAACCCCAATATATCGATATTCCCTTCCTCGTCGGTTATCCAGGTATCATTCCAGTATTCTGGAATGAAATATGAACCGGCCGCTTCAAGCCCTTCTTCCACAGCCCAAGCCTGAAGGCCAAAATAACCGACATTTATAGCCATTTCATGCGCAAAACGGTTAGTCATCAGGTACTTAGTGGTATGGTAGCCTAATCTTAAAGGGTCCGTAGCAAGGTTGTATCCAGGGATACGCGAAAGCCGTGCGCTCCATTTTGCCCACCCTTTTGCATCTTCTCCCACCAGGCCTGCATACTTCCATGTCGGGTAGAAGATGCTGTTTTCTTCATCGATTTTTTGCTGCTTAATCTGTCCACCAAAGAGCCTGCTTTTGATATAAGCTTGAGTAGCTTTGCTTCGCCACGCAGTGACGTACATCTGCCCGGGTGTTGATATTGCGCTGCCTCTACCTACAAATTTGCGCGCGTGGTACGGTATATAACTGCCTCGGGCATACATGGAATGCACTTCTCGCTGCGCATATTCATAGGGAGAATGCGTTGCATCTTCCAGAGCGCGTATCGCTTTCTCGTAATGTTCATAGTGGGGTCCGGCAGCCTTACGCAAAGCCCTCATCCCATTCAGTTTGGATATAAACGCTTTGATGAGGACTCGCTCACCGCTTACTACGCCGTCAGAGCCTTTTTTGATGGACCGTTGGTTGAGGCGTTTAAAGGCCTCAAGGAACAAATGTTCATTGCCCTGTGTATATGCCGTGTCAGAAATCCCAAGCAATTTGTCTGCCAGATTCGCATCTGCCGGATCCATCTTCTCGACATCCATGATCGACCATTCCATATTGTTGGGCTGCCCGCCAGGCAATGTTTCATGGTAGGTACGCTTATAGGGGTTATCATATCCTATACTTAGAACATTCACTTTGCGGTTGATCTCAATAAGGTCGGTATCGGGCTTGGCGGCACCCCGCATAAACCAGAACAGATTTTGCGAGGCATCACGGTTTTCTCTGCGCATGCGGGCGCCACGGGTTTGGTTGATCAATAAATCAACGGTATTGGTGAAGGCATGGCTTTGAACGTCGGTTTCCGGGTGTTTAAGGCCTTCGGCAAGCTCTTTGGCGTATTCACCCGTGGCGAAATTATCGTCAAGCAAAGAATGCACGGTCGCTTGTAGGCCCTTCGCATCTTGGAACATCGCATTGGCCTGATAGCTCGGAAGATAAAAATACTGATTTTTACCGTCCATTCTATCAATGCGCCACTGCTCCCATTTTTTATCAGAGCCTCTCAACTGCGCACCGTTTCGAATAAATTGGATGCGCTCTTCTTTGCCTATAAAATCTCGCCCGGTTGTTTGTTCGTAGCGGTCTATAAGGACTTCAGCTTCATCGGCCAGTTTACCGGGGTCGGGCTTGACGTCACTACTTTTTTGCTGTCCGAATTTGAGCAAGTCTATTTTTTCGGCAAGCTGGCTTTCCAGTTTCATTTCCGCTGTAATGCCGGAAAGGGCGTCATTGAACTCTTTTAAGGCGACTTTGTGGTTTGTTGTAAAGTTTTCTACAACGTCAATCGCCATTTCCTGAGCTTGCTTTTTCGTCAGGCTTTCCGGTCCGCCAACATCGACCCGGCTGGCGATATTTTTCAAATCCTCGTCTAACTTGTTAAAGATGACATCAAGATCTTTTAACGTGCCGTTATCGCCGATAACGCTCTTGGTTCTTTTAGCAATGTTTTGGGCTGTTCGCTGATTTGCCCCGCCAGCGCCTTCCCCGGCTGATTTACCAAGAATGAGATCGTCAACTGTATTGATATAGCTGTTGATATATCTTTTGAAACTCAACTCCTGTGGAAGGTGGCCTGCCGGGTTTACGGAGCCCGGAATCCATGCGCCGATTCTGGTCACAGGAAACCAATGAATGACTTTGTGTATCCAGCTACGCTCAGGAGCATCGATAAGGTTTGCCTTGTTATTCGCCTTTTTCGGTGGTGTGTGTGTGAGGGGAACCTCATCTGCACCAGCGGTTGTCGCTTCCGGTTTTTTTGTCACCGCTTCCGGCTCCACCGCTTCCACCGTCTCTGTCGCTTTACCATCATCCGCAGCTTTGCCGGGCTTTGCCCCTGCCTCTGGCGCTGGCGCGCCCGTCTCAACTTCCGCCGCGCGCGTCGTCCCTGCTGTCTCCGCCGGAGCACCACCACTGCCACCACCAAGACGATCAATAACTTTATTAACCTGCTCTCTTGTTCCCGTGAGTGTCACTTCAACGTGATCATCCTGATTTACATCTCTAGAGGAATTGTTTTTTACGCGTTCTAGGTGATCAACGACATCCTTGGGCGAAACCCTATCCTTGGGTCCGCTTGTGGGGAAATATTCACTATATTTTTCTTCATTCTCCGCCTTGGTATCAGGAAACTCAACCTCTGGCGGTTCAGTCGCAATATTGTCGGCTTCCGGCGATGTTGCCACCGGCTCATCCGTTTTGACAGGCTCCACCACCGGCTCATCCACCTTCGGCGTATCGGTTTTCAGCGTCTCGGCTTCGGCTTTGGCTTCGGTTTTGGCTTCGGTTTTGGCTTCGGTTTTGGCTTCGGCTTCAGGTGCCGCTGCTTCATCGGCCACACCATCGGCGTTCTTTTTGAATTTTTTGCCAAGGCTGTGCCCAAGAGCGCCACCACCGCGTCCAAGGACCCAGCCAAATGTACCGCCCATAACCAGAGCATTCACACCGCGCCCTAAACTATATTCATAGTTATTGTCACCAAGCGCCTGATGGCCTTTATTCTCAATTTCATATGTCAGATATCTGTCTGAAAGCAAACTTTCAACAGCTGCGCCTGTAATAGCGGCTTGTCCGGCTGTAACGGCTGCCTCACTCGTCAAGGCCTTGGTCACCGCATGATTGGCAATAAATTGTGTCGCTTTGTGCTGGGCAATGTTTTGTACAATGGCCGTGTTTGCAACTTTAGTGGTAATTTGTTGCGTAACTTTGTTCTTAAGGGCTAAGCCAAAGGCGCTGCCGGCCATTTTCGGAGCAAGCGCTGCCGCACGTGCAGCCAAAGCAGTACCACCAGCAACCCAACCTGCGCCACCTGAGAAAAAGCCTGTTACAAATGATGCACCGGCAATGCCCCAACTCACGTAGTCCGTGGCCATGGATTTGATGCCACGCCACACTCCTGACATTGAAGTGTTTTTATGGTCGATAACATTCATCATATAGAGCATGGCAACGTTTTGGTCAGCCGTTCGATTATTCAAATCGCTATATGTGCTGATACCATCGGCAATGCGGGTTTGCACATCGGACATGTATTGCATGCCCCATTCGCTATAACCTTTTTTGGGTGCTGCCGCGCCTTTACCATGCTCCATCTCATAAAGAACTTTGGCGGCCTCTTCGAAGCTTTTGTTCTTTAAGAGATCGTCTTCTTTCAATTCTCCAGAAAACAGACTGGTATCAACTTCAAAAGAAAGCTTGGCCGCGTCTTTTTTCTCTTGCCAGAAGTCAAACAGCGCTTTATCCGCGCCATTATCAATATCTTCCTTTGTCAATGTCAGGCGCGGATCATTACTCGCAAAACGATGCCGCGCCGCCAGCGGCCCTTCAAGAACCGCCGGATCAAGAGCTATAAGCTGGCCATCGCTTCCGCGCAGCTCCATAACCGTTTCCGTTGTTTCCGGTTCTGTCTGTTGAGTAGCCACAGCCGCGCCTGCTGCCCCGGTCGTAACGGCAACAGGGGTAACCGCGTCTGCAGCAGGGCTTTCATTGTCATCAGAGGTAAGGACAGCAGGCCTGAAAGAGGCAGGGCGATAGTAGGCGTAGCCGCCGCCATATAGCATAGACATAATATCCGTTATGCTCTCTTCGTCCTTCTTTCTCTTTTCTTCTGCCGTATCGGCCATTTCAATACCCTCTTAAATTACTCTTTTTATTCACGCCCTTTTTTACGGACTTATTATTAAAATTCTTATGATGGCTCCGCTTCCGGCGCTCTAAAATCAATTCCCAAATCAAAGGCCCCGTTTTTGTTTTGCAGGACATATTCAGGGTTATTCCGTGAAGGAACATTAGGCAAAGCCAGTTCCTGCGTATCGGCCCCGGCGACCTCAAAATCACCCTGAAGTTTTTCCGATGAATAATGTTGTACGATCGTGACAAGACCGATAACCACAGCTGCGGCCATAGCAAGGCCGCGTAAAGGTTTGGGGAGTTTCATCGCGCCGAGCAAGCCGCCCGCGCCTAAAAGTGTTTTGCCCCAGTGGTCTTTAAAGAAATTGCCCATAGCGGAATCATCATCCAGCCCGGCTTTATCGAGCGCGCCATCAACAACCTTTCCTCCAAGGTTCGAGGCGCTGTCGCTGATAAACGCGCCAGCCGTTTCGTTCAGCGCACCATCGCTCAATTTGTTGGCGCCGTACCAGCCACCGCCTGCGAGTGCCAAGAATGGTAACCAAAATCCCATATAAAACCTTTTTCATCTTTGCAGACATCTATCTATGGTGTCTGCGGGTTATTCTTTAGTAAGGGGGAATGAAAGGGGATTTCGTGTATTAAGCCTTGAAAACCTGTCTTTTTCATACCCTCTTATTATCTTGGATTTTCAACCTCTTAACCGGGTTTTTCATCCGTCCGGACGCACACTTAAAACACTGCGCCCTTATATTTCAGTTCTCATGGTATAGATGCAGGGTTAAAAAAGTCTTAACAAAACCGTTAAGAATTATAAAAATATGGAAAAAGTTTACGGGGCGTCATCCCCGCAGCGACCGCGAAGCGGTCTGGCATAGCGGGGATCTGGGAAAAGAGAACCGCTAAAAGCGGTTCGCATATGGATCCCGGATGTTTAAGCAATGCTTCCGCCTACGCCAAGACTTCGGCGGACAAGTCGCATCGCCTCCGGGATGACATCATAAGAAGGGATATTAATGCCTAAAGTGCCGCATGCCAGTCATCACCATGGCAAGGCCGCGTTCATTCGCCGCTTCGATGACTTCCTCATCGCGGATAGACCCGCCCGGCTGAATAACTGCCGTAACGCCGGCTTCCGCCGCGCTTATCAGCCCATCGGCAAACGGGAAAAACGCATCCGAAGCCACAACCGAGCCTTTGGCCAGCGGTTCATCAAGGCCCAGCTCTCTGGCTGCTTCGGCGGATTTCCACGCCGCAATGCGTGCGCTGTCCACCCGGCTCATCTGTCCGGCGCCAATACCCACAGTCGCGCCACCTTTGGCATAAACAATCGCATTGGACTTCACATGCTTGGCCACGCGGAAAGCAAACAGCATGTCTTTAAGTTCTTCTTTGGTCGGTTCGCGGTCCGTAACCACCTTCAAATCGTCTTCCAATGTTTGCCCGTTATCGGAATCCTGCACCAGCAAGCCGCCCGCAATGCGCGTGACCATCCGGCGTTTTTGCGTCAAATTCGGCATCCCGCCTGTGGTCAGCACCCGCACATTCTTCTTGGCTTTCAGGACTTCAATCGCATCGGCGGCAATATTGGGTGCAATAATTACTTCACAGAATTTCTGCAATATGGCTTCAGCCGTGTCTTTTGTTAAAGTGCGGTTTAGCGCAATAATCCCGCCAAAGGCGCTCACCGGGTCGCAGGCAAAAGCGCGCTTGTAAGCCTCCAGCATATCATCAGCCATCGCTACGCCGCACGGGTTCGCATGTTTGATAATCGCCACCGCCGGCTCATCAAATTCGGCTACAAGCTCAAACGCCGCATCCGTATCGTTGAGATTGTTATAAGACAGCTCTTTCCCCTGAGTTTGCGTTGCGCGCGCAGCGCCGGGACGTACAGAGCCATCAACCGTATAAAGCGCCGCATTTTGATGCGGGTTCTCGCCATAGCGCAGCGTTTGTTTCAGCGTCCCCGAAAAGCTGATCCGTCTTGGAAAGCCAAAATCATCCCCCATCTGCTCAACAAACCAACTGGCAATATTGGAATCATATGTTGCGGTAAGCGCATATGCTGTCGCAGCCAAAGCTTTGCGTGTCTTATATGTCACCGCCCCGTCATGGTGATCCATGTCCGTCAAAACTTTATCATAATCCTGCGGATCGGTAATCACAGCGACAAACTCATGATTCTTGGCCGCTGCGCGGATCATCGCCGGACCGCCAATATCGATATTCTCTATACATTCATCATAATTTTTGCCGCTTTGAACCGTTTCCATGAACGGATAGAGATTAACGACAACCATATCAATATCGACAATATCATTGTCTTCCATCGCCTGCACATGCGCCTTGTCACTGCGCCGTGCTAAAATGCCGCCATGCACACTCGGGTGCAATGTTTTAATGCGCCCATCCATAATTTCAGGAAATCCGGTATGTTCGGATACATCCTTGACCGCTATGCCTGCATCTTTAAGCATCTTGGCCGTGCCACCAGTAGAAAGAATTTCCACCCCGTGTGCTTCAAGTTTTCGTGCGAAATCCTCCATGCCGTTTTTATTGGATACCGATATTAAAGCACGCTTGATTTTGACCGCGCGCGGATCGCGGATAATATTTTCTTGGAAATCATTTGGGGCGGCAGCTTGTGAAACTTCGGAAGAACTCATGGACACGTCTCTTATGTTTTTAAAGATTGCAGACGTGATTATTTAAGCCTTTAAGCAAACTTAAGCAAGAGCTTGCGTATCGGTTTGTGATATTTTCAAAAGAGGACTGCCTTCAACGGCGTAAAGACCGCGCCTATCGGGAATAGGTTTGAAAGAGTCGGTAATGCCCAAAACTGTTTCCGCCCCGCCCAAAAACAAAAAGCCGTCTTTTTCAATTTGCTGGGCCATTTTGTTCAGCACGGCGCCCTTCGTCTGCTCATCAAAATAGATCAGCACATTACGGCAGAAAATAATATCAAACGTACCAAGTTTGGTCATAGGGTCCAGCAAGTTGAAATAGTCATATTTGACCATTTTACGAATATCGTCTTTAATCTGCCAGCGATCACCGTCTTGTGTAAAATATTTCATAAGCAGTTGAATAGGCAGACCGCGCTGCACTTCAAATTGCGTATATCTCCCCTCACGGGCAAGGTTGAGAATGTCATGCGAAATGTCTGTAGCGATAATCTCAAAACTCCAGCCTGGAAATTCCATCGCCGCTTCTTTTAAAAGCATGGCAATCGTATAAGGCTCTTGCCCGCTTGATGCAGCGGCGCACCATATGCGCAGACGTCTACGCGGAGCACGGGCCTCTTTCATATATTTTAAAACCGTATCTTTAAACAGATCAAAGGGACGGGAATCACGAAAGAACGAGGTCTCATTGGTTGTCATCGCCTCTACAATATCACGAACCAGCTCTTTATCTGGTACGCCCTGCAGGGTCATCGTCATCGCCTCAAGTGAATCGTAACCCCATTTTTTAGCCACAGGGTTAAGACGAGATTCCACCAAATAGGATTTATCCTGACTTAAAACAAGTCCGGATTTTTCCTTGAGCAAATCTTTATAAATATCGAAGTCTGTAATCTTCATAATGCTATCCTGCTATGGTCTTTCTAACATATGGCCCAATCTCGCTAAGTGGCAACACATTCGTACAATACCCGGCTTTGGCAACGGCGCCTGGCATTCCCCAAACAATACTGGACGCCTCGTCTTGCGCAACCAGACGCGCCCCGCAATCGGTAAGAAGCTTACCCGCACCAATACCATCATTGCCCATTCCGGTGAGAATAATGCCGTAAACCTTATTGCCAAAAATGTCGATAACACTACGAAACATCGGCTCAACAGATGGTTTGCAGAAATTCTCAGGTGGGCCATTATCCAGTCTGGCAACCAACCCCTCAGCTTCCTTGGAAATTTTCATGTGAAAACCTCCCGGAGCAACATACGCTTTGCCGTTTTCAATACGCATGCCATCCGAAGCTTCATGCGCCTTGCAACCCGTATGTTGTGTGATGTGCTGGGCCAGGATTTTTGTGAAAGTTGCGGGCATGTGCTGCGTAATGACAATAGGAATACGAATGCCAGCAAAATTTTTGATGACTTCAAACAATGCTTGAGGCCCCCCGGTTGAAGAACCAATGGCGATAATAGAAGGGCTGCCGGGATAAACACCAACGCTTGATCGCAAAGAAAATTCTTTAAGCGTTGTTTGCGCCGGAGGGGTGCTCGCCGAAGGGTTCGTTACATCTACAGCACGGCGCTCACTTTCAGGGACAAGGCCGCGGATAATTTTCAACAAATTGCGCTGAAACTCTGAACCTTCACCAACGCCTTGTGTGCTTGATGGTTTGACAATACATTCGACAGCGCCCAGAGAAAATGCTTTAAGCGTCACGTCTGCGCCATTTTCCGTCAGAGAAGAGAACATAATGACTTTTGAATTTGGGCTTGCTTCCAGAATTTTGGGAAGGGCTGTAATACCGTCCATCACCGGCATTTCAATATCCAGAATGACAATATCCGGCTTATATTTTTCTGCAGAGCGGATCCCCATCTCGCCATTCGCAATCGAGGCCACAACGGTCATATCCGGCGCAGGATCTATAATGCGCCCCAAAGCACCGCGAATAACCGCAGAATCATCAACCAGCATGATATGGATTTTTTTATTTGAAGTCGTACTCATAAGTTGAAGCCAATAATCCTTCTATTGAATCTTATATGTTAGCTGGATTGTTCAAGTAATCCGATTTGTATGAATTTAGATTCGATAATTTCACTATCAAAGGGCTTCATAATATATTCATTGGCTCCCGCCTGAATCGCGCGCTGGATATGGTTCATGTCATTTTCAGTTGTACAAAAAACAACCTTGGGATGGCTGCCATTCTCCATTTGGCGTAATTTTTCTAAAAACTCAATACCGCTCATGATGGGCATATTCCAGTCCAGCAATACGGCATCAGGCATTTTGACCTGACAGGCATCATAGGCTTTTTGACCATCCTCAGCTTCATCACATTCAAAGCCCAGATCTTCGGCTATGCGCCGCGCAACCTTTCGTACAACGCGGCTATCATCAACAATAAGGCAAGATTTCATGAATAGGGCCCTTTCAGATTTTAATCATTATGAGCAGTTTACACTTAAAAAACATTTAATATAGAGGCGAGTTAAAAAGATTGATCAAGAATGAACACTGCTGACAAAATTTGGAACATCCAAAATGACCAAAAGTTCATCGTCAAGACGATAAACACCGGATGAAATTTCACGCCAAAGTGAATCCAGTGTCGAGGGAGTTGATTCAAAACTTTCATTACGCAAACGCAATACATCGCCCACTTCATCAATAATCAGGCTGTAAAGCTCATTTTCATGTTCGACAACAACCCCCATAGTCGATGAGGTGGTTTTACTGCACGGTTCAATGCCCAACCGGCAGCGCATGTCGATAGCCGTAACAATCCGTCCGCGTAAATTCAAAGACCCTGCAACTTCCGGCGGAGCCAGTGGGATTTTTGTAACGGTCTGCTCACCCAGAACATCTTGAACTTGCAAGATAGGGATTCCGAAACGCTGACCAGCTATAACAATAGTCAGAAATTCTTTTGACTGCGTGTCATGCTGGTTTTCTGAACCCTCATAATCCAAGGCATCTGCATTTGCGCTCATGCCACATCTCCTTGTTTTGTCAGATCATAGTTTTGTTGCTGTTCAGCTATCGTTTGTGACAACGTATTGAGCAGTGTATCGCGGTCAAATTTTGCGATATATTTCGAAAAGCCAACGCTCATGCCCCGGTCAATATCCTGAGGCGTGGCGTGTGAGCTGAGGGCCAGCATCGGTGTTTCTTTCCAGTTGGTTTCGCTTTTCACCTTCTGCGCAAATTCAAACCCGTCCATATCGGGCATTTCGATGTCACTGATGATCACATCAAATTCCGCGCCTTTATCACACATTTTTAAGGCATCATGAGGACTTTCCAAAGAAATTACATCATACCCGGCGACACTGAGCAGGGGTGTGAGCATATTACGGAAAAATGGGCTATCATCAACCAGCAATACCCGTTTTTTAGCGTGGCCATTGTTTTTGCCGTTGGTCGTATCTTTCGAAGAGCCGTAAGGTGTGTCATCATGGTCTTTAAACCAATCCGAACCATTGGCCTGAAGGAAATGCCCGACATCAACGATGTCCGTGGCTTTACCACTGATAATGGCGCTGCCCATCATCCCACCTTGCCCGCCTTCAAGCTGTAGGTTGATATGTTCTTCGGTAATATCGATAATTTCATCAACAATAATGCCCAAAGAACGTCCCTTATCGGCAAAGACCAGTACAGGTTTCTCCCCCGTTTCCCCTATTTGCACTCGTGGATCAAGCGGCATAAGCGGCATAAGTTTACCGCGATACTGCACCATCATCTGCCCGGCAGAACGCTCAATGTTGCTGACATCAATATTTTCAAGGCGCGCGACCAAGGAAAGAGGAACGGCCTTTGGCGTTTTGTTGCCTGCGGTAAACAACAACAGAGAAGTTTTCTCTCCGCGCGCAGAATCAATGGCTGCATCCTGATCAAGCGTGCGTGCGCCGTCTGTAGCGTCAACCTGCCCGATATGTTTGGCAATACCGTTCGGGTCTAAAATCATGATAACGCTGCCATCACCCAAAATAGTATTTCCTGAAAACATCTCAATATTGCGCAAAATTTTGGCCACGGGCTTGACAACAATTTCCTCCGTATCAAACACGCGATCAACGATAATGCCAAAATCGTTATTCCCAACCTGAGTAACAACGATATATTGGTGACGCTTTTTCGGATTGGAAACCGAATCAATCTTAGGCGAACTATCCTCTGGCGGCGTATCATCACTTTCAGCAGAATTGCTCTCTTGAGATGCATCGGCAACAACCTTTTTATCTGGCGGTGAAAGTTTGAGAAGATCGGAAAGGGAGATAAGCGGCAACAGACGATCACGCAACCGGAAGACAGGCGTACCTTTTATAGTTTCAATACGGTTTTCGCCGTCTTCGGAGGCCATCACCAGCTCACGCACCGCCAACTGCGGAATCGCAAAACGCTCCTGCGCAGACTCAACAATTAGCGCCGAAACAATTGCAAGGGTCAGCGGAATCTTAATTGTAAAGGTGGAGCCTTTTCCTTCCATGGACTGTAAGTCAATTGAGCCGCCGATTTTCTCAATATTGGTGCGCACAACATCCATGCCAACGCCGCGCCCTGATACGGCTGTAACTTTTTCAGCCGTAGAAAAACCGGCGTTGAAAATAAACTGATTGATCTGATTGGAGGACATTTCCTCAAGCTCTTCTGCTGTTGCCAGCCCATTTTCCAAGACTTTGGCCTTGATTTTATCGAGCGGCAACCCTTTACCATCATCAGAAATTTGGATGATAATATGCCCGCCTTCATGAAAAGCATTCAGTAGAATTTTTCCGGTTTCCGGTTTCCCGGCCGCCTTGCGCGTTTCCGGATCTTCAATGCCGTGATCACCGGAATTGCGCACCATGTGAGTCAAGGGATCTTTGATAAGCTCAAGAACCTGACGGTCAAGCTCAGTATCCTGACCTTTCATTTCCAGCTCGATTTTCTTATTCACCTCAATCGCCAGATCGCGAATAATACGCGGCAACTTTGACCATGCGTTGCCAATCGGCTGCATGCGTGTTTGCATTACGCCTTCCTGCAATTCGGATACCACATGGTTGAGTCGTTGCAACGGCACAGAAAATTCACTGTCGGAATTCTGGCGCAAGATCTGGATGAGCTGGTTACGCGTCAGCACCATTTCACTAACCATCGTCATAAGATTCTCAAGCACGTCGACGCTTACGCGCAAAGACTGCGCAGAAACAGGCTTTTCAGCCGTTTTTGCTACGGAAGCGTCATTAGCCGGAGCGGCAGCTTTTGGCGGTTCTTCCTTGATAACAGTTGCTTCTTCCGGTGCGCTGGGCGCATCAGCGCCGGGCTCTTCACCAACGGTTTTAAGCGCAAATTCCTCCGGTCCCTCAGCATTTTGGAAGGCAGCCTCCAGCGCATCAAGTTCTTCCTGAGTAAGACAATTTCCACCTTCCAAAGGTGTTTCAACAGCTTCTTTTGGGGAGACTTCAGCGCCGGAGGAAGCTGCGCCGCCGCCGTCACGTCCCTCATAAACGGCATCAAGCTTTTCAATCAACGCGCTGTCATCACCTTCCGGCTCTGAACCGGTCTCCTCTAATCCTCCGACGATGAGCTTAATGCGGTCAATCGATTCAAGAATCAGCGTGACGTAATCGGGCGTAACTTCCAGATCGCCATCGCGAAAACGCCCCAAAACATTTTCCGCGTGGTGTGCAACTTTCTCCAACCGCGGCAAACCCAAAAAACCGCACGTCCCTTTAATGGTGTGCATCAATCGAAAAATTTTAGACAACAGATCTTTATCATTAGGATTTTGCTCAAGATTAACCAGGTCCAGGTCAAGCTCATCCAAACTCTCATTAGTCTCGGTCAAGAATTCATTGATTAGATCATCCATAGTATCATTCCTCCTACATCATCTTCTATGACGTGGTTTTCGCATATAAAATTCGGGTGATCTTACACCTTAACACAAAGACGTTAGCCAAGGCTTAAAACGCCTTTCTATTTGTAAAATCACGAAATACGCAGCTAAACACAGCGGATACGCAGAAATGAAGTACAGATTAAGTCTATACGATCTCTTTGCAATTCAGAATAGCAGAACCGAAAAAATACTAAAAATCTTTATTTATGTGTGCAGTGGTATGAGTATCAAGCGTCAGGAAGGGTAAGGACAATATGTACACTACTCTCATGTTTTAAAATCGTAATCTTATAGCCGTAGCTTTGTGCCAGCAGTCCAGTGATGTAAGGGTGTACATATTTCGGCTCCAGCATCTTGCGGCTCATAGAAAGGTCAAGAGCCTGCGCAGTTTGTTCGCGAATGCCCGCATCTTGTCCGCTGCCACTTACCAATGTCGATCCGTTATTTTCACCGGCCTCAACCTTAAGTATTCCTCCTTTAGGCAGGCAATCCATCACCAGCAACAACGCGCAAATAAGCATCTTGCAAAAAGCTTTCGGACGATCCTCATACCCCAATGGGGCATACGGGTCCCATTCCTGAACAATCTTTTTTTCTGCCCCGACAATATCCTCAATCGCCCGGTGCACCTCTTCGGGCTTGATGGAATCATCTGCGCCGCCTGCGCCATAGGCCATCCGGTAGGCCTTAAGCTTGGCTGATGCCTGAGACGCGCTAAAAGCAATTAAATCCGTAACCTCTTCACCCGCATCCGGCCCCATTTCGGTTAAAAACTCAATACCATTATTTACAGCGCCAATAGGGCTGATCAAATCATGGCAGATTTTTGAAGCCATAAGCTCCAAAATATCAGTATCAATTGTAACGCTCATGGAAATTTATCCTTTAATGATCAAAATTGAGTTGAAAACCAAGTTTCTCGACTTCGTTTTTTGCCATGGTTTTTAGTCGCTCCAGCCCTGCCTCGCTATGGCTTTCGGCGCGGAACACCAAAACAGCCTGCGTATTGGATGGACGCAAAAGCCACCAGCCGTCAGGCGAAGAAACGCGCATGCCGTCAATATCATCCAGGCTGTGATCATCGGGCAGGGCAGGTTTTAAGTTTTCAATGATCTGCGGCACAACGCCAAATTTATGCTCCTCATCCACATCAACACGCACTTCCGGCGTATTAAAAAGCTTTGGAAGGTTCTGCGTAAGTGAAGAAAGCGGTCCCTGCGCTGCATCAACAGCATTCAACAGACGGATCGCACAATAAAGCGCATCATCAAAGCCGTAATATTTATCGGCAAAAAAGATATGGCCCGAAAGCTCGCCGGCCAAAGGCGAATTCATATCCAACATTTTATCCTTAATCAGAGAATGCCCAGTCTTCCACATTATAGCCTGGCCACCCAGAGCGTTGATTTCATCGAACATAACTTGCGAACACTTCACATCGCCAATGATGGCCGCCCCCGGATGCGTTTCCAGAACCTCTTGTGCGTAAATCGTCATCAAAATATCACAGCGCAAAACGCTGCCATTTTCGTCAACTACGCCGATCCGGTCGCCATCCCCGTCAAACGCAATGCCCAGATCGCAGCCATTATCTCTCACGGCTTTTTGAAGGTCGATCAGGTTTTTATCAACAGTGGGATCAGGGTGATGATTAGGGAAATTCCCGTCAATTTCATCAAACAGCAAAATATGTTCGCCCGGCAGCTTTTCGCATAAACGGCGCATAATTTCGCCTGCCGCGCCATTCCCGGCATCCCACGCAACTTTCAAATCACGCCGGCCCGTAAAATCTTGCAGAAGTCGTGCAATATAATCTTCACGCACATCGATCTGGCTGGCCGCCCCTTCACCGCTTTCATAATCACCACTGCGGGCAATTTCTCCCAATCGCTGGATTTGATCGCCAAAAACCGGCCCGCTAGCCAACATCATCTTAAAACCGTTATAATCGGCAGGGTTATGAGAACCCGTAACCATAATGCCTGCCGCCGCGCCGCTATCTTTCGTGGCGAAATACAGCATCGGCGAAGGGCCAAGGCCGACATTTTCGCATGCAACGCCTGTCTCGGTAAGGCCTTTGATAAGAGCCTCGGCCAGCCCCGGCGAAGATATCCGTCCGTCATAGCCGATGCACACACGTGCATCACGCGGGTTTGTCCCTAAATCACGCAGCAAATATGTCCCAAAAGCCAGCCCCAGCGTATAGGCATCTTTCTTGCTCAAATTTTTACCGATTTGACCGCGAATATCATATTCGCGCAAAATTGTAGGCGAAAAAACATGGTGATCAAAGGTGGCATGGGGATCATTCAGCGACTGCATTGGTTTGGTCCTTTTTTCAATATTTCTGCAAATTCAATAATGCTTCTACGCGCATCTTTGGCAATATTCGAATCTTGCGAGGCATAGGCCATATTGGCCTGAAGAAAGCCCAAACGACTCCCGCAATCAAAATGCTGCCCGTCAAAACGCAGGCCGTGGAAGGGCTGCTGCCCTATAAGCTTGGCCATGGCATCAGTCAGTTGAATTTCACCTGCCGCACCTTTTTCAAATACGGCCAGATGGTTAAACGCTTCTGGCTGTAAAATATAGCGGCCAATGATGGACAGTGTGGAAGGCGCGTCTTCCGGCTTTGGTTTTTCGACCAGTCCTTTGATATTCACTGTTTTACCGTCGTCAGTATCAATATCCAAAATGCCGTATTTAGAGGTATCCGCACGCGGCACATCCTTCACGGCCACCACATTGCCGCCAAATTCGTTATAGGTCTCGATCATCTGCGCCAGGCACCCTTGCGGATGGTTGACGATATCATCCGGCAGTAAAACTGCAAACGGCTCATCACCGATCAGTTTGGCCGCGCACCACACGGCGTGCCCCAGCCCCAGCGGGCGTGGTTGACGTGTCAGGAATAATTGCCCGGCCGGGATCTCCGAAGCACACACTTTTTCAAGCATATCGGTCTTCCCGCGCGCCTCCAGTGTCTCTTCCAGTTCAGGCTGAAAATCAAAATGTTCTTCCAGCAATTCCTTATGACGGCCTGTTACAAACACAAATTCTTCAATGCCAGCCGCGCGCGCCTCTTCATACACGTGCTGGATTAACGGACGATCATTAATCGGCAACATTTCCTTGGGCATCACCTTTGTTGCAGGTAAAAATCGTGTACCCAAACCGGCAACGGGAAAGACAGCTTTGCGAACGGGGCGTTTATATAAATCACTCATGGCTTCTTATCTCGCATTATGCGCATGGCTTTGCAAGCATATCACTTATTTTTCAATAAGATTTCTCGCGCCTGGTTGAGCTTGGCTGCCATCCACTGCGATCCTTCATGATCAGGGTGGACTTTTTGTATGAGCCTTTTATAAGCGTCCTTGATGTCCTTGTCACTTGCGCCTTCGTACAAGCCTAACACCTCCAGAGCTTCCGCGCGTGTGCGTACCTCATCATGCAGACCCGGTTCAAGCGTTTCAGCATGTTCATCCCGGCGGGCTTTCCACAGGCCGGCCGCCAGCGGCGCCACCGCGACCAAAATGCCCAGCGCCGCGGGCAATCGCCCGGTCACAGCCAGCGTAAACAGCGCTGCACAAAGCACCACCATAATGGCGAGGATAAAGGCGGCCTTAACCTGCGCCACATCGGCATTGATAAAAAACCGGTACAGCGCATACAGGCCGATTATAAGTCCAAGTAAAAGAAGTAAATATGGCATAGCTTCAAAAACACTAGCAAAACATATACGCCTGCGCCAGTATAAGAAGCATGAAAAATACAAAAGAAAAAATAAGCGCCCTACGTGCTTTCATGGCAGAGCAAGGGCTTGACGGTTTTATCGTTCCCAAGGCCGATGAATATCAGGGCGAATTCGTTGCCCCTTACGCCGAGCGCCTGAAATGGCTCACAGGTTTTACCGGGTCAGCCGGTGTTGCTATTGTGTTACAAAATAAAGCCTGCGTTCTGACTGATGGGCGCTACCGCATCCAGATTACTGGGCAGATCGACAACGATATTTTTGCCGCCGGCGACAGCATTAAAACCGGTCTGCATGGCTGGTTGCTTACACATGCTGAAAAGGGCTCTAAAATAGGCTATGATCCTTGGCTTCATACCCCAAATCAGGTGCAAAAACTTAAAGAAGAATGCCCGGAGATTGAACTGATTCCGGTTAAGCACAACCTGATTGATGAAATTTGGCTGGACCAGCCGGAAAAACCGCGGGGCCGTGTCGAAATTTTTCCGCAAAGTCTGGCCGGTGCATCGTTAAAGGAAAAAAAGGCACGTGTGGCTGAAAACATAAAAGCAGCAGGCGCTCAGGCGGCCATGATCACTTTGCCAGACTCTATCGCCTGGCTGCTCAATGTTCGCGGCAGCGATATTGAGTACATTCCCTCCGTTTTATCCTATGCGGTCGTTTTTGCGGATGAGGCAGAGCCGGTTTGGTGGATTGTTGATCAGGCCAAAGTCGGTGCGGATGTACGCGCTTATGGCGACGGCGCTTTCAAACTCGCCACTCTTGAGGACTTACAGAGCATAAAGGCCAGCCCTATCATGTTTGATTGCGCCCACAGCCCGGAATATTTCCATACACAATTATTGGCGCAAGGGCAGGAAATCATAGACAAGAAAGATCCATGCATTGATTTGAAAGCTCTGAAAACGGATGCAGAAGTTGAAGCAATAAAAAAAGCGCATATCATTGATGCATTAGCGCTGACGAAATTTCTCCATTGGCTTGATAAAACTGTGCAGCGCAAGGAAATCACCGAAACGGATGTTGCCGATCAGTTGCAAAAGTTTCGCGCTGAAAACTCAGCATACAAAGGGCCAAGCTTTGCAACCATTTCCGGCTTTGGTTCCAATGGCGCGATTGTACATTATCGCGCCGATGATCAGACAAATAAAACGCTGGAGGAGGGCAGCCTGCTGCTTGTTGATAGCGGTGGGCAGTATTGTGAAAATGATGCCGCAGGAACGACCGATATTACGCGCACTATCGTAATTGGTCAGCCGAGTGATGAAATGCGGCGTAATTTTACACTGGTTCTCAAGGGGCACATCGCACTGGCTATGGCGAAGTTTCCCGCTGGCACAACCGGTGCGCAGATCGATACGCTTGCGCGCCAGCCTCTTTGGAACGAGGGTTTGGATTACGCACACGGTACAGGCCACGGAGTTGGGTGCTATCTCGCCGTGCATGAAGAAGCCGCAAGTATCTCACCAAAAGGAACGGAAAGCTTTAAATCCGGCATGCTCATTTCAAATGAGCCGGGATATTATAAGGACGGCGCCTATGGTATCCGCATTGAAAACCTGGTGCTGGTGAAAGAGGCAGGGCAGTGTGCCGACACCGGCGGACAAATGCTCAGGTTTGAAACAGTGAGTTTCGTGCCAATAGATCGCCGCTTGATTGATGTAAAAATGTTAAATGTGCAGGAGCGTGATTGGCTCAATGATTACCATGCAAAACTGTACGAGCATTTACATGAAGGCTTATCAAACGAAGTGTCTGATTGGCTGCATACTGCAACGTTGCCCGTTTAATCTTTTTCAGGTTTAATTCCTCGCCGCTTGCGGTGTAATCGTCATCGCGAGCGCAGCGAAACGATCCAGTGCCACAAGGATAAATTCTGGATTGCTTCACCGCCTTTGGCGGTTCGCAATGACGCGATACCTCACGGCTTGCGGCGATATTGTTCATTGGAAAGCAGGATTGCCCGGATTATTCAGAAACGGGTTGGTCTTCTTCTTGCTGCTCGCTTTCATTTTGATCCAGAGATTCTTGCAATTGCTGCCCTGGATGAAAAACAACACTTTGCATGACATAATCCATGAATTTTGACGTAACAAAATGACTCGCCGCTATGATTTCATGCACAATGATAGAATCGCCAAGAAACTGAGTTCTCAGCCTGACTTTATCCACATAAGGATAATTTTTTGGAGGTTCAATAGGATAAGAAGTCTCAATGACAGGCAGATTGTTATTCATAAATCTGTCCATTCTGAGATTAGCAGCATACTCAGACAAATGTCGTGAAACATATTCTTTTTCAAGGAAAGCCTCAACATCAAGAAAATTCAGTTTCTTTTTCGGGAGTTTGTGACCGTAGATATTATAAAATATCATTTCACGCCAGATAGGGTCATAAAATCTGAAACTCATACGCTCAAATTTATCTGTCTGGATAATATCAACATTTGCCGGGACATAAGGAGAAACCTTATCGGGAAGAAAGGCTGTAAACATACCGGAAGGGGAGGTATGCGCGGGCCATTCCTTTTGTATACTCCCGCCATTTACTTTGTAGCCATCTTTGGCGTACAAGGAGTCAAAAAACTTGCGGGCTGCAAATGAGTTCATTTTGCCCTCATCCCCCATCACAATTTGTTGAATTTTACTTATGCCCAAGAAAAACGTGCGCATACGAATATGCTGTCGTCCCATATTTGGATCATCGTATGAAATTTTGATTTCTCCACCAGGAACGCCGTATTGATACAGAAAATTCTCACGACTATGAACCTTCCCGTTCATATTGCTATAATAACTCGCAAAAACATCCAGATCTTCTATAATGAACCTTCGAATATAACTGTCATGAACCGGAACTCCCAGACTTTGATCAAAACGCACAATGTAATGGGTAACAGAATCCTTGTAAGGTCTTTGGTCCGAAACTGCGACAGCCTGACCGGATTGCGCCACCGTTTTTGAATTGATTCTAAAGTTTAGTGCGGTTTCTTCTACGTTATCGAGTATACGCACGTCAAAAAGCGAGCCTTCGGCGCTATAATTATGCCAATTTTGCGCTTGCGCGAATGGCGATAAAATACCGCTGAATGTCAATGCAACCAGACCAAGCCAGACAAAGTGCCTGAATCCTGGGCGGTATATACGACGACGAGAGAGAGAGAATGAAATGTTCATACGATTCAGTATAAAGCATAAAAAAACCGCTGAAAAGAAAACAGCGGATTTTTTGGAGTTTTAAATTACAAAAAACTGCTTTTAGAATCCATCGCGTTCACGGCGCTTACGATCCATCTTGCGCGCGCGGCGCACAGATTCAGATTGTTCGCGGGCTTTCTTTTCAGAAGGCTTTTCGTAATGACGACGAAGCTTCATCTCACGGAAAATGCCTTCACGTTGCATTTTCTTCTTGAGAACCTTCAAAGCTTGATCGACATTGTTGTCGCGTACACTAACACTGACCACAGTGCATCACTCCTTTCAAGAGTGTTAAAGTTAAAATTGTCCCTGTACACCGCCGAAGCAGCGCAAAAGGCCCACATTCCTACCATCTCGTACAAGGAATGCAAGGGAAAAATGCCTCAAGCTTTAATTATACTAGTTTTTCTAAGCCGTTTTCAAATCCAGCGCCGCCGCCAGCAGAGCTTTTGTGTAGTCTTCCTGTGGATTTCCGAAGATCGCTTTCGCTGGTCCGGCTTCTACCACGCGGCCCTCTTTCATGACAATCAAATCATGCGCCATGGCTTTGACCACGCGCAAATCATGGCTGATGAACATATAGGAAATATTGTGCCTCTCCTGCAATTCACGCAGCAAATCGACAATCTGCGCCTGCACAGACAAATCCAGCGCGCTTGTCGGCTCATCCATCACGATAAATTTCGGGTGCAAGGATAGCGCACGGGCAATCGCAATACGTTGCCTTTGCCCGCCGGAAAATTCATGCGGATAGCGATGTCGCGTCTCCGGGTCCATATGCACATCTTCCAGGGCCTGCACCACCAGCGCATCGCGTTCTTCACGGCTTAAAGCGCTGCGGTGGATTTTAAGACCCTCGCCAATAATCTGCTCCACGCTCATTCGCGGGGACAGCGAGCCGAACGGGTCCTGAAACACGATCTGCATCTCTTCACGCAAGGGCAGCATCTCTTTCGCGTTATGGCTCGAAATATCACGCCCCTCAAACACAATCCGCCCCTGCGCCCCCAAAAGCTTAAGCAACCCAAGCCCCAGTGTTGTCTTGCCCGAGCCGCTCTCGCCGACCACGCCGATAGTTTGCCCTTTTTTAGCAACAATGTCGATATTATCGACTGCTTTGACCCAGTCCAGCGGCTTGCCAAACAGGTTTTTCGCCTTGGGGAAATAAATCTTGATATCCGAGCCTTCCAAAATCACTGGCGCGTTCATATCTGCGGGGATTGCATCCCCCTTCGGCTGGGCCGAAAGCAGCATTTTCGTATATTCATGCTGCGGCTTGGCAAACAGCTTCGCCGTTTCGTTCTGCTCAACGATTTTCCCGCGCTGCATAACACACACATGATCGCTCATTTTCTCCACAATCGTCAGATCATGCGTGATGAGCAGCAGCGCCATCCCCAGCCGCTTTTGCAAATCTTTCAAAAGCTCCAGCACTTGCGCCTGCACGGTGACATCCAACGCCGTTGTTGGCTCATCGGCGATCAATAGCTCCGGGTCATTCGCCAGCGCCATGGCAATCATCACCCGCTGGCGCTGTCCGCCCGATAGCTCATGCGGATAGGCATTCAACCGCGTTTTTAGCCCCTCCAGTCCCACCAGTTCCAGCAATTCCAAAACCCGCGCCCGCGCTTGCGGCTTATTCATCTTCTGGTGCAAAAACAGCACTTCCGAAATCTGTTTTTCAATCGTGTGCAGCGGATTGAGCGCGGTCAAAGGCTCCTGAAAAATCATCCCGATCTTCCGCCCGCGCACCGTGCGCATAAAGCTTTCACCCTTACCGACCAGTTCCTCGCCGTTAAACTGGATCGCCCCGCCATCCGGGTGCACAGCGCGCGGGTAGGGCAGCAATTGCATGATCGACAGCGCCGTAACCGATTTTCCCGACCCTGATTCTCCGACCAGAGCCATCGTCTCACCCTTCTGGATTTCAAACGACACATCATCGACCGCGCGCAGGCCGCCGCCTTGCGTCTTAAAATCAACGGAAAGATTTTTGATTTGGAGGAGTGTTTCGGTCATGTCGCCCTTATCTCTTTAGTCATCTCATGGAAATGAGATGCCCGCTGTTTTCTTCTTTCTTCAATCCCATCTCTTTTCTTTTCCAAAAATTTTCTGGCGTTCCAATCAGGATTAATTTCAAAATTTTCATCCGGTATTTCGTATTTTTTTCGTAACGCCTCTTTCAGCTCTATAGCATCTAGGCCAAGATTCGCATAGCCGTCCTGTCTTGCTTCAAAGAATTCTTCATAATCAGGCTGTCCCATGATAGTGCCGTCATCGCCGACAACTTCGCAGCATTTTCCGACATATTCATCAAGGACACATATTATCTGAACGGCCAGATACGCAGCATGTTTTTCGCGCAGCCGTTTTTCATTCAGCCACTCTCTTACCCAAGGGATAAATGACCCGATAATAACCCCAAGAAAGCCGAAAATTGCTTCGCTCATGCTGTTGATTCCTTATTCATCGGCGTTTATCTGTGTCAATCTGTGGTTATTTAACCGACAGAACAGAATAAATCTCATCCGTGATCCGGCCTTCCACAGCCTGCATATCGGCCAGATCAAGCTCATCCAGCTTACAGCCCTTCTCCTCGGCGAGCTTCACAATCGCCCCCGTCACATGGTGCGCATCACGAAACGCCATGCCCAGCTCCATCACCAGCCAGTCAGCCAGCGCCGTAGCCGTCGTAAACCCATCCTCGGCAGCTTTGAGCATATTTTCGGTGTTAAACGTAGCGGTTGAGAGCATCCCCTCCATCGCCTCAATACACAGCATGACCGTATCAAAGCTCTCGAACACCGGTGCCTTATCTTCCTGCAAATCCTTGTTATAGGCCAACGGCAGGCCCTTTAAAACGGTCAGCATCTGAATCAAATTCCCGTTCAAACGCCCGGTTTTTCCGCGCACCAGCTCGGCCGCATCAGGATTTTTCTTCTGCGGCATAATGCTACTGCCTGTGCTCCACTGATCCGAAAGCTGGATAAACCCGAATTGCGGCGTCGCCCACAAAATGATTTCCTCAGCCAGCCGCGACAGGTGAATGCCGGTCTGCGCACAGCAAAACAAAAACTCGGTCGCAAAATCCCGCGCGCTTACCGCATCAAGCGTATTGAGCGTCGGTCGGTCAAAACCTAGCTTTTGAGAGGTAAATTCCCGGTCGATAGGGTAGGGCGTTCCAGCCAGAGCCGCCGAGCCCAGCGGGCATTTATTCGCCCGGCTTTGACAATCACGAAACCGAAGCTTGTCGCGGTTGAGCATGCAGGCATAGGCATCCAGATGCAGCCCCAGCGTAATCGGCTGCGCGGCTTGTAAATGCGTAAAGCCCGGCATAATGCTGTTTTTGTGCGTGTCACTTAAATCACCAAGAGTATCTTGAAAAGCCTCAATTTTAGCGACAATGTCGTTAATAGCATCACGAATCCACATTCTGAAATCTGTGGCCACCTGATCATTCCGGCTGCGCGCGGTGTGTAGCTTACCCGCCGCCTCACCAATAAGCTCGCGCAAACGGCTTTCGATATTCATATGAATGTCTTCCAGCTCGCGCTTGAATTCAAATTCCCCGGTCTCAATCTCCCCGGCAATCTGGTCCAGCCCCTTCAAAATTGCCTCACCGTCCTTGGCCGGAATGATCTTCTGCTTCACCAGCATCTCGCAATGCGCCTTCGATCCGGCAATATCCTGCCGCCACAGGCGTACATCCACATCAATGCTCGCATTGATCTGCTCCATAATGTCGGACGGCTTTTCGCTAAACCGCCCCCCCCACATTTTATTGGCTTTATTTTTGCTCATTCTCTTTTTTAAATTCCTGCCTTAACATTTCATATAGGCCGACAATAAAAGTGCATGCGACCATCCAAAACCATATAGAGATCCCTAAAGTATAGAATAAATAAGAAGAGAAATATAAAGGTATAAAAAGCACTGCTGCAACAAAGCCTGTTGGTATGGCCATAATTATCTTCTTAATTAGGTTTTTCATATTTTTTTTAAGTCATCCCCGCCTTGTGCGGGGATCCGGATACCCGCATAAAGCGGGCATGACATGGTTGTGCTAGCTACAAATATCTTCGTATAAATCTTTCCAGTCTGGGTTCATCTCTTCAATGATTTTCATTTTCCATTCTCTGGGCCATTTTTTCAGGCGCTTCTCACGGCGGATGGCTGTCTCAGGATCATCATGAACCTCATAATAAACAAGCGTTTTGATACCGTACTTTTTTGTAAAGCCGTCTGCAACCTCGTTTTTATGTTCCCATATGCGCCTTGGTAAATCCGAGGTTATGCCGACATAAAACGTACTGTTGCGGGCTTTGGACAGAATGTAAACGTAATATTGTTTTGGCATTTACATCTCCGGATGCCCGCACGGAAGCGGGCATGACGGCGCAGAGGTTATGCCGCCGCCTTGCTCGGTTTACTCGCAGGCGTCTCCCCGCGTACCTTGGTGTTATTCCGCAACCGCACGGCATTAATCTTGATAAAGCCTTCAGCGTCTTTCTGGTCATACCCGCCTTCTTCATCCATCGAGGATTGCGCCGGGTCATACAGTGCATTCGGCGATGTACGCGCCACCGGATAGGCGCTGCCCTTGAACAACTGCACCTGCACCGTCCCGTTCACGGTTTCTTGCGCCTTGTCCATCGTCGTCATCAGGAGTTCAAATTCCGGCGAGAACCAAAACCCGTTATAAATCAATTCCGCTACTTTTAGCGACAATGTATCGCGCAGCTTCATTACCTCACGGTCCATGGCCAGCCCTTCAAGGTCGCGGTGCGCATTATGCAGGATCGTTCCGCCCGGCGTCTCATAAATCCCACGTGATTTAATCCCGACAAAGCGGTTTTCAACCATATCCAGACGCCCGATCCCGTGCTTGGCCCCCAATTCATTGAGGAACTGAAACAGCGCCAAAGCGCCCGTAACCGTTTTGCCCTCGGCCTCAACCTTGACTGGCACCCCGGCCTTGAACTCGATCGAAATCAGCTCCGGCTCATCCGGCCAGTCTTTAATCGTCGATGTACGCGAATACACATCCTCGGCGCAGGGCGCATTCGGGTCTTCCAAAATGCCCGCCTCATGAGAAATATGCAGCAGATTATCATCCTCGGAATAGGGCTTCTTGCGCGTCGCGCTCACCGGAATGCCGTACTGGTCACAGTAATTGAGCATATCCTGGCGTCCTTCAAACCGGGTCAGAAACTCGGGCATCTTCCACGGCGCCAGCACTTTAATATCGGGCTTGAGCGCATAATAAGACAGCTCAAAACGCACCTGATCGTTGCCTTTACCGGTCGCGCCGTGACCGACAAACTGCGCGCCTTCTTTTTCGGCAATCTCAATCTGGCGCTTGGCGATGATGGGGCGCGCCACAGAGGTGCCGAGCAAATAGCGCCCCTCGTAAACCGCTTGCGATTTAAACGCCGGGAAGATGTAGTCGGTAACGAATTCTTCCTTGAGGTCCTCGACATAAACCTTCGCCGCGCCGATCTTCAGCGCCTTTTCCCGCGCCGCTTCGAAATCCTCTTCCTGACCGACATCGGCGATATAGGCGATAACCTCATAGCCTTCTTCGATAAACCATTTCAAAATCACCGACGTATCCAGGCCGCCCGAATACGCCAGTACGATTTTACCTTTGCTCACTTGTTACCTTCCTTTTCGTTTTTGAACCACGAATAAACGCGAATAAATACAAAATTAAAAATATATAACTACAGAGCACGCGAGAGAAGGCAAGGCCTCAAAGACTCCGAACTACAATAATTTTATAGAATTTATATCTATCTTCCTAAAAAAACTACTTTTAAAATTTAGACAGACAGAAACACAAGAAAAGCGTGAATCATTCTAGCCGGCAGACAATGTGGGCACAGGCTGATCATTTGATGAACATTCTGGATTTGTTTTATTATCAAGGGATGAGCCCACGTAAATCATGCCCGCCAAGCTTGCCGCAGTAGTAAAATCAAGAACTCTTCTGACGACAAATTTTTTATAGTTGGGGACTTTACCGGCTTCGCCGCAATCATCAACAGGCACTTTCGTGAAGTAATTTTTTGCACTTGTTACGCTACTTGCGGCGATTTCTTGACATCCCTGAAAGAAAGCACTTACCCCTTCTTTATCTCCATCTTGACGATTGGTATCATCTAAATAACGAGTCATTTCCTATCCTCTTTATAGTTGTATTGTTTCGTAAAATATATCTTTTAAAACAAAAAAGCGACACGTCAACATGTTTTACGGAAATATATTATGTTTTAAAAGTAAGCAAGCTGTTTCTCTTGCGCACTCTGCGATCTCTGTAGTTACATTCTATTCGTGTCTATCTGTGTCCATTCGTGATTATCAATCACGCATTCCCGAAATTAAAACTGCTCTGGCTGACGCTCACCCCGGCCTCTTCAAGGCACCAGGCCAGAATGGCTTTTTGCGCATGCAGGCGGTTTTCCGCTTCGTCGTAAATCACATTCGCCGGACTGTCCAGCACGCCTTGGGCCACTTCTTCGTCCTTGTGCACCGGCATGCAGTGCATGAAGATCGCGCTGTCTTGCGCTTTTGCCATCAAGGCCGGGGTGACCTGATAATGGCGGAACTTGTCAATCGCCTTGCCTTCCTGACCCATCGAAACCCATGTGTCAGTGACCAGAACATCGGCATCCCTGGCCGCCGCCTCCGGATCTTCGAAATAGGCCACATAATCGGTGAGATCATCAGGCTTCAGCTCCAGCGGCACCGACAGCGCCAGCTCAAAACCGAAAATCGGCGCGGCCTGCACGAATGTGTTGCTGACATTGTTGCAATCGCCAAACCACGCAATCTTGCGCCCGGCTATGCTGCCCAGCTTTTCTTCGATGGTCAGCATATCGGCCATGATTTGACACGGATGCGTCTTATCCGTCATGCCGTTAATCACCGGAATGGAGCAATGCCCGGCGAAGTCTTTCAGAACATCATCATCGCTCATCCGGATCATGACCCCGTCAACATAGCGCGACACCACATTGGCCGTATCCTTGACGCTTTCGGCCCCCGTGATTTGCATTTCATCCATGCTCATCACCAGCGTATGCCCGCCGAGCTGTTTCATTGCAATTTCAAAGCTCATCCGTGTGCGTGTCGAGCGCTTATCAAAGACCATCGCCAGACTCAGCCCCGTAAAAATCTGCGGCGGATTATATTTCTGCGCTTTGAGCGCATGCGCTTTCTTTAGGATAGATTTCAGTACATCAGGATCAATGTCATCCAAATCCAGAAAATGTCTAACGTCGCCCATATTTTTCCTCTTTTGTATAATTGGCAAAAACCATCTATCTCGGCCATGAAATACACAGATGTTTAAAAGAGCAAGTGCTTTTTGTCCTACAGGCCAAGAGTATCTAGCCGTTGTCCAGCTATAGAGGTCTTCAGGTTGGCTTGAGAATCACCCGCAAAACTGATGGCCTTTCTTAAGCTATCGGTCTCAGGCAACCATCTTTCTGCTATATCAAGAGTGCGCTCGGAAAGCTCATCGCCATAATGTAGAAAAGCAAATAAACAATCTTTGTGATGGCACGAACCTGCTATGATTTGGGCACGCTGCTTGTCAGGACCTGTTTCTTTACCAAAAAAGCCGTTTCGCACAAGGTCAGGAACAATCATATCAGCCCATAAAACAAGATTTTCATGAAAAGTTTGGGGATGCCGCAAAGACATGTAGCGGCCTTCCACAAGCTTGTGTGAAATTCCGTTTTCACCTCGTTGAAGGTTAAAAAAACTGCAAGAGAGGTCGCCCGACATAATGACTTCTCTCTGGTTTGTATGAAAACCTTTTTTGATAGCGCGAACGGCGGTCTCGAAAACCTTTTCATTGCCGTAATATAAAGACTGACCTAAAAATAAATGACCATCTATAGCTTCGCCTTCAGTTTTATACATAGCCGCATCTTTCAGTTGTGTTAAAGGAGGGCAAAGTATAGAAGGGCGCAAGTTATGTCAACAAAAAAGCCAGCTACTCTCCCATCTCGCTCAACGTTTTCTCGATGATTTCCAGCGCTTCTTTCGCTTCGTCCTCGCTCAGGATCAAGGGCGGGGTCAGGCGCAAAGTCTCTTTACCCGCTTGCGTTGTCATCAGCCCGTTACTCTGCAAAGCTCTCATCAGGTTTTTAATATCAAAAACCGTATCCACGCCGATCATCAGCCCCTTGCCGCGAATATCGGTGATTTTATTAGAAGAGCGTTTAATCTCATTAAGGCCATCAAATAAAATGCCGGAGATTTTATTAACATGTTCCATGAAACCGGGCTTAAGCATTTCCTCAAGCACAGTGACCACCACGGCGCACGCCAGCGGGTTCCCGCCATAGGTCGTGCCGTGCATGCCAACCTCAAGAGCATCCCCAAATTTTCTCTTCGCAGCCATCGCACCAACAGGAAAGCCTGATCCCATCCCCTTGGCCCATGTCACGATATCCGGCTCAACGCCAAAGGACTGATAGGCATAGAGCGCACCCAGACGTCCAAAACCGGCCTGCACCTCGTCGAAGATCAGACAGATATTTTTTTCATCACAAAATTGCCGCAGCGCCTTCAAAAATTCGGGGTTGGCCGGTGTTAATCCGCCTTCACCCTGTATAGGCTCAATGATAACAGCGGCCGTTTTATCTGTGGCCAAGGTTTTAACGCTATCAATGTCATTGAAGGTAGCAAAATGCACCCCTGGTAAATACGGTGCAAAAAACGGCTGGGAATTGCGTTTTTCTGTCACGCTGGCGCTACCATAAGTCCGCCCGTGAAAGCTGTTATGAAACGCGATGATCTCGTTGCAGTCTTCGCCTTTTTCATCATAAGCCCATTTGCGGGCACATTTTAATGCCGCTTCAACGCTTTCAGTCCCGCTATTGGAAAAATAAACCAGGTCAAAACAGCTTGTTTCTACCAGCAACTTGGCCGCCTTAAATTTTTCTTTTGTGGTATAGGATGCTTGACACGCCATCATTCGTGCCGCTTGCTCATTGATGGTTTTGAGCATCGCCGGATGCGCGTGTCCTAACGATGCCACCGCAATCCCAGCAGCGCAATCAACATATTTCTTGCCGGAAGTATCAAACGCGTAGCAGCCCTTGCCGTGGTCCATCACCACGGGCTGCGGCGCATAAGTCTTGACCAGATATCGAAATGAATCATCAATGATTTTTTTTGCATCTATGCTCATGATTTTTGGGCCTTTCTATCCTGCTATAAGTTTATGGGCCTGTACTTCATTTTCGTAAGATTGACGTTCGCTGTCTTTAAACAGCATCGTGCCCGGCCCAACAGGCTCATAAATTTCTTTCTTAAGCGCATCTTGGCGTAAACCGCTCAGCAGATGAATGCGCCGCACGCCCGCATCCAGAGCCGCCTTGCAATTTTCCAGCTTAACCTGCATCCCGCCCGTGGCCGTGCCGTCGGCGATATACCCGTCAATCTGCTCTGCGGTAATAATCTCCGCCGTGCGCCCGCCAATTTTCACCCCGTCAACATCGGATAGAAAGATGAGCTTATGCGCCTGCGTGCCAATCGCAATCTCTGTCGCAATCGTATCAGCGTTGATATTGCACGTCACGCCATCGCCTGTTTGCGCCAGACAGGTGCAAGCCACAAAATTGACACTGCGAAACAGCCGGTTTATGGGACGCGCGTAAACATCTTCAACCGCGCCAGCAAAGTCATCGCCTTCGGTCTTGGGTTTGAGGACGACACGCATCCAACTCGGCGGCACACAGTTAAAAGACAGCCCATCAAGCTTGATCTTTGCCATCATCGCTGAAACGCTCAGCGATAAATCCCCGCCCAAAACATGCCGGGCAATCTCCATATTGGCGGCATTGGTTACGCGCTTGCCGCCGATTTTATTAACCTTAACGCCGCACTTTTCAGCCTCTTCATCCATCGCGTGCCCACCGCCGTAAATCAACAGCACCCGAATACCCTGCAGTGTCAAATCACGAATATTCGACAGCAAATTCTCCAATGCGCCTTCGTCTTCGATAATTTTACCGCCAGCCTTAATGACAAAAAAGTTGTCCTTAAATTTGCTTTCATAAAAAGCATTGATAAAAAATTCCGGCATTTTCGTTTTCTTGCTCATAGGACCTCTTACGGGTATAGCGGGGTGAGCGTGTCTAGCCCCGCGGTTTCATCTAAACCAAACATTAAATTCATATTTTGTACCGCGCACCCCGCCGCGCCTTTTACAAGATTATCCAGAGCGCCTTGCACAATTACGCTTTGCCCCACACCCTTTACGAATGACAAATCGCAAAAATTCGATCCTACCACGTTGGCTAGCGCAGGCGTATCTTGTAATCGAACAAACGGCGCCTCGTTATAAGCCTGCTCTGCCAGATCCAAAGGCTCAATATCAGCTTTCAAATGCACAAAGGCGCTCGCAAAAATCCCGCGGCTAAACGGCCCCGATGTTGGCACAAAGTTCAACTGGCTTTCATCGATTTGCGCGCTGCGCGTAATCTCCGGAATATGCCGGTGCTTGTTGATGTTATAACTCTTCATATTGTGGTTGCGCACCGGGTGATGCGTTCCGTCACTTGCGGATTTGCCAGAGCCGCTGGAACCCGTCACCGCCATAATATCGGCGCGCTCAATAAGTCCGGCGAAAGGATATAGCATGAGCTGTGCCAGCAGTGCAAAACACCCCGGATTAGAAACCGTTGAGGCTACTGCAATTTTTTCAGCATTAAATTCCGGCGCACCATAGACCACTTCTTTGAGTAACTCCGGGTGATTGTGTGCCGTATAATATTTCTCATACACCGCCGCGTCATCCAGCCGGTAGTCCGCCGACAGATCAATCACCTTCACGCTGCCATGCAAATCCGCCACAATATCCTGCGCGGTTTTATGGGGCAGGGCGAGGAACACCACATCACTATCCTCCGCCACCTTCATATGATCGGTATTCGTAATAGTTAAATCCAGATGCGCTAAATGAGGATACACTTCGCCAATAGCAACGCGCTGATGCTGACGCGAAGTCAGGTGTACAATCTCCACATTAGGATGCGCCAGCAGCATCCGTAGTTGTTCCAGACCTGTATATCCAGTAATGCCAATGATCGATGCTTTAATCATTTTGTTTCTCCCGTCATTGCGAGGAGCGCAGCGACGCGGCAATCCAGTTTTACACATTCTTCTCTGGATTGCTTCGCTATGCTCGCAATGACGTTGTATCTATAAGGACTAGGCCGCATCCTGGTACTCCACGGCCCAGCGGGCAATCACCAGATCCAGCCATGCATTGTCCGGACTAAACGCGTTATAGGTCATCATATTTTTCCGTTCTTTCAAAATATCTTTCCCAACCTGGTTGTCCGTCACCGGTCCGCTCATCAAATCAATCGGCAAACCGATCTGTTCGCAAAAATCAGCCATCCCAATCGCCCCGACCGGATCACGCGCACAGCCAATATGAAAGCGCACATTTTTCTGAATTTGCGGATCGCGCAAGATGGCTTCAACGCCATATTTCCCCATCAGCCCGTCACCGAATTCAATCATAATTGCATCAGGATTGGATTTTGATAAATGATCAATTGCGCCCTTGGCCACGGCAACCATCTCGGCGTCAGGCATCTGTGCAGTTGATGTAATCCCACAATCAACAAACGACACACCGTTATAAATGCCGTAATCATGCATCTTAAACAAATCGCGCGCCGCCCCGACACCCGTCAGTTTTGCCCCGGCCAGCTTCATACCCATCCGGGTCAGCGTCTTGACAATCTCAATCGCCACCGTTGTCTTTCCGCTATCCATCGAAGTTCCGGTTGTAATGATTAGCGGCACGTTGCTCTTCATGCTCTGCACCGGCTTGTACAAGGCGGCTTGCCCGATATTGAGCAGTTTGCCTTTACGCTCAATTCCGCCCAATACACGGATTCGCAGCGGTTCGCCAACCTCGTGCACATTGGCGCTCGTGCAAACGCCTGCTACGCCGCCAAAATTCAACAGATGAATAATATCGTCAACTTTAAGCTTCTTCGGCAGCCGTCCGACAAAGCCTTTCAACGCCATCCTGTTACCCAGCGCCACGGCAAGTATATCACCTTTCTTAAGTTTGCTCATCCGCCCGGTAGGCAGCTCCAGCTCATTATAAATGCTCTTGTCTTCCAGTACCTGCACCGCCAGTACCGTCCCCATCTCGCATGAGAGTTTATCGGTAAGCTTTTCCTCGTGCTTAAGCGCTAGATTGGTTGTCACGGACGCGATTTTATCAATATTTATTTTTGTCATGTTTTCAATTTCTTATAGGTTACGACACAATGCAACGCTTTAGCCTCTCATTCAAGAGTCCATACCGTTTAAGCGTTCATATTTTACCGAAAAATGTTAAGGCAACAAAAAACGCCCGCTTAAATCGATATGATTAGCGAGGGCGTCGTCGGGTAGTTGTATGTGCAACAGCGTTGTTCATAAACGCTATAAAGCGTAAAAGGTCTGTACTTGTCAATTTTATTTTTCCAACGGCAGTGTTTTTTCAACGATCCGCGCCCAGTATTCAATGGCTAATGGTATAATCTCGTCATTGAAATCATAGCACGGCGTATGCAGCCCCTGGCTATGGTTTGATTCAGGGTCTTCTTCGCCTTGCCCCATCCAGATATAGCAGCCCGGTATATCAAACAGCATCCGCCCAAAATCCTCTCCGCCCAGTGAGGGCGTTACATCCGCATCCACATTATGCTCGCCAAAAATCTCTCTCGCTATATTCGCGCAAAACTCAGTTTCCTGAGGAGTGTTGATGGTCGGATCAAGAACTTCCAGAAATTCATATTCAATATCTCCGCCCATGGCCTTGGCAATTCCGCGCGCGGTCTCACAGATTTTAATCTTAAGAGCCTGACGTAAAGACTCGTCATAGGTGCGCAAAGTTCCGGTCAGCCTGGCTTCATTGGGGATGATGTTATGCGCGCCGGTTCCGGCATTAAAATACGTGATTGACAGCACGACCGGCTCGGTCGGAGGTCTATAACGACTGACCAGTGTTTGCAACGTCGTGATGATGTGAGATCCTGTTACAATTGGATCAACCACCTTGTGCGGCATAGCGGCATGCCCGCCTTTACCCTTAACCACGATATGCAGAATATCCACACTGGCCATGACCGGGCCTGGCCGCGTCGCCACCGTACCTTTAGGAAGCTGCGGCCAGTTATGCAGACCGTAAATGGAATCGCAAGGAAAGCGCTTAAACAACCCTTCTTCAATCATACGATGTGCTCCGCGTCCACCTTCCTCGGCCGGTTGAAAAATCAGATGTACCCTGCCGTCAAAATTCCGGTTTTCGGACAGATATTTTGCCGCACCTAGCAAACAGGCCGTATGCCCGTCATGTCCGCACGCATGCATCTTGCCCGGATTTTTTGATCTGTGCGGCTTGTTATCAGCCTCTTCAATATCCAGTGCATCCATATCGGCGCGCAGGCCAATCGCTTTGCCGGAAGTATTCCGTTCGCCCTCAATCGTTGCAACAATCCCTGTCACAGCAATTCCGCGTTCAAAAGGAATTCCCCACTCTGTCAGCTTCTCAGTCACGAGGCCTGAAGCAAAGGTTTCCTCATACGCCGTTTGCGGATTTTCGTGCAGTGCCTGCCGATACTCTGCGATCTCGTCTTTTAAAGTCTGAATAGAATTACGAATAGAAGCGCTCATAAAGACTTAACTAATCTGATGTGGGGCAAAGTTCAAGCAGGCTTTTAATTATAAAGAAAAACGCTAGGTCAGAATTGGAGATGCCGCATTTTCAGCCATATTTAAACTAGCTTCAGATGATTCTTCAGCGTCAGAGGGGGCTGTGGCTGTTTCAGAAGGGGAGGGAGCAACGCTAAGGCGTTGGTTTTTTTCTAGTATCGCGAGAATTTGTTGTTTTTTAAAATACTCAGCCAAGGGGTTCACGATGCGCTCCAAATAAACTTAAATACATTAGGGTCACCTGATATGTACATACATTAGTGATGTAATGCAACGATTTTATAGCGTTTATGTTGTAAAAAATTACAGTGTTGTCTTCCGCGGGTCAAACGCATCACGCACCGCTTCACCGATAAAAGTCAGCAGTGTAAGCATTAAAGAGAGGGAAACGAAGGCTGTGATTCCCAGCCATGGGGCCTGAAGGTTCGTTTTTCCTTGCCGGAGCACTTCCCCTAAAGAGGGCGAACCGGGCGGCATGCCTAGGCCTAAAAAATCAAGCGCTGTAAGGGCTGTAATCGCTCCAGTCAGGATAAAAGGCATAAAGGTTATGGTTGAAACCATTGCGTTGGGCAGCACATGGCGCCACATAATCACCGGGTTGGACACGCCCAGCGCCCGGGCCGCGCGCACATAATCAAAATTCCGCGCCCGCAGGAATTCTGCACGGACTAGATCCACTAATGAAATCCAGGAGAAAAGCAACAGGATCCAAAGAAGAACCCAGAATCCAGGAACAAATATGGATGAAAAAATAATAAGAATGTAAAGTTGCGGCATGCTGCTCCAGACTTCAATGACGCGCTGCATAATAAGGTCAATCTTGCCGCCATAATATCCTTGGATAGCGCCTACAGCGATTCCGATAATGGAACTGATAAGCGTTAGAATCAGGCCAAATGTTGAGGAATTACGAAACCCGTATAAAACCCGCGCCGCCACGTCGCGCCCTTGGTCATCGGTGCCGAAAATATTCTCTCCGGTTGGCGGGGAGGGGGCCGGTTGGGGCAAATTATAATTAATCGTGTCGTACGAATAACGGATCGGCGGCCAGACCATCCAGCCTTTGGCTTCAATCAATTCCATGACAAACGGATCTCGATATTCCGTTTCCGTCTCAAAATCTCCGCCAAAGGTGGTTTCCGGATAATGTTGAAAGGTTGGAAAATAATACCCACCGTCATAACGGATCAGGATCGGCTTGTCATTGGCGATAAACTCCGCCCCCAGACCAATCACCAAAAGCGACAGAAAAATCCAAAAGCTCCAAAAGCCACGCTTATTGGCTTTGAATTGTGACAGGCGACGCTGTGTGATAGGGGAGAAGGTCATTCTTTTTCCCCCGTCATTGCGAGGAGGCCTGCGAGGCCGACGCGGCAATCCAGACTGGATTGCTTCGCTGCGCTCGCAATGACGATATAAAAACTCTGTGCCTCTGTGTCTCTGTGGTTTAAATTCATCACGCCGCCTTCGCTTCAAAATCGATGCGCGGGTCGACCATCACATAGACAATATCGCGGATCAGATGCATGACCAGCGAAATCAGCGCAAAGATATAAAGAGTGCCCAAAACGACCGGATAATCACGGTTAATCACACTCTCATAGCCCAGCAGGCCCAAACCATCCAGTGAGAAAATCACCTCAATCAGCAACGCCCCGGTAAAGAAAATCGACACAAACGCCGCCGGAAACCCGGCAATCACAATAATCATCGCATTACGAAACACATGCCCGTACAGCACCTGCTTTTCACTCAAGCCTTTAGCCCGCGCGGTCAGCACATATTGCTTGTTAATCTCATCCAAAAAGGAATTTTTCGTCAGCAGCGTCAGCGACGCAAAACCCGAAATAACCATCGCGGCAATCGGCAATACCATATGCCACATATAATCCAGCGCCAGCTCGATAAAGCTCATTTCCTCCCAGCCGTCGGACACCAGACCGCGCAAGGGGAAAAGGTCGAAATACCGCCCTCCGGCAAACACCACGATCAACAAAATCGCAAACATGAAGGACGGAATCGCATAACCGATAAACACCGCTGCGCTGGTCCAGATATCAAACGGCGTCCCATCCCGCACCGCCTTCTTAATCCCCAGCGGAATCGAAATCAGATAAATAATCAGCGTACTCCACAGCCCCAGCGAAATCGACACCGGCATCTTTTCCAGCACCAGATCTAAAACGCCAATATCCCGGTAATAGCTCGTCCCCAGATCAAAACGCGCATAATTCTTGAGCATAATCCAGAACCGCTCATACGCTGGCTTGTCAAAACCATATAAAGCTTCCAATTCGGCGATAAATTCCGGGTCCAGTCCCTGCGCTCCGCGATATTTGCTGCCTTGACCCGTCGCCGTTTGGCTCATCGCACCCACAGCATCGCCACCGCCTGAGCTGCCGCCAAAACGCGCCGTGGCTTCCATGTCATGGCCCTGCAACTGCGCGATCATTTTCTCCACCGGCCCGCCGGGCACGAACTGGATAATCACGAACGAAATCAGCAGTATCCCGAACAATGTCGGGAGCATCAATAACAAGCGTTTAAAGATATACGTAGCCATGCTTAAGGTTTAACATTCCAGTCCAGCACACGCCAGAGTCCATCTTCATGTTTCAACAGCCCCAAGGCGCCTGTGGCGAGCTTAATGCTATGTCCGGCCGCAAAGCCCTCAAAATCCCCTGTAATATGCGGGGCGAAGCGCGCAATGCCGTTCGAGGTCACAACCAACACTGTTTCATCGTCATCATGCGCGGCAATCTGATCGGCAAAATTATGCCAGTTCTGGATAATTGCATCAGGATCAACCTTCCACCCGTCGGGCACAAGGCCATGCTCATCCCAATCCGAAAGGGCCTGTTTGCCAATCCGCGCGATCACATCGGCCTCGACCTTATTCTCATCCGGCCCGTAATCAATTTCATCAAAAATACCAAGCTGATAAACCGGATTGCTTACACCTGATTCTTGAATAGAAATTTCCGCCGTTTCAATCGTACGTTTTAAATGTGAAGCATAAACAACATCCGGGATCATCTTGTTTTCTTTGAGGTAATGTCCAATCGCTTTAGCTTGCGCGCGCCCCTTTTCGACCAGCGGCAAATCGGTATGCCGCCCCACCCGTGTCGGCGTATCCCTAGGGCCGAACGTGTTTCCATGGCGAGCGATGATCAGCGTGGTCATGACAAGGCCTTCAACATCTCTTCTGCCCGTGCCAAATCTTCCGGCGTGTCGATTCCCGATTGAATTTGGCCTTGATCAATATCAACGGGCACAGCCGTGACCTCAATTTCGTTTTCCAGCATTCTGAGTTGCTCCAGCCCCTCAAGCTGTTCGTAATATCCTTGAGGCAAGGCGCAGAACCGCTCAAGAATATCAACACGAAACCCATACAGCCCCATATGCTGATAGACGGGAGAGAGCAAAGCGCTGCGGTCTTCTTTGCGGATCGCCGGGATAATGTTTTTTGAAAACCACAAAGCCCGCCCGTCTTTGACAATTGCAGTTGTACCGCTAAACGGCGTTGTTTTTTTTGCTTCGCGCAGACGATCAAAATCATCCCAACTCAGGCGGTGCACAGGCGTCACCACTTCCGGGTTGTTTTCAAAAGCTTTAATCAGGGCTTGCAAAACACTTAGCGGTGTAAACGGCGCGTCGCCCTGAAGATTAACCACAAAATCGGGCATTTCATCGCATTGCCTTAGCGCAGCCAAAACCCGATCCGACCCGGTTGGACAATCATCGGGTGTCATCACGCACTCCACGCCCAACGCGGTCGCATGATCGGCAATACGCCGATCTTCCGTAGTTACAAATACATCCGCATTTTCAATGCTGCGCGCTAAATCCACGACGCGCGAAAGCATACTCTGTCCGCCGATCTGCGCCAAGGGTTTGCCCGGAAACCGTGTTGAGCCGTAGCGCGCAGGAATAACAATCGCTGTTTTCATCTACTGCGCACCTTTCCGCTTTGCCCACCATGTGTCAGAAATGAGCGGGCTAATGTCTGACAGTGGATCGGGGCGCTCGATATGTGTCCAGCGCGCAATCCGCCATTTCGGATAATGCCACATCGGAATCACATAATGATTCCACAGCAAAATTCTGTCCATTGCCCGGACATGCGCCACCAGATCCTCGCGGCTGGAAGTCTGGATCAGCTCTTCAATCAACTGATCAATCACCGGGTCCTGAATGCCGATATAATTGCGCGAACCTTCAATCGCCGCCTTTTCGCTGCCCCAGAAATCACGTTGCTCGTTGCCCGGCGAGCTTGATTGCCCAAACCCGCTGATAGTCATATCAAAATCAAATGCATTCATCCGGTTTTGATATTGTGCACTGTCCACCACGCGGAAATTCGCCTTCACGCCAATCCGCTCCAGATTTTTGATAAACGGTAATACCCAGCGCTCAAACATCGGGTTTGCGTCTAGAATTTCAAACTCGAGCTTGGCGCCGTCTTTTGCAAGCACACCGTCGGTTTCTAAAACCCATCCGGCTTCATTAAGGAGCCCTGTGGCTTTACGCAGATTCGCGCGCGCATTGCCTGACCCGTCGCTCACAGGAGGTGCATAGGTTTTTGTAAACACCTCATCCGGTATTTTCCCGCGAAAGCGCTCCAGCAATTCCAGCTCTTTCCCTTCCGGTAATCCCGAAGAAGCCAGTTCCGAATTCTCAAAATAGCTATCCGTGCGCGTATAGGTGCCGTAAGCAAATTGCTTGTTCGACCACTCAAAATCAAACGCGTAAGACAAAGCTTCGCGCACGGCTCTGTCTTTGAACACATCGCGGCGGATATTATAGATAAACCCCTGCATCCCGGCAGGGCGCGCATTGTCTATCTCTTCCTTCACAATCCGCCCGTCTTTCACAGGCTGTGCATCATAGGCCGTATTCCACAACTTGGCGGTATTTTCGATCTGCACATCAAACTCGCCTGCAAAAAAGGCTTCCAGTGCGACATTACTGTCACGGTAATAATCATATTCAATCCGGTCGAAATTATAGAAACCTTTAAACAAGGGTAAATCCTTGCCCCACCAATCATCGCGGCGGAGATATTCAATCTTTCGTCCGGCTTCAACCGTGCCGATTTTATATGGCCCGCTGCCTAAAGGCGCCTCCAGCGAAGTTTGATTAAACGCGCGTCCATCTGTCATCCAGTAATGCTTCGGCAAAATGGCCATTTCCGCAACGATCAGAGGCAACTCGGCATTGCCTGCGACCTTAAAGGTAAATTTCACCCGCCGCTCATTCATCGCCTCAACCATTTCAACATCACCGTAATAGGCTTTGAAAAACGGCTGGCCTTCACTGGTGAGCGTCTCAAACGTCCATACGACATCCTCAGCCGTAATCGGCTCACCATCGGCCCACTTGGCTTCCGGGCGCAAATTAAACGCCACCCAGCCCTTATCCTCAGGCATCTCAATGCTTTCGGCCAGAACGCCATACAGCGTGAAGGGCTCATCCCACGCATTTTGCATCAGGCTTTCATAAACAAGACCTGAGCGCAAAAAATTCAGCCCCGCTGCTGGCGTACCTTTTACAATAAACGGATTAAGAGAATCAAAACTGCCTATCGCGTTAAGCTTGAGCGTCCCGCCTTTAGGCGCATCCGGATTCACGTAATCCACATGCGTAAAATCGGCGGCGTATTTCGGCATGCCGTGCAGCGCAATAGCATGTACCGGGGCAGGCGCGGGTGCATTCTGCATCGGCGTTTCCGCCCGAGAAGGAAAACTCACAAACAGCAACGCAAAAACAGACAGTAAAAATCTCATCTCAAATCCTTTAATATTTTCCTGAAGTGAAAACACACTAACGTAAATTTATTCTCGCACAAGCAGGTGATCACGCCACATCCGTATTGCCGCCACGCCGTGTTCGGGTGCGATCCTTATACGCGCCTTCCAGCTCCGGCTTGCCAAATAAATACCCTTGCCCGTAATGCAAATCAAAATCGAGCAATTTCCGCATTTGCTCTTCGTTCTCTATTTTAGTCGCAATCACGCCGATGCCATTAGCTTCAAGTTTTCGTTTTGCTTTATGGAGCGCGCTAAATTCTTTTCCGCCATTTTGCGCAGCAGCTAGCAATTGCGCCGCGTCAATCTTTACATAGCGCACTTTGAAGTGCTGTAAATCCGCCACATCGATTTGCAAGCTGCCGACATGATCGAGCGAAAAGCTGCATCCGAGCCTTCCCAGCCCGCGCATAATTTCCAGTAACGCCGGAGGCATATCATCAAAATCACGCTGACGGATTTCAAAAATAAGCCGTGGCGCCAGTTCGCGGTTTTTCGCGACAAAACCAAGCAGGCGTTTCATAAACGCTCCATTCTTTAATGTCGTATTTTTAACATTAATAAAAAACGGTGCGGCGCGTTTGATATGTGCGCTTTCGCTTAAAGTTTTCAGGCAATGCAGCAACAATAGATTATCAACTTTATCATCAAGATGATCCTGCTCGGCAATCGCCATATAACGGCTGGCAGGCAGATATTGACCGGGCCGTGCACGAATGCGTGCAAACATTTCATAAAAACGTGTCTGGCGTTGGGGCAGGCGCTGTATAGGTTGCACAAACACATCGACGCGCTCTTCATGCAAAGCATGATGGACCAGCTCACGCACAATGCTATCGCTCAAATCTTCAAAATTTTCGCGGCTATTTTGTGCCGGTATGATTGGAGCGCGGCTACGCGGTTTGACCGCCCGTGGAGAGCGAGGCAATTCTTTGTAATCCAGACCAAGGGGTAAAGGTGCACGCTTGCTCGGCATATCTTCGCTTGCCACGGCGGCTTGCGGTTGCTCACATGGGTCGTCATTACGGACCTTGCATTTAAGCGCTTCAATGTCGCGCGTATTTTTTGCCATGTCTTTTACAAGTGCGTCTTGTCTGTCTTTCAGTGTTTTAAATTTAAACGATGCGGCCTGTTGCCAAAAGCTGCGCTCATGCGCTTCGGTTTCAATTATGCCCATCAGCCCGAAAATCCCCAGTCCCAAGAGCGCCAGCGGGATGGAAATAAAACTCAGCAGCATAATGCAGAGCGTCGCCCCAAACACGCCCGCAACCAGCCACGCCCGCGGCCAGTTCTTAAATCCGCGCTTTGTTTGCTTTTGCCTGCGCTGTTGTTTTTTACGCGCCATGATCGGCCCCCACGGCTTGAGCAATGTTGTCGAAACCATCAGCTTTCAGCAGTGATAATAACCCGCGATTAATAGCGCTGGCTACATATGGCCCTTCATAAACCAGGGCGCTGTAAAGCTGAACCAGACTCGCCCCGGCCTTTATTTTCTCATAGGCCTGAGCAGCATTGCCCACACCGCCTGCGCCAATTATAGGGATTTTCCCCTTGGTCAGGCGATAAAAATTGCGCACGATGCCCGTAGATTTATCGCCCAAAGGCTGGCCGCTCAGCCCGCCTTTTTCGGCGGCAAAATCGCTGGGCAAGCCAGCTGGCCGCTCCAGCGTCGTATTGGTCAGGATCACCCCGTCTATTTCAGCTTCTAACGCAACCTGCGCCAGTTCCTCCTGCTGTCCCTCATCCAGATCAGGCGCCAGTTTCACCAGCACCGGCGGCGGATGTTCGCCGCAGGCTTTGTGCCGCTCTTCTTTGACAATGGCCAGAAGCTCAAGCAATGGCTCCCGGCTTTGTAAATCGCGCAAACCCGGTGTATTGGGTGAAGAAATATTAATCACCATATAATCGGCCATCGGCCCCAGCATCCTGATGAGTGCGCTGTAATCCTTCGCCGGGTCGCTTTGACTTTTATTCATCCCGATATTAAGGCCGACAACGCCGCGTGGCCGATCTTTTTGGCTAAGGAATTTTTCAAGATTGGCCTTAAACGCGTTCATCCCGGCATTGGGAAACCCCATCCGGTTGATCACCGCTTCGCTGGAAGGATCACGAAAAATGCGCGGCTTCGGGTTGCCGTGCTGCGGTCTGGGTGTCACTGTGCCGGCCTCAACAAATCCAAACCCAAGCTTGAAGGCCGGACCAATAACCTCGGCATTCTTATCAAATCCTGCGGCCAGCCCGACCGGGTTGGGAAACTTTAACCCCCATAAGGTCTGCTCCAGCTCGGGTGCATCAATCTTCGGCGCAGACGGGACCAGTCCGGCTTTCAAAGCGTGAATTACTGCCTTATGCGCCTGTTCAGGCGCCATCAAAAATACAAACGGACGAGCAAGCTTATAAACGTCAACCATATTACTGGTTTAAGGCATTTTTCTGATAAAATCCATGCCCGTCTTCACGTATCCCCAGCCGGTGATGAGCGTCAGCACCGCCGCGCCCGCCAGCGTGATATTTCCGATCAGTGTCGCAAGGAAAACATACGGCCCGACGATCAAAAAACCCAATGCCGCCATCTGCAGCGTTGTTTTCCATTTCGCCAGCCTGGTCACGGGAAGCTTGACGCCTTTTGGTCCAAGATATTCACGCATCCCCGAAACGGTAAATTCCCGCACGATAATAATAACGACCGATAAAACCATCAGCCCGTCGATCCGCCCCACCGCCACCAGCATCAGCATAATGGTGACGACAAAAACCTTGTCGGAAATCGGATCGATCATCGCGCCGAATTCGCTCTGCAGGTTAAAGCGCCGCGCAATCCATCCATCAAGAAAATCCGTCACCGCGCCGATGATATAAAGGCCAAGGCACGTCCACGCCGCCCATGCGAACGGCAGGAAGAACAACGCCACCATCACCGGCAGCAAAGCCATCCTGCCAATCGTCAATATATTCGGAATCGTCCACATCATTGGAACATTAGAATGTTGGAATTTTGGAATGTTAGAAAAAACGAAACATATTCGTTCCAATATTCTAAGATTCCAATGTTCCTAAATTCCATCACCCGCTCGCCGCTTGGCTGGCCGCTTGCGGGTCGCGCAGCACATAGCCGCGGCCCCAGACGGTTTCAATATAGTTGTCACCATCAGCCGCATCCTGAATTTTCTTGCGCAGCTTGCAGATAAACACATCGATAATCTTTACTTCCGGCTCGTCCATCCCGCCATAAAGATGGTTCAGGAACATTTCCTTGGTCAGCGTCGTGCCCTTACGCAAGGATAGCAGCTCAATAATCCCGTATTCCTTGCCCGTCAGATGCAAAGGCGAACCGGCAACTTCAACCGTGCGCGTATCCAGATTAACCTTAACCTTGCCGGTTTCGATAATGCTCTGTGAATGGCCCTGAGAGCGCCGTACAATCGCCTGAATCCGCGCAATCAACTCGCGCTTGTCAAACGGCTTTGTCAGGTAGTCATCGGCGCCATACCCTAAGCCTTTGATTTTATTGTCAAGCTCCGTCAGGCCCGAGAGAATCAAAATCGGTGTTTCCACCTTCGCATCGCGCAACGCCTTCAAAACATCATACCCATCCATATCCGGCAACATCAAATCGAGAATAATGATGTCGTAATCGTAAATTTTCCCGATTTCCAGCCCATCTTCACCCAAATCGGTCGTATCGATGATATAGCCTTCGGATTTCAGCATTAATTCTATGCTTTTGGCGGTTGAGGTGTCGTCTTCTACGAGGAGTACGCGCATGGTATTGATTCCCTTGTGTTTTTCGATCTGTTCAGTTCGTTTTCAAGTTTTACGAGGGGGGCGTTGCACCATGCCGCGTTAAACTTTCTTAACAACTATATTAACAAATATTAACAAGGTTAACAAATTCTTTATTTGGGATGGATATTCTTTACGGCGCAGGGGTGGTGGGTGGTTGTTGTGCAATTTTAAGAGCTTTCTCTGCAATCTGTATAGCCCCTTTTTCTATCAGCATAAAATCTTTCGCTCCGGCGTTCTTCGCCATATTTTCTGCGTCAGCAAGAATACTGCCGTCTGAAATAGCTAGAACGGGAACGTTCCGAACAGAACTAACAAGAAGTTGCAACGGAGTGATACCACCTGACAAAGCCCTCATATCAGCAACAACAACACCAACCGCATGTTGGGGTGCCTCAGTGATCCAGTCATACTCCCTGCCATCATAGCTTGCCATCCGATGCACAACGCCCCGCTTATTAAAGGCTTTTTTGAGGCAATTCAAAAAGCCATCTGAACCGCTTTGCGCGCGCTCTATGTCCGTAACAATAATGACGTCCATGTGAATATATCCAAATTATTAATATTATGTATAATAAAAAACCCATAACCAATGCAAGCGTTTTATGAGCCGTCATTTCCATTCGTTTTTTGAAAAGCGTTCTGTATACTGGAAACCATGGACCGTTTAGCACAGCAAATGGATGCCCGCATCAAGGGCCTCACGCAAACCGAAACCTATGGCGAGGTTACGAAGATCCTCGGCCTGCTGGTAGAAATCGTAGGCTTTGGCGCTGGCCTGTCAATCGGTGCGCATGTACATCTGCGTCCCAATAAAAATCTTAACGTCCCTTGCGAGGTTGTCGGTTTCAAAGACGGCCACGCGCTACTGATGCCTTTTGGCACCCTTGATGGTATTGGGCTGGGCTGCAAAGCCTATATTCAGGATACGCCTCCCGTCATTACTCCGGATGAACGCTGGCTTGGCCGGGTGATTAACGGTATGGGCGAGCCGATTGACGGTCTCGGGCCACTGCCCCAAGGCGGCTATCCGGTCCCGCTGAAAAACAAACCGCCGTCGCCCCATTCGCGCCAGCGCCTCGGCAAGCAACTTGATCTTGGCGTGCGTGCGGTCAACACCTTTTTGGCTACCTGTCAGGGCCAGCGTATGGGCATTTTCTCCGGCTCCGGCGTTGGAAAATCCGTTCTGCTCTCGATGATGGCGCGCTATACGGCGGCCGATGTTTCCGTGATTGGCCTCGTCGGCGAGCGCGGGCGCGAGGTGCAGGAATTCCTCGAAGATGATCTCGGTCCCGATGGCCTCGCGCGCTCGGTCGTGATCGTTTCAACCGGTGATGAACCGGCCCTGATGCGCCGTCAGGCTGCCTATATGACGCTGGCGGTCAGCGAGTATTTTAGATCGCAAGGCCGTCAGGTCCTCACTCTGATTGATTCTGTCACCCGCTTTGCCATGGCCCAGCGTGAAATCGGACTGAGCGCAGGAGAGCCTCCCACCTCCAAGGGCTATCCGCCCACCACTTTTGGAGAACTTTCACGGCTCTTGGAACGCGCCGGGCCCGGAGCGCCAGGCGAAGGCTCCATTACGGGGCTGTTTTCCGTGCTGGTCGAGGGCGACGATCATAACGAGCCTATCTCCGATGCGGTGCGCGGAATCGTCGATGGGCATATTGTGATGAACCGTGAGATTGCTGACCGTGGCCGCTACCCGGCGATCAATGTTCTGAAATCCGTGTCTCGCTCGATGCCCGCCATCCTCACCGACGAGCAAAACGAAATCATCAAACGCGCCAAACAAGTCGTGACCACCTACGAAGACATGGCTGAGCTGATCCGCCTCGGCGCATACCGGCGTGGCTCGGATTCTACGGTGGACGAGGCGCTGGTGCTCTATCCTCAGATCGAAGAATTCCTCACCCAGCATAAAGACGAGCGTACCACCATTGACGAAAGCTTCGCCCGCCTCGCCCGCATCTTAGGGGTAGGATATGGCTAAGAAGAGCAAACGTAAGGTTAAACTATGGCGGCTGATGGCGCTGATCGTGCTGGTCAATCTCGCTTTTTTTGTGTTTTATGATGTGCAAACCAATACCGTATGGGGGCTAGATAAAATATTACAGGCGATGGGGTATAATCACCATGGCTAAACTCAACGGATTAATCCGCGTTCATAAACACGCTCTTGATCAAAAGCAAAAATTCGTGGCCGAGCTGTACCGGCAGGCCGAAGAGCTGGAGAATCAGAAAACCACGCTGCTCAATCAACTCGATGAAGAGCGAGAAAAAATCCAGGAATTCGGTGTCGAAATGTTGTCTTATTTTGGTCCCTATTCTGAAGCGGTCAAGGAGCGCGTCATCGAGATAAACGAGGCCGCTACGGTCCTGGAATCGCGCATCGAAATCGCCCGCGAAGATATGCGCGCGGCCTTTGCCGAACTCAAGAAAATCCAACTTACGCAGCAAGCCCGTGAAAACGAGGAAGAAAAAGAACGCAACAAAAAAGAGTCCGGCGAACTCGATGAAATCGCCATTGAAGGGTATCGGCGGCAGCAAAGGGATGAATAGCGTCATTGCGAGGAGGCCGATAGGCCGACGCGGCAATCCAGAACTGGATTGCTTCGCTCTCGTTGGTCGCGCACAATGACACGGTACAAATTAGGCGCTCACGCCCAACACATTGTCCTGATTTGTCGAAACCGTAACCCAGCTTTCCGGTTGTGTCTGGAACAACAATTCACCTGTAACCCCGCTATCGCGCAAAGCGCGTGCATACACCCGCCGCATCTCGGCGCGTGTCGCTTCGCTAAAATTGTCTTCCGTGCGCACCACCAGATCCAAACGCTTACCCATATCCGACACTGGACGAAACAACCCGTCGAGCTGAACTTTGCCCATGGCATCCAAAGACAGGTCAAAAACAAACCGTGTGCCTTTCAGAGGCGAGAGCCCATCCTCTTGTTCGTCATGCTCATGCTTATAATAAAGCCCGATTTTATGCATATCGCCCTCGTAATACAAAGGGATATTCAGCGCCCGCCAATCTTGCCCCATCGGCTCACGCGCCACGCGGGCCATTACCGCACCATCGCTGAGCAGGCGGCTTAAACTGTGCCCGCCTTTCTCGCTTTTAAGAATGCTGGTCGCTTTCTCGCCAAGCCACGATCCCAAATCACCGCCGCGTAAGGCTGCCACAAAAAACATAATCGCCGGGCCAAGCTGTGCCGGAGCGCCGGGTGAAGGGGTCACATTCACCATTGCCTGAGCAGTTTGTGGCACCGCGCGGGCCAAAAGCTGCAAGGCCTCATCCAGCGCTGGCCAGGGCTGCGGCGTAAGAAAAGCAGACAACGGAATTTCTTGGGGCAGGGCTGGCGGCGTGACAAGCATTTGCGCACTTGATGGTGAAACATGCGGTGTGACCTGAATCTGCGTACCGATCGTGACGCTCTCGGACGGGAATTGCAGCGTGAAAAGCTGTTCATTTCCCAATTGCTGAAAAAACACACTGATCACCGGCAATGTATCAGGCGTCACCGCTGTCACAACGCCCACAAGATTTCCGGCATTTTGATTGTGCATGATCAGCATCTCAGGCTTTGTTACTTGCAATGTGCCCGGCGCAGGCGTTTCAACTCCAAGGCTACCTGAAAGGATCTGCACATCCGGCGGTAAGATTTTCGCAATCACGACATCCAAAGCCTGGGGCTTCACGAGCACTGGCGCAAGCGGCTGTAGTGGCTGCACACGTGTTGGCGCAGTGATAGTCGAAACGGGAAGAGGCGAAGATACAAAATCCGCTATTGGCAGAGGCAAAGCAATCCTAGGCGCCGGGGAAAAGGGAATGCTCAAAACACGCGTCTGTACAGGAGCGGGAGTCAGGGCAGGGGCGCTATCTGTCTCGGGAACAACAAGCGCGATATTTTGAGAAAACACTTGCGCTTGCGGTATAGGAAAACTTTGTGGCGCTGTTATGGCAGCAGGTAAAGGCGTGTTTTGTGTTGGCTGCGTTAATGGTAATGGCCTCGCTGATACTTCTGGTACTGGCTGCGTAAGTGGTGCAAGCGTTTCAAAAACCTCTGGCGCAGGTAGGGTTGCTGGACGCTGAATATTCAGGACCGCCTGCGAGATCTCTGTTTCTGCCTGACGGGCAAGTATATGCGTTTGAAAAACGGCTGGCTGAATTACTACTTGTACTGCCTGCTGAATCAGATCGGGCAAAGCCGGAAGGCTTTGCAATGCCCGCGCAGGAAGCGGTTGTAAGCGCACGACCGATCCTTCCGGTGGTAGGCTTTGCACCACCTTTTCACCCGCATTTTGCCCGTGACGGACATCGGCGGGTAAAGGCGGGCGGGGCGGCGCAGGCGCTTGGCTTTCTCCGCGCACATGTACAGCCACCGGCGTGGCGCTGGCACGCGCCGGTGGAGGGGAGGCGGCAGGCGGCGCAGGCGCTTCGCTTTCCCCGCGCACTGGTGCGTGCGGTAATGTTCTCACAGTTACATTTTCAGGCGGACGATCGGGAGTCTTGGGCGGCTGAATTTCAAGCTCAACGCGGGCTCCGCGTTCCGGCCTTGGTTGTCCTTCGCGAAGCTGTACATCCACATCTCCGCGCGGTGTGCGCACGCGCACCGAGCCGTCATCATTATGCCGCACCACTTCACCACGCAGGCGCAAAGCCGCCTTGCGCGTCTGCAATTCGGCGCGCACCTCGTTCGGCACGCCAATCAGCCGGGCATTTGGCTCGGACGCCGAAGCCGCCCGCGAAGATTGCCCCGGTGGCACTACGCCAACTGGAAATCGCGTTTCGTTCATAATGGAAAACAGAATACTGAAATGCTGAAATATTGGAAGCTGAATGATTGGAGTACAAACTTTTCCAACATTCCAACCTTCAATCACCCATCTGCCGCCGCCTTGCGGGCCTCGCTCATCGATTTCCACACATGCCGCGCAATGGCTTCAACATCTCCAGCAGCCTGCGCATTGGGTGAGCGGATCAGGATCGGCGTCTGGTGACGGATGGTTTCCTTGACTTTCGGGTCATGGCGTACCAGTCCGGCCAAGGGCGGCTGCAGGCGCAGGAAGTTCGAACAGGCCTTGAGCAGAGTCTTATAAGTCTTCTCGCCTTCCATCTCGCTGGGAGCCTGGTTGACCACGATGGAAATATTCTTCGACATCCCCGCCGCATTGCCCAGCTTGATAAACGCATAAGCATCGGTTAGCGAGGTCGGCTCATCCGTCGTAATCAAAATCGTGCGCATCGCCGTGGCCGAAAGCATCCGCACGGTGCGATCGACGCCCGCGCCAAGGTCCGCAATCACAATGTCGTAATTATCGGCCACTTCCAGCAACTGATCGCGCAAATGGGCCAGCCGTTGCGAGGGCAGGGAAGACAGCGAGGCCTGCCCCGACCGTCCGGCGATAATATCAAACCCGCCTTCATCATAATGCTGAATGACTTTATCAAGGCTGAGACGTCCGCGAATCACATCATTCAGATCGCGTTTGGGCATCAACCCCAATTGCACGTCCACATTCGCCAGACCCAAATCGCCGTCAAACAGCAAAACCTTTTTGCCCATCTGTGTAAGCGCCTGTGCCAGCGTCACGGAAAACCATGTTTTTCCAACGCCGCCCTTACCGCTGGCTACAGCCAGCAGATTCTTCCCGCGGCGAAAGCTCGGGGCCTTGGTTCTGGCTTCGACGTGTGTTTGCGTATCACTCATTGATGTGTTCCTGCTTTGCGGGGCGTGGGGCTGTGTCGTGACCGGTTCGCACTTTCATTTCGATACGCGCCGGGCATGAACAGTCTAGACAAATTTTTCGGATTAAGCGAGACGAAACCATCGGCAACTTTCGGAGTATTCGAGGCATCGGCAAAGCTAAGTCCGCCATGATGCGCTGCAGACAGCAAGCCGCCGAGCCTGCGCGCCATATCCACGCGGGAAGGCACCAGCGTATGCGCACCGATCGTGGAAAATACGCGGCCAATCTCGCCGCACTCTTCCGCATCCATCCCGCCGGGCAAAACGAGATAAGGCTCAATCGGAGCCGCGCCGATCAACCGCGCCAGCTTCCGAATATCATCGGTGTTGAACGGATTCATTCCGGCGGTATCGATAATGATTTGGTCATACCCTTTAAACCCTGCCACTGCTTTGGCTAAAGCCTCAGGGCTTTCCGCTGCCTTCAAATCCGTGCGCAGCAGCTTTGTGAAAGCGGCCAACTGTTCAAGCCCGCCAGCCCGCACCGTATCGGTTGAAATCACGCCGACCTTCAGCCCGTTCATCACGCCGCGCGCCGCAGCCTTTGCCGCAGCCAAAGTCTTCCCCGAACCCGGCGGACCGACAAACATCAACGCTTTGCTGGTTACACCTTGAGGCAGGGGAGTAAACTGAAACAAATGCTCCATCGCCGCGACCAGCGCCACACCGGGTTGTTCAAACCCGACCACGGTGGCGCAGGAGAGAATCTGGTCCATTACATCTTCGGGCACCGCATGGCGGAGCATCGCATCGGTAATTTCTTCGGCCACCGCCGATTCTTCATCCTCCTCATCATATTGCAACCACGTATCGGCGGAAGGAGGAGCGCTCCGCCCATGTGTTTCAAAATTCGGCCCGCCAAGATCGCCAGTGCCAAAGCCTGTATCATCAAACGCCCGTTCGTCATAATCGCCGGGGTCAATCGCCGCGGTCACGCGCACCGCGCCCCCGCGTGAAGGCCCGCCGCGCTCCTCGCGCGTCGCCAAAATGATTGCATCTTCGCCCAAAGCCTCACGGACCATATGCATCGCCTCTGTCATGGTTTTGGCATAAAAGGATTTCAGCCGCATGTGTGTATATCTTACTCAAGCAAATTATAAACGCAACTTAGTGTAGCACACCACCATCTTCCATAAAAAGCGGGATATGCCTGTGGATGAGTAGGGGATAAATAAAGGCTTTTTGAGAACATTGTTGACATAATAACAAAATTTAACTATATTCTTACTATATTCAAAATATGCGTTTAAAAGGATAAAGGGCTCCGTGCTAGATACGCCAACAAAATTCACAGTTGATGCGAGCGATATAATTGAACAACTCCCGCATTTACGTCCGCGTTTGCTTGACTTGTTCGGCAAAGTTTCGCGTGTCTACAGCAGATCAGATGTAAGAAGTCATTTAGCTGTAATGCCTAATATGTATTACATACTTTCAAGTGGTCATTTTGCCGGAGATGGAAAAAAATACACTGAAGTTGGAAAGCTTAACCGAAAATTTGATTTTTCATCCTCTAGCTCTGCCCTGAGAGCGAGAACAAAACAAGATATTGGCGAGCGTTATACTGAATTGGAATTGGGTAGTGCGTTATACTACGAGAGATTAGTCAGTATATCAGCGAACTTAAAAGTTGTTAAAGGCAAGGGTGGCCTTGAAACCACTTTGGAAGGATTTAATCTGTCCGAAATCGGTTTGCGGGAGCCGCAAACAGCGCAACAAGCGCAGGCAGTTCTGGATGCGATGAGTTCAGCTCTAGAAAGCCTGAAAAGTGGAAAGCATGTTGAAGACAGAATTTTTAGTTTAGCTAGGTTAAGAAAGTTTCTAATCTCAGAAGGTATTGAGCCGGTTGAAGGTTTCCCGGTAAAACGTTTAGAGGATTTCGACGCAGAGCTTCTAGAAAAGGTCAGCCAGGGCGTTGCCCGAAGAGTGGCGCCCTCCCAAACTCCTCCGCCTTCTTCGCTTGAAGTCATTTAATTAAAAAACATCCCCATACATTTGTTCGCCTTAAACCTGCCCCAGCGTCTTAATTCGCGTTTCCTATCGTCATTGCGAGGAGGCCGCTAGGCCAACGCGGCAATCCATCTTATGCGGATAGTTTCAGAGATGGATTGCTTCGTCGCTTACGCTCCTCGCAATGACGACTTTCTAAAAAAACTCTGCGCCCTCTGCGTCTCTGCGGTTAAAAAATTAAACCTGCCCCAGCGTCTTAATTCGCGCTTTCGGGTGAATTTCGTTCTGGCTCATCACCACCGTCTGCGGGCGGAAACGCTCAATCACGGACCGCACATAAGGGCGGATCGCGGGCGAGGTCAACAGCACCGGCGTTTCGCCCTGCATGGCCAACTCGTCATAACGCTCGCGGATCACGGTGATAAAATCCTGCAACTTCGACGGCGGCATGGCAAGTTGCTTTTCTTCGCCATCGCCCATCAGCGCATCGCCGAACGCATGCTCCCATTCCGGTGTCAGGGTGACCAGCGCCACCACGCCCGAAGCATTCGTGTTGGAATCACACAGCTGGCGAGCCAGGCGGGAGCGCACATGCTCGGTGATATGCGCGATATTTTTGGTAAAGGCGCTGGCCTCTGCGATTCCCTCCAAAATCGCCGGCAAATCGCGCACCGAAACCCGCTCGCCCAGCAAATTCTGTAACACGCGCTGCAGTCCGCCGACATTAATTTGCGAGGGAATAACATCCGCTACCAGCTTCTGATACTCTTTGGGCAATTCATCGAGCAATTTCTGCGTCTCGGCGTAATTCAGCAGATCCGGCATATTGTCTTTAATAATCTCGGTAATATGCGTGGTGATCACCGTCGGCGCATCGACTACCGTATAGCCTTTAAAATGCGCCTCTTCTTTATATTGCTCATCAATCCACATCGCGGGCAAACCAAAGGTTGGCTCCACAGTCGCCTCACCGGGCAGGGTAATTTTCGCCCCCGTCGGGTCCATGCACATATTCATATTGGGCCGCACCTCGCCGCGCCCGGCTTCGATCTCTTTGACCCGCACAACATACGTATTGGCCGGAAGCTGCAAGTTATCCTGAATGCGAACCGCCGGAAGCACATAACCCATATCCTCGGCAAGCTGTCGGCGTAGCCCTTTGATCTGATCGGTCAGCTTGTTGCCCCCATCCCCTTGCACCAGCGGCAAGAGGCCATAGCCCATTTCCAGGCGGATCGTATCCATCGCCAGCGCTTTGGAAATCGGCTCTTCCGCCGGAACGGGGGAACCGGGCGCGCCGGGACGCATCGCAGCAGCAGTGGCGGCTTTTTCTGCTTCCTCTGCTACTGCCAGCCGTTGAAAGGAGAAATACGACATCACGCCAGTGACAGCGGCCAAAGTCACAAACGGCGCCGCCGGAATTGCCGGAACCAGCCCCAAAATCAACATCAGCACCGCACTCATCGCCAAAGCCCGCGGATATGCGCCAAATTGCTCGAATAAAACCTTTTCTGCGGACCCCGCAACCCCGGCCTTGGAAACCAGCAGACCAGCGCCGACAGACACAACCAGCGCCGGAATCTGGCTGACCAGCCCGTCACCAATGGTCAATATTGTATAGGTCGAAGCGGCTTCACCCAGCGACAGCCCTTCTGAAACAGTGCCGATGACAATCCCGCCGACAATGTTGATAAAGGTAATCAGCAAACCCGCAATCGCGTCTCCGCGCACGAACTTGGCCGCACCGTCCATCGCCCCGAAAAAGGTGCTTTCCTGCTCCAGCTTTGATCGCCGCTCCTTGGCTTCGTCTTCGGTAATAAGCCCGGCGGATAAATCCGCATCAATCGCCATCTGCTTGCCCGGCATAGCATCCAGGGTAAAGCGTGCCGCGACTTCGGCGATTCGCCCCGAACCCTTGGTAATCACGACAAAGTTCACAATCACCAGAATGGCAAACACAATCGCGCCCACCACATAGCTGTCCTGAATAATAAACGTCCCGAATGCGCCAATCACTTGCCCTGCCGCATCCGATCCCGTATGTCCTTCCGATAAGATCAGCCGCGTCGAGGCCACGTTCAGCCCAAGTCTGAGCGAAGTTGCCACCAGCAAGACGGTGGGAAATGTCGAAAATTCCAGCGGCGCGCGGATAAACAGCACCGTCATCAAAATCATCACCGAAAACATGATCGAAATCGACAGGCCAACATCGAGCATAAAAGTCGGCATCGGCACCAGCATGAACATGATGATTCCGATAATCCCGAAGGCGAACAGAACGTCGCTGCGGAAATACGGTGCCAAAGCGCCCGCCGCGCTATTCATATTCATACCGCCACCCATGCGCACCGGCGCAGCCGGAGAAGCGGCTTTCTGAGCGGGAATATTGGAACCGGATGAATCAGCCATGACTTACGTTCTGCAAATAACCTTGTGATGTCATTCCTGCGAAAGCAGGAATCTATGAAACGCAACAACACACCCCGATTATTATCAGGGCACATATCGCCATTCTATCTGCGTGATGAAATTAAGGCAAATGAAAGGAGTTAAAGAGGTTGGTTATCCATTTGTAGGCCCGCTTGGGCCTTCTAGTGCTGGAGTTGCTGGTTTGGCTGCAGGCGTATTGGAGACAACTTTATGTTCATCTGTTAGACTCGGCACGCCATCAAGCCCCGCGCCGGAAGTTTTTTCAACTTGCGGCGTTGTATATACTGAAGTATCTGCAACCATGGTTTCTTCCGGCGCATCCTCCCCGCCGCCCATACTGCCAAAGAATCCCATGACCGTATTTTTAAGACCCGCAAGCATGCCCGTGATGCCGGAAAGATCAAAGCCGGTGAATTTTGAAATCATCTGGCCAAAGCCACCACTTAGTTTTTCAGTAATGTCATCAAACCAGCTTTCAGCATGACTTTTAAGGCCGCTGAAATCGCCGCTCATAATCATCGCCATAAGATCAAGACTTTCCGTAGGCCTATCAGCAGGTTTTCCATCGGGCTTAACCTTGCCATTGATAACATCGGCCAGTTTGCTCGCCCCGTTATCGCCAGCGAGCATGGCGGCAATCTGTGTTGGACCTTTAAAGAGAGAAAAATATCCAGCAGCTTTGATCGCTTCAACGACCGCATCCGGACCTTTCTCTTGCGCGATTTTTGCGATGTTCTCGGCTGTTAGATCATCTTTTGTCAGAGATTTGATGCCTAGGGCCGCATTATTCAATGTGTCGGTTAATTTATCGACGGTCGACTCTGCGCCGTCAACAACGGTTTGAACGATCGCCCCTCGCTTTTCATCATCTTTGAGTGTCTCAACAACGGCCTGACCGGCATTTTTCGCCGCCGCACCGAGCTGTTCAAGCTTGCTGTCTTCTTCAGACATCATTCACACCTTTATTATTCTCTATTATATGGCCGTTTTTTTGGACCTTTTTTCGTGTTCCCATTATGAAGTCCAAACCTTAATAAAACCTTAATACTAGCCCAAAAGCCTGCTTAACCCTTGCGTGCCGTTGCCAAATGCGCCATGCTTCTTGTAAAATTTGAAATCAAAACAAGGAATCACATCCATGGAAATTTTTGTCATTGTCTTTGTCGGCCTGTGTATCTTGCTGGTATTCAAGGGGATCAAATCCGTCCCTCAAGGCTATGAATTTACCATCGAACGCTTCGGCAAATACATCCACACCATGGAGCCCGGCCTGCATTTCATCGTGCCCTTCGTCGATGCCATCGGCGCAAAAATGAACATGATGGAAACCGTTCTTGATGTCCCCTCGCAGGAAGTCATCACCAAAGACAATGCGCTGGTTCAGGTTGACGGGGTTGTATTCTATCAAGTTTTGAACGCCGCGCGCGCCGCTTACGAAGTGCTCGATATGGAGCGCGCAACGCTCAACCTGACCATGACCAATATCCGCACGGTGATGGGCTCTATGGATCTCGACGAACTCCTCTCCGAGCGTGATGCGATCAACGCCCGCCTGCTGTCCATCGTTGATGAAGCGACCGAGCCGTGGGGGATCAAAGTGACCCGGATTGAAATCAAAGATATTACCCCGCCGCGCGATCTGGTTGATTCCATGGCCCGCCAGATGAAGGCCGAACGCGACAAACGCGCCACCATTCTGGAAGCCCAGGGCTTCCGTCAGGCCGAAATCGAGCGGGCCGAAGGGGAAAAGCAAGCCGCAATTTTGGAAGCCGAAGGCCGCCGTGAAGCCGCCTTCCGAGACGCCGAAGCCCGCGAACGTGAAGCCGAGGCCGAAGCCAACGCCACGCGCGTGGTCTCTGAAGCCATCGCCAAAGGCGATCCGCGCGCCATCAACTACTTCGTCGCGCAGGACTATGTCGGCGCGCTCGGTAAATTCGCCAATTCGCCGAACCAGAAAATTCTGATGATGCCGCTCGAAGCCTCCGCCGTCATCGGTGCTCTGGGTGGCGTCGCCGAAATCTCCAAAGAACTCTTCAGTAAAGATGATAAAAAGGTAGCGTAACCCATGGAATTATTTGTCTATAACCTCGAAGAAATCGTTTATTGGCACTGGCTCGTGCTGGCCGGGGTGTTCTTTATCCTCGAAATTCTGTCGATGAGCTTCTTCTTTCTGTGGATCGGCGTCTCCGCCGTTATCATGGGCGTTTTGGTACTCATCGCCCCGGAGGTATCCTGGCAATTACAGTTCTCAATCTGGGCTGCGCTCTCTGTGATCGGCGCGGTCGGCTGGCGTGTTTACAAGAAAAACAACCCCAACGCCATCAAATCCGACCAACCGAACCTGAACAAGCGCGGCGATCAATATGTCGGGCGCACCTTCACTTTGGCAGAACCAATCACCAACGGTTTCGGCAAGGTCAAAGTCGATGATTCCATCTGGAAAGTGGAATGCAAAACCGACCTTGAAGCAGGCGCAAAAGTCAAAGTCGCCGCCGTCGACGGCACAGTGCTACAGGTCGAGGCGGTAGAATAGGAATATCGGCAAGATTATCTCTTGATAGCAAGACATCAATCCGGCTCGTTCAACGGCTGAATTGGAGCGTCCGTCCGCACCGTTTCAAGAAAATTCCGGCAACTCCTTTGAAATTGCTCAAAAGGTGTCGGGCGTACATTCGGCATATCGGGGCAGCGCGTATCGCAAAAATGGTCCCGGGCAGGAGGAGCGCTGCTCAAAGGTTGTTCATGACCACGTATCGAAATCACCTCCTCTTTATGACCATGCTATGATCAGCGCCGCGCACAGTCAAGGTTATGGCAATTTTTATCCAGAGCTTTGTCAGAACATACCAGGATCAAAGGGGGAGAATGTTTTTTAAAAAAGCTGTAAGCGAATAAGTAGAAAAAGCCGAGTCAAAACTCAATAGAACTCCGAGTGGAACGAATTACCCCCCGCTCGCGCTGGTCGGCACAGCCACACCTTCGTCTTTATAGGCGTTAAGCTTATTGCGCAGCGTTCTGATCGAAATGCCCAGAATATTCGCCGCATGGGTACGGTTGCCCAGACAATGCTCCAGCGTGTTGATAATCATATCACGCTCAACATCGGCGATCGTCCGGCCAACCAGAGTGTCCACGCCGCCAGGATTTTCCACCGGCCCAGCCCCTTGAGCCGCCGCCACCGGCTTCGCTCCGGCGCCCCCAACGCCCGCCGGATCTAGCGCGGAAGCCGCCGTCTGCGCCGGAGTGCCAGTCTGAAATGCACCATCGGCCAGATGAATAGCATCGGCTTCCAGCTCATCCTCCACCGCCATCAAAATCGCGCGGTGCATGGTGTTTTCCAGCTCGCGAATATTCCCGCGCCAGCCATAGGTCTGCAACTTCGCTTTAGCTTCCGCCGACAAAACTTTTTTCTCAACGCCATTGGCCTGCGCATATTTATCGGCAAAAAACTGCGCCAGCGTTACGATATCTTTAGGCCGTTCCCGCAAAGCGGGCAGGGCGATATTCACCACATTCAACCGGAAATAGAGATCCTCACGGAACTCGCCTTTCTCAACCGACTTTTCCAGGTCGCGGTTCGATGTCGCCAGAATGCGCACATCTACCTTCACCGCATCGTTCGATCCGACGCGGGTAATCTCGCGTTCCTGAATAGCGCGCAGGAGCTTGGCCTGCAATGAAGGATGCATCTCGGAAACCTCATCCAGCAAAAGAGTTCCTGCATGAGCCTCTTCAAACTTACCGATCCTGCGCCCCGTTGCGCCGGTAAAGGCGCCTTTTTCATGGCCGAACAGCTCGCTTTCCAGCAAATTTTCCGGGATCGCCGCGCAGTTCACCGCAATGAACGGTCCCGAAGCGCGCTTGGACTTGCCGTGAATATACTGGCTCATCACCTCCTTACCCGTTCCGGACTCACCGGTGATCAACACCGTCGCCTCACTCGGCGCAATTTTGTCGGCCAGCGTCATAACACCTCGCATCGATGGATCATCGGCAATCATAGATCTTTGCTCTTCGCTCACCGCTGCCAGCACCGCCGCGATCAAATCCGCATCCGGGGGCAGGGGCACATATTCCTTCGCACCCTGCTCAATTGCCTTCACCGCCGCGCGCGCATCCGTGCCAATCCCGCAGGCAATCACAGGCATATGAATGCGCTCGGCCTCCAGCCGGTCAATAAAACTACGGATTTTTTGCTTTACATCGACCATCGCCAGATCAGCACCTTTACCATTCAAAAGAGCACCAATAGCTTGCTCCGTATCCTCACAATGAATAACCTTCGCGCCTTTTTGCAGAGCGATTTTTCCAGCCTGAGAAATATAACCTTCCAGTTGTCCGATGATCATTAAACGCATTTAAAGTAAACTCCCGTAAAACTCGTAAGCTATAACAATACCATGCGCCACAGTGTGGACAAGTAAAAGAAGGCGAAGACGCTATCTATTATAAAGTCGAAAGAAAAAGCAAAACCAGAGAACCGGCGCCATATTGATACGCACCATTGTGAGAAGCATTTTCAAAAATTTTAAGAGTTTTAGGCTCGTGCGCTGCTTCATATAATTCCATCCCGGTTTGCGCTCCTAAAACCTCATCTTTACCAGCAAGTAAAAACAGCTTGGGTGCGTTCACCGCATGTATTTTTTCAATCGATAAAAATTTGTCATGCATCAGATGCTCAATAAACGGAATGAAAAAGTAAGTCTTTCTTGCCGGGTCCGATAGCCGCGCATAAGGCGCTTCCAAAATCAAAGCTTTTACTTTTCGCCGCGCGGCCATTTCGATAGCAACCCCGCTGCCAAGGGACTCTCCGTATAGAATAAGGTCTTCATCCTTATATCCATGCGCATTGAGCCATGAAAAATAAGCCCGCGCATCGGCGTATAAACCTTCTTCGCTCGGCGTTGATGGATTGCCGCCATAACCGCGATATTCCGCCATCAAAACCCCATACCCGGCCTCTATATAATCCGAAACCTTAAACAGGCGATGGCTGATGTTTCCAGCATTGCCATGAAAAAACAAAATCACCGGCATGCCTCTTTGTACCGAGGGAATGAACCACGCCTTTAAGAACAAACCATCTTCAGTATGAACTTCAATATCTTGTGCCATGCCATCCGCACTCACAAGAGACTTGCTCGGTACTGTTTTATCCGGGATATAAATAAAATCGCGTTGTTTCACAAACAAAACTGCGATCAGTGCAAAATAAAGAACACCAAGAGTAAAAAGAACTTTACGCAGACCTGCAATGCGTTCAGTTTTCAATTCTTTCCTATAAAGGCGGAGCATTAGGGCCCTAATCAAAATAGCGAATGCGCTTGGCTGGCGGAAGTTCAGAGTTCAGCAGCATTTCAAGCTTGCGGGGGTTTTCCTGACGCGCTACAGACACGGCTGCAATTTTAATGAGTCTTTTAATTAACGATTCATCTGATGAACGCTTTTCTAATTTCACGGCTAGCGGTGCCATGACAATCGTCCCCAAAATCGCGCCATAAAAAGTGGTAAGGAGCGCCACCGCCATCGCCGGCCCAATCGTTTCCGGGTTTTCTAAATCGGCGAGCATCATCACCAAGCCAATCAACGTTCCAATTAACCCCATCGCCGGTGCAATCTCGGAAGCCCGGCGCGTTATGCTGGCCGAGCGCTTATGCCGCTCAATCCCGGCCTCCAGCTCCTGCGTAAGCAAAAACTCAATATCATCAGCAGGAAAACCATCAACAACCATTTGAAAAGAACGATAAAGAAACGCATCCTTCCGAAGCTCGGATTCATAACTTGTCAAAGCCAAAACGCCTTTTTTCTTGGCAATAACGGCCAAGGACACAAGATTGGCAGCCATTGCCGTGGGGTTCCACTTATGGATAAAAACAGAGCGCGAAAAAATTGCCCCAGAACGCGAAAGCTCTTCCGGAGTATAAGAAATTGCAGTAGCCGTCAAAGTTCCAAGTAAAACAATCATCAAAGAGCGCACTTCGATGAAATTGGCGTTACTGTCACCAATTGCAATAGCTGCGATAATAAGACCAAACGTAAAAAACAGTCCTAAAATTGTCGCAAAGTCTACGCTGGAAGTATGGCGTGGAACACTCACGACCGGCATTGGGCCGGAATCTGAAAATTTTCCATCTTGGGAGGCTGCGTCACTCATTCAATTATCCCATTAATTATGCACGATCTGATTTGACGATCTCAGTCATGGTTACGCCCAACTTATCTTCAACAACAACGACCTCACCGCGCGCAACGAGACGATTATTTACATAAATATCAATTGCTTCGCCGACTTTACGATCCAGTTCAACAACCGCGCCACGTCCAAGCTTAAGAAGCTGACTGACTTGCATGGTTGAACGGCCCAAAACAGCTGAAATTTGCACTGGAATTTCGTAGATCGCCGTGACGTCGTCTGCCATCGGTTCGCCAATGGCATATTCATTACCGGTAGAAGGCGTTGCGCCCTCAGAAGCGGAAATTTCATTGAGATTCATCCCTTCTGCCGCCGGTGCCGCATCAAAGATATCGTCAATTGCGGACTGTTCAACGCTGCCGCCATCCGTGTCTTGATCGTCTTCATCATTCATCGGGTCTCTCCTTTAAATCAGGATGCTCCTGATTTTCATTCCGTTCTTCCGTCTCTGAAAGAGCGGCCTGTGGCGCAGTCTCATCACCGCCACCCTTTCTACCATCATGACGCTTTGCAGCCCCACCTGCAAGTCCGTCTTTCGATCCATCTTTAAGAATGCCCAGAATTTCCTCGGCCAAAGCTTCATTGTTATGCAGCGCACCACCATCTTCCCATGACAGGCTGCACGAATAAGCGCTTAAGGTTTCATCGCCCTGCACCGTATAGCGTAATTCAGGATTTTGCGACTGTAGTTTTTGCAAAAACTTTTCAACACCATCGCTAACATCAGGATGAATGCGCACCAACACCAGACTTTGGCGCGAATGGTTGCCCAACACATTCCCAAGAGCAGCCGTTAACTCGCCAAAACCGGCTTTTTCCGCATAATGAGGAAAAAGCTTTTCATAAATTTGTGAAACAAGCGCCACAACTTCACGCTCATAAAGCCTTTCGCGCGCATCTTCTTGCGCAAACAGTGAAGTCATATCTTTGGCCAGCGCCCCCAAAACGCCTGCCAAATGCTGTGCACGACTGGCTTTGGCTTCCTGCATGGCCTGCTCATGCCCGTTTTGAAACGCTGCCTTTTTGGCAGCCTCAAGTTCAGCCTCACTAAAGACCGGAATAGGAGGCTCTTCTTCTTCAAGAAGTTCGGATTCGATATTACCATTGGCATCGAATATATTGTGATCGAAAAAGAATTTTTGCTTAATGTCTTCCACCGTCTTCGTGCGCATTTCAAATCAAGATTAATAGATAAGCTCGTCTTCGGCATCACCGCTGGCAATTGTGATTTCACCGCGTGACTCGAGATCTTTCGCAACATTAACGACATATTGCTGGGATTCTTCAACATCTTTAAGTCGCACAGGCCCCATCGCAGCCATATCTTCTTTCATAATCTTTGCCGCGCGCTCTGACATATTCGAGAAGAAAAGATCCTTGATCGTCTCTGTCGCACCTTTCAAGGCCGTTGGCAATTTGTCTTTATCAACAGCGCGTATAAGTGTTTGCACAGAGGCCGGATCAAGATTGATAAGATCTTCAAATGTAAACATGAGCGAACGAATTTTCTCTGCGGAATCGGGTGCTGATTTTTCCAGTTCTTCCATAAAGCGCGTTTCGACCGCACGCTCCATATTGTTGAAAATATCGGCGATAAGCTCGTGAGAATCTTTTTTCTGTGTCCGCGCCAGGTTGGTCATGAACTCTTGACGCAAAGTGCGCTCAACCTCTTCCAAAATATCTTTTTGTACCACCTCCATACGCAACATTCGGTGAATAACCTCAAGCGCAAAATTCTCGGGCAGCATCCCCAAAACACGCGCGGCGTGATCAGTCTGGATTTTAGAAAGAACCACCGAAACCGTCTGCGGATATTCTTTTTGCAGGAATGTGGCTAGAATTTCTTCATTCACATTGCCCAGCTTTTCCCACATCGTGCGTCCGGCCGGGCCACGAATTTCCTCCATGATATTTTCAATACGGTCACCGGAAAGACCAGCCTTGGCGAGCAATCTTTCAGTACTGTCTTGTGTCCCGATCAAAGAGTTCGTTGAAGTCATCTGCTCTGCAAAATCAACAAATAACCGTTCCACCACATTCGGGCTAACTTTTCCAAGCCCGGCCATGGTCTGTGAGAGTTCCATAATTTCTTCATCATCCATCTGCTCAAAAATTTTCGCAGTCTGATCTTCTGGCAATGACAGCAACAGGATCGCAGCCTTTTCCGGGCCGCTCAACGTTCTGTAATCTTCACGCACACGCATATTAATGGTTCGTCTCCCATCTGTTCATAGGCTGTTGGGCGGTATCTCTCATGCTTTAACTTTCCTGTGTCATCCAGCTGCGGATAACGGAAACGGTTTCATTCGGATAATTCTCAACGATTTCTTCGACCTTGCGGATAGAGGAAGATTTAACCTTACCCTCAACGCCTTGAATATCAATCAGGCTCTCTTCCTCATCACCTTGACCTCCACCGAAGGCGCCAATGGCATCTGGCCCTTCCAGAGCCGGGGCAGCCGGGCGCATAGTCAGCAAATCAGCCTCAAGGTCTTCATCCAGCTCCGTATCACTGACAGCCAGCAGTCTTGAAACCATAGGTTGCAGGATCAGCAGAATTACCAAAATGATCATAATCCCGACCAGCACGACCTCTGCAGCATCAATCAAATCAGATTTCTGGAAACCAAACAGCATGCTCTCGTCAATTGCTTCTTCATTGGTATCGATTTCAGCAAACTGCAAATTTTTAACTGTAATCACATCGCCGCGATCTTCATTATAACCGGCCGCACTGCGCACCAATTCCTCGATCTCGGCAAGCTCTTCTTCAGAGCGCTCTTCGTAAACGCGTTCTCCTTCTTCGTTTGTGATATAGCGCCCGTCAACCAGAACGCCGATAGACAGGCGATTAACTTCCCCCACCTCGCGCACAGTGTTACGTACCGTGCGGCTGATTTCAAAGTTCGTAACCTCTTCAAGGCGGCTATTCTCAGCAGTTGGTGCGGTATCTGAAAGCAGATCTCCGCCCACGCCCGGCAGGTTATTTTGAACACTGATATCTTCAGGAGCCGGATCGCGCTCTGTATTATTCTCCTCGGTAACCTGAGAAGAGCGAACAACCTGACCCTCTGGGTCAAAAACTTCCTCGTTTGTGCTGATACGATCAAAATTAACTTCCGCAGTGACAATTGCGCGCACATTGCCATACCCGACAATACGGCTCACCTGATCCTCAATCTTTTCTGTCAGGCGAGATTCATAATTCCGGCGCATCTCCTCTGCTTTAACGGAAAGCATGTTTTCCCGATTATCTTCCCCACCCTTGGCCAGCAAGTTTCCGTTACTGTCAATAATAGTAACATTATCGGCCTTCAGATCCGGTACCGCCGAGGCAATCAGCGACTGAATGGACAATATCTGCTCACGCTCAACAATCGCACCGGGGCGGACGCCCAAATAAACACTGGCGCTCGATGGACGGCTTTCGCGGCTAAAAAGTTCGCGCTGGGGTAAAACCAGATGGACGCGGGCGCTTCGAACAGAACTTAAAGAGCTGATTGTGCGGGCAAGTTCTCCCTCAAGAGCACGCACCTGATTGATATTTTGGACAAAGTTCGTTGTCCCGAAGCCCGATTGTTTGTCAAAAATTTCATATCCCAATGAACCGCCATTAGGAAGTCCGGCCTCGGCCAGTAACAGCCGTGCACGTCCAACCTCATCTTCCGAAACCATGATCCGCCCGCCATCCGGGGAAACTTCATAACGAACCTGGCTCTCTTCGAGTTTGGCAGCGATAGCACCAGAGTCCGCGGATGATAAATCGCTGTAGAGCAGTTTCATTTCCGGCGTGGAAACGCGCATGGAAACAAACACGAAAAACAGCAGCAATCCGACGAGAATGCCGCCCATAATAGCCAATCTCGACGGGCCAAGCTGTTTCAATGTATCAACAAAACTACTCACGGTTTCCGACCTTTATTCTCTCATTTTGCGCATGGCTAGAACCCCACAGAGGATAGGGGTAGCCTTTTTTATTCACTATCTTCTCCGATTTAGCGAATCGGGAAAACAGGTTATCCTTACAGTATAGACGTTTTTTTAACCTTTTTCCATTGGTCTGTTGTTCCAGAAAAACCTTCCAAAAGGGGGGAGTATAGAGCTGAAAATCATCTTCTCTTGATTTTGGAGGGGGATCAAAATATTTTAATTATTTTTCAAGGGGTTGGTAAGCATGAAATGGTGTGGGAAACCCGACGGAAAACTTGACTTTTGTTTGCGGTTAAGGTACCATGATAGTAGGGTATTATGCCTGTTCCCATATATTTTTTATAAATCGGACAGGCGGTTAGGACGTTAATTATGATAGAAGCTGTAAATTCAGCCATATCGAACGCACAGCAGGCCCGTTTTACTGCGGACCAGGTGGCGACTTTGAATTCTTTCGCGGCCGATATAGAGGCTGTGGAGAGCGTTGCGCGTGGTCCTGTTGCACCCTATGTTAGCCCGTATGTTTCAGTCGATACCCGCTTCGACACAGCCGTATTGCAAATACGCGACTCCGATACGGGCGATATTTTGACACAATTCCCCTCAGAATCAACATTGGAACAGCGCCGCGTTCAGGCTGCACGTCAGGCCGCTGCGCGTGCTGAAATTGAGCGCACGACGGCCGATCCCGTTAATACTGCTCGATCTTCGACGTCTTCGTCAAATTTTGACGTTACATCTGCGGCGTTCCAGACCCAGCAGGTTGCACAATCAACGCCAACTCAATCCGTTGGTGGCCCTGCACAGGCCGCTGTCGCTGCTTTAAGCGCAGGCGCACAATCCGGCCAACAGTTTGCCTCTACGGTGAGTGTTACGGCCTAAGTTTATACATGGTAAATTATACATGGTAAATTATCGAGCAAGCGCTTCAAGGGAAGCGCTTTTTTAATGTCAGCCCCTAAGAAATTATGTTTTATCTTTGGGGTGCGTCGTCTCAGGCGGTTTAACCATTAGACCGGCGGCAATCTCACGATTGATATTAATAAGAACATCTAGCTTATGCTTCTCTGGCTTCGCCATGATCTCCAGTTCGCGCTTAAAAATAAAATTGGCGAGATTGACAATATTGCTGCGCAAATCGTTGGGGCGGTCACCTTCCGGGTTCTCGATGGCGGTATCGTAAAACACCATCCAGACCTGACGGTTATATTTCAAGGTGCTCTCGAGAATTTCGGTGTTCATATTCTCCCAGTCATCCTGAAGGTCTTTAATCATTTTGGCGGATTTCAATAAAACGCGCCCTTCAAGCTCACGCTGGTCGGGCGTGTTCTTTTGCGCGTTGTCGCCATAGGCGCCAGCAGCTTGAGCATATGGGTTATTTTGCGGCGGGTTGGGAGGCATTCTCTAAGAGTTCCTTTTCGTGAGCGATGAGTTGTCTTGCGAGTTTCAGGGCTTTGTAATAATTGCCGCTAATAATTTCCTCGTTAATCTGCATAAAGAAAAATGCCGAAGATGGAGAAGCATGCTGAACCTCTTGTACAAGCGCAAAGTATTTTTCGTAATACCGTTTGGGCGTATTGGCCAGATACATGCACTGGACAAGGAAGTAAATTTTCTTGCAAGGCGTATCAGTCTCCCTTTCTTGCATCACATCTTTTTCACGTAGAATCGGAGCATCACCGGCTATATGCAGGCGTGTGCGCTGACTGTCATTGGTAATGACAGCTTCGCCAATAAGGATTTTTTCGCCGGGTTTGAGATCGATAACGAGAGCCATGGAATTCTTCCTTTCGTTTAGATACGGCTTTCTGCCCATACTCCGCCATTATATCAGCTTTTATCTTTATAAAATATAAAAAATCTAAACGCTGCAGGAGATAAAAAAAGCCCCGGCGTTCTGCTAGGGCTTTTTCGAATTCGGGCAATGCCCTTGAATTTAAAATTAGAAGAGTCGAAGTACAGACTGCTGTGACTGAGACGCCAGAGACAGGGATGTAACACCCAAAGCCTGACGTGTCTGCAGGGCCAGCAAGTTTGCGCCCTCTTCGTTCTGGTCTGCAACAACCAGGTCATCCGCACCGGCTTGCAACGTATTGATCGTTTGCTCGGTGAAAGTCTGACGTGTCTGAATAATAGACAGGTTGTTGGCCAGAGAGGAGCCGAAGCTCCGCACAGCCTCCAGAGCGTTGCGAGCCTGCGTGGCAGACAGCTCAATCTCTGTACTGGAGCGGAAAGAGGCTTCGGTAATGCTGAGGCCGTTAGCCGTGAAAGTTACGCCGCTCGTGGTCAGTGAACTTGTATTGTTCTCGTTAAAGAATGTAACCAAGTCATCACCGTTAAGCAGATTGATTCCACGATACTGAGCATCGGCAACCAGAGAGTCGATCTGGGCGCGGAGCGTATTGTAATCCCCAGCCAAACTGTCGAGAGCTTCGGTACTGTTGTTAAATCTAATAGAAATATCCTCAGCACCTGCCCCGGCAGTAATCGGGTCCAGATTTCCGGTTGGGTCGCCAAGACCAAGGCTAATCGTATCAGCAGCAGTAGCGCCAGCAACATTAATTTCAACATTGGCAACCTGATCATCAAGCGAAGTAATGCTGAGCTGTCCCGTGGAGCTGTCGAAATTAGCGCTCACCAACTGGTTAAGGTTTGCATCTTGGTTGATACTGTCGACAAAATCCTGGAAGGAGCCAGTAACAGCAACAACAGTTGAGCTTGTTGATGTGCCGTCAGTTTCAGTAACCGTAATGCCTAAGCTACCGGTTGTCAGAGAGAACGCGGTATTACCGTCTGCATCTGTATAAGACACCCCGGCACCACCAATAAGGTCGCCGGCTTCAACCAAGTCACCGGTACCTTCGAACAGGGAGATTGAGGTCACTGTGCTTCCGGCTACGATAGTGGCCGTAAGATCAGTCGTACCTGCACCTGTGCGCGTTTCAGTCGAGAAGGCTTCGCCAATACCAAGAGCATCAAGTCCAGCCTGGGTAATCGCTGTTGTCGCTTCATCAACAAGACGGAAACTCCGGCCGTCAGCGCTTTCAATCTGAAGGAAACCTTCATCGGAAATGCTGGCAACGATTTCTCCGTTTTCATTATCGGCAAAAGCGTTCGTGATTTCTGCAGCCAAAGAATAGGCCGTATCGCCAGTGTCGATTGTCACTTGCTGTGTGATCTGTGCGCCGGAATCATCAGTTGTGATAATGTCCAGCGTAGCGCCGTTCGCGATACCGAGGTCGGCAACAAGGTCGCCAGTCCCTGTATCTCTCAGGTCAACTGTACCGACAAGGCGCGCTTCACCTTCAGACGCCGCCAACTCATCACGTGCAGACTGCACGATCGATTGGGCTTGCTCTACAAGCTTTGTCAAAGCGGTAATACCGTTATCAGCAGCTTCGATAGTCCGAATGGATTGGCCGATACCATCCAAGAGACGACCAAGGTCGCCGGCCCGGTTATTCAGGCTTTGCGCGGTAAAGAAGTTTTGAGGGTTATCCAGAGCAGAGTTAACTTTCAGACCCGTAGCCAATCTAAGCTGCGTGGAGTCAATCAAGCTTTGTGTGTTCTGGAGAGAAAGTAGGTTATTCCGCAAGGCTGCGGTCAATACAACATCAGAAGACATAGTGTTTTCCTTTCCTAGGTTTGTGCATGCTTCCTGCATCGCCCAATACTTGGGCTCACTCTTACAGAATATATCATAAAAATGAAAAGATTGTTAACGCAATTTATCCCTTTCTTTTTATGCATTCCTCTGTGGATATATTGCATCGCATGCTTCGTGCAATCCACATTTCAAAAGGATTTTTCATCCTACAAGATCCAGTATGGAGCCCTGCGACAGCCCGGCTAGGCTAAGGGCTGTAATGCCCAGATCCAGTCGGGTTTGTGCAGCCAATTGGTTGGCTCCTTCTTTGTTCATATCAGCCACGGTCAGATCATCGGCGCCGGCCAGATTTGCGTTGATCGTATCACGTGTGAAAGTATTTCGTATTTCAATTATAGATAGGTCATTTGTCAATGTAAAGGCAAACGCCCGTATAACCGCTCTTGCATCGCGCAGCGCATCAAGAATATCGCGTACATCTGTGAGGTTGTTAAATTGGGAGCGTTTAACTAGCTTCAACCCCCGTGTACTGAAGTCTTGACCTTCTGTGGTAAGGGTGCTGGTTTGCTCTGCATTAAAAATGGTTTGTAAATCTTCCCCCAGCAGCAAATTAATGCCTCTATAATGGGCGTCAACAACCAGATTATCAATCTCGTCCAACAGGTTGTTATAATTAATATTTTCATAGATAGTGGATGTCGTTCCTTCAAGTGAATCGGCATGGCGTAATAGCTCGGTAGTGCTAAGGGCGCGATTATAGATGGCGACATCAGAAATGCGTCCGTCAAAGTTAAATCCTGCGCCAGCTTCGCCGTCATGGAACTGCACACCGTCCACGGCTGCGCCAATGCCTATATTTCCGCTATGAGATGGAAAGCTTGGCGCCCCGGCGGTGCTGACGCTACCCATAAGGACGCCGTCAAGGTAGCCGCTAAAGCTGTTTGTTGCCATATCATAAACAAAGGCGGCATGGTATGTTTGTCCGGTCTGAATCTGTACGCCAATGGCGCTGCTGTTGATGTTTGCATCAGCCCAGCGTTGTGCGCCCTGATCGTCTTCCCCTGTGACATAAAGCCTGTCACCGTCAAGGTAAATCGTAAGACCGTTAATGGTAGCGCCCTCTTCATACAGTACTTGTCGCCCTGTGAGGTCATCAGCATTGAAGACAAGCTCGACTGTACGCGCTGGTGTTGCGTTCAGGTTAATATGCGGGGCATCGGCAACCAGAATGCGGTCATTGATGCCGTCAAAATTGACGCTGGGAGCTGCCCCGTTGGAATAAAGAGCGGCCGCTCCGGCGCTTGCCCCGCCTAATCGGTTGGCGGTGACTGGGCCGAGTGTTCCGTAATCTTGAATAGCGCCTGCCGTTTCATTCAGGCGAAAATATGCATCCGGCGCACCTGCGGTGATCAGGGTGCTGAGCGGAGGTGGGCTGACATTAACAATCCGTGGAACAACAGCTGGGTCAGTTTCACCAAGTAAAAGCGCTTTTTCTGATTCGATAACCAGCGCTTCGCCCTGATTGATAAGCCGTTCAACTGCCTCCAGACCGGTAATGGCCTCTTGTATGGTTCGAATGCTCTGACCTATGCCGTCCAGCAAGCGTGTCTGATCGCTGGCGGTGAATTTCAAGCTGCGCGCGGTAAAGAAATTTTGTGGCTGGTCAATAGCGGAATTAACTTTTAGGCCGGAAGCCAAACGTTGTGTAATCTCATCAATCGTACTTTGTGTACGGTTAATGCTCAGTAACGTCCCCTTAAGAGCCGATCCCAAGATGATCTCGCCAACAGTCATTTTGCATCCTGCAAATTACATACATGCGCATATACTACACGCAATTCTACACCCTACATTTAATCATAAAGATTTTAACAATGTCTTGAGGTTTTGGAAAAAAACAGGACTTAATATTAGTATTTGTGGAAAAAGAGGGCGCACCGGAGCGGTTGGGTTCTCCCAGATGGGTAAGGTTAGGGCATTACCCGGTGCGCCCGTCTGCAAGTCGCTACTCTCCATTCTGGATCATAGCAGTCAGCAGATATTCGGACCCTGAGCCTTAGGGGTTAGGACGGTTGCGGGTAGCGAACCTACAGCTCAAGATCCAAACTTTATGTATTATTACCGCAGTCTCAACAAATCTTCCGTCATCTGGTCGACCGTGTTGATTACACGCGTCCCCGCGCCAAACGCTCTTTGTGAGACAATTAGCCGCGCAAATTCATCCGCTAAATCAACGTTTGACGCTTCCAGTGTCGAGGGTTCAACAAACCCGGCACCGCCGGTTCCGGCTTCGCGCAAATTCTCTTCACCGGATTCCTGATTTTCTGAATAAGCCGTTCCAGAGACTTCTGTCAGGCCGTTAGAGTTGGCAAAAGTGATCAGTGGAATTTTATAAAGATCAGCTGATGCGCCGTTGGAGAATCGGGCAATTACAACCCCGTCGCGATCAATCTCAACCCCGGTCCGCAGACCGAGCTCGGCACCGTTCTGATCAGAGAAAATTACATCAAAGTTCCCGGCAAATTGAGAGAATCGCTCAATATCAATATCGATATTTTGTGCGTTTGATCCATTGTTCCAGTCAATTTGGGTCAGGTTAATGTCAATGTCCCCGGAATTATCGGGCAGGGAGTTGAGCGTCCCGTCGCCGTTAAAGTTCAGCAGGCCGCGTGACAGTGACGTGCCGTCCGGGTGCTTGATATTGAGCTGCCACCAGCCGCGATTATTATATTGAGCATCGCCGGGCAGGAACTGGAAGGTCGGGAAAGTGTTTGTATCTGTGCCGCCGCTGTTGGAATAGGGCGGGGAATCGGCAAATAAACCGTTGTCGTAATTGGGCGCTGCCCCAGACAAATCATCAGAGGTATACACCCCGGCAATCAGTCCAAGACCAGTAAGCGGCGTACCGACACCATTGGCAATTGTAAGGGTGTTAACAGCACCGCCTGTAAATTCATCACGCTGAATGACCAACTCACCATCGTTGCCGAGAAAGGCGCTGGCGCCAATACCGGCATTGTTAATTTCGGTGATGATGTCGTTAACGGTCTGCACATCGCCAGGCAGGGCAGGCGTTCCGGCTACAACAGTCATGGTCAACGGTCCGCCAAGTTCGGTTGAAACATCGAACGTATCGCCTGGTGTCAAACCAAGGTCTGTGATCAGGTTATCAGTCGCGAGCAAGCTGCCGATGGAGCCGCCTGCAGTAGCTTGAGGTCCGTATGTTTTGGTGTATTCCAGCGTTAGAACCTGCGCTGAACCCAGGCTGTCAAACACGGTGATTCCACGAGAAAAATCTGCTGCGCCAGTAACAGAGGCAGCTAGGGATTTATCAATCGCATTTGCATCCAGGTTAATCGCCAGTTCCGCATTTGATGTTGGGCGGGTCAATCCACCAAGGAAGGCCACATCAGCCGGCACCAAAGAAGTAAGGTCGCCCTGGTTCGCTGGAAGGTCGCCGTTGGCATCAATTGGCCACGCATAAAGTGCAAATCCGGCGGCATTCCGCAAAAGTCCTTGGGAATCTTCGGAAAATTGCCCGGCGCGCGTGTAGAGGAATTCCTGTTGGTCGGAAGGGTCGCGTTTGATTGGGAAGAAACCGTTACCGGAAATCGCCGCATCCGTCGTTGAAGCGGTCTGCTGTAGGGCGCCTTGTTGGTCGACCCGCTGGAGGCGATTGGCTGTCACTGTCCCCGGTGAATAAGTCGATAACCGGCTTTGTGATGTTACAAGGCTTTCAAATGCCGCTTCTGAACGTTTAAACCCGGTTGTGCTGATATTGGCAATATTGTTCGAAATAATTGCCGTGTTTTGGCTTTGTGCGAACAGCGCCGATACGCCGGTAAAGAGTGATCCAAAAAGTCCCATTGTTTTTCTCCTTTGTCTAAATCTTGTTTGCGTCTCTTGTGGTTTTGAGTGTTGGGGTTAAGGTTTTAAATAAAACACACAGGCCATTTGCAGGCGGTGTGTCATAGCTATTACTGCCGCCTTGCTCAGGCATAATGTTAAAACGAGCAATGAAGGTTTCTTCAACGGTGTTGTTTGGGCTAGGGTGTTCATGCTGTTTGCTCCTCTTCAGGTGTTTCTGGTTGTATCTTCACTATTCGGTTGGCTGACATTTAAAATATTGCTGACGGAAACGGCGCGCTCTCCAATCAGAAGGAAGACAAGGCCGTTTTGTGTTTCGACCCCGCGTACGCGGCCCTCAACAACGATTGTCGATCCAACCGCTTCATCATTGATGTCCAGGGCATCAACCCGCACATTGTATGTTCCGGCAGGGGCCGGGTTACCGAATTGATCCAGCCCGTCCCAGATAAATTCATGGCTGCCGGCTGAGGTTTCCGCCGGTCCCTCATAAACAAGATCACCTGTTTCGCTCTCTATACGGATTGTCGCATCGACCGATACATCATTCAGGGCGTAATTAATTGTGACCGGACTTTCTCCGTCCGCATAAAATTCAGAAGAAATATAGCTCGCATCAAGGCCGACATACCCCAGGGCCGACCCCATGACGTTGCCGAGTTGCAGAGAAACCAGTGAATCGAGTTTCTGGTTGGTGTTGATCTGTTGTTCCACCCCGGTAAAGGCGACAAGCTGATTGGTGAACTCAGTTGTGTCCATGGGCGAGAGCGGGTCCTGGTTTTGCAGCTGCACGGTCAGCAGTGTCAGGAACTGGCTGAAATCTTCGGCCAGCTTGTCTGATGCAATCTGCGTCTTGGCTTGTTGATTAAGCGCCGTATTAACTGATACATCTGAAACCATCCGGTTTTCTCCTTAAATTTTACGCCACGATGTCATAGCGCATGTGTCCCGTTTCGGGATCAACCTGCCATGTCATTGTGGTTTCAATACTCTCTTCAACGCCGTCGGCGTCTTCGCCCGCACCTGTGCCGCCTCTATCGTGCCCGCCGCCGCGCTGGTTGTTCTGATCAAAATCAAATCCATGTTCGGCCAGTTCAAATTGCAGTCCGCCATCGCTGTCCAGTTCAATCCCCTGCAATGCCCGCTCTAAAGTCTGCGCATCACGTTGCAGCATCATGTGCGTTTCGGGTTTTTCAGACAGCAAGACAGCCTTAACCGTCTTGTCCGCGCCAAATGTCATCTTGACTTGCACCCGCCCCAGTTCCGGCGGCTCAAGCTGCAGCGTCAGGGTTTTGTTCTCGCCAGCGCCAGCCGCTTTTTGCAGGGTTACGGCAACCATCTGCGTAGCCGGATGCGCGTTCGCCGCGCTTTGAGCCTGTGTAATCGCGCTGGTCAGGGTGCCGAGCGTAGAAGGCGCGCTTGAGGTTGTGTTCAACCCATATTGATCTGTAAGTTCCTGCCCGAATTCAAATGCGGAAAATAACGTGCTGCCAGCCGGAAACGGCCAGTTTTGCAAAACGCTTAAATCTGGCGATGGGGCAGGGGTCGTGTTGCCCCTTGATTCCGCATTCATCAGCGCTTCAAAGGCGGCGTTATTTCCCCCCTTACTCTGACCTTTGCCATCTTGTGAGGGTTGTAAATTGCCTTCATAATCTTCCAGAGTAAACAACGCTTCGCCTTCGGCAGGCGGCGGTGTGCTACCGCCAACACTTAAATTATTCAACCGCATCGCCAGTATTTCCATTTGGTTGTATGCTTGCGAAGAGGCTTGCGGCGGTAAGGTTGTATCGAGTGTTTGCTGCGCCTTTGGTTGTGGCTGGGCTGTTGGCGGCAATAAAATCGCAACCAGATTCTGCAGCGCCGGATCCTCGTTGATCTCCTGAATGATCTCTTGCGCGAAGGATACAGCCTCCGTTTCTGGTTGATTGACCGGCGCAATCATCTGCACCAACGTAGCAAACGGGTTGTCTTGGAGTTCAGGGGGTAATGGCGCCACTTCCGATAAACTTCGTGCAATATCAAGCTGTTCCGGTGTTAAATTCAATGCGATCAGCTCTGGTCCGCCTTCTTCTAGGATTGATTCAATTTTTTCCTTGAGCGTATTGATATCAATAATAAATTTACTATCATCTTGTGGTTGTTCAATCAGGAAAGCCTGCAAAATGCGCGGGCTACCCTCGGCGATTTCTGCTGTCGTGATAATGCCATCCGTAAGCGGTTTTAAAACATTATCAAACGCCTGTTGATTGAGACGTAAAACCTGCGTAAGGGCTGCTTCGGGATCAAGTTGCGTGCTCTCAATAAAGTCTTTCAGTTCTTCTTCAATCTCGGGGTTGGCCGCCAGAAGTTCAGCGACATTCAATTCTGGTTTTTTCTCCAGCAACTTGTTGTCCGATTGTAAGGGGCCGTCTTCAGTGTTTTGTACGGCGGTTTTCCCCGCGCTTTGTGCCTCGTCACGAACTGGGTTGATTTGAGCCAGAATGAAATCAAGAAAATTCACGCCCTGCGCCTGCCCGCCGGGCAGGACTTTGCCCTGCGCCACGCTTTGTGCCTGCGCGGGCAAAATAAAAGATCGGGTTGTAAAAAAGTTCTCGATACTCATATCACTCATAGGTCCTTCTAGGCCGTCTCGCTGACGCCGATTGAAACGCTCTTGCGTTCGTCGTTATGAATTTTTCCGCTCTCGCCATAGCTAAAAGCACGCTGTTTATTCACCGACTCTTTAGCTGCGCGCTGCACGGTTTGTCCCAATCGTTCCATCGTGCGTTGCATGCGTTTCAGAGCGTCCATATTCTTGGAAGACAACGCGGCAAAATCGGCCTGCATCCGCTCCAGATCTCTTTTCAGCGCCGGATTAACGGCCTTCATCTCACATTTGCGGCGTAAAATATCTTCGACACCTGACTTATATATATTGGTTGCCTGTATCTTCTCATCCTGCAGGGCGATAAAGCCTTTCGTATCCATATCTTCCAGCGCTTCGGTTTCGCGAACGTAGACGCCGCGCATCCGGTCGATCACATCCATCATTTCCTGCATGGCCTTATTCGGATCTGCGGAAAGGAAGTTTTTCTTCTGGGAAGATAAAAGTTGATTTTGATGCTTCATGATGTCTCTCCCGTTTTACGGTTTTTCGCATCCGCATTTTCGTTAACAGCCGGGCGTTCGCGCAGCTTGTGATTTTGTCCCAGTTCCTGCGCGGTAAGAAGGGCGCTCTGCGTACGATTTTGCGCCCGACCGTAAATTTGCCGTACGACTTCGTTATTCCCTTTGGTTTTTTCACCCAGATCGCGCTGCAGCCGCTCCAGCCGATCGAGCAGGGAGCTATCTGCCCCGCGATAAGTGTTCAGCTTGCTTCTAAATTCTTCAGAAGCCGCCACATACTGTTCAGTTACAAGTATTTTCTCGTCTTGAAGGATGGCAAAAGTAACCATGTCATTTTGTGCCAAAGCTTGCGCTTCCCGATCGGCTAAAACAGAAAGGTTATTCGTCAGCCGGATCAGCATATTCAACGCCATGGAAGGTTCCTGCGGCAGGACATTGAGAGTATTTGACGCAGGATTTTGATGTTGAGAAACGTTATTCATCGCTTGTCGCTCCTTCAGGGTTTTGTTCATTTTGCATTTGGCTTTGTACTTGGATCATGTGGTCCTTCACATGGTCGGCAATGCCGATCCCGCCGGTCTGTGCAATCATCTTGCCGTATTCTTGAATCATCATGCCGCGGAAAATCTCTTCGCCTTTGCCCCCGCCAAACGGAGCTTGTGTTTCAATGCCCGCAAACATCGGTTTCATCATTTCGGCAATAAACACCGCTTCAAAATCCTGCGCCGCCGCTTCAATTTTTTGCATTTCATGCGACTTGGCCGCATCTTTAAGCGTTTTTGCGGCCTTGCCCGGGTTGGTCTGCGAAGCCTGCAACAGCGCCATATTCGTATCGGGAGTAAGAGAGCCGGCCATCACATCACCTCAATTTCTGCCTGAAGCGCGCCGGCGGCTTTAATGGCCTGTATGATGGTAATAATGTCACGCGGTTTCATACCAAGACGGTTCAGCCCTGTAACCAGATCCTGCAAAGTGACGCCGCTTTCCATCATCGCCAGCTTCACGTCATCACCCGTATTCACCGCCAGATCCGTGCGCGGCACAACGATGGTCTCGCCACCTTCGGCAAACGGGTTGGCTTGAGAAACCTGCGGCGTTTCGGTAATTTTGACCGTCAAATTGCTCTGCGCAATCGCCACATCGCTAATCCGCACATCTGCGCCCATCACGATCACGCCGGAGCGCTCTGAAATCACTACGCGAGCAGGTTGGTCGGGCTGCACAGGCAATTGCTCAATATCGGTGATAAGATCGACAATCGTGCCGTCATAGTTAGAGGGACGACGCAAAACCACGCTGGCAGAATTTTCTGCCTTCGATAAATCAGCAGAGGTAAAGCCGTTAATAGCTTGGGCAATTCGCCGTGCCGTTGTGAAGTCGGGGTTTTTGAGAGCCAGACGTACTTGCTGTAACTGTTCCAGCTTAAAATCAATTTCGCGCTCGACAATCGCACCTTCGGCAATGCGCCCGGAGGTCGGAATATTCTGCGTCACCGTCGCTGCCTCACCGGAAACGCTAAAGCCCGCAATACTCACCTCGCCCTGGGCCACGGCATAAACTTCGCCATCCGCCGCCAGCAAAGGCGTCACCAACAAAGTTCCGCCCTGCAGGCTTGCCGCATCGCCCAGCGAAGAAATGCTTACATCAACGCGAGAGCCTTGATTGACAAACGGGGGCAGGGTGGCCGTCACCATAACGGCGGCCACATTCCCGGTATTCAAATTCTGTCCGCGGATATTGACGCCCAGACGCTCCAGCATCGCAATCAGGCTCTGCTCGGTAAATGGGGAGTTCCCTAAGGAATCGCCTGTGCCGTTGAGTCCCACGACAAGGCCATAACCAACCAGTTGGTTATCGCGCACGCCTTCAATATCGACAATATCCTTGATGCGTGAGGTCTTGGCATGCGCGCTGGTAATAAGAAAAACGCTGAGGCATGCAAAAACGAAAACGGCAAACACCGCCCGGGAGGCTGCCAATACGGGGGAGGAGGACCGTCCCGCAGGCGGTGTTATGATCTCATCATTTATAATCGCTCTGTCCAGCATATGTTTCTTACTCTTGCTTGCTTTCAGGGCAGGAAAAAATATCCTGCATATCCTTCTATGCGAAGTCCGTGCCAGTTTTGTTATTTCTCTATTTTTCCTGCCCCATAAGCTCCCTCCCCCTTGAGGGGGAGGGTTAGGGTGGGGGTGTTTATTGTTTATGGATTTAAAGCCAGGCAAAAATGATCGGGGCGGCAAATCTTTCCGCCGACTTATCCACACACCGATCTTCCGGTTCTAAACAAAACGCGCTATAGTGAAAAAAAATAACGGTGAGAAACGCGTATGAAAGTACAAGGCCCTGGCGGCGCAAAAGGCCCCTCTAAAACAGGAAAAAGCGGCAAAACCTCCAAAAGCGATGCCAGCTTCGGCGATTTTATCGCCAAAGACACGCCCGCTGCGGCCACCACGCAAAATACGCAGTCCATCGCCCAGGTCGATGCGCTGCTCGCCATTCAGGGTGCCGAAGACCCCACGCAAGGCGCTGCGCGAAAGCGCGCCCGTAAGCGCTCCGGTGTCATTCTCGATGAGCTGGAGAAAATCCGCATGGCCATGCTCGGCGGCACGCTGACCGTCGGTCATATGATCGACATCGCCGATGTCGTCGCTTCCCACCGCGAAAAAATCATGGACCCGGCCCTGACCGATATTATGGATGAAATTGACCTGCGCGCTCAGGTTGAGCTGGCTAAAATGCGCGTGGCGCTTGATGCTCGCAACTAATTGCGCCTGCAGCGATAGTTTTGCTTGTCACTGGCTCAACCCTTCAATATAGTCTTCGCCTTGATTAATGTGTTTAAGCAATAGGGATTTGAAAAACCATGAGTTCAACCAACAGTGTGATTGTCCCCCCGGACTACGACCCGGAAAATGACAAAGGCGATTTTATGAACCCGGTGATGATCGAATATTTTCGACAGGCCCTTATCAAATGGCGTGGTGAGCTTGTTCGTGAATCTGAAGAAACCATTGCCAAAACTTTGCAAGGCACCGAACTTCAAAAACCAGACATGACGGATCGTGCATCTGAAGAAACCGACCACGCGCTGGAGCTGCGCACCCGTGACCGTGAACGAAAATTGATTTCCAAAATCAACGGCACACTCGAAAGAATCGATGACGGCGAATACGGCTATTGTGAAGAAACCGGTGAGCCGATCTCAATTGCTCGCCTCAAGGCGCGCCCCATCGCCACGCTTTCTCTGGAAGCGCAGGAACGCCACGAGCGCATGGAAAAAACCCAGCGCGATGATTAAGGTATATGCGCATAACGAGGCAGCGCAGGCTGAAAGCGAACTGAATGCACTTTTTGGACAAATAGCAACAGCAGAAGATGCGAAGGCATTGTCAGCAAAACTTTCTGATCCGGTAAAGGATTTTATCTCCGTACGACTTCATAGTTATACGTTTCCATATGCAAGCAACTATTTAGATTACCTGGCTTTGGATTTTCTGAAAATCAGGCTGAATGGGGGAGATACATCATTAAAAGCGTATACACAGGAAAACAGGGTATACTATGCAGAATTACGTGGAGCTTTGTCTGAGGTGACGGGTTCGATATCCCGAAGACTTGCAGGGTATATGAGAAGGGGCGACATAAAGAACGTCCCCCGGTTTGACCAGAACCTGCATGTTGGACTGTAAACATAAAAAAACCGGCCATGACGTTTAACACGCCAAAGCCGGCCGGGAGTTGTGGGTAAGGTATTCGTCTATTCTTAGAACGGGAAAACGATGTCGTAGAGCTGCTGCCCGTAGCGCGGCTGCTGCACATCGGTAATTTGCCCTTCACCGCCATAGGCAATGCGCGCCTCGGCAATTTTCTCATAAGAAATGCTGTTCTGGACGGAAATATCTTCCGGACGGATCACGCCATCAACCTGCAAAATGCGCTTTTCAAAATTCACCAGCACTTCCTGAGAACCATGAATAACCATATTGCCGTTAGGCAGAATTTGCGTAATGAACGCAGCGAGTTGTACCTCAACTTTCTCATCGCGCTCAACACTTCCCGTGCCGCTATGGCTGGAATCAGCGCCAAAGTCGATCAGATCAGTATTATCAATCGCTTGCGGCAATATGCGATCCAAAGCTTGCTCATAGCCTAGCAAAGCAGGCAGCGCCGCATCTTCATTGCTGGCGCGTTTACGCGAGGTTGCATTTTCCAACTCGGCTTTGTCATCAATGTCAATCATAACCGTGATAATATCGCCGACATCGCTGGCCCGCTGGTCTTTAAAGAATGTCGTCCGGTCCGCCGCCCACAAAGAGTTTTTTTGCGGTGCTACATTTTTCGGGCTCGGCATCGGCAGGCTCACCGGTTGATAGCCGCGTTGCGTCGTCGGGTTAACAATTTTTGTCATCTCGGGCGCTTCGCCGATCTGTGCAATCCGGTCCGCCGCGCTGCATGCGCCCAGAGCGCTGCATGTAAGCAGGATCAGACCGATTTTTATTGTTGTATTGTTGCGCATAGAGCTCACCCTTTCTGCTGTATTCAACAGTCCTTAAAATTAAAAACTTGAAACGCTGACCTCGCGTTCACCAATAACACGCGCTTGCAACATTTTGCTGGAACTCGCATTTACCACGCGGATCACATCACCTTTGGCACCGTTTTCCAGAGCCTTGCCTTGCGCGGTGAGAGACAAAGGTCCGCTATGAAAAACCAGAGTGACATTTTCTCCGCGCTCAACGATTTGCGGCGGCTCAATATCATTTTCGGTCATCGGCTTACCTGCTGTGATCATGCGCCGCGGCGTCATGCCGACCAACTCATCGGCGCTCAAAATCATGTCATGGTTCAGTCCGTATGCCCGTAAGGCTATGAAGTCCAAATCACTTGCGCTAATCACTGAGCCGTTTTTCATTGGCGCGCGCAGGACCGGAACATCGACGAGCCGTTGCACCTGCCCACTGATATTTTTGCGAAACACAGAATCGTCCTTTGAAGGCGCAGCAATCACGGCTTCAAAGTGATCATGCTCGGAATCGAAATTCAGGCTCTCAACTTCAACAGTTTGAGCCGCGCTTTGCGGCAAGATAATTTTATCAAGCCCTGAACTTGTAACAATCAGTTCAAATTTTCCGGGCATTCCCTGCGCACGCAAGCTGTCCTCCAATACTTCTTGGATCATCGGCACCGGAATCACGGTCGCTGCGCGGCTCAAAACCACCTGATCAGCCGCCGAAGAAGGGCGCCAATTCACATCCATCGCCCGCGCAATGCGCATGAGAGTGCGCGCATTCAAAAGCATATCTTTGCCAGGTTGCGGCGCGGGACCTAAAATTCTGTCAGCGTTACGATCGACACCGGAAAATATATGCCCCAGCGTAATCATGTCGCCTTCAATTACGCTATTATGCTTCAAAGATACCGAAGCCATCGCATTGGCCAGACCAATCCCGCTAAAGCTAAGGATAATCATTGCCAAAAATCCCATCGTCCACTCACGAAGCGCTAAAGGGCGCTGTCTGCTGTGTCTGTGTTTAATCTTACGCATGATGATACTCCCTAAACTTCACTGCGCTCTACCGAAGGTTCGATACGGTTTGCAGCATTTCATCGGAGGTCGAAATCACCGTCGAGTTCATCTCATAGGCGCGCTGTGCCGTGATCAATTCGGTAATTTCTTCCACCACATTCACATTCGATTGTTCCAGCGCGCCCTGCCGCAGGCGGCCAAATTCATCCTGCCCTGGAATGCCCGTCGTCGGTGCACCCGAAGCATCGGTTTCGACATAAAGATTATCACCGATCGCTTCCAGCCCGACCGGGTTCACAAAATTCGCCAGTTGAATCTGTCCGACATTACTTGTTGCAGTCTGCCCCGGCAGGCTAACCAGCACCTCGCCGCTTTCATTAATGTCAATATCAATCGCATCGGCAGGAATTGTGATACCCGGATCAACAATAAAGCCCTGCACGGTGACAATCTCGCCATTTTCATTCATCTGGAACGTTCCGTCGCGCGTATAGCCCGTATCTCCATTTGGCAATTGAATCTGGAAAAACCCTTCGCCTGTAATCGCCACATCCAGCGCGTTTTCCGTGATGCGGATCGCGCCTTGTCCATGCTGGCGGTATACAGCTCCCGCGCGCACGCCCAGACCCAGCTGCAGACCTGAAGGCACTGTCGTCCCCGCATCCGAAGAGGTTGAGCCGGGCCGGTCGATATTCTGATAAATCAAATCCTGAAAAGCCGCACGCTGGCGTTTGTGCCCCGTAGTGGTCATGTTGGCGATGTTGTTGGAAATAACATCGACGTTAAGCTGTTGAGCCAGCATGCCCGTTGCGCCAATATCCAGTGATCTCATAGTCTTTCTCCTTTAAAATCCGTTTAATTCTGTCCTGTCAGTTTTTGTATGACTGAGCGTAAGCGCTCATTCTCTGTGCTTAAAATCCGCTGCGTCGATTGATAGTCGCGCAGCGTCTCCATCATTTCGGTAATTTCCAAAACCGGCTGTACATTTGAATTTTCAAGCTGCCCCTGTTTAACGCGGGTGTTTATAGCAGGCGTTCCGGGCTCCGGCGCGCGGTAAAGATTGCTTCCATACGGCTCCAGTTTTTGCTGGTTTTCAAATTCAACAACCATCATCTGGCCGAGTTGCCCGTCCTGGTTGGAAATCATACCTTTTTCATCAATAGCAACATCGTGTGAGCCCGGAGGAATAGTAATAGAGGCGCCGCCTTGGTCAGCTATCGGATTACCGGAAGGGTCAGTTAAAATGCCGCTGGCATCAATCTGGAACTGGCCAGCCCGCGTATACATCACTTCGCCGTTCGGGGCCTGCACCCCGAAAAAGCCCGGGCCGGCGAGCGCCACATCCAGCGGATTGCCTGTAAAGCTTTGTGTGCCCGGCGCTGTATTTGCGTATTGTCCGCGGTTGTAAACAAAGGAAAGTTCGTCGTCTGCAGCCTCATCCGTAGTCCTGCCGCGCGGATCGGAAATATATTCATCAAACATCAAATGCTGCGACCGGTATCCGGGCGTATTCATGTTGGCGATATTGTTGGCTACCATATCCATATTGGTATGCAAGGTCATCTGTCGCGAAAGCGCGAGATAAATACTATTTTCCATGGCTTACTGTCCTGTCCTTACTCAATTTTTAATCCTTACCTTCTTTTGCGGGGCCTGCTTATTTTAGGTGCGGCTCCCCTCACTGGGCATCGTTGCATGTCCCGTGCCAGAATCAATTACGTATGTTTTTCAATGTGTTAATATGATTGGATACTAAAGACAGGCGGGAGGGCGCTGCCGGGGTCACGACGAAAACTGCCGCGCGCGCCGGGCAAAACTTGCCTGTAGGTTTTCCACAGGTCCGCAGAGCCTTTTGTGTATAGTTTAGCAAGGATGTTTACGCGGGTTAGACGCTGTATGCGATTTGATTTATAATCAAAAATTAAATGCGTATCCCTTCTGTCCTGTGTGAACATAACCAACAACAAAGATGAATAGTGCTATGGCTGATGATGAAACCGATGCAAATGAAGAAGCCGAAGACGTAAATCTTCTCGGAGAGGATGGCGAAGACAGTGAGGAAGGTAACAAGCCGATTGTCCTCATCGCTCTCGCTGGTGTTGTCGTCTTGCTGCTCGGTGCTGGCGCCGGGCTGTATTTTACCGGCATGCTTGATAGTGTGCTGGGCAAGAGCGAGCCTTGCGTCGAAGAAGTTGATGATCACGGCGAAGTGATCAAGGAGTGCCCTGAAGAAGACGCGCATGGCGACGAACATGCTGCCAAAGATGATGGTCATGGCGGTGGCCATGGCGGCGCTGGCGGGAATTTTATCGAAATCCCTACTATGCTGGTCAATCTCAGTTCCAATGACGGGACGCCCCGCTATTTACGCCTGACCGTTCAGCTTGAATTGAATTCATCGGCAGATTACGCAGCTGTCGAAGCAGTCATCCCGCGCGTGGTTGATCAGTTTCAGACTTATTTACGAGAACTGCGTGTAAAAGATTTACGCGGATCAGCCGGGATCTACCGTTTGCAGATGGAGTTGCTTTGGCGGGTTAATCAGGCTGCAGCGCCGGTAAAGGTCAAAGATGTGCTGTTTCAGGAAATTCTTATACAGTAATTAATGCTATAATGATTAGCACAGGTATGATATTTGCAAGCACGAAATATAACGCGCACGATAAAGTGAAAACATGATGATAAAACAAGGCATAAGAACATAAGATCATGAGCGACACCGAGCTCGAGGAAATGAGCGAAGAAGAAAGGGCCATGATGAAGGAATGGGAAACCATGGCCAATGATGATGACGATTCCGGCGACGCAGACGAAGCGTTGGTCGAAGCCGATGCTATCCCGGCTTTCGATGGTCTTGACGACGACGATAGTGGCGGCACACGGATACTCAATCAAGATGAAATCGACTCTTTGCTTGGCTTCGATGATGATAGTGCAATTGGCGAAACCTCTGGCGTCATGGCGCTGGTCAATTCCGCAATGGTCAATTACGAGCGTCTTCCAATGCTCGACATCGTGTTCGACCGCCTGGTGCGTCTGATGTCAACGTCTTTGCGTAATCTCACGACCGATAACGTTGAGGTTAGCCTTGACCAGGTATCCACCGTGCGTTTTGGCGATTATATGAACTCCATTCCACTGCCTGCGATGCTCTCGGTGTTCAAGGCCGAAGAATGGGATAATAATGGCCTTTTGGTCACCGACTCTGCGCTTATATACTCCATCGTTGATGTGTTGCTCGGCGGACGCAAAGGTACTCCTGCTATACGCGTTGAGGGGCGTCCCTATACAACAATTGAAACCAAACTTGTCGAAAAAATGGTTCATGTGACGCTGGGCGATTTGTCTTCCGCTTTCGACCCGCTCTCGCCAGTCAGCTTCTCACTCGATCGCATGGAAACCAACCCGCGTTTTGCCACCATCACGCAAAGCAACAACGCATGTGTGCTTGCGCGCCTGCGTGTAGATATGGGCGATCGCGGTGGCCGCGTCGAAATTCTCATTCCCTATGCGACATTGGAACCGATTCGTGAACTGCTATTGCAGATGTTCATGGGCGAAAAATTCGGCCGTGACTCCATCTGGGAAAGTCACTTGACACAAGAACTCTATAAAACCGACATCCAGCTCCAGGCAATTTTGGGTGAAAAAATCATGCCGCTGGGCGAAATGCTAAAATGGAAAGTTGGGACACAGATTATCTTTAGTACCCGTACCGCAGACGATCTGGAATTGCGTTGCGGGAGTTTCCCCATGTTCCGCGGCCCGGTAGGGCAAAAACAGGAGCATATTGCTGTACGAATTGAAGACTATCTCGAACCCGAAGAGGATGAAGGTGTATGAGTTCTGCGTTACTGAGTTTGATTATGGATTTTGTTGTGTTGGCTGCGCTGGTTGGAACGATTTATTTTGCCTTTCGTCTTTCGCGTTCTCTGGATAATTTCCGTAAGCATCGCGACGAAATGAAAAATCTGATTGCAGAACTCACACGCAATATCAATGACGCCAAAGATGCGATTGACGCGCTCAAAGCCACCGGCAATATTGCCGCAAATAATATGGAGGACGTACTGTACGATTCCCGCCGCATGGCCGAAGAATTGAAAATGATTAACGAAACCAGTGATCATTTGGCCAGCCGCCTCGAAAAGCTCGCTTCCGGTGCGGGTAGTTTTTCTTCACGGGGTGCAGAGGAAGAATATTTTGACGAGCCGCAAGCAGCCAATACTGACCAGGGGCCTGCGGATACATCACCCGAACCGCCGTCTTTCTTTATTCAGGATCGCGATTTTAACGAAGAGAATGATGAAGACTTGGTAAGTGAGGCTGAACGCGAACTACTTCAAGTCTTGCAGAAAAATAAAAGAACAAGAAAAGGATAATAGCTCCATGAAAACCGCGCCCAAATTTCGGCTTTTGCCGGTATTGATCATCATCGCGATGATGGCGTTTTCTGTGCGCCTGGTCGAGTTCGCCAGCGGTATAAAATCTTTGAGCAGCCCAGCCATGGCCGAAAGCGCGCCCGCGCCTGTGCATGATACTGCAGAAAATATGCCTGATTCCGAAAAGCTTATCGCTGCAGACCATGTTGGTGACGAAGAAGAACACGCCGCCGATAAAAAGATGGCTGCAACGCATAAAGAAGGCGAAACAAATGAGGCTGAATGGCGTGATTCTAGCTATGATGAATTGGAATACTCTCCTGTAACGCGCGAAGTCTTTGACGATATGGTTAAGCGCCGTAAAAAACTCGAAGCGCACGAGCGAGAACTTCAAACACGCGAAGCCTTGCTACAAGCCGCTGAGCAGGAATTAGACCGCAAGTTCCAAGAGCTTTCAACATTGCGTCAGGAAATCGAAGGCTTGCTGCAAAAACAATCCGAACAAGAGCTTGAGCGTGTTCAAAGTCTGGTGAAAATATATGAAGGCATGAAGCCTAAAGAGGCCGCGCGCATATTTGATACCCTTGATCTTGATATTTTAGTCACGGTGATGTCAAGAATGTCTGAGCGCCGTCTCTCGCCTATATTGGCCAGCATGAACCCCGAACGCGCCCGCACAATCACCATCATGCTGGCGGAAGAAAAACAACTTCCGGCATTACCCTTGGGAGATTAACACAACTTCCCCTTCACATTCCCCCGTATTCGTATAAGCTGAACATAGATTTATCTGCGTTTTTCATTACACTTACAAACTGTTAATATTTCAAGGCATAATATCTGCTTTCCCGGTGTGCCAAATATTAAGGCCTGTAGCAATAAGGAGAGAAAAGTGACTGTTGATAAGAATATGAATGTCCTGATCGTGGATGATTACAACACAATGTTGCGGATCATAAAAAATCTTCTCAAACAACTGGGGTTTAATAATGTCGATGAGGCAACCGACGGGTCTATGGCTTTTGATATGGTGAAGCAAAAGAAATATGGGCTGATTATTTCAGACTGGAATATGGAGCCGATGACGGGACTCGATTTTCTCAAATCGGTGCGTGGATCTAATGGTGATTACAAAAACACACCTTTTATTATGGTTACAGCTGAAAGTAAGACCGAGAACGTTGTAATGGCCAAGCAGGCTGGCGTGAACAACTATATCGTGAAACCGTTTAATGCCGAGACGCTCAAAACTAAAATGCAGGCCGTTTTAGGCGAGTTTCACTAAATACACATAAATCGAGTAAGGAAGTATAGCAATGTCAAAAGCACAGCAATCATATGGCAGAGAACAGGTTGTTCAGATTATTAATTCTGTCGTATCTAAAATTGAAAATGTCGGCGGCGATGCCACGACAACAGGCATTTTTAAAGAATTAAAATCATTGCAGCGCGTAATTGAGGAGGCACGGGCGGATATTGGCTCGACGCGTCCTACGGATATTAAAGAAAAACATATCCCGATCGCAACCGATGAACTTGACGCTGTCGTTGAATCAACTGCCGAGGCGACAGGCACGATTATGGATTGTTGCGATGTTATTCAGGAAAAAGCGGCGGAGACCGGTGGTGAAGCCGCAGATACCATTAATAACGAGATTATAAAAATCTATGAGGCATGCTCGTTTCAGGACATTACCGGCCAGCGCATTACCAAAGTGGTTGCCACGCTTAAAACCATCGAAGAAAAAGTCGGCAAGCTGATAGAGATTCTTAGTCACAGACTTCCTATCGAAGAAGGTGAAGCCACCGATGGAGATGAAGGCAAAACCATTGAAGAGCGTCTGCTGAATGGCCCACAAATGCCGGACAAAGCCATCACACAAGACGACATTGATAAACTGCTTGAAGATTTTTAAGGGCACTAGGGGCCACGGGTGCATTCGGCTTTGTCATTAGCGCCCGTTTCGGCGTATAATAAATCATGGCAAACCAGTTTCTTGGCCTTTCCCTGTTCGTAATGTTGCTGTCGTTTTTTATTATATTAAACGCAGTTTCAAACTTTGAAGAAACAAAGTCGCAACCCGTTCTTAATTCACTGGCGCTGACATTTTCAAAAAAAGAAGCTCTCGATCTCACACCGCCAGGTCCAGCGTTGGTTAAAACCATGGCAACGCAAGAGGGAAGCACACTGGACAAAATTGAATCATTATTTAAATCGCAAATTACATCTGCAAAAACAAAACAAAATCGGTTAGGAACGATAATGTATGTTCGCGTTCCATTTCAGGAATTTGAAAGAGCAATTTTGAAAAGCCTTACCATTCCTGCCGCAAAGGCTGTGCCTGACTTTGAAGAAAATATAGACGTTCTGCCGATGTTGGTGTCTCTGCTCGAAACCAGTCGTGAAGTGACATATAAAATGGATATGTTGCTCAATATTTCCCAATCTCCGCCCGTACTGATAGGGCAAAATCCTGAGCGTTTCAACGCGCTCAATAAATCATTGTCAGGGGTTGCTCTGAAGCTCGAAGAAGCAGGCCTTCCAAAGTATCAGGTTACCGCAGGGTTAAAGCAGGGCGAAGAAGGAATCGTTGAATTAATCTTCCGTCGTTATCAACCTTTTAACCCGCTTGGAGGGTCTGAAAAACCGGTTGAAACAAGGCCCGCTGCGCAGGGGGAACTATGATACCTGAGCAAAAAAATGATGAAGACGATGAAATTGAGGCAGGCAGTTACCTAAGCCCGGCTCATAATAAACGCCTCGAAGGGCGAGAAGATTCCACCGCTTTGTGGCTGATCACCTTTACGGATATCATGGCTCTGATGCTCACCTTTTTCGTGCTGTTATATTCAATGAGCGTACCCGAAGAAGAAGAATGGGAAAATATCACCAGCGGCCTGCAAAGCCAGTTTACCAAAACTTTTTCCACGGCCCAGAGTAAAGGGCCGCAAGATACCATCAGTATTGACAAAATAGATTTTTCAAAGGCTCAGGATCTCAGCTATCTCAGCTCTGTTCTGGCCAACGTTATATCGAAAGATGAGCGTCTGAAAAATATCGTCCTTATTCCACAAAGTGACCATCTTATTGCCTCTGTGCCCGAAGATCTTCTTTTTGAAAGCGGACGCGCCAGCGTTTCGGCCAAAGGAAAACAGGTATTATTCTCACTTGGCAACACCATGTCACGTATCAAAAATCGCATCGAAATTATTGGACACACTGACCCGCGCCCGATTCAAAACACCAGCGGCCCGTTTGCATCAAATTGGGAGTTGTCGTTAGCGCGCGCCGGCAGCGTGGCAACGGTGCTTGAAAATGCTGGTTATCAGCGTCCTTTAACCGTGCGCGGCTTGTCCAGTGCCCGTTATGATAGCTTGCCTGAAGAAATGAGTGAGGAGCAGCGCCTGTCGCTAGCCAGGCGCGTCGATATAATCATCATGGAAGATGACGGTAATATGCGGCAATTCATGCCGCTGGATTTGCCCCCTTAAAATACCTCTTTACGCTGCGTATCCTTGTTCTTTGAACCAATATATGACACGCTCAAAACGATGAGAAAGCCGCAAAAAATTCAACGCTCTATCTTTGTTTTTGCGCTGGCGCTGCTGATGCTGGTGGCATTTGATGCCCGCGCCGAAGATGTCCGCGCGCGCACCGGAACGCATGCGCAATATTCACGCCTGGTTTTTGACTGGGATTCTCACGTTGAATACAGCATCGATCGCGCGCAAAACGATCGCCTGCTTATAAGCTTTGGCCGTGGGGCTGCGCTTGATATATCCTTTGCAAAGGCCAACCCGGTGGCCAATATAGAATCTGTTGATATTATTTCGTCTGATCCATTAAAAGTAGCGCTTTCAATTTCCGCTGATAGCCGCATTCGCGATCTGCGCGCCGGCAACAAAGTGGTGATTGATATTTACAACCCGCCCGGCGCACCGCCTGCAGAAAAACCCGCGCCCAAAATTGCCGAAAAACACCCTGCCACAGAAAAGAAAACCGAACATAAAACGGCGCATACAGAACCTGTTGAAGAAAATCATGGCAAGGAAAAGTATAAAGCGCCGGATCAGCAGCAACTTCACGCTGCCACAGATGCTCAAGACCAGGAGCGCACTCAGGAAGGAGGAGAAGAACAGAAAACAACGCGCAAGCTCAAGATGCGCGAACAGCCAACCTTAATCACCGTGTCTTCCACGCAAAATTTTGGCATGGCGGCTTTTGAACGCGAAGGAAAACTCTGGCTCATAGGGGACAAAAGCAACCTCTTGATGAAACCTCAACTCAGTGGTCCCCATGTCGACCAGTTTTCTAACATAGAAGAAATAGAAATTGAAAACGGCAAAGCTTTTGTAATGCCCGCGCCTAAAACGCACAAAATGAGCGGCGAGGGAGGCGGCATTCTCTGGCGCATCAAAATTAGCCCTGATCTCCCAACTGAAGAAATAACCAGCCCCATTCGCGTCGATGTAAAGCGCGACGAAGCGCGCAGTGGCAAATTGCTTTGGCCGCTTAAGGGTGCGCGCGCTGTTCTTGAACTCGAAGACCCTCTGACTGGCCGCGCTATTAAAGTCGTCACCGTTGATGATGCTGAACAATATACAGGCCCGGTGCGCGAGTTTGTAGATTTCGACGTGCTCCACGCCCTCTTTGGCCTGGCCATTATGCCAAAGGTCGAAGATTTGGAGTTGCAAATTGTTCGCGGCGGCGTTGAGATTTCTCGCCCCGAAGGGGTAACCATGGTCGAAGACTCGTTATTGGCATCAATGACAAGCCGCAAAATAAAACGCCCAGACGATAAAAATACGCAAACCGATATGCGCGTATTTGACTTCAAAGCCTGGCAACTTGGTGGCGTGAACTCAATGCTGGAAAACAAACGCATAATTTTAGGAGGGCTGAATGACCAGCCTGAAAACGCGCGCGGCGAAAACCTTTTAACATTGGCAAAAATGTATCTGTCTAACGCGATGAGTGCCGAAGCACTCGGCGTATTGGACTTTGCACTGCTCGAACGCCCCGGCCTGTCCGAAAGTCCGCAATATAAAGCGCTGCTAGGCGCAGCGAGTGCGCTCAGCAGCCATAATGAAGCTGCCTATGCGCATTTATCAATCGAGGCTCTCAAGCCTTTCGAAGAAATTCAATACTGGCGTGCTTATGTTTTTGCTGATGTCGGAGATTGGCAACAGGCCGCTGATATCTTTCCGCAAAATGTTGGGGCGCTTTATGATTATCCGGTTTTGTTGCAAAACAGATTGGTGCCGCAACTTGCCGAGATCGCTCTGCGTGCAGGAGATCTTCCACGCGCTCAAGAACTGTTGCACATGATCGATAACAATAAAAAATCAATGATGCCCCCGCAGGCTGCCGCCCTGGCATATCTTCAAGGCGAAGCCGCGCGTCAGCATCACGATATTGAGAAAACCAAAAAACTTTGGGAGCCCCTAGCCACCGGCGCTGATGATCTTTACCGCGCCAAAGCAGGGCTGGCATTAACCCGCCTGAAGGTCAATGAAGGAGAAATTACAACCAAGGAAGCGATCGATAATCTCGAACGACTCCGCTATGCCTGGCGCGGCGATCAGCTGGAGGTGCAGATTAATTACTGGCTTGGACGCACCTATTTCGAAGATGGCCAATATCTTAAAGGGCTAAAAATTATGCGCGATGCCGTCAGCTATGATGTTGGTACGCCGCTCGGCCAGCGCGTCGCCGCAGAAATGGCTGATATGTTTTCTGACCTGTTCATGGGCGACGATCTCGACAAGGTCTCCCCAATGGATTCAATCGCGCTCTATGATGAGTTTAAGGAATTGGTTCCTCTGGATGAACGCGGCAACCAGATTATAGAGCGTCTGGCCGAACACCTCGCTTCCGCCGATCTTCTGACCCGCGCCGGAGATCTGCTCCAATATCAACTCGATCACCGCTTGCAAGGCGCCGACATCTACCGCATTGGTGTGCGTTTGGCCGCCATTCGCCTGCTCGATAATATGCCGGATAAGGCGCTCGCGGCTTTAAATATCGCCGCCGCCAAGCTCGAAGAACTTCCCGAAGAAATGCGAACGCCCCGCCGCTACCACGATATTTCCTTACTCCGCGCCCGCGCATTGTCGCGCAAAGGCCGTCCCGATCAGGCGCTTGCTCTGCTGGGTGACCTTGAACGCACACCCGATATGAACCGCCTGCGCGCCGACATCGCCTGGACCGCTGGCTATTGGGATGATGCCGCCGAAGCGCTGGATGATGTGATAGTTGACCAGAATATTTCCCTGACCCGCCCCCTGGACGATGAAAACACCGCGCTCCTCTTGCAGCGCGCCGTCTCTCTCAATCTGGCCGGTGATCGCATAGCGCTGGCCAATATGCGCGAGAAATATTCCGACCTGATGGCACAAACGGAAAAAGCCAAGGTGTTTGAGGTCATCACCCGCCCACGTCAGTCCGGCGCTCTGGCCGACCGCGAAACCCTGCTCTCTGTGGTTTCCGAAGTGAATCTCTTCGAAGAATTCCTCAACACCTACAAAAACGCGCGCCCGCCCAGTAATTAATTGACATAATCGAAGAGCTTGTGTATTTTCGCTTTTTTATTTGAGGGTGCGAAATGCAAGAGCAATGCGCTGATATTTATGAATTTTCGGGGATCCAGATTGTTAGTTCTTTCAAAGAACTGACGGAGTATGAAGCGTGGAAAAAAACGCCTATCGCTGTTTTGCACAGAAAGTTATGTGGAGATTTTAACGGCTTGGCTCAAAAGTTTGCGGGGTGGCTGGATATTAGAGCCGAAGAACGTATCCAGCTTATGCTTTCTCATCAAGCGCTAAATAACAATGTTTGCGATGTTTTCGATCAAATCCACCCTAAACTCACAGATGACCAAATTTTGGCAATGGAACAAATATTGTGTGATATGGCCTCCACCAGACATTTCGAAACAGTTCTTAATATTGAAGGTGAACGCTACGACCCGGTAACGAAAAATTGGCATCATGATGATGGGTGGAAGCAGGGACGTATTTTGTGTGCTTATAACACAATAGCCACAGAAGGAATTCAAAACAGTGATGCAGAACATCAAAAAGATGAATTCTACAAAAGAAAAGGTGAGGCGCGAATATTTAAAATAAACACAGGCGACATGACTCGTCACGCAGTTAAAAATACGGCGGCAGATTCAAACCCGTTTATTCACCGCAGACCAAAAAGCGCTGAAGATATGGGGCCGCGATTGTTATTGCAGAGTATTGCCGGTGCGGGGTGGATTACCCTGGAATAGGCACATTCGCCGGATCAAAACTGCGGATCAGCGATCCGGCAATCAAATACCATCCATCGACCAGCACAAAGAAAATAATCTTAAACGGCAGGGAAATCGTCACGGGCGGCAACATCATCATCCCCATACTCATCAGGATCGACGCCGTCACCAGATCGATAATCAAAAACGGCAAAAACAGCATAAAGCCGATCTCAAACGCGCGGCGCAGCTCCGAAATCATGAAAGAGGGAATAAGCACCTGCAACGGCACCTCCATCGCGTCCTCCGGCATCTCACTCTTGTTCATCTCCATAAACAGCCGTAAATCCTGCTCGCGCACATGCGTGATCATAAACTTTTTAAACGGATCGACCCCGCGCTCAAAGGCTTGCACCTCATCGATTTCTTCATTGATCAACGGCACCACAGCCGTTTCATAGGCGGCCTGCAGGGTAGGAGCCATAATGAAAAATGTCAGGAACAACGCCAATGAAATCATCACCGTATTGGGCGGCGTTTGCTGAATCCCGATTGCTGTGCGCAGGAACGACAGCACCACGACAATGCGTGTAAAGCTCGTCATCATGATCAAAATTGACGGCGCCAGAGACAAAACCGTCAGCAAAACGACAAGCTGAACAACGCGACCCGTTACCGTCCCATCGCCATCCTGCCCCAGATCGATATTAATTGCCTGCGCAAACGCCTCGGTTGGCATAAAAAACACCACCGTCATTGCGAGGAGCGCCGCAAAGCAAAGCGCAGCTTTGTTTGCTTTTAAAACAAGGCCTGACGCGGCAATCCATTTTTTTGCTGGATTGCTTTGCTTCGCTCGCAATAACATTAAGAATCGGGAGAACATGTTAATCATTATCAGGCGGCGCGATCCCCGTTTCAACCACCGTTTCGCCATTCGGTCCGAATATCACCAGATGTTGCACATCATCGCGCTGGATCAGCGCCATCCGGTGGCGCGCATCGATGGGAGCGGTCTCAATCACCTTCAATCGCCGTTTTGTCCCCGGCATATTACCCTGTCCGCTTAAGCCCAGCCGCTTCATCACCAGTGCCAGCACGCCCATCAACCCCAGCACAAACACCAGCGCCAGCAGCATTTTTATCAAAGCCAGACCTTCTCCGCCCACACTATCCATAAGTTTTTCTCCTTCGAAACCCCGTGTTTAACACGGGGTCTATACAAAATTCACATGGACCCCGGATTGAATCCGGGGTTTCGTGCATTCTAATCCTCTAATTCTTCCAGCGACACATTAAACGGATTCGGCTTTCCATTCGCCTGGTAAACATAGGCCAAAATCTCCGCCACTGCCATAAACGCTTCCGACGGAATAGGGCTATCCAGCTCAATTTTCGCCAGCATTTCCGCCAGCGCGCTATCCTCGCGCACCTTAATATCATTCTCAAAGGCAAGCTGCAGAATCTTCTCGGCAAGTTTTCCCCGCCCGGCCGCGCGAATCACCGGCGCATCACCCAGCGCCTCACCTTCCTGTACCGCCACCGCCGTCTGACGTTTTGATTTTTTCTTTATATTTAAAGGGGTTAGTCTGTCTTTGTGGCTAACTTTCCGCCCATCATCATACTCATCAACCATCTTGGCACGGCTTTCGCATTGTTAAACCCATAAGAGCCGCAAACTCAAAATGCGGCCATATAAATAGAGTATAAGTAAGGTATAAGACAATGACGACGGAAAATATTGCACTTTTAAAGGCCCTGGGCGCGAAAATGGACTTTTTGAACCAGCGCCAGCGCGTAATTTCACAAAACATCGCCAATACCGATACGCCCGGTTACCGCCCCAAAGACCTTAAACCCGTAGATTTCGGCAACGTGCTGCAAAACGTGACCAAGGGCAAGTCCGGCGTTCGTCTCGAAACAACCGACAATCTTCATATGCCTCCACCAGGCGATGTGCGCATTGATGACCCGCAAAAGCAGAAAAGAACCTATGAAGTCGCTCCGGCTGGTAACGCCGTCATCATGGAAGAACAGCTCATAAATTCCGGTCAGACGGTGATGGATTACAACCTCATGACCAATCTATACCAAAAGAACACCGGCATGATTTACACCGCGCTCGGCCGCCAGCGCTAAGGCATAAGGAGGGATAGATAATGGGAACCGAACTTTTAAACGCTATGCAAATCTCCGCCAGCGGCATGCGCGCCCAAGGCACGCGCATCCGTGTCATCTCGGAAAACGTCGCCAACGCCAATACAACGGGCGAAACACCCGGCGCCGATCCTTACCGCCGCCAGACCATTTCATTCAAAAATGTACTGGATCGTGAGGCAGGTGTTAAGAAAGTCGAGGTTAACAAGATAGGCGAGGATTACGAGGATAAATTCAAACTCAAATACGAACCCGGCCACCCGGCGGCTAATGAAGAAGGCTATGTGAAATATCCAAATGTTGAGCCGTTGATCGAAACCATGGACATTCGCGAGGCTCAGCGTTCATACGAAGCCAACCTCGGAATGATTGAACAATCGCGCGGCATGATCATGCGCACAATCGATTTGCTGCGTTAATGATTGGCGCGTATAATAAAGAGCAAGGAGTAACCCCATGGTGGACAAGATCATAGACCCAAACATAGCGATGAACGCCTATTCGCGTTCGATGAATATCGCCCAAGGGGCCAAAGGCGCAGATGAAACGGACTCTTCCGGCGAAAGCGGAGGCGCTGGCGGCGTCACGTTTTCAGATTTTCTGAAACAAAAAGCCAGCGAATCTGTAGATACAATGCGCAAGAGTGAGGAAATGTCTGCCAGGGCTGTAACCGGCGAAGCCGACCTCACCGATGTTGTGCAGGCCGTCACTGCCGCCGAACTCACCCTCCAAACCGTCGTTTCCGTCCGCGATCGCATGATTTCGGCTTATCAAGAGATTATGCGCATGCCGATTTAGCAGCTTGCTTGCGCATTCTGTTCGATTCAGGCTAACCTTTTTTCATGAACGACGAACAAATTCTCGAAACAGTCCAGCAAGCGCTCTTGATCGCTATCCAGATCGGCGCGCCGGTGCTGCTCGTTGGCCTTGTGGTCGGGGTGACGATCGCATTGGTCCAGGCCCTTACGCAAATTCAGGAAATCACCCTCGTTTTCGTTCCCAAAATTCTCGCTATATTTCTGGCCATGTTCATTTTCCTCCCCTCCATGATGAAAACTCTAAGCGTGTTCATGGAAAGCCTGGCCGATAAAATGATCGGGCTGGGCTAGCACGTGCGTCATTGCGAGGGAAGCAATCCAGATATGAAACAACCGGCTGTTTATATATTGGCGAGTAAAAGAAACGGTACGCTTTATACGGGCGTGACATCTGACTTAGTTACAAGGATATATCAACATAAACAAAAAGCGATTGATGGATTTACCAAAAAACACAACTGTACATTGCTGGTATATTACGAAATATACGACGATATGGAAGAAGCTATAAAACGCGAAAAGCAAATTAGAAAAGCAAATTAAAGGTGGCTCTAGAAAGAAAAAGCTGGCGCTTGTTGAGGGCCAGAATGCTCAATGGGATGATCTCTATGAAAAAATCACGGCATAGAAATTCTGGATTGCTTCGCTCCGCTCGCAATGACGCAGAGAGGCTGTAGTGGAGTCAGCCATCGAAACATTCCTGACCACCTCCGTTCTGGCCTTCATGTTGACCTTCGTCCGTCTGGGCAGCGCAATCATGATCATGCCCGGCGTTGGCGATTCCTTCGTCTCGACCCGCATCCGCCTGCATATAGGCGTGGCGCTATCTTTTGCGCTTTTTCCGCTGGCTATGCCCTATATGCCCGATCCGCTGCCTTCGACCTTTGGATTACTCGTGCTAATCGCGATGGAATTTGTCATTGGCCTGTTTATCGGCACGATTGCGCGGGTGCTCATGTCGGCGATGGATACCGCCGGAATGGTGATCTCGATCTCCTCCGGCCTTGGCAACGCGCAAGTCTTTAACCCCTCTATGGCCACGCAAGGCTCGCTGGTTGGCGCGCTGCTCTCGGTCACAGGCGTAGTCATGTTGTTTCAGTTTAACCTGCATCACCTGCTGTTCATCGGCATCATGGAAAGCTATGAGATGTTTCCTCTGGGTGCTATCCCTGATACCGGCTCAATGGCGGAATTAATGTCCCGCACAGTTTCGGCCAGCTTTTCCATCGGCGTCAAAATTGCTGCGCCCTTCATCGTCATGACACTGCTGATCTATGTCGGTATGGGCGTTCTCTCTCGGCTGATGCCGCAAATTCAGGTCTTCATTCTCGCCCTGCCGATGCAGATATTGCTCTCCATTGCCTTGCTTGCAATGGTACTCTCAGCAGCCGTAATGTACTGGATTGCCCAGTTTGAACAAGGCATGGTCTTTTTCCTGCGCGCTTCGGGCGGTTAACGCTGTCGTTATTAAACGCCCCCTCTCCCTTGAGGGAGAGGGATGCTATCGCTTATCGAGGCAATGCCAAGATTAGCGTATAGCTGGGTGAGGGGGATAAAACAAAATTCCCCTTCGAATCTCCGCGTAAAAACTTCGCGCCCTCTGCGTCTTTGCGGTTAATATAAATTTGTGTCCATTTGCGTTCATTCGCGGTTAATATAAAAACATGAGCGACAATCAGGAACAAGACGACGCCCAGAAAACCGAAGACCCCACCCCAAAAAAACTGGAGGAGGCTCGCAAGAAAGGCCAGGTCGCGGTATCCAAAGAAATCAATAACTGGCTTATGCTCTTTGCTGGAACAATCCTTGTCGCCCTGATGGCCCCGTTCGCGTTCACGAATCTGCTTGAAATCCTCAAAGCGTTTATAGAGCGTTCCTATGCCTTCCCCTCCGCCCCCGGCGGTATGGGTGTAATACTGGGCGGCGGGCTAAAACAGGTTCTAATGGCGCTGGCTCTGCCATTGGCTTTTTTGTTTATCGTCGCTTTTCTCGCGCCATTTGTGCAGGTCGGCCCGCTCTTTGCCCCCGAAGCTATAAAACCCGAAATTAGCAAGATTTCTCCGATCAAAGGCTTTAAACGCCTCTTTTCCATGCGCTCGCTGATGGAGTTTGCCAAGGGACTGCTTAAACTCGCCATCATTGGCGTGGTCGGCGTGATTATCATTTATCCCTACTTTGACAAGTTCGAACATTTTATCGGCCTGCCCATCCCGCTGCTGATGGGAGAACTTAAAAGCCTCGTCGTGAGCCTGATGATCGGCGTTTTGATCGTGCTGGTCGTCGTAGCCGTGATCGATCTGGTCTATCAACGCCACGAACACGCCAAAAAAATGCGCATGACCAAACAGGAGGTCAAAGACGAATATAAGCAAACCGAGGGCGACCCGCATGTCAAAGCCCGACTGCGCCAGCTTCGCTCTGAAAAAGCCCGCCAGCGTATGATGCAGGCCGTGCCGTCTGCGGATGTCGTCATCACCAACCCGACGCACTATTCCATCGCCCTCAAATACGACCCCGAAACCATGGAAGCGCCGCTCTGCGTCGCCAAGGGAATTGACGAGATTGCCTTGCGCATTCGTGAAGTCGCCAAACAGCATGATATTATCTTGTATGAAAACCGGCCTCTGGCCCGCACGCTCTATGACACGGTTGAAATCGACGAAACTATTCCCGTTGAGCAATACCAGGCCGTCGCCGAAGTCATCTCCTTCGTCTTTAAACAAAAAGGAAAATTGCACTAGACAAATTAAGCAAGGCGGAGTGTCACAGTGTCGTTCTGTACAGCAGGGGCTTCTTGATCCGGCTTAAGTTCAGGTGATGATTGCGGAGGCTCTACAACCGCAGGATTTGCAACCGCAAAATTCTGGAAATTCTCGCTGGCAGGATTCCCCCCAATAAGCATATTCTGACCTTCATCTGTAAAACACATTTGCGGCGTTCCCCGCCCCAACTCCCTGATCTCACCGACCGGACTTTGCTTTAGAATTTGATCAAGAGCATACGGTGAACGGCCCCCTTCAACGGGGCAGGCCAAAGGCGCCTCAGCACCGGCAACCTGTGTTCCTTCAGACTTTGAATCTGGTACAACAACACCGTGTTTCTGTTCCATCTTCAGCTTGTAGTCCTCAAGCTTTTGCGTGAATTCCTCAATGGGCATGGTGCGCAGCTGCTCTTCGGTCAAGTTCATGGCTTCTGCCGCCTTCAACGCCGCCCCGCGGGTTTTGTCGCCTTCTTGCCCGTCGGTCAATGCCTGACCGGCTTTTGGATGCCCGTCAGGATAGGTGCCGACACTAAATCCGGCCGCGACCAGAGCGCTTTGCATCTTCCTGACTTCTTCGCTGGGGGCAGTGCGCGGTTCGACAACCTGAGTACCACGCCCGACAATCGCCATCCTGCCACTGAGCTTCATCTCCGTGCCGCCCGTGATATGGATGACGAGTGGTTCAGATGCAGGCTTTGCAGGCTCGGGCTCTGTTGGCGCGGCAGGCGCTGCTGGGGCAGCGCTAACTTCAACAGAATCCGATTTGAGCGTATCAAACGCTTTGCGGATTGCGGGTTCATCGTACTTCCCAATAAGCTCGCGCACGTTACGCACGGCGTTCATAGAAGCCTCGATCATGTACCCAGAACGGCCATAAGCACTCCCGGTTATATCCGGATGATCACCAACGTCTTTAAGATAAAGCGCGACGTCGGCAAAAGAAGAAGCATGAGGGTTATCTGCGTGTACTTGTTTTAACAGCGCTAATTCTTCATCATAATATTGCTGTGCGCGGTTAAGGAAATTCTGCTTGGCGTCTTGTGAAAAATCTCTGATTTCACCTCTAAGCGTACCATATCCTGTTTTCAAATCTTCCAAATTATTATAGGGCGGTCCGGCGGAAATTGCGTTCTCAACACCCTGTTGTAGTGTGCGGGCACGCTGAGTAAATGCATCAAAGGCATTATGATCGAAAAGCGGCTTGCTTGTATCAAAGACCTCGGGACGTTTATCAAGCAGCGCAGACGCATATCCGCCGGTGGGCAACACTATTTCGTGGCCTTCAACATCGAAAAGAGTATTTTGATAACCAAAATTCTGGGTGAGCGCACGATCCGTGTCTCCAATTTTATGAGATAAAACCTGCAATTCATCATAGCCCTGATACTTCTGCTCTATGTTTGTCCGCGCGGTGGACATATGGTCATAAGCTTCCAGAAATTTTGCCTGAGAACTGTTATCGGCGGGAAGCATATTGGTGAACAACGTGAAGGCTTTGGTGTCATTATTCAATTGCGCTCTGTCCTGCTCCGGCATGGCATCCTCATATCGTCCCAGACTGAGGAGTATCTCTCTTGCATTAACGTCTGGGTGTTGGGATTTAATAAGATCCTGCACCCCCCTTTCATGACTATGCTTGTAGCTGACTGCTTCTTGAGGGCTTAATTGAGGTCCCCCAACAGCAGAAAATCTGTCATCAACATATGCTTGAAGATCGTTTATAAGGGATTCAGGGTCTCCCTGTCCCGTATCAATGGCGTGAAGAGCCGCATTGATTTTCTGATTCAACGTGTCGTTGTTTTGCGAATCTAGAAGTCTCACGGTTGCAATTTTTACGCTTGTTTCATACGTATTGCCAAATACACTTGGATCCTGCGCGTAAAACGCCGTGAAATTATCATAGGAACTTGCCGCCATCTTTACCCTCTTCTCAAATAAAACTATGTAAATTGTAGAGGGAAGGGGTTAATTTTTTCTTAACAATTCCCTAACGCACTGTTCCTGTGGTAAAAAAGACATATGAGCCTGGATCATTCTGAATTTATCCGCCGCCACCATAAAACAGCGCAAACGCAAAGCCCGCCCGGGCCCGTTCGCCGCCGCCATGACGGGCTGTTCGCCGTGATTCTGTTCACGATTTTCGCCGTGTTTCTCGGCTATATCCTCACCCTTGCACCGCTCTCGCAAGACATGAAAATCATTACATCGATGGCTTTGGCTCTGTGCTGCCTTGTCGGCTTTATCCTTTATCGCGGCTATCACAACCACCGCCAGCTTGATGAAGAGCTTGAGCTGGTCCGCGAAGTCATGGAGGGCTCACGCGGCGCGCGCCTGATCATCGACAGCGCCGACAATACCCTCTATTACAACCAAAAATTCGAGAGGCTTTGCCGCGGCGTCGGCCCGCCAAGCTTTTCCAGTCTGCTGCGCCTGTTCGACTACAGCGACGAAGTCGCCGCCCATTTTCGCCTTCTCACCGATCAGGCCCATCGCGGCCTAACCGATTCGATCGAACTGTTCTCCCGCTACGAAGATCAGGAACGCTGGCTGCTCATCACCGCCCAGCCCATCGCCGGGCGTGCCGGCTATGTCCATTGGCGCATCGACGATGTCACCGAAAAACACACTGCCGATACGGCGATCCGCGCCGAGCGCGAAAAACTCATCGACTTCACCGACAATGCCCCGGTCGGCTTTTTCTCGGTCGATGAAAAGGGCCGCTTCGTCTTTGCCAATGCCACCTTCGCCCGCTGGCTCGGCGAGGATTTGCAAATATTGCTCGAATCCGGTCGGCTCCACACCTACATGCTCAATCCTCCGGAAGACGCAAACCCCTACGACCTGATCAAAGAAGGCACCGCCCGCCAGATCACCGAAGTGCAAATGAAGGGCACGGCCGGTAAAACATTCCTCGCCTCCATCAATCAGGTGATCGTGCGCGAAGGCGCTGGCCCCGATGGAAAGCAAAGAGTGCGTACCCGCGCCGTTGTCCACGACCTGACCACAGAAAGCGAAATGCGTCAGGCCCTGAAGGCTTCAGAGGACCGTTTCCAGCGTTTCTTCGACGAAGCTCCCGTTGGCATCATCCTCATTGATGAAGAGGGAAAAGTTGCAGATTGTAACGCCGCCTTCGCCGGCATCATCGAAACGCCGATTGATAAAATCGAAGGACAGACCTTTAACGACCTCATCGATGAAGAAGACCGCGACGAAGTCACAGGCGCGCTGGGCCGCATTGAAAAAGGCCAGCGTCTTGATGCCCCGCTCGAAATTTCCCTGAAAGGCGCCACCGGCCCTGTCGAAACGCAAATGCACGCCAAAAAATTCAAACTTGATGGCCGCACCGTTCTGCATTTTATTGACCTGACAGAAAAAAAGGCGCTCGAAGTCCAGTTCGTCCAGTCGCAAAAAATGCAGGCCATAGGCCAGCTCGCCGGCGGCGTCGCCCACGATTTTAACAACCTGCTCACGGCCATCATCGGCTTTTGCGATTTGCTGCTGCTTCGCCACAAACCGGGCGACCCGTCCTTTGGCGATATTATGCAGATCAAGCAAAACTCCAACCGCGCCGCCAATCTCGTGCGCCAGCTTCTCGCTTTCTCGCGTCAGCAAACCCTGCGCCCGCGCATCCATGATGTCAGCGATATTCTTTATGAGCTCTCACACCTCATTCGCCGCCTCATCGGCACGAATATAGAACTGGAACTCATTCACGGCGAAGCGCTTGGCCCCGTGAAAGTCGACGAAGGGCAGATGGAACAAGTGCTCATCAACCTTGCCGTCAACGCTCGCGATGCTATGGATGAACATGCGCGCGAAGGTGCAACCCTGACCATCGAAACGCAAAACTTTACCAACCGCAAAACCAAGAAGCTGATTTCCGAAGAGCTCCCGCCAGGCCACTGGGTTACGATTAAAGTCAGTGATACCGGTTGCGGCATTGAGAAAAAGAACCTCAGTCGTATTTTCGAACCCTTCTTCACTACCAAACAAGTCGGCGAGGGCACCGGCCTTGGTCTGGCCACTGTCTACGGTATTATCCGCCAGACCGGCGGCTTCCTTGATGTCGAAAGTAAAGTCGCTACTAAGGACAAAGAAGGTGGCACCAGTTTTATCATCTACCTCCCGCGTATCAGCAAGGATGAAGCTGAGGCCGAGGAAGAGCATCCTGAAACAGAGGAGGTCGAAGCCAAAGACCTCACCGGCACAGAGCGCATCTTGCTGGTCGAAGACGAAGACGCCGTGCGCACCTTCTCCGAGCGCGCATTGACCAATAAAGGCTATGAAGTCCTCACCGCAGATAGCGGCGAATCGGCGCTTAACCTGATGGAAAAACAGGAAAATCAAAAGATCGACCTGCTGGTGACCGACGTTGTTATGCCCAATATGGACGGCCCAACTCTGGCCCAGCGCATGCGCCAGACCTCACCAGGGCTCAAAATCATCTTCATGTCCGGCTATACCGAAGACAAACTCAAAGACCATATGGGCGAAAACATCTTCTTCCTGCCCAAACCTTTCACCCTCAAACAACTCGCCGCCAAGGTGAAAGACGTACTGGGGGATTAGGTGCTGTTATTGCGAGGCATAGCCGAAGCAATTCATAAATAAAAGTTCTTTTTTTGTTCTTTTTTGTTGACGAGAGAACAAAATGTGTACATTGTTGTCCTCAAGATTACTTGACGCCTTGGCGGCCCTGAATTGCAACCGCTAGGAATTTATGCAAAAAAGGAGAGAACCAATGTCCGTAACGCCCTTAAGAAAAGACGATGAAATGACACAAAATTCTGCCGAGAAACAAAAAGCGCTCGACGCCGCCTTGTCGCAAATTGAACGCGCCTTCGGTAAAGGCTCAATTATGAAGCTCAATGGCGAACAAAACACCATGAACGTGGAAGCTATATCCACCGGTTCACTCGGCCTCGATATTGGCTTAGGGATTGGCGGCCTTCCTCGAGGGCGTATTATCGAAGTCTATGGCCCGGAAAGTTCCGGTAAAACCACGCTCGCCCTGCATGTGATCGCCGAAGCGCAAAAGGCCGGTGGTACTTGTGCTATCGTCGATGCGGAACACGCGCTCGACCCCGGTTATGCCAAAAAACTCGGCGTGAAGGTGGATGAATTGCTGATCTCCCAACCCGATGCCGGGGAGCAAGCGCTCGAGATCACCGATACGCTGGTCCGTTCCGGGGCGCTGGATGTACTGGTTGTGGACTCGGTCGCCGCGCTCGTGCCGCGCGCCGAACTTGAAGGTGAAATGGGCGACGCCCACGTCGGCTTGCAGGCCCGCCTGATGAGTCAGGCTTTACGCAAACTGACCGGGACCATTGCCCGTTCGCGCACCATTGTAATTTTCATCAACCAGATTCGCATGAAAATCGGCGTGATGTTTGGCTCACCTGAAACGACGACTGGCGGGAATGCCCTGAAATTCTATTCCTCTGTGCGTCTTGACATTCGCCGTATCGGTCAGATTAAGGATAAAGACGAGGTCGTCGGCAACCAGACCCGCGTCAAAGTTGTCAAAAACAAAATGGCTCCGCCATTTCGTCAGGTCGAATTCGACATCATGTATGGCGAAGGAATATCCAAAATGGGAGAGCTTCTAGACCTTGGTGTGGCTGGTAACGCCGTGGAAAAATCCGGCGCTTGGTATTCCTATGATGGCCAGCGCATCGGGCAGGGACGGGAAAACGCCAAGACCTTCCTGCGGGAAAATCCAAAAATGGCCGAAAAGCTAGAAAAACAAATTCGTGCCAATGCGGGGCTCATTGCTGAAGATATGCTCACCGGCCCGGATAATGACGAAGGTCCGGAATTAACGGCAATCGAACCGGAAACTCATCCGGATGATAAGAAAAAAGCATAAATTAGGGTCTGGACATATGCATCCCCGCGTAAGCGGGGATCTGATCCCCCCCCCCCTAAAAAAATCAAAAACGAACTGAATAACTCAAAAAGCTTTTATAAAACAGTGGGATAACTAGCCTTTTTCGCGCATAATGCGCCCTTTTTGCTTATCCCAATCGCGCTTTTTCTCGGTTTCCCGCTTATCGTATTGCCTCTTCCCTTTAGCCAGCGCAATTTCAATCTTCGCCATGCCGCGTGCATTAAAATACAGCCGCAGCGGCACAATCGCGTATCCTTCCCGGCTCACCGCGCCCAGTAATTTATCGACTTCACGTTTATGCAACAGCAATTTACGTGGCCGCTTTGGCTCATGCTGCAACGCCTGGCTGGCTTGTTGATACTCAGGGATATTCGCATTAAACAGCCAGATTTCTCCATTCTTCGGCCCGACATAAGCCTCCTTGATATTGGCTTGCCCATGGCGCAGTGACTTCACTTCCGTTCCATGTAGCATCATCCCGGCCTCAAACTTGTCCTCCAGCGCATAATCAAACCGCGCCCGCTTGTTATCGGCCACCGTTGCATTGGTCGACAGTAATCCGGATTTCTTCTTTTTACTCATCGTCGAGTACCTTCGGCAATGCCATCGCCAACGACTTCATAATTTATAATTGTTTCCATCGATCTCGTCCCAACTAAATCTCATATCTTCGGGAATTTGAGAGCGAATACCCAGGCTGAGAACATGGTCTTCAATTTGGTGAAAGCTCATATTTTGAAGATTGTGAGGGCGGCGGTGACCGTAAAAAGGCTCCACCCCGCCTCCGTAAAGAGAGGCGCTGTGTTTTTTAAAAGTGTTCCCAAACGGGCTTTTCTTTTTGCGTTTTTTCTTTTTTGGGGGAGGGGAAAATTCAGCGAATTTTTCTGCAATGGTTTTTTCTATCCATTTCCGGTCGTCATCACTGAGACTCATATGTTTCTCCTCGCGTTATTTTTTCAGAATTCTCAAAAATACATTCTTCCGTTCTGGGTTACGTTCACGCCGCCGAAGCCTTCGACGCCACCGAAAGTCCCGCATGCGCCAGCGCCGCATCGACTTTCGCACGGGCGGCCTCGCTCGCCGGAATCAATGGCAGACGTAGTTCATCACGACAAAGCCCCAAACGCTGCGCCGCATATTTAACCGGCGCGGGACTGCTCTCGCAAAACAGATCACGTGCCAACGGCGCAAGCTTGTCGCGCAGCGCTGCAAAGGTTTTAAGATCACCAGCTTCCCACGCCTCGACCATATCCGCATGCATGCGCGGCGCAACATTGGATACAACGGAAATCACGCCATGCCCGCCTTGCGCCAAAAACCCGGCCACACAATCATCATTCCCGGAAAGCTGACAGAAATCCTTGCCGGCCATCGCCACCAGTTCAGCCACACGCGCAACATTCCCGGTGGCGTCTTTCACGCCCACAATATGCTTATGTTTAGCCAGTGTTGCGATGGTTTCATTGCCCATATCCACAACGCTGCGTCCGGGAATATTATATAGGATCATCGGCAACGCCGCAGCATCGGCAATCGCGGTAAAATGCGCAATCATTCCGGCCTGTGAGGGCTTGTTATAATAAGGCACAACGCTTAAATGCGCATCGGCACCAGCATCTTTGGCTGCAACAGACAATTCAATCGCTTCACTTGTGGAATTCGAGCCGGTTCCGGCAATAACAGGAATTCTCCCCTTGACGACATCCACACAGCGCTTAACTATGGCCATATGTTCATCATGCGACAAAGTTGGCGATTCACCCGTAGTTCCGCAAGGCACAAGCCCGTGCGATCCTTGCTCAATCTGCCATTCCACCAGATTATCAAACGCTTTCCAATCAATTTTACCGTCTTTAAACGGGGTGACCAGCGCGGTAATAGAGCCTCTAAACATTGTTCGTCTTTCGTGTTTCATCAGTCAAAATCGGTCCATAATCTATCTGCTCTGACACGCAGATGCAAGAAAATCAGCGCTCTAGCCGTCATTTTCAGCATATTTATTACCGCCAGTGCATTTCCCAAGGATAGCCCCATCAACCGGCTGCAATCAGCGCGCGCACAAAAACAGACCATTCGCGCACTCCAGCTTGTCCATCAGGGGCAATGGAACCTGGCGCATGATGCCTTCGCTGAAACCCATGATCCGCTAGCTTCAAAACTATATTATTGGCTGATTTTTTCACAAAAAGGTGATTTCGAAAATTATGTCCGCCTGACACAGTTTATTCGAAACAATCCGGAATGGCCCGGCATAGACGAACTGCGCCGCAGGGCGGAAGAAAAAATGCCGGAAAACTTACGTCCAGAGGAAATTTTAGCATGGTTTACAGATTACAAACCAAGTACTGCGCGTGGCGTTGATCGCTATATGTTTGCAATGATCACCACAGGGAAAACAATCGACGCCAAGAGCTTCCTTGCCGATTGGTGGGCCAGCACGACATTGTCACGCGATGATCAGCGGATGATTTTCAGGAAATACAACACCTATCTCGATCGCGCTGCCCATCTGCGCCGTTTTGATACCATGCTTTATCGTGGACAAAATGTGAACGCGCGCGCTTTGGCCGGCGTTTTAGGGCAGGGCTATCCGCAACTCGCCGAAGCTCGAATCGCCCTGCGCGCCGAAAAAAAATCCGTAAGCCATCTGATCAACGCCGTACCGCGCAGCTTGCAAGGCGATGCCGGATTGCTTTATGAGCGCCTGCGCTGGCGGCGCAAAAACAATCTCGATATGCGCGCCGCTGAAATCCTCCATCGCCCGCCACCAATTGAAAAAATTCAAAATCCAAAGGATTGGTGGACAGAGCGGCATATTCTCATCCGCCGCATGATAGAAAAACGCCAATACAGAAGCGCGGCCCTGCTGGCTTCCAAACATATTCAAAAACCCGGCAGTTTTGAATATGCGCAAGGAGAGTGGATGGCTGGCTGGCTGACCTTGCGTTTTCAAGATAACCCCACACAGGCCTATCAGCACTTCGAAGCGCTCTACCAAAATGTTCAAACCCCGGTCAGTAAGTCTCGCGGGGCCTATTGGGCCGGACAAGCGGCTGCAAAATTCACAGACCCGTCAATTTCTAAAGACTGGTACGAAAAAGCCGCCAGACACCAAACAACCTTTTATGGCCAGCTTGCAGGCGCAAAGCTGGGGCAGGATGGCGCTTTTCCGGGTGCTGCGCCGCCCAAACTTGATGACGCCGAGCTTGCCGATTTTCAGCGCACGGAGCTTATTCAGGCCGCGCAGCTTTTTGCCCGTGCCGGCATGCAAGAGCAAAGCAGCCGTTTCTTATGGGCATTTGTAAAGCATGAAGGGAGTGCCAAGGCCTATAAATATGCTGCCGAGCTTGCTATTAAAAACGGTCAGACGCACGAAGCTGTACGTATTTCGAAAGAGGCGACTAAAAAGGGTTTATTCCTGACGGCGCAGTCATATCCTGTTATTACACACCAATTGCGTGATATTGATTTGGAGTGGGCGCTTATCCACGCGCTTATCCGTCAGGAAAGCATGTTTGATGTGAAGGCGCAAAGTCCGGCAGGCGCTCGCGGTTTGATGCAACTCATGCCTGCGACAGCCGAGGAAACAGCACGTAAAATGGGCATTGCGCATAACACCGTATGGCTCACCAGTAATCCGCAGCATAATATTCGTCTCGGCGCACAGTATTTATTCGATATGATTCGGCGTTATGACGGTGCCTATCCTCTTGCAATTGCGGCCTATAATGCCGGCCCAGGGCGCGTTGACCAATGGCTCAAAACATTTGGCGATCCACGTACCCGAGAGGTTGATTGGATCGACTGGATAGAAATGATACCGATTTATGAAACCCGTAACTATGTGCAGCGCGTTATGGAATCAGTTTACGTCTACAGGTTGCGATTGCAGAAGGTTCAAAGACCGTCCGAAGCGCCTCTTCATATCGCCCTGACGCAGCAATAAAAGACTTGATAAAGCAAGGGCTTAAAGAATTACCTCTGCATTTTTATATGTATTTTAAATAAAGCGTATATTTTTTTTATGATTTTTTCACCAAAATAAGCTAAAGTATAGGTTGTGGGGTTCGGGCTTTATTTATTAAGCCGCATTATATTGGGGGAAGGACTATCATGAAGCTGCTGCTCGCAGATGATCATACGCTTTTTCGTGACGCGCTTGTTCAATATATTGAACGCTCTGATCCCGATGCGGAAGTATCCGTAGCAAAAGATTTCCATGGGGCCTATGAGCATATGCAAAAGGACGGAAAGCAGGATCTTATTTTGCTGGATCTTCGTATGCCGGGTATGGACGGGCTGCAAGGCTTTGAAAAAATGCGCAAGGCCTTTCCTGAAACTCCAGTAGCTTTGATGTCCGGCATTGCGGAGCCTGAAGATGTCCGCGCCGCAATGGATTTAGGCGCGGTTGGTTATTTTCCCAAGACGCTTTCTGGAAAAGCCTTGCTGCAAGCAATTGGCCGCGTTTTAGAGGGGGAAATTTTTATTCCCACAGATCATAAGACGCAACAGTTAATGCCCGCATATTACAATGATATCCCGCTGTCAGCACCTGCCTGTGAGAATAATGTACCGCCACAAGCAAAACAGCCGGAAAAGAATTTTAAACTAACACCCAGAGAGCAAGAAGTTCTTAAACACCTCACGACTGGAGCATCTAACAAGGAAATAGCCAATCATCTTGGCCTGAAAGTGGTAACGGTAAAGCTCCATGTGCGCGGTATTTGCCGTAAACTTGAGGCAAAAAATCGGACGCAGGCAGCACTCATCGCCCGAGAAAATGGTCTTGCGCTGGGCGCAGGGTAGGAGCTTAAGAAAGCGCGATGTTAAATTTTTTTCGCCGCTATTATCACCTCTTTTTATTTATTCCCGGTCTTATCATTCTAGGTGTAGGGATGCTCACCTTGCATACATCCATAAAGCTTTCATCTGAGCAAAATCTGCTTCGTCAGCACTACCAGATGATTTTAACCCAACATCCTGGATTTTCAGATTCGGCTGCCGGACGTAAAATAAAAATTCTGACTAAAGGCGTCCAGACTCAAGAAAAAAATCTTTATTGGTCTGTTATAGCGATTGCGCTCACAGGGTTTTTATTATTGATCATAAATGCCGATCATCTGAGGAAACTGGTCGAAGCCAATAAAGAACGGCAAAAATCGCTCAAACTTTTAGAACACAGGTTGGCGGCGATTGAAGCATCTTTCGAAGGAATTGCTATCGTCGACCCGCAAGGGCTCCTCACCTATATGAACAAGGCGTTAGCGGATATTTATGGCGTAGCTGAGGAGCAAAAGGAAGACTATATCGGCCATTTCTGGCTCAAATTATATAGCGATGAAAATCAGGCTTACATAAAAAATCACGTACTCCCACAGTTTGAACGCGAAGGGTTCTGGCATGATACATCAAAACTTTTGCGTCGGGATGGCAGGGCAATCACAGCAGAGTTGTCTATGACCCGTCTGTCAGATGGTGGCTTTATTGGTACGGCTCGCGATGTAACTGAAATTGAAAAAGCCAGCGCCGAAAAGAAAGAGATACAAAATCAGCTCGCACAGGCCCAAAAAATGGAAGCCATAGGGCGTCTTGCCGGGGGGATCGCACACGACTTTAATAATATTTTAGCCGCGATAAATGGCTATGCCGAATTTTTGACAGAAGATTTGGACGAAGATAGTCCGCAGAAAAAATATGCAGACAATATCTTAAAAGCAGGCTATCAGGCCCGCGCTCTCATCGACCAGATACTTGCGTTTTCCCGCCGTCAGGATGGCGATGTTGAAAATATTGATTTGTGTGGACCGTTGAATGAGAGCATCTCCATGCTGAAAGCAACGCTGCCCAAAAAAATCGCAGTACATACGGACATTCAGGTTATGCCCGCGCCAATAGAAGGCAACGCAACACAGATTGCACAAGCAATTATGAATCTGTGTGTAAATGCGCGTGACGCAATGCGCGATGATGAAGGGGTTTTAAGCATATCTCTGAAAACCGTCGATGTGATGAATGATATTCCTATGACGTCCGTGAGTGATGATCTGCCTGCCATGGAAGACACGCCGCTTATCAGCATTGAAGAAGGAGAGCAGGGCCAGACTTATCTGCATTTTGGAACGGTAAGCCGCAACCATCAATATATCAAGCTCTCAGTTTCCGATACCGGCACAGGCATGAGCCGCATGATAATGGAACATATTTTCGAGCCGTTTTTCACCACCAAAGACGTGCACAAAGGCACTGGTCTGGGGTTGGCCAGTGTACACGGGACAATGACATCCCATCGCGGCGCATTGTTTATTGAAAGCGTATTGGGCAAAGGCACCAAATTTGATCTTCTGTTTCCCTTAAGCAAAGTGGATGAACAAAGCGAAACAGATATAGACATGCATGAGCTGGAAACGCATGGAGGTCTTGTTTTATTAGTAGAGGATCAAGACGAAGTACGCGAAATGACAAGCACCATGCTCAAGCGTTTGGGCTACGACGTTGAAACGGCCAGAAATGGGCTGGAAGCTTCAGATATGCTGTGTGAAAAGCCCGGAGAATATGATCTCGTGCTAACCGACCAAAACATGCCAAAAATGACCGGAACTGAACTCATTCGTCAATCCAGTTTTGATTTTCCCGAATTGCCGTTTGTTATTTTGACAGGCTATAGCGAGGAAAAGCTTCTTGAATTTATGCAAGAACAACCGGCTCTAAAAGACGTTTTGCGCAAACCTGTAAGCCAGAAGATTTTGGCCAAAACGCTGTCTGAGGTTTTAAAAGGAACTGCGAACAGCCCAACGAAAAAAGCCGCCGCTATTTAGCGTCTGCGCCCTTCATAAAACCATGTCCCGAGCATCAGCGCGAGTATAAGCGTCAAGGAAAGCCAAAGCGTGATCGCAGGCTTCTCCTCGGCGCCAATCACATTGAAAGCCTGGGTATCTTGCAATCCAATCCAGTCTTGCCCGCCGTAAGGGCCGTGGCGCATCATCCGCAGACGTGGGCGCGGCGTATCTTTAAGCCACAAGGCTTTTCCCCGGCTATGCTCCAAAAGCGGTTGAAGCAATTCAGCGCTACTCAAAACATTGCGAAATTCCGGCGGATCAACTTCGCCAACCACCGCAAAACGTAAACCGCCATCTGCGGTCTCAAAACGATAAATGCCGTTTTGTTTGGCCCGGTGGAAATGCTCCAGCAAACCATTTTGCGTAGGGGTTAAAGCAAGTTCTTCTTCACGGCCATCGGGCGCGCGCATTTTGACAACATCTTTGCTGCGTTCAAACGCCGCCCGGCGTAAAATCAATGTATGCCCGTCTACGCGTACATCCAAAATCTGCTCATCAAGCTCCGGCTCTTTCATCAGCCAGTGCACGACGCGCCGTAACAGTTCGCCGTGTGGCCCGCCGCCTTCATATCCGCGTGACCACAGCCAGATATGATCACTGGCAATCTGCGCTGCGCGCCCCTTCCCAACATGATTTAAGATCAACAAAGGGCGCTCATCAATGCCGTGCATCAACACATGCCCTTTAACATTCTGCAAGCCAATCTGACGTAGCCATGGCCCCCAGGGCGTTTTTTTGTCTTTGCGCATGCTGCCGCCCCCCGACCAAAGTAAACTGCGAGTTACCGGGTGACCCTGGCCGAGAGTTGTGATTTTGGGAGTATAGGCCTGCTCATAAACCTGGCCATTGGGAACGCCCGGAAGAATGTCGCGCAGCGCCGTATAATAAATCGAATCTTCGCTGGCATAGGCCGGACCGCTGGCCTCCAAAAAGGCTCCGCCTTTCTCAACATAGCGCGCGATATTACGGAAATAATGATCCGGCAAAATACGGTTCAGTCGGTATCGGTCAAAAATGATCAGATCAAAGTCATAGAGTTTAAGTTCGAACAATTCACGAAATGGAAACGCGATCAGCGACATTTCATTTTGCGGCGTGGCATCGACTTTATCGGGCTCACGCAAAATCGTGAAATGCACCAGATCAACACTGGGATCTCCGGTCAGAAGATCGCGCCATGTACGCCCGCCCGCATGCGGCTTGCCCGAAACCAGCAAAACGCGCAGCCGGTCACGCACACCTTGAAAATCAATTGCCGCCCGGTTGTTGCGTTCTGTCAGCTCGCCAGGCAAAGGCTCAACAAAAAGTTCAAACACATTTTGCCCTGCATGATGCACCGGCAGGCTCATCGTGTGCTCTTCACCGACGCGGGCTACATCGCGGCGTACCGTACCGTCGCTCATTTGCAAGCTCACCTGCACATGCGTTTCGTGCAAAGCGCCGCTATCCTCTATACGGAACCGTACATCGATGTCCTGCCCGACAATGCCAAAGGCCGGGGCATTCGTGACAACAATCCGCCTGTCCGTTTCGTTCTTTTCACCGGTGAGAAGCAGATGAACCGGGCCGTAGGATTCTTGAAGCTTTTCAACATCTGGAATGTCGTGAACTTGCCCGTCGCTGATGATAATAACGCCTGCACGCCGCCCTTCCGGCACATCGGCCAGAGCGGTTTCTAAGGACTCAAACAAGTTCGTGCTGCTGGCTAGCGCGCCATCATGTGGTCCCTTCACCAAACGCATCTCTAAGGATTCATTACGCTCAATTGTATTTTGCAAATACTCCAGAGCATCAAGACTGCGCACTTTGCGTTGGCCGAAATCCTGACTGGCGCTTTCATCAAGGACAACGGCAACGACGCTGGGAACAGCCTCTCGTTTCTCGGTATGCACAGACGGCCCGGCCAAAATAAAGAGAAAGAATGCAAAACACAGCGCACGAAAAATCGGAAAGCGCCCGGCGGTAAAAATTTTGGCCAATACCAGCACCAGCGCCAACAATCCAAACGTACAAAGCATCGCCTCAGGGATAAGAGGAGTGAAATGCAGGCTAAGCGATTGAGCACTTAAATTATTCACGGGTGGCTCCTTCCGTTTCTGGCAGGGCTGCCGCGTCCCAAACGCTCCAGGATATGTGGAACATGCACTTGGTCAGCTTTATAATTACCCGTAAGCGCATACATCACAAGGTTAACCCCAAAGCGCAGCGATTGCTCATGGCGCGGAGTCATGCCGCTCAAATATTGCTGCCCCCCACGCGTAACGATATTAAGCTCTGCCCAGGCGCCAACCCAGTCATGAGAGCCGAGAATAACGGAAGACACGCCATCCCGTCCGCCTGCACTTTGTCCCTCAACCCAAAGCGGCGCGCCTTCATAGCGCCCGGGATAACTTTTCAGCAGGTAAAAAGTTTTATTCAAAACATGGTCTTCCGGTAAGGGAGAAAGCGGCGGAATATTCAAACCGCTTAAAACCTTGCGCAGGGCAGGCGATGATTTCTGCCCGTCGCGCGTATCGACTAAAATACTGCCGCCATGATCAAGATAAGCCTGCAGGTTTTGCAGTGCTTCGGCGCCGGGCGGTTCTTGCGCGGCGCTGATCGGCCAATAAAGAAGAGGATAGAATACGAGCGTATCTGTTTCCAGTGAAACCCCGCGCACATGTTTGGGTTCAGCCGAAGTGCGCATATTCAAAGCCACCGCCAGAACCTTCAGCCCCTTTTCGCTGAGCGCGTCAATACTGACATTGCCTGTGCGGACATAAGCCAGTGTTAAGTCTTGCGATTCTTGCGGAATTTGCGCACGGGCCGGAGCGGAAAAAGCCAGCAGTATCAATACCGCAACCGTTTTTCCCTTAAAAGATAAGCGCGGCCATTTTGCGCTCGAAAGAAACAGCATAATCAGCGCATCGAGCAGGAATAAAACAAAGGCTGCGCTCAGCAAAAGCGGCGCAAGATCCTTTTCAAATGCCCGGTCATAGGTTTTAAGCACCATTCCATCACCGCCAAGACTTGCACGCAGCGGTGGCAAATGATCACCGAGATTAAGCGCTTTTTGCAAACCGCCGCGCCCATAAAAACCGGGCGGATGTTGCGGCATTGGCGTTTGTTTCTCAAAGTCAGCCGCATCAATCGGCAAAACATGCGCCGCCGGGCTTTGCAAACTGCCAAATCCGTCAAGCATTTGAACCGGCTGGAGCATGCCGCTTTGATCAAGACTCAAAGCCCCGCTATGACCTGAAAATTTTAACAAATGTTTGAGAAGCTGGACATAAAATCCTGAAAGCGGCAGGTTCGACCATTCCGGCGAGGCCGTCGTATGAACCATAACGATCAGCCCGCCGCCACGCTGCGCCGCCGTGATCAGCGGCGTTCCGTCTTCAAGCTGCATCCATGTCTTGTCCTCCAGATCGGAAGAAAATTCCGGCAGGATTTGCCCCGATACCCGCAAATCTTCATCCGCATCCAAACCATAAAGCGGGCTGTCCGGAGCAATCGGCGTGGCGGCAAGAGGCTTATCCCAACTCAGAGAGCCTTTAACGTTCCGCGCTTCGCTGCGCAAAGGCGTCGGCACAAGTGTGTCTTGCCCGCGCGCCTGTGTTGTCATGGTTGGTCCGGCAAAGCGCAGCAGCAAGCCGCCAGCCTCGACCCACGCACTTAACCCGTTGAGAGTTTCCGGCGGAAGAACGCCAATATCAGGCAACACAATCATTGACGGATCTTGATCTATAATTTCACCAAGCGGCCCTTGTAAAAGCGTGGTGTAAGGCTCCAAAGCTTTAATCAGGTAAAAACTGTCTTCGGTCAGTTGCGACGCCTGCGCCGCTTCTTCCGGTGCGATGATAGCCACTGTTTTCGGTCCGCCGCTTGCGTCCATGAAATAATGCGCCGCCGCTGTATTTTGTCCGGTAATACGAAATGCGCTGGCCTGATTTCTTTGGGCCTGAGGCAAATCAAATGAAACGCTAACGGGAAAAGATTGCCCGTCTGTCTCCACGAGCTTGTCATCAAGGATTTTCCCTTGCGCGCTTAAAAGCTGCACCCGCACCGGTGCGTTCGGCTCCAGATTATGCGGCCCATCAATCATAATTGACGGCTGGCTATGGAACTTCTCCGGGCTTTTTAGACTCAAGGGCAAAGAGCCCTGCGCCGGAACGTGAAATATGACTTTTCCATTCTTGCTCTGCGCCGCCAAGGCCCTGATCAAGGCAGGTTGTCCGGGTTTTTCAAGCCCGTCACTGAGCCATAATACGTGCGCATCGGAAAGATCAGGCAAAATGCCGCGCAGCGCTCCAAGTGCTGCAGGCCAGGGGTATGGCTTAAGAGCGCGCACGAATGACAGCGCATCGCTCACCGTCACCGGCCCATAGACCTGCGGGGCTTTTGTATCGGCTTCAGGAGCGCTGGTAAGAATAGTGATATTTTGTTTTTGTCGTCCCGCCTGTTCAATTTCGCTGATGGCCGCGCTTTGAATGTCACCCCAGTTCTGCGCAGCGCCCCAGCCGTTATCAATCATTAGCAAAAGCGGCCCATTCGTGCCTGCGCTTTGCGAAGGGTTCAACACCGGCCGCGCTAACGCCAGCAGCAATAAAGCCGCCATCAACAGGCGTAGCAGCAAAATCCACCACGGCGTATGGCTCGGCGTATGTTCTTTCGGCTCTAACCCGTCCAGTAAACGTACAGCTGGAAAGGCGACCGTTTTGGGTACTGGCGGTGTAATGCGCAGCAGGATGTAAACAACAGGCAGGGCCAGCAGGGCCGTTAAAGCCCAAGGGTTGAGAAATGCCAGCGATCCGAACAGCCCGCCGATCATTGCGCATTCTCCAGCCAGATCTGCAGCACCGTTTCCTCCAGAAGCCTATCGCTGGAATGCACAATAAACTTCCAGCCCCAGCCGGCGGCCAATGCTTGTAAATCCTGAAGATGCGCTTCCATCCGCGTCTGATAAGCCTCGCGAATATCGCGCGCATTATCAATCATGACGCGCCGTTCGCCTGCCATGTCTTCAAAATGAATGCGCCCCTCATAAGGCAGGGCCAGTTCTGCTGGATCTAAAATCACAACCATCCAGCCATTGCGTGTGCATTCGGCCAGCGGTTTAAGCGCCGCCCTTATATTTGCAATAGGTTCGAGAAAGTCGCTTAAGGCATAAAAATGCGCATGGCGTGGAATAGAAATCGACCGGGGCAGGGCGCATGGATCTGTGCGCATCAAGATATGTTCAAAGCTGCTCAGCGTTTTTTCAGAATGGCCTGGTCGCTGCGTTCCGGCAAAACCGATCATCTCTCCGCCGCGGCTATGGAGTAGCGCTAGCGTCAGAGCTAGCACACCGGCAACATGTTTTTTATCAAAACGACACGTATCGGATTTAAAATTCATATCTGCGTTGCGCTTGGTCCAGAAAAGACAGCTTTGTGCGTTATGCTGCTCTTTCTGGCGAATAAAGATTCGATCCCCCTTCGCGCTTTGCCGCCAGTCAATTGCGCACGGCATATCGCCCGGCTGATATTCACGGAATTGCCAGAACGCTTCACCCGCACCGGGGCGTTTGCGCGGATTGGCCCCGTGCAAAACATGAAACGCAGTTTTAACGGCCAGCGCCCGCAAATCGGGAATCTGCGCAGCAGCGCGTTCAGCTTCAGATCTTAAGGGGAGCAAGCGCATGAGCTTATAAATTTTCGCTTAAGTTCCTGATAATATACGCTTCGTCCAAAGCTTCGCTATGAGCTTTATAATTTAGCGCCATGCGGTGTTGCAAAACCGGCACGGCAAGCGCAATCACGTCATCAATCGAAGGCGCGCTGCGCCCGTCGAGCAAAGCCCGCGCCCGTGTCGCCAGCATTAAAGCCTGCGAAGCGCGCGGCCCCGGCGCCCAGCTCACATACTCATTAACCAATTCAGGAGAGCTCTCACCGGGCCGGGCAGAGCGCACCAGCTTCAAAATCGCTTCAACCACTTGTTCGCCAATCGGTATCGCCCGTACGAGAGTCTGTATATTCAGCAAATCCTGAGCGCTCATCGCTTGCGCGGCGCTGGCTTGATCTGTGCCTGTTGTGGCCAAAATAATATCGCGCTCTGCTTGTTCGTCGGGATATTCAACATCAACTTGCATCAGGAATCGGTCAAGCTGCGCCTCGGGCAAGGGGTATGTCCCTTCCTGCTCAATCGGATTTTGCGTCGCCAAAACATGGAATGGTTCGGGCAGCATGTGAGTTTCTCCCCCCGCACTGACGCTGCGCTCTTGCATGGCTTGCAGCAGAGCGCTTTGTGTACGGGGTGAGGCGCGGTTGATCTCATCGGCCATCAGTAATTGTGTAAAAACCGGCCCCTTGATAAAGCGAAAGGCGCGGCTGCCCCCACCTTCTTTTGAGTTGTCATCTTCCAAAACTTCCGAGCCTACAATATCGGCGGGCATCAAATCCGGCGTACATTGTACCCGGTTGCTGTCCAGCCCCAGCGCTGTCGCTGCCGTATCAACCAGCAGGGTTTTTGCCAGTCCCGGCACACCGATGAGCAGCACATGCCCGCCAGAAGCCAGCGTAATGAGTGTGTTGGCCACGACATCGCTCTGTCCGATTACAATCTTCTCGATCTCGGTTTTGGCAGCCTGCAGTTTGGCAGCGGCTTCGTCGAAATACTCTTCAGGTTTAGGGGCGGCTTTGGTCACGGAAAAACTCCTGCTTTGAATGCGAACAAAAAGTATATTAAGGGTATTAAGAGATTTGAAAAGGGTGAACGCACATTTATGGACCAAAAACCTGTATCGATGTTAGAGCCGCAAGACTGGATGAAGGCAGACGAAACGCAGAGCGTCATGAAGGCGCTGGGGCAGGGGTATGCCTTGTTCGTTGGCGGATGCGTGAGGAATGCGCTGCTCGGACAGTCTGTCGATGATATCGATATCGCCAGCGCCTTAACGCCAGACGAAGTTACAAAAAAACTGGAAGCCGCTGGCATCAAAGTGATTCCCACAGGAATCGATCACGGCACCGTAACCGCTGTCACGGGCGGCAAACCGTTTGAAATTACCACCTTGCGCAAAGATGTTGAAACAGATGGTCGCCGTGCGGTGGTGGAGTTTTCAACCGACTGGGCAGAAGACGCCCGCCGCCGTGATTTCACCATGAACACGCTGCTGATGGATCTGGAAGGAAATATTTACGATCCTTTGGGCTGCGGGCTCAAAGATCTGCACGCCCGGCGCGTCGTGTTTGTCGGCGACCCGCGCAAGCGCATTGCCGAGGATTATTTGCGCATCCTGCGCTATTTCCGCTTTCACGCGCTTTATGCTGATGGCGCGCCTGACGCGCAAGCTCTTGCCGCTTGCCGCACCGCCGCCGATAAAATCGCCGCCCTGTCCAAAGAGCGTATTACGCAGGAATTTTTCAAAATCCTTTCTGTTGATGATCCGCTCACGGTTTTAATATTGATGTTTGAAAATGATATTTTGAAAGAATTTAAAACGCCTGAATATGATGAGAGGCTGCTCAAATCCCTTTGTTATTTCCAAAAGAATTACGGGCTTGTCTCCATCGCCGCGCGCCTGTTGATTCTCGCCGGATTCGCAGAAAAAAACCTCAAAGCCTTCGATGATTTTCTTTTGATTCCCAAAGTCTTCAAAAAAGATATTGAGAATTTGAATCAAGTTTTGGCCCTGCCGGATCTTAAAGACGATCACGCCGTTAAAGTCGCCATATATAAACATGGCCGCACCGCCACCGCGCAAGGATTGATGATCGAACTGGCTCTCGACCGCGTCATGAACGGCTATGCCCCTCAGGCCGTCAAAATTATTCAGAATTGGGATATTCCCGATTTCCTGCTCACCGGCGAAGACCTCATCAAAGAAGGTTTCAAACCCGGCCCACAGCTCGGCGAAGAACTCCAGCGCCGCGAAGACGCGTGGATTAAAGGTGGGTTTAAAAATTAAAGCCCCATGAACCTTACTTGTTCCAAACCCCTGGCGCCTCTTCGAGAGCAACGCCGTTATGGCTTGCTTCGACAACCCGATAATATGTGCCATCTTGATCTGCAAGGTGTGTGCCGTCTACGGGCTTTAAAACAAGAGGTTCTGTGGCTGTTTTTCGATCTTCATTTAATTTTTTTGATGCTGCCTCAAATTTTGAACTCATTTTAATTAATGCCTCCGCCGCTTATTATTTTCAATAATAGTATAAAACAGGGGTGTGAAATAGCATGCCTCGCTCAAGAAATGCAACAAAAAAGTATAAAGTGGTATTATTTATTAACTTTGATGCCTACGGCCACTTCACTTCCGGGGGCATCGACATCAGGATCGCCTCAGTGTTTCCGCCGGTTTTCAGGCCGAATTGCGTCCCGCGATCATACAGCAGGTTGTATTCGACGTAGCGTCCGCGCTTGATCAGTTGAAATTGCCGCTCTTCTGCGCTCCAGCCTTCATTCATGTGCGTACGCACGATTTGCGGGTAAATCGCCAGAAAGGTCCGCCCAACATCCTGTGTATAGGCGAAATCCGCCGTCCAATCCCCGCCAGTGTCCGAAGAATCGAGATAATCATAGAAAATCCCGCCAACCCCGCGCGGCTCGCCGCGATGCGGCAGGAAGAAATACCGGTCGCACCATTCCTTATGCGCCTTGTAATAATTCGGATCATGCCTATCACAGCATTCTTGCAAAGCGCCGTGAAACGCGCGCGTATCATCTTCATTCGGAAACATCGGGGTTAAATCCGCCCCGCCGCCAAACCATCCCTTGGAGGTCACAATCATCCGCGTATTCATATGCACCGCCGGCACAAGAGGGCTTTGCATATGCGCCACCAGAGAAATCCCGGACGCCCAGAACTGCCCGCCTGATTTGTTGGCCCCCGGCACCCGCGCCGCAAACTCTTCGGAAAAAACACCGTAAACCTCTGAAATATTCACCCCGACCTTTTCAAACACGCGCCCCCGCATGATAGACATTTCACCGCCGCCCTTCAGGATAGAACCCGATTCATTCGGCTCGTCGTTGTTTTCCCGGGCCCACGGGCTGCGCTCAAACGCGCCGGGCGCTAGATCGGCTTTATTGCTACCGGAAAGCTCGCCTTCAATCGTCTCAAACTCTGCGCAAATATTATCGCGCAACCGCCTGAACCAGACGCTGGCCTGCGCCTTTCGTTCATCCCAATCGTTCATACGGCGCTCCATCGCGTTTGCCTTAAAGATTCACCCAAAATCATAGAACTCGCATTGACAATATTCAACGAACGCATCACCCCATGCATCGGAATGAGCACTCGCGCATCGACCGACTCATGCACCTCTTGCGGCACGCCTGCGCTCTCGCTGCCGGCCAGTAAAATATCATCATCACGAAATTCAAAATCCACATAGGGCACAGCCGCTTTCGTGCTCATAAGCACAACCCGTCGCCCCTCATGCGCACCGGTAAAGGCATCCCATGATGTGTGGCGCACAATATTGACATGGTCAATATAATCCATAGCCGATTGGCGTATTTTACGCACGTCCCACGGAAAACTACACGGTTCAATAACTTCCAGTCCCACATTCATACAGGCGCAAAGCCGGATCATGGCCCCGACATTTTGCGGGATATCCGGTTGGTAAAGAGCAATTGAGAGCATAATGACCGCGGTCCTTCATTTCATTGTGTGTAATTTATAAAATATATCGATGGAATAGTGATAGAGAAGGCTTGATCATTTATAAAGAGAGAAGTAAAAACAATGCGTTCGAACATTCCTAAATAAACAAAAAACAGATAAAATTATGACAGCAGATAGCAAAGACCGGCGCGATTTCCTGCAACTTACAGGTGCTGCTTTTGGCGCCGTGGGAATAGCCTGTGCCGCCGCGCCGATGATCAATTCCCTCAACCCTGCCAAGGACACATTGGCATTGGCGACCACCGAGGTGGATATTAGCGGTATTCCGGTTGGCGGTTCCAAAACCGTGATGTGGCAGGGGAAGCCGGTCTTCATCAAACACCGTACGGCTGAGCAGATCGAAGAAGCCGGAGAGGTCGATATTTCGACACTAATTGACAAGCAAACCGACGAACAGCGTGTAAAGAAGCCTGAATGGCTGGTTGTTGTTGGTGTATGCACCCACCTTGGCTGTATCCCCGGCGGGCAAAAACCCACTGATGCGCACGGCGAATATCATGGCTGGTTCTGCCCTTGTCACGGTTCGCACTACGACACATCTGGTCGTATTCGCAAAGGCCCGGCCCCAAAGAACCTCATGGTTCCGCCATATGAGTTCATCAGCGATACTGTGATCAAAATCGGATAAAAATAAGAGGGTATAAGGAGAAAACCAATGGGCAGCACTGAACGCGCAGAATTCAAAAACCCCCTTATAGGCTGGATAGACGAACGTCTCCCGGTTTTCACGTTAATGCAAAAAGAATATGGCGTATTTCCAACGCCCAGAAACTTTAACTATTTCTGGAACTTTGGCGCCATTGCCATGTTCATGCTGATCACGATGATCGTCACCGGCATCGTACTGGCGATGCACTACACGGCCAACACTGGGCTGTCCTTTGATTCGGTCGAGCGCATCATGCGCGATGTGAACGGCGGCTGGTTGATTCGCTATATTCACATGAACGGCGCATCGTTCTTCTTTGTTGCGGTCTATATCCATATTTTCCGCGGCATGTATTACGGCTCTTACAAGCGCCCGCGGGAATTGCTATGGATTCTCGGTGTGGCGATCTTCCTGCTGATGATGGCCACCGCCTTTATCGGCTATGTGCTGCCATGGGGCCAGATGTCCCTGTGGGGCGCCACCGTGATTACCAACCTGTTCTCGGCCATTCCGCTGATTGGCGACAGCATCGTGACACTGCTCTGGGGTGGTTTCAGCGTCGATAACCCAACTCTGACGCGCTTCTTCGCGCTGCACTATCTGCTGCCATTTGTAATTTTTGCGGTCGTCTTCTTACATGTCTGGGCGCTGCATGTCACTGGCTCTAACAACCCGCTGGGCCTCGAACCGCAATCTGAAAAAGACACGCTGCCTTTCCACCCTTATTACACAATGAAAGACAGCTTCGGACTGGTTGTATTTCTGGTCATCTATTGCGTCTTTATCTTTTATATGCCCAACGCGCTGGGCCACCCTGATAACTATACGCCCGCCAACCCGCTGGTCACCCCCCCGCATATCGTGCCTGAATGGTACTTCTTGCCGTTCTATGCGATCCTGCGCGCGATTACCTTTGAGATTGGTATCCCTTTTACGGAGATCACAATCATTTCGGCCAAACTCGGCGGTGTGATTGCGATGTTTGGCTCCATCCTGCTGTGGTTTGTGATGCCGTGGCTCGACAGTCACCCGATCCGCAGCGCGCGTTTCCGCCCGCTCTATCGCTTGTTCCTGCTGCTGTTGCTGGTTGACTTTGTCTTTCTCGGCTACGTGGGTTCACAGGCCGCTGACGCAGAGATATTCCACATTCCGCTCAGCTATTTCGGCCTTGGTGCAACCGGCTATTATTTCGCCTTCTTCATCGTCATCCTGCCATGGCTCAGCAAGTTTGAAAAAGGTCGCGAATTGCCGCCGTCCATCCATGAAGCCGTTTTGGCCAAACACGCAAAATAAAAGGATATTAAGAACAATGTATAAAAAAAGTCTCCTCATCCTTTTTGTTCTGCTGGTTCTACCGGTTTCCGGCGCGTTTGCCTCTGGCGGTGAAACGGTTCACCCACCCAGCCAAAGCTGGAGCTTTGACGGTCCGTTCGGCACGTTTGACCGGGCTGCGATGCAGCGCGGCCTCAAAGTTTACCGCGAGGTTTGTTCGGCCTGTCATTCCCTCAAGCGTGTTGCTTTTCGGAATTTGACCGATCTGGGCTATAGCGAGGATCAGGTTAAGGCGATTGCTGCGGAATATAGCGTCATGGATGTGCCTGATGAAGAGGGTGAGGTTAATGAGCGTACGGCGTTGCCGTCCGATCGCTTTCCCTCACCATACCCGAATGATAACGCCGCCAAGGCTGCCAACAATGCCTTGCCGCCGGACCTGTCTTTGATTACCAAGGCTCGTCATGACGGACCGAACTATGTTTACGCAATTTTGACCGGCTATGAAGAAGCGCCGGCAGAGGTAGAACTTCTCGACGGCCAGCATTATAATGAATATATGTCCGGCCACGTTATCGCCATGGCCCCGCCTTTATCCGATGGCGCTGTCCAGTATGAAGACGGAAGCTTGCAAACAACTGGGCAATATGCTCACGATGTTGTGCAATTCCTTACCTGGGCTGCTGAGCCGTCTTTAGAAGCGCGTAAGCGCACAGGCGTGAAAGTCTTGCTGTTTCTGCTGGTTTTTGCTTCTATTTTTTATGGAATTAAAAAGAAAATCTGGGCAAGTGTACATTAGGTTGTGCCTTCACTAGGCTTTACTAATGAAAAGCTGGTAGTCTGATAAAAACGAATGTTTCCGGGGCTCATTCGTGAATATGTACTTGCATTTGTACGGGGATAGTTAAAATGTCAACCAACGCCCAAAAGACTGCTCAAATCGACAAGGAATGTGCAGATAAGACATGTGCAAAAGAAAAGCTTATTCGCGCCAAGTTTTACCGGTTTATGGCGATAGGTTGCATGTTGTCTGCATTCGTCATCTCTGGCTATATCTTTGAAATTTTAGGGCATGGAAATCCGGCCTACATTGTCCACAACCCTCTTGTTGTTCTTTTGTTGCTTTTACCCTTTTTACCAGCGGTATTTATGGCTATCCTGTCGAAGAGTAGGCGAGCGCAAGCTATCAAAATTTTACAGCCTTACTATGATAAAAAGAATGCAAGCGATGTGCGCTGTCTCAAGGAAAGCGAATAACACCTCCAACAACAAAGTATTTTCCTATGCGTGATACACAGCAAGAAATTATCCACTTCTGGTTCGAGGAGCTAGAACCCCAACAATGGTTCCAATCCAGCGCGGCTGTTGATGCGGAAATTTTAGAGCGCTTCGCCCTTACACACGAAATGGCCGATGATGGGCTCTGTAATCACTGGGCGGTGGATGCGGAAGGCTCGTTAGCGCTTGTTATTGTTCTGGATCAATTCCCCCGCCATATGTATCGCGGCCAGCCAAAATCTTTCGCCAGCGATGAGCGCGCGCTTCTGGTCGCCAAACAAGCCGTGCATAAAGGATTTGATCAGATATTAGAACCGGTAAAACGCGGTTTTCTTTATCTTCCATTTCAGCACAGCGAATCTCTTTCCGATCAAATCAAATCCGTTGAACTGTTTGGTGCCATGGCCGAAGACAACCCTGCCGGGGATATGTATGCCAGGCGTCACTACGTACCGATCGAAAAATTTGGCCGTTTTCCCCACCGGAATAAAATTTTAGGACGGGAAAGCACCGCCGAAGAAATCGAGTTTCTTAAAACGCATAAGGGGTTTTTATGAGCAAGTATGAAAACACACTAAAAGCGCTGGGTGTAAGAACAGACAAAGCAGGATCTTTAGAAGTCTTCTCCCCCATTGATGACTCGAGCCTCGGTAAGGTAAAGGAGCACAGCTCCAGCGATATTGAGGCCATTGCCAGGAATGCTCAAAGCGCATTTGAAGACTGGCGCAAAGTTCCGGCTCCTGTGCGCGGCGAATTTGTTCGCTTGCTGGGAGAAGAACTGCGCACGGCCAAAGATGATCTCGGCAAACTCACAACCATTGAATGCGGCAAGATCTTGTCCGAAGGCCTTGGCGAAGTCCAGGAAATGATTGATATTTGTGACTTTGCCGTGGGTCTGTCGCGCCAGCTCTACGGCCTGACGATCGGCTCGGAGCGCCCAGAGCACCATATGCGTGAAGTCTGGCAGCCTTTAGGCCCTGTGGGCATTATTTCCGCCTTTAACTTTCCCGTCGCGGTTTGGTGCTGGAATGCGGCTATCGCACTGGTTTGCGGCAATTCTATCGTCTGGAAACCATCGGAAAAAACCCCGCTCACCGCACTGGCCTGCCAAAAGCTGTTTGACAAAGCCGCCGCTAAATTCAAAGTATCCGGCCATGACATTCCCGATCACCTCTCACAAGTTTTGATTGGCGGAGCGCAGGTTGGCCAAGCCATGGTCGATCATCCGGCATTTTCGTTGATCAGCGCCACAGGCAGCGTCCCGATGGGCCGTGCAGTGGGGCAGGCGGTTGCCAAAAGGCTGGGCCGCAGCCTTCTGGAGCTGGGCGGTAATAACGCGCTTGTTGTTGCGCCAAGTGCCGATCTTGATATGGCTGTGCATGCCATTCTTTTTGGCGCGGTTGGCACGGCTGGTCAGCGCTGCACTACCACCCGCCGCCTCATCGTACATGAGGATATATATGGCTCGTTAATTCCGGCGCTCCAAAAAGCCTATGAACAAATCCGCGTCGGCAACCCGCTGAAAGACGGCACACTGGTCGGTCCGTTGATCGACCATGGCGCGCTTGATCAGATGATGGAAGCTCTTGAAGAGGCGATAGAGCAGGGCGGTAAGATTTTGGCAGGCGGTGAGCGCGCTCACAGCGATGAGCCGGGCACCTACGTCCATCCGGCATTGGTTGAGATGCCAAAGCAGACCAAAACTGTTTGTGAGGAAACCTTCGCGCCGATTCTCTACGTCATGAAATATAAAACGCTCGACGAAGCGATTGCTTTGCAAAACGCCGTGCCGCAGGGGCTATCCTCGGCCATCTTTACCAATGATGTCCGAGAAGCCGAGCGCTTTCTATCCGCCACAGGCAGTGATTGTGGTATCGCCAACGTCAATATTGGCACCTCCGGCGCGGAAATCGGCGGCGCTTTCGGCGGTGAAAAGGAAACAGGAGGAGGGCGTGAAAGCGGCTCTGACAGCTGGAAAACATATATGCGCCGTCAGACCCAAACCGTCAATTATTCAGATGAATTGCCGCTGGCCCAGGGCGTGCGGTTCGACCTTTAATATTCATAGTGGGAGAGCAATCATGCGTAATATCCTGATCATTATACTCCTTGTTCTGAGCGGGCCTTCGACTGCCGCCGAGATATCATGTCTTGAAAGGGTTTAAAGGCTGCATCCATAAGATTTAAAAAACCACAGATCAATGCAGATGAACACGGTTTTTTTGGGGGTGTCATTGCGAGGAAGGCCGAAGGCCTGACGCGGCAATCTATCCCTGAAATATGTACAAGAGATGGATTGCTTCGCGTACGCTCGCAATGACGAAAAGAGGTTAATCTTCTTCAGACGAAGAAGAAAACTTCTGTGCATCGCCAAGAAAGTTTGAAAAATCAAACCCGCCGGAGCTGGAAGAATCATCGCTTTCCTCAGGTTGAGACAATGACGCCTGCTGCTCGGCGAGGCGCTGGGCTTTTACTTCTTCAGGGTCTTTTCCTTGCGCCTTCAGGCCTTTATCCGAAGCCTTCTCATATTCCTGCCACGTGCACAGCCCCAGCTCTGCCGGGTGGCGTGGCCGTAAATTCGGCGTATTTGGATGAGTACGCTCACGCACTGCCGTGATGGTTGGCTTGGTTGTGCCGACAAGCTTGCAAATCTGTGCATCGGAAATTTCGGAGTTGTGCTTGAGAATATAAGCAATCGCATCCGGCTTGTCCCCACGCTTGGAAACAGGTGTATAACGCGGTCCCTTGGCACGGGTCTTCACGGGAGGCAAGCTGCTTTTCGCAATTTTTAAATTCGCTGATGGATCTGCCTGACAGCGCTCCAGCTCTTCCTGCGTGAGTTCATGGCTTTCCATCGGGTTGCGTCCCACAAGCCCGCGGCCAATCTCGCCATCAGCCAGCGCCTCAATTTCAATTTCGGTCAGCGCCGTAAATTCCGCAATTTGCCTAAATGTCAAAGCCGTATTTTCAATCAGCCAGACAGCTGTTGCTTTTGGCATCAATAATTGTCCGCTCATATTCACTGCAGTTGCCATGGTAAAAACTCCACAAAAATTTGTTCTCGCCCTCGTTCCAAAAGGCCAGTTTATAAACATAGTATTTAAGGGAACGCCCCATATATAAGCGCGCTTTCATAAAATTACCAGAAAAATTTTAAATTGATTTCGCTTGCTGCCATGCGTATCGTTTTCTAAGTAATGTTTGATGATGACCTGCCAAAGCCCAAAGTGGCTGAATTTCCCCGCAATTTGGAAAACATGTCGGTTTCCGAACGGGAAGAATATATTGAGGAATTAGAGGCCGAAATCACCAAGGTCGAAACAGACATTTCCAAAAAGAAAGCCTCTCACGAAGCCGCCGCTTCCATATTTAAATCCTAATATTAAAGGTTTGCCATGCGCATTGAAGAAAGCACGAAACTCGATTTTAAAGATGTCCTCATCCGGCCTAAACGTTCAACGCTCTCCAGCCGCAAGAATGTCGATATTGCTCGTGAATTTACGTTTAAATGGAGCGGTAAGAAGTTCAATGGCGTACCCATCATTGCCGCCAACATGGACGGCGTCGGCACATTTGCCATGGCCAAGGCCTTCGCCGAGGACGGAAATGGCTTGAGCGTAGCGCTGCACAAGCATTACCCCCTCAAAGAACTGCAAAAATTCTACGGTGATGCCGGTCATGGCTCGGTCTGGTATTCCATCGGCATGGTCAAGGAAGATGAAGAAAAACTCGATGAGTTTATGAAGGCTGGCCACCATCCGGATAAAATCTGCGTTGATGTTGCCAATGGTTATTCCGAACATTTTGTCGATTTTGTCAAAAGCATCCGCAATAAATACCCGGATCTGACCATTATGGCTGGCAATGTTGTAACCGGTGAAATGGTTGAAGAACTCATCCTCGCAGGCGTTGATGTTGTAAAAGTCGGTATCGGACCGGGCAGCGTCTGTACAACACGTAAAATGACTGGAGTAGGCTATCCACAGCTCTCCGCGATCATCGAATGCGCTGATGCCGCCCATGGCCTTGGCGGTTTGATCTGCGGCGACGGTGGGTGCACCGTGCCGGGCGACATCGCCAAAGCCCTTGCCGCTGGCGCGGACTTCGTTATGCTGGGCGGCATGCTCGCCGGGCATGATGAGAGCGAACAGAAAATTGTCAAAGAGGGCGGTGAAAAATTCTTGCAATTCTATGGAATGAGCAGTTCGACCGCGATGAAAAAACATAAAGGCGGCGTTGCGGAATACCGTGCCAGCGAAGGCAAAACGGTTAAGGTTCCATACCGCGGTCCCGTTGAAGCCAGTCTGCAAGACATTCTTGGTGGTCTGAGATCAACCTGCACCTATGTTGGTGCACGCCAGTTGAAAGAGCTTTCAAAGCGCACAACATTCATTCGTGTATCCCAACAGCTCAACACCATTTTTGGAAATGAATAAATTACCTCTTTAGGAAGGTTGCGTATCGACGAAGCGCTCGTTAATCTGGTATCTCATTGAGTGAAACAGGGAGACACGCCATGTCAGATGAAGTAAAACAGCGCTTACAAGACAGCACTGCCAATTGTTTGAAAGCCTATGATGCCTGGGACGGAGACAAGAAAAATGCCACCGCGCGCGAAACTCTGCAAGACGCCGTCCATGAGCTGCGCAAAGTCGCCTCGCGTCTGGAAATTGAAATTGCTGTAAGTGATCGCAAGCAGATGACACAAAAACCTATGCCGATTCCCGCCCACCGCGATGCCAGAGGCGCGCAAAAGAAAGATGATGCCGACCTGAGCAAAGGCAACGAAAAAAAGTCTGATAACCCTAAGCCAAAGCTCAAACCTAAAAAAGATGAGAAAAAACTCGAAGGCGATGAAGAATAGGGTTTACGCCTGATCTTTCAATGCGCGCAGTTTGGCAAAATCTTTTGCCGATCCGGCGCGTAAAAACACATTGGTCTCTTTTTCAGTTTTTAATAAAACCGGCAGCGTTGATTTTCCTTGTTTACGCAAGGCACGGACCTGTTTGACGCGCTCTTGCAGTTTTGCATTATCTGGCGCAATCCTTAAACAAAATTCCGCATTGGCCAGCGTATATTCATGACCGCAGTAAACTTGCGTATCATCGGGAAGTGCAGCAATCTTTTGTAACGAATGCCACATTTGTTCGGGCGTGCCCTCAAACAGCCGCCCACACCCCATGGAAAATAGCGTATCACCTGTAAACACCAGCTTGTTCTCAGGAAAATACAGGCAAATAGCGCCGCGTGTATGTCCCGGTGTTTCGAGCACATGCAATGCTTCACCGCCAAATTTAAAATTGCTATCCTCATCCAGAAAAATATCCATCTGGGGAATGCGGGCGGTTTCACTGGCCGGTCCGGCAACCGGGCAGGGATGCCATTTGAGCAGGCCGGAGGTCCCGTCAATATGATCCCAATGATGATGCGTGATCAAAATCACATCTGGTTTGAGACCCTTCGCCTCAAGTGCTGCAATCACTGGCCCAGCCTCGCCGGGATCGACAATCGCAACGCTGCCGTCATCGCCTTCTAGCAAATAGCAGTAATTATCCTTATGAACCGGAATGAGTGTGACGTTGATCATAGGGGCTCTCCCGCTTTTTCTTCTCTGGTCATGAGCGCATCAGCCAGCCGTCTTTCCGCACTCCCCGGTTTGAGAGGCTGTTGCTGGCTTTCATGCGGTGCCCAGCCGATCAGATATATAATCTCAAAGCTCGCCGTGATCCGTCCGTCTTTTTCCGTAAAATGTTCCTGATAATACTGTCCCGCGCGCGTGAAAAACGCTTTGCCTGGATTAATGCGGCTGCGCGCCGCAATCACATTGCTCTCCCCCATGCCGCGCAGATCATGCATGAGCTTAAATATGTCCTCATAACTCACTCGCACAATATCCGAATCCACCACCGGCAGGGCAAACCCCGCGCGCTGAAGCAGCCCGCCCATCTGCTGCTTATCCGCAAATGGAAAAACCCGTGGGCTTGCGCCGCCCTTTAAGGTCAATTCTGTTTCCATCAGGCTTTCGCGCAACTCATAAAGCGTTTCACCACCGAACATCGCCGCCATAAACAACCCGTCGGGCTTGAGGCTCTTGCGAATCTGCACTAGCAGGCCCGGCAAATCATTGACCGCATGCAGGTTCAAACAACTGGTGATCAACGCAAGGCTTTCAGGTTCAAAGGCCAGCGCTTCAGTCTCATTGTCAAAGTCGTGCGCAGACAAATTATGGCGCGCACCAAAGTCGCGCCGAACATCGCCCAGCCGATCGAGAATTTGCCCCCAGGCCATATCATGTAAAAACCGATATTGATCAAAGCTCGAAGCAGCGCGCCGGCGCGCTACGCGTCGCGCATCAGGGTCAAACAGAGTGGTATTGTCATTCGGCTTCACCATTTTTCTGGGCGCGGCGTGAGGTCAGGTTCGTTTTCTACCACATCCATAAACGCCTCTAACTCCGCCTCAAATTCTTTTTCCTGCGCTGGAGAAATCTCCTCTGCAGCGTAATTAGGCTCATCAGCTTGAGGTTTGGGGTCTTGGGGTTTTTCTTCAATGGGCATCGGCGTGTTTTGCTGATGGAAGGCCTTGTGCTGTGCTTTCTTTACATCCTCTTTTTTCTCTTCCAGCCGTTCTTTGAGCTGCACTTCGGCCTGATATTTCAGCTTTTCCTGCGTTTGCGCTTTCAGCACTTCCAAAGAATTATAATTCAGCGGAATCGACCAGTCCGGCTCTTGCCCGGCAAAACGCTGCTGTAAAATCGCTTTGACCTGCCGCTTGGCATCCAGACGCATTTCCTCATGAAAATACCGGTAGGCCCGTGCCACAGCCAGCATGAAATGCGGTTCTTTCGAGAGTAGACGCTGGAGCAGCATCAATTGATAAAACGGCAAAAACTTGGTGTTCGGCCCCTTCATCGCTTCGGCAGGGGCGGCCACAACAAACGGATGAATGCGGTGTGGTGTCATGCCGACATGGGTAAAATAACTCTCCCCCAGCTTAATAATCTTGTTCGGCGTTACGCCAAACTCATCAGCCAGAAACTTCTTCATCATTTTGAGGTTGGTCACTTCGGCCGGCACGTTAAAACTCGGCACCGAAATTGTTAGCCCGTTGCCCTCATGCCGCTGGGGTACGGGTAAATGATGGGTAACCACGCCTGCATGCACGGTGTTTTTTTCATCTTTCGTGAGCGGCAGCACAACAGCCGTATTGATTGTCTTACCGTCATGAACGATGAAATCAACGCTTTCAGCCGATAGCCCCGATATGCTCCCGCGGCTTTGCCCCTCTTCAACAAAGGTGGAATGCACGGAACGCAATTGTCCGGTGGTGCCTTTAACCTTTTTAAAGCGAAAATCTTCTTCGCCCATTTTTGTCAGAAGATTTTTTACATCAGCTTTTTTATTGATTTTCGAAACCTGTAAATTGAGTTGCCTTGATGTCCACGTTTCTGCGCGCAGTCTCAGATGATGAAACAAAGACAGAATTTGCATCTCCAGCCGCGCATTCGGAATCATTCCCACCGTAATAGCGTTCAGAACCTGCTGCGCATCCATTTCGCGCACCACGCCTTTGGCCTGAAATTTTTCTACGCCGATGACCTTTTTCGGCGTCACCGCATTTTTGCTAGGGCATACCCGCAGGTAAAAAGTGTGAATGCGTTCATCAATATAATCGGGCGCAGGGTAATAATCAGGCCCATGTTCGATAATCGCATTAGCCTCAGGTTTTAAGCCCAGATAATCACGCGCGAAAAGAACGCTATGCTTAACATCAAACGTTTCGATTGATGAAATCGCTTCTCCATCGACAGTAATGGCTTCCGCCATATGCCCGGACCAGCGCCGCTCATCAATATTCACTCCGCCGCGCGGCACGGCGTTGGTGATAGAGCGCGCCACCCCGTCGTGCAGGTAAATTTTCAGCCGCCCTTCTTCATCAACGCGGTAAGGAATGACCTCGCTCACATCAATATCCCGGCTCACGACATCCATGATTTCACCGGTTTTCTCGTTGCGCATGGCGGTGATTTTGAGCTTTCCAGAATCCGTTGAAGACGGACGGCGCTCCTCAATATGCAGGCTCTTACGTTCTGCCATCTTATAAGCCACAGCAACATAACAAGTTGGCGGATCACCCAAAGGCGTACCATCATCCGCATATAGGCGAAAACGCCCTTCAAACTTTTCCTTAATCAGATCATCATCCCAATGTGGGCCGGAATATTGCACCCGCGCGCCGAGTGCACTGAGTTCTTTACGAAATTCCATTGGCGTAAAGAACGTGTATTCTTTTGGCAGCTCACTTTCCCAGTGAGAGCGATCATCCTTGCGCATAATAAATTCATAGGCCCATTTATACGGCAGGCGAAATAGCCGCGTACGTGGAAACCGCTCAGGCAGTTCTTCAAGAAAAAACCCGCCGCAGCCCGCATCTTGACGGGGACGGGCATGTTCTGCATACCATACCAGAATATCGGGGGGAGAAAGACGCGCAAGGGTCTTGCCCGTGCTTGGCTCATCAGGCATTTCAAGCAGAACAAATTCTTCCGGCGGTGGTTTCGCAAAATCGCGAATAAACATCACGCCGCCTTTTTTCAGCATCTTGAATTGCTTACGCAGCGTATCGCTAACAGTTTGTTCGCTATAACGCGAATTCGAAAAAATCTCGTGAAGGATATAAGAATTGATAACCGCATCAACGGATTCAGGCTCAAAAATCTCCGAAGAGGCATCCCCAACTTTAAAATCGAGATTAAACAGTTTATAGATCTCTTTGGCTTTGTTCACCTGACGTTTGGCCTTGTCCAGTCCTGTGAAGTGCACCTTCGGATTCATTGCCGCCATAGCATAGGTCATTGCCCCATCATCGCAGCCCATATCCACCACATGTGCCCCTTCATCCAGTAACAAGTGCGACAGTGTAAACCATGCTTTACTGATGACGGCAGGCTCAATATCTTTCAGCAGCAAGTTGCGCTTCTCGATATAACTTTCCGCTTCTGTTTCCAGTTTTTCTGCCATAGCGACGCACCATAGCGATTTTACGCAAAATATTCAAATATATAAGCGTTAAACAGCGCTTTTTTCGTCATTGCGAGCCGAAGGCGAAGCTATCTATCTATCTGCCATTGGATTGCCGCGTCAGATCTGACGGCCTTCCTCGCAATGATGCCCCCAAAAAAACCGTGTTCATCTGCATTGATCTGTGGTTTTTTAAATCTTATGGATGCAGCCTTTAAACCCTTTCAAGACATGCTCATGCAAGCGGTAGACACCGTTTTGCCGCCGCGTTGCGTGGTCACGGGCGAAACGGTCGATCAGCAAGGTATGCTCAGCCCTCAGGCCTGGAATACGCTTGAATTTATCACCGATCCCGTATGCGCTCAGTGCGGCTTTCCTTTTGATTTTGAAGTCGAGGAAGGCTCGCTGTGCGCCTCATGCCTTGATCGCCCGCCACCTTTTGATCTTGCCCGTTCGGCTTTGAAATACAACGATACTTCACGTGATCTGGTTTTGGGCTTTAAACATGGCGATCAAACCCATATTGCGCGGGCTTTTGTGCTATGGCTGGAAAAGGCCGGGGCGCGAATACTGGAAGAAGCCGATATACTAATTCCCGTGCCGTTACACCGCTGGCGGCTTTTATCCCGGCGTTATAATCAGTCCGCAATTATGGCCTGTGCGCTGTCAAAGGCGGTCAATATTCCTGTGGAATATCATGCTCTGCGCCGCACCCGCGCTACGCCCGTGCAGGGGCATCTGAAGGCCGCTGAACGTCACAAAAACGTCAAGCGCGCCTTTGCGCTCTGCCCGGATCGTGAAAAAATCATCCACGGAAAAACGGTTGTACTGATAGACGACGTATTCACCACGGGCGCGACCGTGAAGGAATGCACGAAAACCCTGCTCAAATCCGGCGCAGCCAAGGTGCATGTGCTGACATTGACCCGCGTTGTACGTGAAGGTTTTGGATAGGCCATAATTATCCATTTGCCTTGGCATGGGCGCTGAACTACTTTTTAATTCGTCATCCCGAGGAGTTTACGACGAGGGATCTCATACAACATGTTCTCGACCTTGCGGCGCTGTTTGTAGAGCGCTTCGTCATATGCGCTTTTGATTTTATGGTTCTTCTTCGGCGGGATGCGCGGCTCAATGCTTTTCTCACACAATTCTGTTATGGATCCCAAGCTTAGAAGACATCAAGCGCTGTACGTAAAACAACGAAATTGCCGCTTGTATAAAAGAGATGATTCGTTAAATTGATCCACGGTAAGTGGGCTCCAAGCCCTTCACCAGGTATATTATATAGGTTCTTTGTGAACGTAACGCACATTGATGTTGATGCTGGCCAGATGGAAGACAACTATAATTTAAAATTAGTTTCATTTGTCCTAGTCATAATTATAGGCTTGATGATGTGCCTTTATTCCCTTGTTGCCGGTTATTGCAGAAGGAAAAGGGGGGACGAATATACTTTGTTACACCAACATTACTTAGAGGTGGTCTCGGTTCTTCGGCCAGCTTTGCGGCGAAGTTAAGCTACGATCGGTTGGTTATTGTCATGCCGCCTGCCTGTGGTTTTGTTTCTCCGGGTGAAGGGCGCGGCCGCCGGAGCCGTTAGGCGGAGGCGGCAAGCCCGAGGCCGGAGAAACAAAATTTCGTTCATCATAAACGTCGTCCGGGGGTTGTCCATCAAATACCGAATGCGGCCTCTGCGCGTTGTAAAACGCCAGCCAGCGCCCGATATCCCGCCTGGCTTGCAGGCCGCTCTCGAACGCGTTCAGATACACGCATTCATATTTCAGACTCCGCCACAGCCGCTCGATGAACACATTGTCCATCCAGCGGCCCTTGCCGTCCATCGAGATCGCGATCCCGTTTTCTTTCAGGACGCCCGTCCACGCGTCCGCCGTGAACTGGCTGCCCTGATCGGTATTGAAGATCTCCGGCGGCCCGTAGCGGGCGATGGCTTCCTCCAGCGCCTCCACGCAAAAGCGCGTTTCCATCGTGTTCGACAGCCGCCAGGCCAGCACCTTCCGGCTGGCCCAGTCCATGATCGCTACCAGATACAAAAACCCGCGTTTGACAGGGATGTACGTGATATCCGCGCACCATACATGGTTCGGGCGGGTGATCGTGAGCCCCTTGAGCCGGTAGGGATAAATCCGGTGGCCGGGATGCGGCATCGAAGTGCGCGGCCTTTGATAGACCGCCTCGATTCCCATCAGGCGCATCAGACGCCGCACGCGGGTGCGGCCTACCTCGTACCCCTGACGGCGCAGATGCCGGGCCATCTGACGGGATCCGTAAAACGGGGTTTGCAGGAATTGCGCGTCAATCAGCCGCATCAGCGCCAAATTGTCCGCGCTCTCCCCGCGCCGCTCGTAATACCAGCCAGAGCGGCTGATCCCCAGCAACCGGCACTGCGCCGCGATGCCGATATTGTCATTGGACGGGTCTACCATTTCCTGCCGCCCCCGGACCGCAACCGGGCGGAGGCATCGGCTAAAAAATCACGTTCCACTGTCAGCTGTCCGATCTTGGCGTGCAAGTCCCTGACCTCGGCGTTATGCGCGTCCGCTCGCGATTCCAGCTTGCCCGCAAAACCCGCCTCCAGCGCAGCCAGAGCCTCCTTCTTCCAACGGTGAATGACCGTCGCATGCACCCCGTAACGGGATGACAGCTCCGTGATCGGCGCGTCCTCCCGCAACGCCGCCAGCGCAACCTGCGCTTTAAACTTCGCCGGGTAGTTCTTCCTTGTCTTGCTCATAATCCATGACCCTCCTTCGGTCATAGATCGTAGCTTAACTCACTGTCCGAATTCTTGGGACCACCTCTCTTTTGTGCGTGGCTTTTTTTAAATTTTTTTATTGCAGGTGCTTTGGATACCTTAATTTTTCAAAAAGAAGGGGAGGATTTAGGAAGTGATTATGTAACGTTCCATTTTTATTTGCTGTATCCTGCCTTGCTTTTTATTCAGTATTCTTTCGTGCGGATTGTTGGGGAATATTATTGGCAGAAAGAGCAAAGAACAGGAGTGCTTAAATATGGTTGGAAGCAATATATCAAGGAATTTCTAGTGTTATTATTTTTGTATGGGCCAATACTTATCTTGAGTTGGTTTATAGTAAAATAAGTGAATAAAAAAAGGAAAAAAACAATATGAGTAACGTAGCGGTGATCGGGTCTCAGTGGGGCGATGAAGGAAAAGGGAAAAGGGAAAATTGTGGACTGGCTGTCTTCGCCCTGCGCATCACGCCACTACAAGCCACACTTGGGAGCAAAGATGCTGCTGCTGATAACCCGCATATCATTCACGCGCGGTACCCCGCGTGACAGCAGAAAATAGGGCTCTATCTTCTTTAACCGCTCCTCTGGTAACCAATACAAAGCCCTCATGATGAAATTCTCTTTCATTATCAATGAACCACAAATTAACCGGTGAATCCTGTTTATTAGGTCCTGAGCCTAGTATTTACCCGAAGATTTATTTGCCTTACCGCTATGATCGCACTACTTTTTTCGTGAGATTCAGTCATAAGAAGGAGATTCATGAATGGCAAACGTTGAAATTTATTATTGGACCACATGCCCTTATTGCAAAAAAGCCCGCGCATTGCTGGATAAAAAGGGCGTGGAATATACGGGGTATGACATAACCGGGGATGAAGCAGCGCGCGCGAAAATGGTCGAACGCACCGGCGGGCCGAAAACCGTCCCGCAGATTTTCATTGATGATAAGCTGATCGGCGGCTGCGATGATCTGCACATGCTCGATACGAATAACGAGTTGGATGGACTTTTGGAGTAGCTTTTGACGTCATCCCGACCGAAGGGCGTTAGCCCGGAGTGGAGGGATCTTTGTAAACAGTTAAAAGAAAAGATCCCTCGACTGCGCTCGGGATGACATAGAAAGAAAAGAATGAACAATAAAATCAAAACCGCCTGTATTCAATTGACCAGCAGCCCGGATATGGATGAAAACATGAAGGCTGCCGCTGCCCTCATCCGCAAGGCGGCAGAGCAGGGTGCGCAGTTCATACTGACGCCCGAAAACACTGATCAGATGCGCCGCTACGTCAAAGACCGCGTCGCCACCTCCGGCGATATGAGCGCGCACAAGCCTATTGCCTTTTTCGCCGCATTGGCCAAAGAGTTGGGCATCTGGCTGCTGATAGGCTCGCTGGGTGTGCGTGTTAGCGGCGAAAAACTCGCAAACCGCTCTTTTTTATTTCCCCCTGATGGCAAAATCGTTCAAACCTACGACAAAATCCACATGTTCGATGTCACTCTCTCGCGCACTGAATTTTATCGTGAAAGCGCTGAATTCGAACCGGGCACGAAAGCCGCGATCGCCGATATGGAGGGCGTAAAGCTCGGCATGGGCATTTGCTATGATCTGCGCTTTCCCCATCTCTGGCGCGATATGGCCAAAGCAGGCGCGCAAATCCTCACTGCGCCGAGCGCCTTCACCATGCCGACCGGTCAGGCGCATTGGGAAGTCCTGCTGCGCGCCCGCGCCATCGAAACCGGCAGCTTCGTTTTGGCCGCTGCCCAGACCGGCGAGCATGAAGGAGGACGCCAGACATGGGGGCATTCGATGATTATCAGCCCCTGGGGCGAGATTTTGTCTGCAATGGAGCGGGAAATCGGTATCATAACGGCTGAAATCGATTTAAATGAAGTTGAAAAAGCGCGCGCCAGTATCCCCGCGCTTCAGCATGACCGGGACTATGAGATAAAAATATGAGCGACAAGAAATTCAAAGAAGACACGCTTCTAACCAAACTGGGCCGCGACCCGGATGATTATCACGGCATAATGAACCCGCCGATCGTGCAGGCCTCCACGATTAAATATAAGGACCTGGAAGGCTACGAAACCAAAAAAGGCCAGAAATTTACCTACGCCAATATCAGCCATCCCTTAAGCAATCATTTCGAAACGGCAATGGCGGAGTTGGAAGGGGGGTATAAGGCGGTAAGCTCTTCGACCGGTCTCGCCCCGATTACCGCCGCGCTTCTGGCTTTTTTAAAAGCAGGCGATCATCTGCTGACGTGCGACAGCATCTATCCGCCCACCCGCATCGCCTGCGATAAACTTCTGGGACGTTTCGGCGTCGAAGTCGAATATTATGATCCATGCGTAGGGGCAGGGATCAAAGACCTGATCAAGGATAACACCGCCGTAATTTATCTGGAATCACCCGGCTCGGCGACATTCGAGGTGCAGGATGTCCCCGCCATTGTCAAAGAAGCCAAAGCACGCGGCGTTACGACGATCATGGATAACACTTGGGCCAGCGGTCTGCTGTTCAAGCCTTTGGCGCATGGAGTCAATATCTCGGTCTGCGCCGCGACCAAATATATTAGCGGCCATGCCGATGTGAATTTGGGCTACGCCGTCGCCGATACCGAAGAGCATTATAAGCGCCTCAAATCCGCGCATGTTGATCTCGGCCATTGCCCCGGCTCGTTGGATTTATCGCTGGCTCTGCGCGGGTTGCGCACCATGAAAATGCGTATGAAGCGCCAGGCCGCCAGCGCCCTGCAAATCGCGCAGTGGCTACAGGGCAGGGATGAGGTGCGCCGCGTTTATCACGTCGCGTTGCCCGATCACCCAACCCACGCTCTGTGGAAACGTGATTTTTCCGGTTCTAACGGATTGCTCAGCATCTTGCTCAAAGATTATTCCAAAGAGCAGGTCAGTAATTTCATCAACGTGCTGGAACTCTTTCCCATCGGCAGTTCATGGGGCGGCTATATGAGCCTGCTCCAGCCGCAAATCGAAATCGGCTGGCGCAAAGCCAAAAAATGGAACGAAACCGGACAACTCTTGCGTCTGCAAATCGGCCTTGAAGATCCAGACGATCTCATCGCTGACCTGGAACAGGCATTTAAGAAACTAAAGTAACCGTCATTGCGAGGAGGCAAAGACGACGCGGCAATCCATTTTTGTTTTGCTGTTTCTGGATTGCTTCGCGCAAAGCAACTCACAGATTTGTTTGCTTTATAAAAATGCGAACAAATGCTATGCATTTGCTTCGCGCTCGCAATGACAAAGAGGAATGAAGCATGAAAAAGCTTAGAGACGATGCCGTTTATGTCGGCCAAAGCGTTGGCAAAGAAAAACTCGCCCAGTACCTCCCGCTGAAATGGGGGAACCGTCATGGTCTGATCGCCGGGGCGACTGGAACGGGAAAAACTGTCACGCTGCAAAATTTGGCCGAAGGCTTTTCTGATGTGGGTGTGCCGGTCTTTATGGCCGATGTGAAGGGCGACCTGTCCGGTATTTGCCAGCCCTCAGAAATGCAGGATTTCCTGACCAAACGCGCTGACATCATCGGTTTTGGCGATGAATATAAAGCGCGGGCCTACCCAGCCGTATTCTGGGATTTGTTTGGGGATCAGGGCCATCCGATCCGCACGACTGTTTCCGAAATGGGCCCGCTTTTGCTGGCGCGCATTCTCGAACTTAACGACACACAGGAAGGCGTCCTCAATATCGCCTTCCGCGTGGCCGACGAACAAGGCCTGCTGCTGCTCGACCTTAAAGATCTGCGTGCACTCCTGAATACCGTGCATGAACAACGCGCCGAAATTTCCAAAACCTACGGCAATGTCAGCCCGCAAAGCGTCGGCGCAATTCAGCGTTCACTTCTGCGCCTCGAAGATCAAGGCGCGGCTGATTTCTTCGGCGAACCCGCGCTGGACTTACGCGATTTTATGCGCACCGATCTCGACGGGCGTGGCCATGTCAACATCCTCGCCGCCGATAAATTGATGCAATCCCCCCGGCTCTACGCCACCTTCCTGCTCTGGCTGCTGGCTGAATTATTCGAGGAACTGCCAGAGGCTGGTGACGCCGACCGCCCGAAACTGGTCTTCTTTTTCGATGAAGCGCATTTGCTTTTTGATGACGCGCCCAAGGCGCTGCTCGATAAGGTGGAGCAAGTCGTGCGTCTGATTCGTTCCAAAGGCGTTGGCGTGTTCTTTATCACTCAAAACCCCGCAGACGTTCCTGACAGTATCTTGGGTCAGCTCGGAAACCGCATCCAGCACGCCTTGCGCGCCTTCACCCCCAAACAGCAAAAGGCCATCAAGCTGGCAGCCCAGACTTACCGCGAAAATGACAAATTCGACGTGGCTGAAGTCATCACCGAACTGGGTGTCGGCGAGGCGCTGGTCTCGACTCTGGAAGGTAATGGCCAGCCCTCAATTGTCCAGCGCACACTAATCCGCCCACCATCCTCACGCCTCGGCCCGGCTAGTCCTGACGCCAAAACCATGCAGATGAAAGCCAGCGGTCTGGGCACAAAATATAACCAGACACAGGACCGCGAAAGCGCCTATGAAGTATTGCAGCTGCGCGCCAAAAAAGCCGCCGAGCAGGCTGAAAAAGCGCAAGAGGCGGCTGAGAATGCTCAACCCAAACACCGCTCCAGCCGTCAAAGCGTCGGCGAAGCGGCTGTAAAATCTATGGTGCGTTCAATCAGCTCTTCAATAGGCCGCACTATCGCCCGCGAAGTCATGCGCGGCATTATGGGCGGGTTGAAACGATAACGGATATCTGGCCATCCAAAGTGTTCCAGGGTCCTGTTCATCGGGAGCCACAGAAAAATCAAACCGCCCATATAGCCGTTTGGCCCCGCGATTAAAGGGAGCGACTTGCAGTCGGCAAGGAACATGATTTTGAACAGAAATCTCTAAAAAATGATTGAGCAGAGCGCTGCCGATGCCTTGGCCTCGACAGCCATCCTTGACATTCAGGTGGCCAATGACGATATGCGTTCCCAGACGATTATGTTTAAATTTCGCAATGCCAACACCTTCAATGATTCCATTATTGATGTATTTAAAGGCGATGATATCTTTCGTCCGGTCGCTGAAACGGGAAAACGCATCACGAACGCTCTGCGGCAGCCAGTTTAAGGCCGCAATCTCATCATATTCCCAGGGTTGTGTAAGTCGGTATGTAAACATAATGATTATGTATAATATATTGAGTATAAACTTGTCAAACTAAGCCAGCGCCCCGACGCTCACGCCCAGCACATCGGCCAGCGCTTTCATCGCGCGAATCGAGCCGTCTTTTTTTCCGGTTTCAATTTCGGTGAGATAGGGCCGTGAAATTCCGGCCAGCGCCGCCAGTTCCTTTTGCGTCATGCCGCGATGTTTACGCATAATTTTCACCGGGCTTTCTTCGCGGGCTGTGAGCGCATCGAGAATCTCATCCGGCAGTCCCTTATTTTTCCCGCCGCTGACCATGCTGCGGTAATCATGCAGCGGCACCAGTACATAGGGTTGTCCCTGAATATGAAGAAGATCGTATTTCATAAATTAGAATATACGGGCTGAAAGCGACATTGTCACTGCATTTCGTCATTGCGAGGAGGGCAGAAGGTCTGACGCGGAAATCCATCTCTGAGTTCTGCCCAATAGATGGATTGCTTCACGTGCGCTCGCAATGACGCCGGAGCTAGAATCGTGTCGACAGCGTTAAAGATCCAAAAACGCTTGTTCCCTTTTGCCCGTCAAATTCTTTCGAGCGTCCATTAATCGCATAGGAGAGCCGATAATTGCCAAGCGTAAAGGCGACCCCTGCGGAGACATCGCCGACAAAAGGCTTTTTATCGACGCTGTGGCTGCTTTTGAATGTATTGCCATCCAGAAAAATATTGTGCCCCATAAGCCGCCCGTCGAGCCCGGCAAACAGATACCAGCTCCAGTTCTGATCCGGCGTTTCGAAATAACCTGATCCGGGCATGGCAGGACGCACCCGCGGCGGCGTATCTTGCAAGTATCCCTGATACGGGCCGAAAGAGAGGCTGACACCGCTCCCGATATAGGTATAAATATTTCCTAAAGAGGCGTTTACATTCGGCTCAGCGCGCAAACGGTAATCGCCGATGGTCTTGTGATAAGCTCCCGGCCAGCGCCGCTGCGCGGAGATGATAAGTCCAGGCTCAAAATCAAGCTGGTGCCGCCAGCCTTTAGGAGTTGGAGAACTTGTCACATGGCTATGAATAAATTTCTGCGCCTGTTCACCCAAAGCTTCCGGGCCAACAATGCCGAGCGTTACTTCCAGTTCATCAATATGGTTATTTTCCAGTGTCGCCAGCCCCACAGAACCGTAAAGAAACGCCGCCCATGGCCGGTCATTATCCTGATTGGCGGCAATACGAATATCTTCCGGTGTATAGATGTTCTGCCCCAATGTAAAAAGGGTGCTGGTGGTTTCGTTGAGATCAAAAGTCGGCACCATATCCGCCATTTCATCAATCATAGGCGGCACAGGTGTATTCACATTGAACCAGCTCAGGCGCACGCCGCTGGTGTAAAACTGATCCGTCCCCCCGCCAATAGAGTCATTTTCTACCGACAGGCTGACAAAATTTTTATTTTCAGAGTTTTTAACGCGCTCGACGATCTGCTGCTCAACCGAAGGCTCTTGCGCACAGGCAACATTGCCCGCAAGAAAAAACAGGCCGAATAGGAATAGGCTTTGGGTCGTGCGCATGATCATGCTAGCCATATAGCATGAGTGAAGGTGAAATAAACAATATTTATGAAGCATTGCCGCAAGGGCAGGTCGAAAGTCTGGTGATTTTGCTGCACGGGCTGGGCTCGAACGGGCAGGATCTTATCTCATTGGCGCCGTATTTTGCGGCGAAAGTGCCTGACGCCGCGTTCGTTTCACCCGATGCGCCGTTTGTGTGCGATATGGTCCCCCCAGGCTATCCAAACAGCTATCAATGGTTTTCCTTTCAAGATCGTGATCCCGATAAAATGCTCACAGAAATCGAAACCGCCGCCCCCATATTGCAGAAATTTATCGCTGATCAAATTGAAAAATATCAGATCCCCGCAAATAAGACCGCGCTGGTTGGCTTTTCTCAGGGCACGATGATGAGTCTGTATGCCGCACCCAGATACCCAAAAACGCTGGCCGGTGTACTGGGCTATTCCGGTTCTATGATCGGGGAAGCGGGACCAAATAAAATCCCGGTGCGCCTTATTCATGGGCAGGCTGACGATGTTGTTCCTGTCGAGGCATACGCTCATGCACGCAGCATGTTAGAACGCAGCGGCTTTGAAGTGAGTGGTTACACCACGCCGGGCCTATCGCATTCTATCGATGAAACAGGGATAAAATCAGGCACAGAATTTTTGAAATCTGTATTATTGTAAGAAATGTTTTTTCAAAGCGTTGCGGCGTATTTTTTTATAAATTAATTCAACTTGAATATCGCACTGCACAGTTCCTCTTTTTTGCTTTCGCAAGGAGGTATAACCCACTGAATAATCATAAAATTATTATGGTATATGAAAAATATTGCAATACGGAAATTGGTGTTGTGCAGCATAGAAACCACCGAAAAACTTAGGAAAGGCGCGGGTTTATGGTATAATGAAAGTGTTAGATGCGCGAGGTCTGATCAGCACTATGAACCGCACTATGTTATCGGACCTCCGACCGAAGCCAACGGAAAAACGTTAGGAGTGTGGGCACATGAATGCAGCAACCTCTCTTGAACAATGTCCAGCCCTTGTGCTGAATGCTGACTATAGGCCGCTGAGTTATTTTCCGCTTTCAATATGGCCTTGGCAGGAAGCTGTGAAGGCCATTTTTCGAGATACGGTCACGGTGATATCGGAATATGATCGTGTTGTCCACTCACCGAGTTTTGATATGAAGCTGCCCAGTGTGCTGGCTCTGAAAGAATATGTGCCGAGGGCGCGAAGCCCGGCCTTTACAAGATTTAATGTGTTCCTGCGTGATCGCTGGCAATGCCAATATTGTGCAAACACATTTAAAACGCATGAACTAACTTTTGATCATGTAATTCCGCGCTCCAGAGGAGGGCGTACGAACTGGGAGAATATCGTTGCGGCATGTCAGAAATGCAACACGCAAAAAGGCAACCGCATGCCGCACGAAGTAAATATGTATCCGATCCATGAGCCAAGGCAGCCTATGCTGCATGAGCTTCAGGGGCACGGGCGAAAGTTCCCCCCGAACTTTCTACACAAAAGCTGGGGAGACTTTCTGTACTGGGATACGGAATTAGACGAACTCTAATAGGGTTCAAAATAAAGTTTCGGCTTTGTCACGGAGAACGGTTTAGAAAATAAAGCTCCTTTGACACTGCTGGAAAAGACGCGGACAAGGCCACGGTTGGACTTATGTTTCCGCTTAACCACGTGCAACGAAAGGAGTGTATTATGTTTAATCATCTTACAAATCTTGCACATACTCGTTCGATCACAGGTGCAGTAGGGTTTTTCCTATTCCACGTTATGCTGCTGGTCGGATTATCAACTTTCCTGGGTCACTATCTGGTGACACTGGGTGTGATTGAAGGTTCTGTCGGGAGTTTCTTCGACGGAGGCTCGATCCATACCATGATCGGTGCGATCTGGACTTTGGTCCTGGGCAGCACAATCCTGACAGGAAAGAAACTGACAGGCGACATCATGTCTGTAGTGATCATGTTCCTCGGCGTGTATCTAGCATACACCGTGAACGTGATGCTCGGTATGGTCGTTGTGTCTTACCTGACCACATTGGGTAAGTAACAGAACTAAAATATTGAAAGAGCCGGGGTGGCGTAAAGCGCCCCGGCTTTTTTGTTCCTCTTAAAAACCTTGACTTTCCGCGGTCTTTCGCGCTATGAACCTTTGTTTGCAGCATTCTGAGTAAAAGGTTCTAAGGTCATGTTTGACGATTTATTTGATTTTTCCAAGAAACGCACACTGAAGCAATCAGTCGGTTTCTTTATTTTCCATTCCACATTGGTGCTGGGCGTGATGGCAGCCTTCAGTCTTCTGGGTGTTTCTTAAAAGCATAAAGCTCAAAATGCATACCACAAACAGCCCGAAGCACATCAGCGCATTGTAATTCGCCATGGATAGGCCGATGATCGGATCTTGCCACGGAATTTCTGCGCAGTTCGCCGTTGGTGCGCTCAGGATGTTCTCTAAAATAGTCTGCGGTTCATCCCCCAGAGGCGGGACAGCGCAGCCCTCAAAGGCCGAAGCCCACCATTTCTGCTCCACGCCTGTATGGTAAGAGGCGATAATGCTGTTGACCAGAAAGGTCAGGCCGCTAAGGGCGATGATGACCCGCTGCACCGCAGGCTTCGATTTCATCGCCAGTCCAATAAGACCTAAAATGGCTACAGCCAGAAATGGAAAACGCTGGTAAACACAAAGAATGCAAGGCTCCAGCCCGAAATACACTTCTGCCGTCAGCGCCATCAACAAGGAAAATACCGAAACCCCGGTAATGCCAAGCAGGACAAGCACGCGGCAGGACAGCAATTTGCGAATAAACGAAACCATCATATTAATGATCTAATCGTTTCTTTGATTAAATCCAACCCTTCCGTACCTAAAAATATAAGAACATAAGCCAGCATAGCAACCCATATCAGGCCCAGAATCGCTCCGGTTAGCACCGCCAGCCCGTCGCGCATAATCACACCCAGCGCCATCAGGGCAATTCCCATCGCGGGCACCGTATTGGTCAGAGGCAACGGCACACAGATTGACAGCGCCATGACAAGCCCGGCCACCCCGATGAGGTTGCCAAACAAACCGTGCGTGATAAAGCCCAGCCGCGGGCGAACCAAAAGCTCGACTTTGGTGATGAAGGGCAGGCCAGCCGTAAGCATAGCCTCAAACCGTGCCCGGCTGATGGACTTATATTTCATCTTCTCCGGGATCCAGATCGAATGCCGTCCCAGCGCCTGCTGCGCTGTCAGGAACAACAGCGGCAGCGCGATAATCACATTCACGCCCAGCCCCGGCAACGGCAGCGCCGCGGGCAGTGCAAAGATAAACAGCAAAAATCCAAAACCGCGCTCGTGCAGGGCTTCGAGCAAGTCAAATGTACAAATTTTTTCTTCTGGTAAAGTTTTTTGAAGATCAATTAAAACTTTGGAGATTTTGCGCGGCTGTTCATTCATCCGAACAAAATAACGAAATTGGTATTGAAATAAAACCAATAAACGCTTATTGATAACCGCTATTCGATGTGGTGCGCCTCTGTGGCGGAACTGGTAGACGCGCGGGATTCAAAATCCCGTTTCCTTACGGAAGTGAGAGTTCGATTCTCTCCGGAGGCACCATTTTTATGAAAATTTATCCGAATGCGGCCTCTGCGGTTGCTAACCCAATTTCGCCAGCTCTAACGACACCATTTCCTAATAAGCTGGCGCTCGCGTGGGCACCTGCGGCCCACGTGCCTCCCTGCGCAACTACTAAAAAAGCCGGGCCAAGCACGGCCCCTGCGCCTATAGCGAGAGTCGTACCTTTTACTACACCAACAACTGAAGCCATATCAATTCTCCATACCTTGCCGTTTCTCGATTATGCATAACACTAACAAAAAATTAATAAAAACTCAATTATTAAAATTAAAGTATTGATATTAAAAAGTTATTCTGCTGCAATCTTGATATTTTTCTTCTCCAGAATCGGCTTGAGATACTGCCCTGTATAGCTTGCCTTCACATTGCAAATCTCCTCCGGCGTCCCTTCGGCCAAGATCCTGCCGCCCTTATGCCCGCCTTCCGGGCCGATATCGATAATATGATCGGCCGTTTTGATAACATCCAGATTATGCTCAATCACCACCACCGTATTACCCTTATCAACCAAGGAATGCAGCACTTCGAGTAATTTTCGTACATCCTCGAAATGCAAGCCCGTTGTCGGTTCATCGAGGATATACAGCGTCTTGCCTGTTGAGCGTTTCGACAGCTCTTTCGACAGTTTTACCCGCTGTGCCTCCCCGCCCGATAAAGTCGTGGCTTGTTGTCCCACCTTAATATAGGTGAGGCCAACATCTTTGAGTGTTTCCATCTTGTCGCGGATCGACGGAACCGCCTTAAAGAAATCGGCGGCTTCTTCGACTGTCATATCCAGTACATCGGCAATCGATTTATCTTTGTACTTAATCTCCAGCGTCTCGCGATTATAACGCCGACCGTGGCAAGTTTCGCATTCCACATACACATCGGGCAGGAAATGCATCTCAATCTTGATTACCCCGTCGCCTTTACATGCTTCGCATCGCCCGCCTTTGACGTTAAAGCTAAAGCGCCCCGGCCCGTACCCCCGCGCCTTGGCCTCGGGCAGGCCTGCATACCATTCGCGGATCGGCGTAAACGCGCCGGTATAGGTCGCAGGGTTAGAGCGTGGCGTGCGCCCAATTGGTGATTGGTCGATATCAATAACCTTGTCAACAAACGCCAGCCCCTTGATATCCTTACAGGGCAGGGGTTGTTCTTTGCTTTTCATCAATGTCCGGCTGGCCGCCCGGTAGAGCGTATCAATCGTAAAGGTCGATTTGCCTGAGCCCGATACGCCCGTTACGCAGGTAAAGGTGCCCAAAGGAATTTTTGCCGACACATTTTGCAGATTATTGCCGCTGGCCTCAATCACTTCAATGAATTGCCTGGCTTTGCCTTTGCGCCTTTGCGTCGGAACCACAATCTCTTTCGTCCCGTTCATGTATGCTGCCGTCATTGAGCGTCCGGATTTAAACACCTCTTCCGGCGGCCCTTCCGCCACCACACGGCCTCCATGCACACCCGCGCCGGGCCCCATGTCAATCAGGTGATCTGCGGCGCGGATCGCATCTTCATCATGCTCAACCACGATCACCGTATTGCCCATATCGCGCAGGCGCGTCAGCGTTTCCAGCAAACGGTTATTATCGCGCTGGTGCAGGCCGATGGACGGCTCGTCCAGGACATATAAAACACCCGTTAGCCCCGAACCAATCTGCGAGGCGAGGCGGATGCGCTGGCTTTCTCCACCCGAAAGCGTTCCGGAATTGCGCGACAGGTTGAGATAATCCAGTCCCACATTGCGCAGAAAATTCAGACGTTCATTAATTTCTTTCAGGATCTTTTCAGCAATTTGGTATTGTTGGGGGGTGAGGATTTCTTCATTCGTCATTGCGAGGTCTGCGTCAGCAGGCCGCGGCAATCCATTCTTTTGCTTTCTAGATTTCTTCGCTTCGCTCGCAATGACGGGATGAGAAAGACGTTCAAACCACTCGCCAGCCTCTTCAATGCTATAGGTTCCGACCTCGGAGATATTCTTCCCGTCAATCTTCACCGCCAGCGCTTCGGGCTTCAACCGGTGTCCCTCGCACGCCTCACACGGCGCGCTTGCCTGATACTTCGCCAGTTCTTCCCGTGCTGAATTCGAATCTGTTTCAATCATCCGCCGTTCTAAAGAGGGGATCACCCCCTCAAAGGGCTTGTTTGATTTCCACGTGCTCTCGGTCTTGGTGTTGTAAGTAATCGCAATCGGTTCATCACCGGACCCATACAGGATAATCTCCTGATATTTGCGAGGCAGTTTGTCCCACTTCTCCGCCGCGCTAAACCCGTAATGCGCAGCCACGCCTTCGAGCGCCTGCATATAAAACGGCGCAAAGCTCTTCGACCATGGCTCAATCGCGCCTTTCAACAAAGACTTCGAGCCATCCGGCACCACCAGAGCCTCATCCATATACATCCGCTTGCCCAGCCCGTCACAGGTTGGACAAGCTCCGTGCGGCGAGTTAAACGAAAACAGCCGCGGCTCAATTTCGGGGATCGTAAAACCCGAAACAGGGCAGGCATATTTCTCGGAAAACAGCTCTTGAGTTCCGTCTTCCGCATTCTCGACCAGAACCAGCCCGTCGGCCAGTCGCAGAGCCGTCTCCACAGAATCCGCCAGTCGGTTGCCCATATCTTCGCGCACGACCAATCGGTCCACCACCACCTCAATATCATGCTTGAGCTTTTTATCTAGCGTCGGCACATCGCCGATTTCATACAGCGTGCCGTCAACCTTCACGCGCTGAAAGCCCTTCGCCTGTAGCTCTTTAAATTCCTTGCGGTATTCGCCCTTGCGCCCACGCACGATGGGGGCTAGCAGATAGAGCTTTGTCCCATCGCCCATCGCCATGATGCGATCGACAATCTCGCTGACTGTTTGACTGGTGATTGGTTTGCCCGTTGCCGGAGAGTAGGGTACGCCCACGCGCGCCCACAGCAGGCGCATGTAATCGTAAATCTCCGTCACGGTTCCCACGGTTGAGCGCGGGTTGCGGCTCGTGGTTTTCTGCTCAATCGAAATCGCCGGAGACAGCCCTTCAATGCTATCGACATCCGGCTTTTGCATCAGTTCCAGAAATTGCCGCGCATAGGCGCTCAAAGACTCAACGTAACGCCGCTGGCCTTCCGCATAAATCGTGTCAAAGGCGAGAGAGGACTTCCCCGACCCCGACAACCCCGTAATGACAATCAACTTGTCACGCGGCATATCGACATTGATATCCTTTAAGTTATGTTCCCGCGCACCGCGGATAGAAATAGTTTTCAAGCTCATAATGCCTTATATGGGATAAGGCCGCGCAGAAGTCCAATACTTATTTGCAAAGTCACGCCCGGACGCTATAGTGGGCGCTTAAGATTTAATTGTTAGGAGTAAAAACGTGTCTGGTTCATTAAACAAAGTAACATTAATCGGTAATCTCGGCGCAGACCCCGAAGTGCGATCCATGCAAAGTGGTGACGAAGTTTGTAACCTCTCTATTGCTACATCCGAAACTTGGAAAGATAAAGCCTCTGGCGAGCGTAAAGAAAAAACCGAATGGCACCGCGTTGTGATCTTCTCTCCCGGTCTGGTCAATGTTTGTAAGAACTACCTAAAAAAAGGTTCTAAAATTTATCTGGAAGGCCAGCTTCAAACGCGCAGTTGGGAACAGGACGGCCAGAAAAAATACACCACCGAAGTGGTGTTGCGCGGCTATGATGCCAAGCTCGTGATGCTTGATGGACGCAGCGGTAACGATAATGCCGGATATAGCCAGGGCGGCGGGTTCTCCCAAGGCGCACCGACACAGGCTCAAGCCGCCGCTCCGGTCGATGAACTCGAAGACGAAATTCCGTTTTAGGGTATGCTTCGTTTAACGCTTTTCGTTAGTATTTTGATGTTCTGTGCGCCAGCTTTCGCACAGGGCGATGATTTTCCCCAGCGCCTGAAATTGGCAGAAAAAATGCTCGAAATTCGTCCGGCCAAACAGCAACTCGAAACCGCCATCAATGCATATCTTGAACGGGCCATGGCTGGCGCATCGGAAAATGACAAAGAAGTCGTGCGCTCTGCTCTGCTAAAAATCATGAACCCCAAGGCGCTGGAAAAAATCACCGTCGATTCCTACGCTGAAATTTTTACCCTGAAAGAACTTGAGGCCATGGTGGCCTATTATAACCAGCCTGAAGCGCGATCGGCCAGTGATAAACAAGAACAGCTCAATGCACGAATCGCGCCGGAAATCGTGCGTATGCTCGATCAGGCGCTTGTGAGATTTCGTACGGAAACCCAAAGCCCGTAGGGTTGCCCGTAAACCAAAGGATACTCGATCATGGATGCCATGCTGATTAGCTTTCTGGTGTTTTTTATCTTTTTCACAGGCGTCGGTCTGGCCTCATCCTTTTTTCGAAAAAATAATATCGAAGATTATTTCCTGGCTTCGCGCTCCATTCCTGCATGGCTGGTGGCTTTGTCCTACGGTGCAACGATCTCCAGCGGCGCAACCTTCATCGGCTTTGCCGGGCTGGCTTACAATTCCGGTCTCACAGCCGTATATGCGGTTGTCGGGCTAACGATCGGCGATCATTTGGGCTGGATTATCGCCGGCAACAAAATACGCCGCAAAGCAATTGAAACCAAAGCCCATACTTATCCGTCACTGGTTGGTAAATTGGCAGGGCGCGACTTCCAAATCGTCACTGTTATTACCGCTATGCTCACCGTGGTTTTTCTGGGGACCTATTGTAGCGCCCAACTTGTGGCCGGTGCCAAGATCGGCGAAGCACTTTTTGACTGGGACTACAACATCTTTGTTTTTGTCGGCGCGTTCGTGCTTCTGGCCTATTGCTGGGCAGGAGGCATTCGCGCCTCGATCTGGACCGATGCGGTGCAGGCGATCATCATCATACTTTCTCTCATGGTGCTGGTCTGGGTCGCAATGGAGCAGATCGGAGGTTTTGGAGAGCTTTACAGACAACTCAAAGCCATCGACCCGGCGCTGGTCAATCCGGCGCAAACCAAATTTATTTCCGTTTTTATAGGCTGGCTGGCCTTTGGTGTAGGGGTGCTGGGCCAACCCCAGTTGATGGTGCGCCATATGGTTGCGCGCTCCGATGAAGATTTGCTTACCGCCCGGCGCATCTATCTGAGCTGGCGCTGGAGCGTTTTAGCCCTGGCTACGCTGGTCGGCTTTATTGCTCGCGTTATGATTCCTGAAATCGAAGGCGGTTTTGACCCTGAATTATCGATTCCTGCTCTTTGGGAAGACCTTCTGCCGCCCGTTTTCGTCGGCTTCATGGTTGCGGGGCTGTTTTCTGCAACGATGTCTACAGCCGACTCGCTCTTGCTTTCCGCATCCTCGGCATTGACCCAGCATGTCTTTCCACAGCTCCGTAACTCCTACGCGCTGGCGCGTCTTGGCACAGTTGCGGTGATCTGCATGATCGTAGCGATCGCCCTGCTGGCCAGCCAAAATGTGCTCTCACTGGTGGTTTTGGCCTGGGGTGGAATGGCTTCAGCTGTAGCGCCTTTGGTCGTTTTGATACTGTTCGGAGAAAAACCGACCCAGCGTCTCGCCGTCACCATGATGGTCGCCGGATTTGGCGTGGCCGTGTACTGGCGTCACGGTCTTGGATTGCAGGCACAATTGATGGATTTAGTTCCTGGAATGATGACAGGTTTTGCTATCTTTGCGCTGTCATATTTGCTAGAAAAATATGTACGATCAGAACCACCTAAAAATAAGAGTTTATAAGGTTTATCCATGAGCGATTCCTCCGTTATTGAAGACGATCAAATTCCCACCATCTCCCTTGAAGAGGAAATGAAGCAATCTTACCTCGATTATGCCATGAGTGTGATCGTATCCCGCGCTTTGCCCGATGTGCGTGATGGATTGAAGCCCGTCCACCGGCGTATCCTCTACGCCATGCGCGAAGGAGGTTATACCTCCGATAAACCCTACAAAAAATCCGCCCGCGTCGTCGGGGATGTTATGGGTAAATATCACCCGCACGGCGATGCGGCTATTTATGATTCTATGGTCCGGATGGCCCAGCCTTGGTCCCTGCGTTTGCCGCTGATCGACGGGCAAGGGAATTTTGGCTCTATGGACGGCGATAGCCCTGCGGCGATGCGCTACACCGAAGCACGGATGGACAAAGCTGCCGAAGTCCTGCTGCAGGACATAGAAAAAGAAACCGTCGATTTTCGTCCCAACTACGATGAATCTCTTACCGAACCTAGCGTTTTACCTTCGCGCGTGCCAAACCTGCTCGTCAACGGGGCAGGAGGAATTGCCGTGGGGATGGCCACCAACATCCCGCCGCACAATCTTGGCGAGGTTATAGATGCTTGCGTAGCCATGGTTGATAACCCGAACATCACTACCGAAGAAATCAACGAAATCATCCCCGGCCCGGATTTTCCGACTGGCGCTAAAATTATGGGCAAAAACGGTATTTATAAAGCCTATCACACCGGCAACGGCTCGGTCGTCATGCGCTCAAAAACCTCGATTGAAGAAATTGGGAAGCGCGAAGCGATCATCGTTCATGAAATTCCGTATCAGGTCAACAAAGGCAAGCTGCTTGAGCGCCTCGGCGAAGTCGGTCGCGAAAAAATCGTCGAAGACATCGCTGAAATTCGCGATGAATCAGACCGCGAGGGCGTGCGCATTGTAATTGAGTTGAAAGTCGGCGTGATTGCCGATGTCGTGCTCAATCAGCTCTTTAAGCACACCGCCTTGCAAAGCAATTTCGCCTGCAACATGGTCGCGCTGCATAACGGCAAGCCGCAGATGATGTTAATCCGTGACATGATCAAGGCCTTCGTAAAGTTCCGCGAGGAAGTCATCACGCGCCGCACGATATACGAACTCGGTAAAGCCCGTGACCGCGCCCATATTTTGGCTGGGTTGGCCGTGGCTGTCGCCAATATCGATGAGGTCATCGCTCTGATCCGCGGCGCGCCGGACCCGACTACCGCCCGCGAAGGGCTGATGGCGAAAAGTTGGCCCGCCAAAGACGTTGCCCCGCTTATTGAGTTGATCGACGATCCTGAACACCCACTGAATGATGACGGCACTTATCAGATGTCCGAGGCGCAAGCCAAGGCTATTCTCGAGCTACGCCTGCACCGGTTAACAGGCCTCGAGCGTGATAAAATCGCTGCCGAGCTTAAGGAAATCACCGATAAAATCGCCGAATATCTCGAAATTCTCGCAGACCGCGAGCGTCTGCTCGAAGTGCTGGTCGAAGAGCTTAAAGAGATCAAGGATCGTTTCGATACCCCCCGCCGCACAGAGCTTTGCGAAGCCGAGTTCGAAATGGATATGGAAGATCTTATCCAGCGCGAAGATATGGTTGTCACCATTACGCATGAGGGCTATGTGAAGCGTGTACCGCTCGACACCTATCGCGCCCAGCGCCGCGGCGGCAAGGGCCGCGCCGGGATGAGTACGAAAGACGAGGACTTTGTCTCCGACCTGTTTGTCGCAAGCACCCACACGCCGATTCTGTTTTTCACTTCGCGCGGTATCGTGCACAAAATGAAGGTTTACCAATTACCGCTGGGCTCTCCGACATCCAAAGGCAAAGCGATCATCAACCTTCTGCCGCTTGAAAAAGATGAAAAGGTGAATGTTTATATGCGCATGCCAGAAGATGTTGATGTTATTGATGATCTCGACATCATGTTTGCCACCTCGCACGGATCGGTCCGACGCAACAAACTTACAGACTTCGCCAACATCCGCTCCAATGGCCTGATCGCCATGAAACTGGGCGAGGAGGAAAGCCTTGTTTCGGTCAAAATATGTACCGAGGATGAAGACGTGATGCTGGCCACCAAAATGGGCAAAGCCATCCGTTTCCCCGTCACCGATATTCGCGTCTTTGCCGGGCGCAATTCCACCGGCGTACGCGGGGTTAAGCTCGCCCAAAAAGGCGATGAGGTTATCTCCATGTCGATTCTCAAACACGTTGACATTACACCCGATGAGCGTAACGCCTACCTAAAAGCCGCCAGCCAGATCGTCGGCAGCGATGATGAAGACTTCGAATATGAGGAAACCACGCTGGAACTTTCCGAAGAGCGCTTCCGCGAGCTTCTGAAGAAAGAGCAAATCGTCCTCACCGTCTCCAATAAAGGTTTCGGCAAACGCACCTCTGCCTACGAATACCGCACCTCCGGGCGCGGCGGCCAAGGCGTGGCCAACATGTCTCTAACCAAGAAAAACGGTGGCGAAGTCGTCGCCACTTTCCCGGTAACCGATAGCCACCAGATCATGCTGGTCACCGATAAAGGCAAGCTGATCCGCACGCCGGTTGAAAATATCCGTGTGACGGGGCGCAGCGCCCAGGGTGTCACCATCTTCAAGGTCGGAGACGATGAAAACGTCGTCTCCGTCGCCTGGCTGGTCCAGGAAGATGATGATGAAGATGAGGATGAGCTTGAGGGCGAAGTTTTGCCGGAAGAGGGTGATGAAAAAACCGAAAGCGCCCAAACTCAGCCCCCTGCGGACGAAGCTGCCGAGAGCGATGACGCAGAATAACGGCAAATACCTCATCGGCGTATATCCCGGCACGTTTGACCCCGTGACCAAGGGGCATCTGCACCTGATCCGCCGCGCCTCGCGCATGGTGGACAAGCTCATCATCGGCGTTGCCGATAACGCCCGCAAAGGCCCGCTTTTCACCTATGAGGAGCGCGTTGAGATGGTTCGCACCGACATTGAGAACATGCAGGAAAAAGGCTGTGAGATTGAGGTCCGCTCCTTCAACAACCTGCTGGTCCATTTTGCCAGCGAAATGCAAGCAAACTGTATTTTCCGCGGCCTGCGCGCCGTATCAGACTTCGAATATGAATTCCAGCTCACCGGCATGAACGCCAAGCTCGACCCCGATATTGAAACCGTGTTCTTGATGGCCGCTGATAAATGGCAGTTCATTTCCGCCAGTTTTGTCAAGGAAATAGCCTCTTTGGGTGGCGACATCAACGAATTCGTCACACCTCAGGTTGCAAAGGCCATCTCCCGGAAATTTTCGAAACCCTCCCCAAAGAAAGCTTGACGTACGCCTTCTAAATCCATATGTTTCCACAATCTTTTGTAGCCCTAAGGGGTTAATTCGTGAGATCGCGTAGCTCAGCTGGTAGAGCAACTGACTTTTAATCAGTAGGTCCAGGGTTCGAATCCCTGCGCGATCACCACTCACAGCCACTTTACAGAAATTTGATTTTTGCCCCGGTACTATAAGCCTAAAAGGTACTATAGAATCTACCTTAGACGATCAGATCACCGTTGTTGAACATGGTTAGAGCGTCGTCGACCCCAACAGCACTACTGAATGATGCTATTTGTGTCCCCGCACCGAATGTACCGGTGCCGTTCACGTCAACGCGAACACCGGTTAATTCATCAACTGAGACATAATCTGCAACATTGCTTGCATCAACATTTATTCCACTTAAAATATCCGAAATGTCGAGAATATCTGCAGTGTTATCAAAATCGTGAATGGTATCAATATCTGAAAAAGCGCTGGCAGCTTCAAAGATAAACGTGTCAATCCCGCCAGACGCATAAAGGTCATCCGCACCGTAACCGCCATTGAGAGAATTAGCCGATGTATCTGTTCCAAAACTTGATGTTTCCCATTCAATCACGTAACCATTTAGGTTGGTGTTGTCGCCGAATATGTACCACTGGCCGTTATAATTTTGTCCCAAAAATACAACGTGGTCGTTGGCATTTGTATTGCTTGTCGGTGAGTTCTGATACCAGTTCTCGTAGTTGCCGATATCATTCCAGAACTGCGTTCCCGCATCTGGGCCAGTTGTCCAGACAAAGGTACCTTCTGTCGCCGCATCCGAGCCATCGATCCAGACAAAATTTGCGCCAACAATACCGTTTATAAAGCTATTTTCTTCTGCTGATGTAATCGTTGCTAGATGGCCGGCTATGCCGTTAATTGTGGTTGAAGATGCACCTGCGAGCGCATTCGCGTAATTAAATGAACCAGAGACAAACTGATAAAAGTTTCCGGTTTCTTCTGAATATGTCACGCCAGGATTTGCCGTTAAAATGGCTTGAATTTCCGCGTCGGACAGGCCATCTGCGTAGAGTTTGTCATTACCAGCGCCGCCTTCGAGAATATCTGCACCTGTCCCACCGACGAGAATATCACGGCCCATCGACCCATAAAGTTGATCGTCACCGGCGCCGCCATTGAGATAGTTTGTTTCATTACGGCTGTCAAATCCGACAATTATTTCCTGAATAACATCGCTGCCTTCCCACTCAATAAGGTAGTTTGTGGCATAGGTGCCTGTGTAAGCATACCACGTACCGCTATATGTTGTTCCAAGGAAAATCACGTTATCATTGGCATTTGAGTTAGTTGTTGGCGATCCTTGATAAAAGTTGGTGTAGTTGCCGATATCATTCCAGAACTGCGTTCCCGCATCTGGGCCAGCTGTCCAGACAAAGGTGCCTTCGGTTACAGAATCCGTTCCGTCCATCCAGGCAAAATTTGTTCCCGTCAGGTTTTCTATGAAAGTGTTTTCGGCAACAGTTGTAATGGTTACTAAATGACCGGAAATGCCCTCAAGCGTTGCGGCAGCGGCAGTGGCAGCGGCAGTTGTATAGTTCGCGCTTGCCGTCACAAACTGATAGAAGTTTCCGGTTTCAGAGCTGTAAACGACGCCGGGATTATTAGCGACGACCGTGGCCGGATCTGTACTTGGCGTGATGGAGCCGGAAAGTGATGCATGCAATATATCGTTACCGTCACCACCATTTAGCGTGTCGTTTCCTTCACCGCCGTAGATGTTATCATTTCCCTCATCTCCGCTGAGTGTATCATTGCCAGCTTCGCCAATAATGATATCGTTACCAGCAAGCGCGCTGATTGTATCTTCCCCAGATGTTCCCGTGAGTACATCATCTCCTGGGGTCGGTGTATTGCTGCTACCGCCGCCTGAAGCTGTTAGAACTGATCCGTTATAAATCAATCCAAGTTGTATATAAGCTGTCGTTCCGCCATCATTGAACTGAGCATAATCGATGCCATCAATGTTAACGTCTGCACCGCGGGTTTCAGAGCCAGTCAGGGTAAAATTGACTTGGTCCAGACCAACGTCCCCGGTGATTGTCATGTTTCCTGTATCTGAACTGGCCGCAATCTGCGCCATGCTGATCTGAAGGTTATTTGCTGCAGCAATGCCGTTCGTGTTGGCCATATTGACGGCTTCCATATTGGAAATCAGGCCGCTGGCGAAATCTATGGTTACTGTGTCATAACCTGCAACTAAAATAGTGTCTATATCTGCGCCGCCATCCAGCGTGTCCACTCCGTCATAGACCAAGGTGTCGTTTCCATTATTCCCTTGAAGAATGTCGATGCCTTCGCGTCCAAAGAGGTGATCATCGCCATCGCCGCCACGTAAATCATCATTACCCGCCTGACCGTAGAGCTTGTCATTTCCACCCTGGCCATAGAGAATATCGTCTCCATCTTCACCAGCGAGTACATCATCGCCATCGCCGCCACGCAATTGATCGTTGCCGGCGCCGCCTTTCAAACGATCATTTCCGTCATCCCCGCGCAGATCGTCATTTCCATCGCCGCCGTAAAGGTTATCGTCTCCGGTTCCGCCCTTTAGATAGTCATCACCGGCGTCCCCGCGAAGAATATCGTTCTGACCATTGCCGTAAATTGTATCGTTACCGTCACCGCCTTCGATAATGTCGTCGCCGCCACGCCCATAAATAGTATCGTCATCCGCTTCACCGTATATACGATCCGAACCAGCCCCTCCATCAATATTATCGTTCCCATCCCCGCCAAAGATCGTGTCTGATCCACCATTGCCCAAAATAATGTCATTACCGGCATCTCCGTATATACGATCCGAACCAGCCCCTCCGTCCATCGTGTCTATGCCGTCCCCTCCATAGAGCGTATCGTTCTGATCTCCGCCATTAATAATGTCATCACCCTCTTCACCATACAGAATATCGGCTTCGGTGCCGCCATCTATAATATCATTGCCCAAGCCGCCATATATGTAGTCCTGGCCGGCATCGCCATTGAGGATATCGTCTCCATCATTGCCTTCAATGCGGTCATTATCATCACCGCCACTGATTGTATCGATACCAAGACCACCATAGATGGTATCCAGTCCAGCGCCGCCATTTATATTGTCATCACCAGCATCACCCCAGATCCTGTCATTTCCGCCATCGCCGGCAATAATGTCATTATCATCGCCACCTTCGATAATGTCGTCCCCTTCACCCCCGGAAAGGTTATCCATACCGGCTTCGCCATAAATGAAGTCTTTGTCATCGCCACCAAAGATAGTGTCATTGCCATCCCCTCCATAAAGCTTATCCATACCGGCTTCGCCATAAATTACATCATCGTCGTGGAAGCCATTGATGAGGTCATTACCTGCACCACCATTCAGCGTGTCGTTTCCTTCATTGCCGTAGAGAACGTCATCGCCAAGCCCTCCATACAAGATGTCATTACCAAGCTGGCCACGCAGTTCGTCATTTCCATCGCCGCCGACTAAAACGTCATGGCCATCCGCACCAACCAAAAGATCGTTGCCGGCGCCACCAAACATGAAATCATTACCATTCCTGCCGTTCGCGATATCATTACCACCCCCCATATTCATGACATCATTTACAGTATGGCTGCCGTTTTGCGTATCATCCGCCCCTGTTCCGGTGTAAGTCGAAGTTCCAAAATAAGATAAAAGCGGTTCGGTTTGCCCAAATAACCAATCCGTATTGGTTGTATCAAAATCCATGCTTTCCAGCGTTGTTAGAAGGTCAACCGGTGTGCCATCATTTACATTCAGCGTATTATTACGAATATTCTGACCGTTGACCGCAACGGCTTCCAAAACGAGGTATCTCCCGGTTTCACCAGAGGCATCATTAATTTGTACAGTGATATCTGAAGGAGATAGTCCGACATAATCGATATATAGCGTTCGGGTGGTGCTACCGCTGCCCTCAAGTTCGGTTTCAATAAAGGACGCAGAAACAACACCGTTCACCAAAACTTCTATGTTTGGCGCATCGGCACTAAAAAACACACTTGTTGTTAATGTTAAAAAAAAGCCTGCCACAACCCAGCCTCAATTATTAGTTCAGTTTTCAGGATAACAAATTTCAATTAAAAACATCTTAGATTTAGATAAAATTTTATCCATTTAACGCACTGAAAATAAATAGAAAATTTAAAACATTGCAGAACATTAGAAAATGTTAACTTTAAAAGCACAAATAAAGCCCAATCGGGCTAATAAATGCCATATGCAACGCTCTAATTTTTAGCGACATGCTCCCTGAAAATTGCAAAAGACATCCCTAGAAACAGTGAAATGAAAGCGCTTAACAGTAAAAATAGGGGGCTGTTGGGAAAAGATGGGTGCGTTGGAACGCTCGCATCTGAAATCACCTGTACGCCGGATCCCGGAAGCATATCTTGCCAGGCAATATTCTTGTATGTCTCTAAAAATGTTCTAAGGGCAAGTTCCGCTGAATCCGCTTCTCGTTCCAACTCACGCAGAATCATCAATGTATCAGCATTATTTGAAATATTTTTTATATTACTACGAATTTGTCGTTCTAGATCTTTCGCTTTAGCATCGGCAATTTTTATTTCTGTATTCAGGGCGTTTTTTATCTCCTGAACTTCGCTCCTCAAAGACTTCTGTATAGTATCAATCTCTGATTTCTTCTTTTTGATAACCGGATGTTTAGGGCCATATCGGTTAGAAAGATCAGAAATCTCGGTTTTTAGGCGCAGTTCTTCAAGGCGCAAATTTTTAAGAATTCCAAAATTCACATCATTTGACGTTAATGCTTCTATATTTTCAAAGTCATCTGGTTTATTCAGTTGTTGTAAGGTCACTGCAACTTCAGATTTTTTGAGTTGGGCCGCCGTCAGCTGTTCATTTAATTTATTCAAATGGTTGGTTGAAATAATATCCGTTTGGTCTTCGGTCAGTTCATGTTCAATTTTGTATTTCTGCATCTTTCTATCGGTCTCAAGTGCCTGTTCACGCAAATTGTGTAGACGTTCATCAAACCACTCCGACAACCTTTGTTGTAGCCGGGTCTGCTCACTGATTTTTTGATTAGTGTAAATATCAACGATTGCGTTAGTAATGATTGCTGATTTATAAGGGTTTTCGGAAGTAAAGTTGATTTGTACGGCTGTCGACCCCGGGATCGAAACGACACGCAGGCGCTCAAGAAATTTATTGATAGTCATAGAAACCTTGGCATCAAGAGTTTCCGGTGGAAGAGATTCAAAAGTTGTACCGTCTACTAACAACGCCTTGAAATTCTGATCATTCTGTGGCACATGCGTATGATTAGAAAGTTCAGGGTCATCAATTAACCCTAAACGCTTAACGACTTGGGAAACCATGTTCCGGGATTTTATGATCTCAATTTCGGTTAAAACAAAATCAGTATTCAAAGATTTGGACTTAATTAACTGAGAGAGATCTTTTATAGCCAGTTTTCCAGCATTATTCTGGATCAAAATCACTGCCTGTGATGTATATAAAGGCTTCATATAAGATAATGATACAAAAGTAACCGTCACCCCAAGGATCAAAAAAAATAAAATTGAGATTTTTCGTCGCCACATAACACGAAACAACGTCGACAAATCGAGATCAGAACCGGCATAATTGCCCGGTTCTTTTGATCGATAGTAATTTTGCGTTGTCTCTGCCATTTGATTGCTAAAATAATTTCTCGGGGATCGTGATAACGTCTCCCGGTTGCACCTCATCTTCTAAGATTTGTTGGTGGTAAACCGGTTCTCCGTATGAGTCATAACGTAAAACTTTTGCGACTTTACGGTTTGCCCTATACGTAAAGCCCCCCGCAATTGCCGCAGCTTTCAGAACATTCATTCCTGCGACATAATCGTATTTGCCTGGGCTTTTAACTTCGCCCAAAATGTAAAATGGTCGAAAATTAGAAACTTCAACCGAAATGCTGGGATCAACGAGATATCCGTCAGCATAAAGGTTTTTAATAATTTCCTGAGCCTGACGGATATTACATCCGCCCAAAAGAACGTCACCGATAAGAGGCATAGATATATGCCCTGTCGTATCAAGAGTATAATTGCCAGATAGCTCCGTTTCTCCGTAAACTAGGATATCCAGACGATCTTCAGCTCCTAAGCGATACGCATCATTTTTTTCCTTTTCGTGGCAGCTATCGTTAAAGGTTTTTTTGGGTTCAATCGCGATGGGATTTGCGATCGCATCAACTTTTTCTGTTGCCATCGGTTGGTTTTGCTCATGGCGTTCATTGCTCAGGGAACTATTTTGAGTTTGTATATCAGCTAATGTCCCACGGGCACACCCCGCCAAGATTGCAAGGCACAGCACAGCGGACACTACTATAAGCTTCGTGTTGTACATAAACCACCTGATATTTAGTTAAAAAACTCGGACCCATGGAAGAAATTCAACCTTTCTAACAATACAATAAATCACCATGTGTTCACAAGGAAAGGATTGCATTGATTTATCTGGGTTTTTTCTTTCTACATTATTGCGCTTTTTCTCTGGCAAATTTTGCAAAAGCACCCCAGAACCCTTGCCGTCTGGGTACAAGAATATCGTTCGTATAGTCAAGGCTGGCAATATAGTTATTCAGTCCTGCTTCGTACTGAAATTTAGGATTGTCAAGCATCTTGAGGATTAAGCGGGCCAGATTATCAACATCTCCGGGTTTGATTAACCACTCTTCTTTTATTAGTTCTGGAATTCCGCCAGCAGTAGACGCAATAATCGGACAAGCCGTACTCATTGCCTCGATGGTTGCGCGCGGAATCCCTTCCTGAAACGATGGTTGTAAATAGAGATCGACTTTCCTTAACCACTTCATGACGCCTTCACCGCTTTTAATCATGCCGTCAAAACGAATTCGTTCACTAATTCCTAGCGCGTGTGCCAAGGCCATATGAGGTTCTGGGTCACCCGGGCCAAGATGATGAAATATAAAACATCCCGGTTTTTCTTCTTCAACTTTGGCTAGCGCGCGCAAAGTCAGATCAACACCCTTAATCCGGTTATCGAGGTTGCCGATAAGACCAATGGTGTAAGGAGCTGTCATTTCGTCTTGTTTGACTTTTATGGCCTTCAGTCGTTGATCTACATATTGTTCGTCAGGTTTGTCGATCCTCACATTTGATATATGGGCGACCTCACCATTCGTCGGATAACGCCGTTGTAAAAACACATAACTCACATACATGACGAAATCGGCATGTCGAGCAATGATGCGGTCATGCAAATAACGGATAGGCGCATATATTTTGCCAAGCTTATTGCCGTGATTCCACGTGCTATCCCATGCGCAGGCTGCCATTTCAAGGGCAATCGGCTTATTCATACGCAGTGCGTGTTTAAACGCCAGCCAGCCCATATCGCTGACGGCTCGAATGATAACGGCATCCGCATCTGCAACAATCCGTTCAAGGCGTTTATTTACGCGTCTTGCATATTTTAACCGTCCTACTGGAGTATTGATATTGGGAAATAGCGCGAATGAGACACGTGGCCCGCTACTGATATTTAATTGATCAATTTTATCATGCAGTCCTGCGCCACGACCGATTACCACCAGATGATCAAAATTATCTAAAAAAATTTTCCAGTATTCGTAAGGAAACTGACCAGGCGAATAAACGGTGCCACTTTCACACTGTTGATAGATGTTGTCGTGGCAATATAGTACTCTCATTGTACGGTATAATTTTTTATGCTGCACGTTGGAATTAAGACTGATATGGTTTGATCAAACCACAGACTATATTACTCTCTTATGATAAAACAGCCTAAGATTATTTTTCATCACGTCCCCAAATGTGGCGGAACAGCAATCATAACGGGGCTAGCGATTACATATTACCCCTTAAGGTTGCTGCGGTATGGGCGTGAAGGTTTTTCTGGCGCACTTAATGCGAGAGCTGCTTCCTATTCGGCTGAAATGCATAACGAATGTCAGTACGCTTTCCGACGAAAATTGTTGAGTTATTATGCGGAAAAAGGAGATTCTCCGCTTATATGCGGCCATTATCCTTTTAATCATGATTTTCATGCCGCCCATAAGGATGAGTGGACCTTTGTCACCTTGCTGCGAGATCCGTTGCAGCGCTGGTATTCGGAGTATTTTTGGAATCGTCACAAAGATCACGAATATCGTAAAACCGATTTGTCTATCGAAGAGTATCTAGAAAGCCGTAACGGTATGATGAACGCACGCTCTTTTGTAAACTTTTTTTCTCGTTCTGAAGATATGTATGAAACGCCCAGATCACAGGATGTTAAGCAGGCGATTGAAACGCTTGAGCAAATAGATGTGGTTGGGTGTTTGGAAAATATAGACAATTTTAAAGCCCGCATGCAGGCCAAACTGGGAAGAACACCAATCTTTTTTAAGCGTAATAAAAGCCCTGCATCCCAAGAGCAGAAAAAGGTTCCTGATAAAAATAGCGACTTTCATAAAGCGTTGTTAGAGCGTTTGCAGGGTGATATTGAAATCTATGAAAAAACAAAAGAACGGCTTGGTTTATAACGCTGTTTTTATTCTTAAAAACACAACGCTTTGGTCCATATCCAACCCCGGAACAGAACTATCTTTTGTCAAATATTGATAGCCTGCTCCCAGTTGTAAATGCGGCCCAATGATTTTTAAAAGCTCAAAATGACTATCCAGTGTTTTATCCTGACGGTTTGTATCCATGAATTCATCATATCCGTAGTGCGCAGCCAAGCGAGCAAAAAGATTTTGTCGTAACTCGTGATCTATCCCTAATCCAAAAGCCGTTTCTGTCAGTTGTTGAATTAATAAATTATCTTCTGTTGTCTCACGGCGTGCATCAAATCGAAGGCGGGTTTTAGGAATCGGGTCCCAGTATATCTCAGCATCCAGCAATACATCACCGGTATTGCCAACGGTTGCATCATCATAAGAACGTCGGTCTATACCCGCACCGATAAACCCGGCGATCAACCCCTTAAAATTGAAATCCGCGCCCGCGAGAATTCGCAGCGAGTCATTGTTTCGGCTCACCGCACCGGGCGTTTCATTAATATAATTTTCCTTTGTATAGGATGTCTGCACGAAAGGAGAAAGGCCGGTTTTCAAATCGTAGGAGACCTTACCGGTTGCCTGTGTGATATTCACATCGCGGTTATCACGGATTAAAAACCCGCCGTTGATTAACTCTTCATTGCCTAGGCGAACCTGACTATAATCGCCTAAAAGGCTAAGCATTAAGCGATTAGGTTTGTATATAAAACCGCTTTCGGCCCTCCATCGCTTAACATTCAGGGGAGTTTTTACAATCTGGTCGGCGTTGGAGCGGCGCTGATAGGCGCGCCGCAAATGTCCATCCCGGTAAAGCAGTTTAATCGGGATGTTCAGGCCTTGTCGCGCTTCCAGATCAGCATTGAACGCGACATTGTAATTCTCGACATTATCTTGTGAACGATCCCAGTGCTGAAGAATTTCACTGTTCATCAACAATGAAAAATCATGGCGCCCTAGACTTTTCCAGATTTCAAGTTCCGGTTTCAATACCGTGATGAAATCACTTTGCGTGTTGTTCTCCGTTGCCAAAAGATTGTCGGTATAGCGTTGTTCTAACGTCAAATTTGGCCACAGACGAAAACCGTTAAAAACAATAGGTTCGCCTTGATAGGTAAACGGATCTGCCAGTGCGCTGCTGAGATCCGGTGAAGGTTCTGCGTGAAAAGCAAATGGTTCTGATTCCAGAGATTCTTGCGCAAAAACTGTCAATGGTGTTATGCCCAATACACATACGGTCGATATCCATGTGAATATCAACATAAAACAAGATTGCTTTGAGATGCCAAACATCATGATCTATACGCATTATTCAGAAACAAGCCAGCTAGAACAGCCAGTATAAGAACTCTCAATAGTATAGAGAATTCTATACTTACAATGAAGCGTAATCGGTTTTATAGTGAAGATTGAGCAAAAAAGTCGAATGCCCGTTCGTCTTCTTAACCCGCCTCTTGTGAGTAAGCGTCCTGAATGTGTGGAATTGCCGGATATTTTCAAATCCAGAAAACAGAAAACCTTGAGCATGTCGTTCAGGCAATGGCCGACGCGCTCACACACCGCGGTCCTGATGACCACGGCATGTGGATAGAGCCTCAGGAAAAGCGGCTGGCTTTTGCTCACCGGCGCTTAAGTGTAATTGATCTTTCCAAAGCCGGCGCACAGCCAATGCGCTCTTCATCTGGGCGTTATGTCATTTCGTATAATGGTGAAATCTATAACTTCCAAGCTTTAAGAAACGAATTGGAAAAATTTGGCTGCGGCTTTCAAGGTCATTCAGACACCGAAGTTCTGCTGGCCGGATTTGAGCATTGGGGCATCAAAGACACACTTAAGCGAGTTGCCGGCATGTTTGCTCTGGCCCTGTTTGATTGTAAAGAGCGCACATTGACCTTGGCGCGAGATCGCTGCGGCAAAAAGCCGCTCTACTTCGGTTGGGATAAAGGGGTGAACGTTTTTGCATTTGCTTCTGAACTTAAAGCGTTTACGGCGGTACAGGCTTTTCGAAAACCGGACATCAATAACAAAGCCATTCAGCTTTATCTGCAGTGGCGCTATATTCCTGATCCTCACTCAATCTATGAAAATATCTGGAAATTACCACCCGCACAGTTTATTACACGCCCCCTTGAAGATTTTATTCATCCGTTCACACCGCAGGAACATGCTGAAACGTATTGGCACTTTGAATCTGTTACCGGTCAAGAGCGTCAAAGTGCAGCCGAACACTCTCAGCTTAACGGTTTGGAGGATATTCTCACCCAAGCCATTAAAGAACGGATGATTGCCGATGTTTCTTTGGGAGTTTTTTTGTCTGGCGGCGTGGATTCTGCGCTTATTACCGCGTTGATGCAAAAGCATGCCGATCAGCCGGTCAAAAGTTTTACAATCGCGTTTGATGATTCGCGCTACAATGAAGCGCCGCATGCCGCGCAAATTTCTGCTCATCTCGGAACAGAGCATACCGAAATGCTGCTTACATCCGCTGAGGCCATGAAGACCGCCCGGCATATCAATTCGTTGTTTGATGAGCCTTTTGGCGATCCATCAGCGATTCCCACATATCATGTGTGTCGTCTGGCCAAAAAAGAACTGACGGTCGCCCTGACCGGTGATGGAGGCGATGAAACATTCGGTGGTTATAGCTGGTATTTTCGTGCACAAAAACTATTGCCCGTTCTTAAGCTCCCTAATGGATTGCGCCGCACTGTTGGACAAGCCCTTACCGCACTTCCTTTGGCTGGCGGCCTGTTTTCTGCTGCCCAGCGTCGTAAAATTTCTGCGTTAATCGCGGCTGATGATCCTGATGAGCTTTACCCGCTTTTGCATAGCTATTGGTCAGGGGTGACCGGACAGCGCGCTCAAAACATTGATGACACAGCCTATGGATCAATGATTGAGACTTTGCCTGTAAGCAATCCAATTGAACGGATGATGGCGTTTGATACGCGTATGTTTATGGCCGGAGATGTGTTGACTAAAACAGATCGTTGCTCAATGGCTCATGGTCTGGAATTACGATCGCCTTTACTGGATCACCGCGTCATCGAATATGGCTGGAGCATGTCGCATGACATGAAAATCAGGGGGCATCATGGCAAATATGCTCTCAAGCAGCTTTTGCGGCGATATATTCCAGATGCTCTGATTGACCGCCCAAAACAAGGCTTTAGTATTCCGCATGGGCGCTGGCTGCGCGAAGATTTAAGAGACTGGGCAGAAGATATGCTCTGCGTTAGTACATTGAAAAAACACAGCCTGATCGATCCGGATTTTGTAAGCCTTTATTGGGATGCGCATGCTTCCGGCCAGGCCGATTACGGTCATTATCTCTGGACCATTGTGTGTTTACAAAACTGGGCGGAAACATGTCGATAGAACAACCACCACAAGGTTTTGTAAAACTGCTCGTCCGCCTGTTTTCAGTGCAGGCCATTGGCTTGGTCTGCGGGTTTTTGTCGCACCTGCTTTTGGCTCGCATGCTGGCTCCTGAACAGTATGGCGTTTTTAATTTTATTTTCTCTTCGGCGATGCTCTGTGCCTTGCTGGGGAATTTTGGTTTTCAGGCTTCGTCTGTTCGTTTGATCCCACAATTTACATTGGCAAAACAAGCATCATTATTGCGCAAATTCTATGGATTTTCATTCGCATGGGTTTTGGGGATGTCCACCCTTGCGGGCCTTGGTCTTTATGGTTTGTATGCCAATGTTCTTCTGTCCGAAGACTATACACAAACCACATTGATCATTGGCGTAATATTGGTGCTGTTCATCGCGTTGATAAAACTCAATAGCGGTGTTTTAAAAGGGTTTAAAAAAGAAAGCTTGGCCTTGACCTATGAAAGCGGGCTGAAAGAAATTCTATTATTGGGGTTTCTTGCCATAGTTTTTCTAGCAGGGTTTTCAATGAGCAGCGCTGTCGTAGTCTTGATTGCGCTTGTTTGTATCTTTCTTGGGCTTTTGATTACCTCTTCAACGCATGCAATCGCTTTGGTGCGGCCTTTAAAACCAGTATCCGAAGAGGGGAAAAAACAACAAGCAGCCGAAAACATCAAAGACGAAAACCAGATACAGCTTTACCGGCGTTGGTTAAGGATATCCCTGCCGATGATGCTGGTCATTTCCGCGCAAATGCTTATTCACCGCTCTGATATTGTCTTGCTCGGGCTTTTATCCAGCGCGAGCGATGTTGGTTTGTATAGTGCGGGCGCTAAACTCGCGCAGGCCGCAACCATCGCAATGATGGCGCTTAATATTGTTTTTTCCCCGCGCGCCGCCGAAGCGTTTCACCAGAATGATACGTCCGGTCTATGCAACCTGTATGGTAAGATCATGAAACTGCAGGCTATATCGACTGCGACGATGGCCATTTGTATCGCGCTAGGTGCGCAGGTCGTTCTAAATTTTATTGGGACGGAATATGCACAAGCTTTACCTGTTGTCTACGTCCTGCTGACTGGATATGTCCTGAATGCATTCTGGGGACCTGTACCGTTCCTGATGATCATGACAAAATACGAAGATCAGGCGATGTGGATTACGTTCGCCGCTGCTCTGCTGAACATTATGCTCAATATTGTACTCATCCCGGTCTATGGTATTGTAGGGGCAGCGATATCGACGGTCATTGCTCTTAATCTGCGCAATGCTGGTGCGTTGTTATATGTCTTGTCAAAAGGCCTGTTATCGGAAAGCAGAAAACAAACAGATGAGTAAACCGGATTTTATCGGTGTTGGTACGGAGCGTGCAGGAACATCCTGGCTTTTTTCGATGATCGCTCATCATCCGGAATCTTGGGTGCCTCCGCTCAAGGAACTGCATTTTCTTGATACAATCGATCCTGATGTTCCATCACATAACCCTCGCTATCGCTGGCATCTCACCAGCCGGATTAAACAAAAGGCCACACCCTTTATGAACATATCCCACCGGCCCGAGTTTTTAAAGAATACGGCTTTCGAATATTTGCTGTGGGATGCCTGTTATTTTTCAGGTTCAATGAATTTTGAATGGTATCAGCGCTTATTCGCCGAGCGTTTTGTTAAAGGGCGAATTGCCGGTGAATACACGCCGGCCTATTGCAATATCTCCGAAGCATTGATTAAAAAAATGTTGGAGTTGAACCCTTACATGAAATTCCTGCTTGTCTTTCGTCATCCCTGTCAGCAAATCCGATCCAGCCTAATTCAACATTTTGTGATGATTGAGAATAGACCTTTTGCATCTGTGGGTGAAGACGAAATGATGGAATGGCTGTGCGCTCCTTTTGCGCAGAAAAAATCGAATATTGGGGATGTATTTGAAAAATGGAGCCGATGCCTGCCGCAAGACCAACTTTTTATTGGTTTGTATGAAGAGATCAAACAGGCGCCGGAGGAGCTAATAAAACGTGTTTATCGCTTTTTAGGGCTCAATGAAAGCTTCATGCCTGATAGGAAGTTTTACGCAAACAAAATCAACAACCTGACCAAGCCGGATTATATTATTCCGCAAATCGTGCTTGATTATATCGATGAACATTGGGGCCGCGAAGCCGAGCATATTCAAAAAAACATGCCGCAGCTGGCCCAATACTGGAGCAATTTATGAGTAGCAAGATTTCGTCCTGGGAAGAACAGGGCAATAAACACATCAACATCAAGGGTAAAAAACACCCGCTGCCCTATCATAAAATTATCAGTGATCTGGCCATCCAGTATTCCCAGGATGGGGATGCGGTTTTGGATATTGGGTGCGGGCTGGGGCAGACTGTGGCGCTCATTCAAGATAAAGGCCAGCGGGAAATTCATATTGCTGATGCTTACGAAAACTGTCTGGAGATCACCTGCAACCGCATATCCCCGCAAGCAGAATATTTAATTGATGAGCGCAATTTTGATATCTCCAACAAAATCCAGCGCACATTTAAGGTCGTAATCATGTCGCATGTGCTAGAGCATATGCTCAACCCCGTTCAGGCTGTCCATGATGCTCTAGGGCTGGTTGAAGATGGTGGTTATCTTATTCTTGCCGTGCCCAATCCTGCCCGACCCGGCGTTTTAATCTCTAATATTACGAAAACTCATTACGTCAATCGTGGTCACGTCATGACATGGGACATGTCACACTGGATTAATTTTCTTGAAAATATTCTGAAGCTTGACGTTGTTGAATACCGCAATGACTTTATTCAGATCAAAGGTTGTAACAGTCTCCCGGCTATCATGTCATTGGGAGAAACGTTAGGACGCGTGTTGCCGTGGTGGTGCTTTTCCAACATCGCTGTCATCCGTAAGTAACGTCGGTTTATACATTCCAGCGCGCTGTTCGAAATGGCATCCTGAATAAGCGGCGGCGATAACCACCCAAAAATAGGTAAAGCGGATATTTTGATGTGTTAGCCCGTACATCATGATAGGCACCAGCAAGAAGATGTATCGCCAGGGGCGTCCCCTGAAAACAAAAAATAAAAACGTAAAGAACAACAAAAATCCAACTATACCATAGGAAAACAAAAGCGTTGCTAGCCCGGAATGAAGCTCTTTTCCTTGCGGGTTATAACGCCAATTTGCACCTTCGCCCGCCCCTAAAAGCACATAATGTGGATTGTCTAGTATCCGGTCATACCCGCGTCCACGAAGACTATCATCGCCTTGAGCACCGATCGTACTGATACGCGTATATACCGTATCGATCAGCTTGAAATCTGCAACTTTCGACAATAAATCGTTCTGCGTAATCAACATAAAAGCTAAACCAACCGACACGATCCCAATCAAAAAAAGTCGTGACGTATCAGACATCAGCCGGGAAAAAAATACGATCAACAAACAAAACGCCATGGAAACGATTCCTGCCTTAGACAATGATACAAGCTGCGTGACAAACATCATCAGGATCAGGGCAGCATCCATTAATGTGAGCCGTTCATGGCGTTTTATAATGATTAGCAGCGCAAAGGACAGCAGGCTCCAATAGCCAAGCTGGTTGGGGTTATTGAAAGTTCCTTGCGTACGTATCGAACTTCCATAGTCTAACAGAATAAAGACCGTTTCGATGCAAATACTGGCTGCCAGTGCCCAATATGTCAGGTGGTTGATCGTTTGCGGCGCAAGTTTAAAAAGCTGTAGAGCAAACAAAAACACTCCGAAGTTATAAACATAGTAAAGCGAACTCAGTAAAAATTTGAGGTCAGACGTAAAAACAAAATGTATGATATTGATAGTAAATGTTAGCACTACGAACCCTATACCCAGAAGAATTGCTGTTGGAATGCGAACCTCGCTTTTTAAAGCTGCTAGTCCCAATGCGGGCGCTAGTCCTAAAAGCAGAACAAAATCAGCAGGCTGTGGATATCCACTTTGCAGTACATAAAATGGGGCCAGCACAAGATAGGCAACCCAAATAATCTTAAAGAAGAATGAAACTGATTCCGAAGACTCAACCATGAAAAAACCGACCAGGATATTTTTATTATCGATAGGTGTTACAGGGATTTGCGCATTGATTATAACTGCCTCTATGCACAATGTTTCCAAAACTATAACAAAAGATGATGAACGCTACATTCACAAAATCATTTCAGCGCAAAACTATGATTGGCAGGACATCAAACACAACACAACGTTTGAAGAAGAACTGGAAGATATTCGGGCTATTCAATCCGCCGTTTTGAATACGACTCCTCTCCAGAAACAGGTGCCCGATAATCGCCCGCGTGAACCCAAAGATCTGTTTGAGCTTGGCTATGCTCAATGCAGTGATCGTAGTCGGGTCATTGACAAAATGCTTCGTCTGGCCGGATTTGAAACCCGGGTGGCCAGTTTATACAGCACGGCAAAGACTGGTTCAGCGATCAAATCACTGCTTTCAAATGATAAGGACCTTGTGCACTCGCATTCTATTGTCGAAGTTAAAACCCGGCGTGGCTGGATGATGGTGGATACCAACGAACAGTGGCTGGGTCTTGATAAAGAAATGCAACCTGTCAGCCTTGAACGTTGGTATACGCAAGTAAAAAATGGAAATTCTGATATCTGGCATACATCCAACGAAGGAAAAATTTACTGGTTGATGGAAGGTCCTTATACGTTCGTTTATGGCCTCTATTCACGCCACGGCTATTTCTATCCGCCCTATAACTGCGTACCCGATATTAACTGGCCTGAATTCAGATATAATTTTTTTAGAAAATAGCTTTATGCCAGAGTGCTATTGGCAATCAATGCGCCGCTGTCCAGTAAGTCCTGCGCTGTAAGGCTATCGGCAATATCAGTGAAAACGCGTGCCGTCTGCACGTAACTATCGCCACCGCCGTCGCGGTCTACTTGTATATCAAAGCGTGAGCCTGTATGAACAATCAGCACAAAATCATCAATATCAGATGACCCGTGTGAATACCCGCTCAACAAATCCGTAATGTTAATCTGATCGATGCCAAGCGTGAAATTATAAATACGGTCCTGGCTGTCTTCTGCAGCGCTAAAGCCAAACACATCGACACTCGCATCAACACCGCCATAGAGGAAGTCAATGCCGGCATCGCCAACCAGCGTATCCATACCGGTTCCACCATAGAGACTATCGCTGCCGTCACCGCCGTTTAGACGGTCGTCATCTTCTTCCCCGTTGAGCAGATCATCATGGCTTCCACCATTGAGAGTATCATTGCCGGTGCCGCCGTACATACTATCGTTATGTGCATCACCGTTCAGAATATCATCCCCGGCTCCGGCCTGTAGCGTATCAGAACCGTTGCCGCCATTCAGCGTATCATTGCCGTTTTCACCGTAAAGGAAGTCACCTCCGGCGCCTCCGTTGAGCGTATCCCCGTCATCGCCGCCATATAGGCGGTCGTTTCCATCATCTCCGTTCAGTTCGTCGATACCGGACCCTCCATAAAGATAGTCAGCCTGATCGCCGCCATAAAGCGTATCATTGTCCGCTTCACCATACAGAAAGTCCTGTCCCAGGCCACCACTTAATATGTCATCACCAGCGCCGCCATAGGCTCTGTCATTTCCGCCTTCACCCGCTATGATGTCATCGCCATCTTCTCCATAAAGACGATCATATCCTTCACCGCCATTCAGCGTATCATTACCAATTCCGCCGCGCATGACATCATTGCCACCGTCGCCATTCAGCGTATCATTACCAGCATCTCCGTATAGAAAGTCACGATCGTCACCACCATTAAGCGTATCATTGTCATTGCCACCGTAAAGTTTGTCTATCCCGGAATCGCCGTTGAGCGTATCGCTTCCCGCACCGCCCCATATATAATCCGCACCGCTGCCGCCATTTACCGTGTCGTCGCCGTCTTCTCCATAAATCCGATCACTGCCGTTTACGCCTGAAGCCACAGTAATTACATCCGCGCCATCACCGCCGTAAATTCTGAGCGTGACGTCACTATGCGTGCCGTTAACGGTTATAATATCACTGCTCTGTGCGCCGACAATCTTCATGACATTCGGCGCACTACTGCTTAACAATGTTACTGTTAATTCATTTCCGCTGCGATCCATCGTTGCCAGATTTGTGCTTCCGGACGCTCCGCTATACCCCATATCAGAGGCATTCAGCGTTGTTGTTTCAGCTGCCGTCGTGTTGTGGAAGTATTTACCACCCGACCATTCAAAACTTGTCACAAACTCTTCAGCTGCAAAAGTGCTTTCAAGTTCCGCGCGCGTGTAAGAACCATCTGAGAAAATGAAATTTTCGAAATTTGATATAAAGTCTGTGAAAGCCTGCACCACATGTGTGATTGCCACGGTCATATTGTCGATGAAATTGAATGCCAATTCACTGACTGAATAGTTATACACCACACTATCATTGCCAGACTCTCCATCAAGTGTGTCATTGCCGAGGCTGATGTGAACCGTATCGTTACCAAGGCCACCGCGGATATAGTTATCTGCCGCATTACCATAAATTATATCGTCCCCGCTGCCACCGATTGCGTTCTCAATCACGGTGCCATAGGCAATAACGAGGTTGTTATCCATGCTTTGACCGACAGAACTGAAATCGCCTTCAGTTAAGTACAGCGTTTGTGCTCGTGAAAAACCGGACAGATCGATCGTATCAATTCCACCGCCATCCCAGATTGCCACGGGGACATCTGAAACTGTAAAGTCAAACTGATCCCGTCCGGCATTGGAATTAAAACCATAGGTTGTATCACCGCTGCGCGTTGTATAATCAGCGCCATAGATATTTTGGATGGCCAGGATATCGATTAACATTGGTGTCGCCGAATACTGCCAAATACCAGAAGAATTCCAGTGATCGCTGCCGACATTCTGATCATTGAAATATGACATCACGGTCATCTGATGCGTATCATCAGTCCATTGTGCGTCAGTCGCATAATCAGCACTACCGTTGTAATTTCCAGTGTGACCAAGCCCTAGAGAATGACCGATCTCATGAATAGCCGTCATCAATGCATAATCGCCAAGATCATTGAAATTTGTCCAGTATGACGGGTTGGTATCGATCGAAATGGTGTTGCTGACAATTGTTGTGCCCGAGGTTGTAGAGCTTGACCAAGCCCCGCCATCGTCACCTTCCAGTACAGTCATATTTGCACCGCTGGCGACTTCTGTGAATTCGATATCGGCAACATCAGCCCAAAGATCAAAGGCCATCCGTATGCCGGCCTTTTGATCGGCACTAAATTCATTCGACAGGCTGAAGGTAATATTGTCCTGCGTCCACGAACGCTCACTGCTGCCAGTGTCCTGCCAGAAACCGTGCGTCAAATAATTAGCAAAAGTATTGGGATCAGACGGACCACTCGGTGCGTAAATCGGCGGATTTCCGTTTGTCTGATACAAGGGATCATCTTGCGTATAGTTCACTAAATCCGGTTGCCCGCTTTGACAAGCCGCACACCCGCATCCAATAACTGTATTTGAATCCATGGAAAAATCTGAAGTTTCCAACACCGTCTGATACCCTTTGATTTTTTTATAAATTCCCAGCCCTCATAACAGAATATAACAAGAAAGTTGCATGCTGCTTAATATTACATAAAATACAATCTATCCGCCCTTTGTCTCGTTCTTATATATATTTCAGGAAACCACTCCTAGACATGGCTCCTCATAGTTTTTAGAAATCTCTTCTTTTAAAGGCTTGAGTTGGCGATCCCAATCGGCTAATTCTTCAAAAAAGGAGTTTAAAAATTCTCCCTTCAGAATCAACATTATTTTCTCCTGTGCCCCGTCAACACAAGTTAGACAGATGTCGGGGTATCGTTATGCCGATATTTTAACCACATAACTTACCAGGCAATGTCCGCAGATTTACAAAAACAATACGAAGCCTATCCTTACCCGTATAGAGATCCAAAAAGTGATGCGCCGATTATCACCTTTATGAATGATTTGGTGCTGATCGGTCATTATGGCTTTAGCGGTCAAGCATGGTGTCGCCAAAAAGATTGCCGCGTATTGGTGGCAGGCGGCGGAACTGGTGATGCGACGCTGCATCTAGCCATGCAATTATCAAGCGTGAACCCGGATGCGCAGATCATTCACCTTGATCTTTCTGAAGTCTCCAACAACATAACCCAACAACGCCTCGATCATCAGGGATATAAGAACGTTAAAGTGGTGCAAGGCTCCTTACTCGATTTGCCCAAAGGGGAGCACGGCACGTTCGACTACATCAATTGCTCAGGTGTTCTCCACCATCTCAAAGAACCGAACGAGGGTGCAAAAGCGCTGTGCTCAGTTCTCAAAGACCATGGGGTCATGAGCATTATGCTCTATGGCGAGTTGGGTCGAAGAATTGTCTACGATATTCAGAATTTGGCAGGCATGGTCACAGAAGAAACCGAAGCGCTGGACAAGCGCATTCCTATCGTAAACGAAATTTTAGCCGCCGTGCCGGAACAAAACCCTCTGCGCAATGTCTTCCCGCTCAATATACCGGATGCGGAGCTGGTTGATCGTTATCTCCATCCTCAAGACCGCGCTTATACTGTACCGCAAATCTTTGAAATGCTCGCAGCCTCATCATTAAGGCTGTTATCCTTTTTGCCCAAGGCGCACTACGATCCTTTGCTGATGATTTCGGAAGGGCCGCTGCGCGATCGGGTGCGAGACTTGCCGGAAGAACAGCGCATGGCCTTTGCCGAAATTCTCTCTGGCACGATGGCCCGCCATATGTTTTTTGCAACGAAAAAAGAGAACAACAAGCCGCAAATGCCTGATCCCAGTGATTTGAGCTTGATCCCCGTCTTGATCGGTCCAGGACGGCGTTTAAGGCAGCAGGAATTCTCTGGCGGTGTGGCCTTCGCCCAACCGGTCATGGAGCGTTTAGAACTGGAGCACCTTAAAATAGCTTCACAAATGGACGGGGAAACTAGCCTGAATGATATTTACCAAATCTGCTCAGACCAGCACAACATGAGTGCAGAAGATTTTAACAAGATCTGGCTTGAAATCTACCGGGTGCTGGGCAGTCGAGGGAATGTTGTGCTTAAGGAAGGGTAAGTTCTGTGGAAGGAGCTGTTTAACGCGCTGGAAAAAGCATCATCTGATTTTATACTTTCAGCATGGCACAGCAACGATTATAGAGAAAATACGCATATCAAAATGCTCTGATTATAAAATATAATATTTAACCAGAGATTGTTTCTATCATGTTGGTGGGAAAGAAACGAACAGGAATCTAATGCTTGAATTTTTAGTCGCGAACCTGAGTATAGAGAAGAGCTATAAAGAACCGGAGGTTTTTGAAGCCGCTGAATAGATTGTGCGTTAATTTCCTTTAAATGCTTTAGCCCCATTTTTTATTTCAAAGGCCTGCAAAAACAATGGTTATTCAGTGTCGTTATTCATTCAGAGTTCTGCTTTTTATAATTTGCTTACAGGTTACCGGGTGTGGCACTGCTTCTCAGAAATATTATATTTTGGCAGAAGATCTGGCAAAGCGTAACGGATTGCAAAAAGACGTTGTACAAACGCAAAATTTTGCTATTACTGCATATCATTCTTTCAAAGATAATAAACAGCCTTTACGAATTTATATCGAAGGTGACGGGCTGGCATATCGCTCACGAAGCAAGCCCTCAAAAGACCCTACCCCACGCGATCCTGTCGTTTTAAAATTGATGATCGTCGATAATTATACAAATAAAGCCTATTTAGCACGCCCTTGTCATTATTCTCAGCAAGACCTTTTAAGTGCCTGCAGTGTAAAAAACTGGACGACTGAACGGTTTTCTCCAGTCATTATCCGCTCTATGAATGAGGCTGTTTCTAAGCTCAAAGAACAAAATGGTGCCCGTGATATAGAGTTAATAGGGTTTTCGGGCGGTGGTGCTGTGGCAGTTCTCATCGCTGCTTTACGCGATGATGTTAAATCGATCCGAACTGTTGCTGGCAATCTTGACCATGCAGCCTTCACTAAGCACCATGATGTAACCCCGCTTGACGGGTCTCTTAATCCCGTTGATGTAGCTTCTAGAATTGCACATATCCCGCAAATTCACTTTAGTGGACAAAACGATACCGTTGTCCCGTTGTCCATTGCTGAAAGTTACCTGCACAATTTGCATAACAAAAATTGCATAAAGATACAGACTGTTCCGCACGTGACACATGGCCGCGGTTGGTCAGAAGTCTGGAATGTATTGCTGGACATTCCGTTTGCACTGTGCATAGGGCCGCACGAAAAGCCTTCCATCGTTGACAATAACCTTGCGAATCGATAACATCTACAGCAAGTGAGCTTAGTATTTGCATTCCCTTTTTTCTAAATGTCGCGTTTCTGCGGCGCATAGTAAATTTAACATGACCTTAACATGATGAAATGTACAGTCCGTCTGCTGGTTGCGGCTTCTTCTTTTGGAGTTTTTTTTACAACTTCTGATTTTGTTTACGCGGAAGATTGTACAGCTGTTCTTCCAGGTGCGGACTGTACTCTCGATGAAGACACAACCGCTCCTCTGACTATAGATAATACGGTAACGTTGACCATTGGTGGAAGCGTTCAGATTGATGAAACTATCGATGGCAGCACACTGAATGTGGGAACGATTACTACAAACAGTGGTGGTATAACAGTCGATCAAAGAGCGGCGATTGGTAGGACATCTCCTATCGACAGTCTATCGATAGGAGATGGAGACACGTGGAACGCATCGGCAGATATTATTACAAATAGTAGCGGTGGTGACGCCAATAATGGTGCAGTTCAGGGCGATATTGATCTTGGGACAGGCGATGGTGGTGAGGTGCTAAGTCTGAATGGCGGGCTTTTTGTGCGCGGTCAAATAGATGGACATTCGGGAGATGATGTCAATGTAGGTGCAGATCTTAACGGTGGCAATTTTTCACTTACTGGTTCGATGAACTCCGTAACATTAAATATAGACAGTGGAACGCTCACCACACAGAGTTCAATAGGCGGGGTAACGCCTTTGGCGAATATAGCTATTGGTTCTGGGGCTAAATTAAACCTGAGTGGTGTTGCTAATGTCACACAAACACTTGATCTCGATGGAACTCTTACGATTGATGCCGGTTCAACACTGACGGTAAATACGTATGACGCTAATGCCAATTCGGGCATTGTAACGCTGGGGCTAAACCGCGATACGGGTTCAACATCACGCGGTGTTCTAGCCTTCACTGGCGGTGGTCCTGTTGATTTGAGTGGTGTAACGGTTAATCTGAATATTGAGAATGGCTCGGAGGTGTTGGTAGCGGAAACTCTGGCCGGAGTTATTCAGGGCAATGGGGGTGCTACTACGCTTCCGGTTTTGGTTGATAGCTCCTTCCTGTACGATTTCAGTCTTGCACAAAACGGCAATGACGCTGATTTGGTTGTGGCGCGTAAAAGCGTGACAGGGTCGTCAACGACTGCCAATAATTCTAAAATGGCAGCGCTTCTATTGCAGAAGCTGACCACAACGGAAAACACCGATATTCTGATTGTGCAAAACAATCTGGCAAATGCGTCAACGCAAGAAGCGTATAATGAGGTTCTGGAATCTGTTCAGCCTCACCAAGATTCTAGCTCAACTCTCGCATCGAACTTTGTTACGGGTAAAACGGTTGATTTAGCTCTTCGCCGTCTTTTGTATCTACGTAACGGTGGGCGTATTACGGGCGTGAGTTCCGGTGATGACTACGACGATAGTGACGAAATTGTGGGCGGGCGTGTTTGGGGGCAGGTCTTTGGTTCAACGGGCAAGCAATCCGCACGTGAAGGAATTGATGGCTATGAGGTAGACGCTACAGGGGTCTCTGTCGGGTATGATACAGGCGGCCTTCATGAGAAGATTGTTCTAGGTATGTCAGGTACATATGCGTCGACAAATGTCAGCGCCAGCAATGCAAACCAAACCAAAACTGACATAAGCAGCTATCAGGTTGGTTTGTACGGGACATATAATACTGACAATAATTTGTTTATCAATGGTGCCTTGGTTTGGGGTACAAATGACATTCAAAGTTCGAGAAAAAACGTTGGCGGTACAGGTGCAACGGCCAACGCTCAATATGATAGTGAACAGATCACGCTTTATTCGGATATTGGGGCAGACTATAAACGTGATGCGTTGATTTTAACCCCCAGTTTTGGGGCGCAATATTCGTATATTGAAACAGAAAATTATCGTGAAACCGGCGCAGGTGGCTTGAATTTGACTGTAAATGAAAATTCTGTACATGCGCTTGAAATGGGCCCTAAAATTTCTGCAAAATGGGAAAACCAGACAGACGGTGGAACCTACGTAATACCTGAAATGTCTGCTGGATATAGCTACGATGTTATTGGTGATAACGGTGAAACCATTGCAACGCTGCAAGGCGGAGGTGGACAGCTCAGCCTTGAGGGGTTTGATTCTCAGAGACATACCGTGAATATGGGGGCAGGCGTTACGGTTTCTGAAGAGCTTTGGGAGCTGAAAGCTAATTATGACTACGAAATTCAAGGTGATTTAGATCTTCACAGCGCATCGTTGCGCGGCGTCTATAAATTTTAATACTGTGTGAGTGCGGTGATGGCTTTAATGCGCGTTAAAAAGACGACTTTTTTTATGGTTTTGGCATTGTTTTTTCCTTATGGGGCAAATGCATCATCGGTAGAGCACGAGCTATTACCCACCTCAGTATGGAGTGCTGATACGATTGAGGGCTATCAGGGCCGAGGTTGTCGGGTTTCAAGACAATATGAACAAAATATCGATCGTCTAATATTTCATTTTTACGAGCAAGATTGGGCGGATGTCTTTATCGCCTTCAAAACGCCGTCATTTCAACCCGGAACGATCTATAATGTCAGCTTTACGGGAAGGGAAGGGTATCGTGAAATGCTTGATGCGCAGGCTATTTCATCAACCAGGCTGGTTGTAAAGCTTAATAATCCTGACAATATTCTAAGCGCCATGCAATATGTGCAGGGTGTTGATGTGCATATAGCGGGCCAGCCGTCCTACGGTTTTAGGAACCCTAATCAGGAAGGGTTGTTTGATCAGCTTTCTCAGTGTTTTGGCCGTGAAGCGTTTAATCAATACCACGCTCAAGATACTGCGCCATCGGGGGGAGAGAGTCAGACAGTAAGCGCTGCCTCATCTGTCAAACTCAGTATACCCAAAGAGGGGGTGGTCACATCTGGTCTCGCAAAGTCGGCGATAAAACTCAAGGCGCCGATAAAACAACGGTCGTTTGAGAAGGTGGTGCTAAAACCCTTTGAGGATCTGCGCCCATCTTTTGAAAAGAAAATGCAGCCGCCAAAGCAACCAAGTGAAGAAATTCGCGTTTCGGCGCGCAATATCCGTGCAGAAGAGGTCGTCGGCATAAGCCCGAGTTCGGGTGAAAAGCGCGAAGAACAGGGCAGAGAAGTGCAGACTGAATGGCAAGAGGCAGTGTCGGAAGAGCCGGAATTTGAAAGAATGTCACGTTTCCCGAAACGGGAATCTAAACGCCCCGCTTTGGCAAAGCAAAATACACCCCCGCCAGTGCAAAATAACCGCGCGTTATACGTTGAAACTGATCATGCAGCAGAGCTTTCCGCTGCGCAGGAAATGGAAAGGGCGTATAGAAAATCTCCAGAGTCACAACCTCAAAAAACGGTCGAAAACACTGCTGAAGATTCTACCGGTGCATCGGGCATGTTTAAAAAGGTTTTGGACAAAGTTGCTGGCAAAAAGATTGCCGCGCCCGTGAAGAGTTCAAAAAAGGCCGACTTGTACGGGCAAAGCGCGCTGGACGTTATTCGTGCCAAGCCAAAAGTTATTGATTTATCAGAATCGTGTAATGTCGATGTGCCTGAAGCCATAGAGCCTTTGAGACCCTATCTCGCAGGTAATAGTAATAATTTTGATGAACAGGAATTGGTTGAAAGCCTGAAGGAGAAAATGCAGATTCTTGAACGGGAGAAAGAAGCTTTGCGTCAAGGTAAGCCAGAACAGCCAGGTCCCCTGTCGGTTGTACGTGTGTGCAGCCAAGAGAAAAACGATGTGGAAGCGCTCGCGAAGCGTCTTGGAGTACTGGAATCACAGAATTTTGAGTTGTCTCAATTGCAAAATGATTTGAATGCAATTGACGGTGCTGCAAAAGATTTTGAAAATCTGCAGTCCAATATCGATGAGTTGATGTCCGAAAATGCAGCGCTGCAAAAGTCCATGCAGGAAATGCAAGCACGTATGAATGAAATGACGCTTAAGAATGGTACAGATCAGAAGGGCACAAATTCGGATGAAAGTGAGCCGGAAGACGTAGCAAACGAAGAAAATCCGCACGATCAGGCGGCGATAGTAGACTACGAAAGCTCGCCTGAGACAGGTAATGAACAGGATTCTAATTTGGGTGAGCAAGATCTGGAGACGTCAGGAGAGCAAACCAAAGATGATACTGAAGAAGAATCAAGCACTTCTGTAGATTCTGCGCTGCCATAGAGTAAATTCTTTTATCTCAAAATAATTCGTCATTTTTACAGTTTATTCATCTAACAATATTAAAATTACAGGTTATAAGCAATATTAGGGCAAAAAAATGGTTGATGGGCAACCCGTTGAAATAGAAGAGAAAACTGTCAAATTCCCGGAAGACGGGAAGACTGAGGTTGTTCACGTAGAGCCTCAGCAGAAAATTATGTTAGAGGGTGTTGACCTTGAAATGATGAAGGTTGATATCGTTGGGGATGATATCATCATTTCAAACCCGGCAACCGGTGCTCGCATTGTGTTTGTAGGGCTTGCTCTGCTGCTTTTCGAGGAAGATGTAGCCCCTCAATTTTTTCTCGATGGGGAAGCCATCGACCCGAGAGAATTGCTTAGTAATGTAGGTGAGGTTGGTAATCTGACCGTGGAGGACTATATTGCGATTTCAAGCATCATTCCTAAAGATGATTCAGAAAAAACGAGCAATAAATCAGGAAACCCAGAATCAAAGACAGATAAGAGCACTGCGGCTGCGGCAGGAGACGCTGAAAAAACAGGTGGTTCTGACGGTGATCAGACTAAAGGTAGCCAAGAAGAGGTACTAATTTCGATCTCAGCGGCTATTAGCAATTCTCAGTTTGATACAACAGAGATTAATGAGTTTGAGGTTAGCCCAGTCGAAGAGTTTACAAGTAATGCCCCATTTTTAGCGGTCGATGAAGAGGGGGCATCTTTTGCGCCTTTTATAGAAGAATCTTCTTCATCCAGCACAGCTGCTGAATCCACGACGAACACTTCTGAATTTAAAGATCCTCCACAACCGGAAGAACCCAGAGAATTTGAAGCCAGGCTGCTTCAAGTTGCGCGCATAGATGGCATTGAAAACATTTTAGGCGTAGATACACGTGTCGTGCGTGGTGGTGGTGGATCTGATGCGTCATTTTCAAATCCGATTAACGAATTTCAATTTTCAACGGAAGTCATAGATACGACGGCAGATGCATCAGATGTGATTGTTTATGGAGATGATCCAAATTCATTCAGCAGCGTACAGATGTCGCGCGTGTTTGAAATTGAACCGGTGCTGGGATCGGGCTTTTATGTTACCAGAATTGAAGTCAGTGGACTTCCTGCGGGTTTCACTCTTGCCGGTGTGGCGTCTGATGCAAACGGATATTACATCGACAATCCTATTCTCAACGGGCGCGGTGCAATTGAATTTAAAATCGAATATGACGTGCCAACTGCAATGCCGTTTACTGTGGGCATCTCTTTCGATGCGGAGTTTGACCCAATCCTTTTCCAAACACAAAATCCAGGGGCTCCAGTGGTCATACCGCTGGAAACACAAATCAGTGTAGAGGCGGATTTAAAATTTGTTACTCGTGATGTTTTTGGTCCTGGGGATTTGAATTATACGGATGCAGAAGGGAACGAAGTTTACGTTCTGGCTAATAACCCCAACGATAACCGTATTTTTACAGGCGCTGGTGATGATAATATAACTGGCGGCCTTGCAAGTGATATCGTGAATGCAGGAGACGGAAACGATATAATTTCGACGCTTTCAGGCGATGATGTTATTATAGGCGGAGAAGGCGACGATCTGATTAATCCTGGGCTTGGTTTTGATGTTATCCGGGGATCGGAAGGCGTAGATACTCTAGATTATTCAGCCTTGACAAGCGATGTAGACCTGAATTTGGGCCTCGTCATCAATAATTTTGCGACAGCAACCATTGATGCTTTGGGGCCAAACTTTGAAGAAGACAGTGTCCGCGAAATTGAGAATGTGACAACAGGTTCCGGGAATGATCTGCTCGGAGGAAATGACAGCGATAATGTTCTGATAACATCTGCTGGTAATGATACGCTTTTTGCGAGTTTAGGTGCCGATACACTCGATGGCGGCGCGGATAATGATTTGGTTGATTATTCTACCCTAGATGGTCTTGTGAATTTTATCAGCGTTACGCTGAATGGTGCGGCCAATGCTACGGTTACGGTTGATGGCGGCGCAGATGATATCGTACGTAATGTTGAAAATATTATAGGAACATCAGGCGATGATATAATCCGTGGTGACAACGCTATCAATGTACTGGAAGGTCGTGGCGGCGATGACACACTTTCAGGTGGTGCAGCTATCGATGTTCTGGATGGCGGAATTGGATCTGATACGATTGATTATTCATTTGCTGCAGGGGGTGTCACTGTCGATCTCTCTATTAATCAGACAACGAATGATGGGGATGGCGCGTCCGACACACTTATCAGCATTGAAAATGTTACAGGCTCGACCAGCAATGACAATATTACCGGTGATGCAAATGGGAATATTTTTGACGGTAATGCTGGAAACGATACCATATTTGGTGGTGGAGGTTCTGATCTGTTCCGTGCAAGCGATGATGCCGATACGCTAGATGGGGGAACGGGGATTGATGAGGTCGATTACTCTTTGCTTGGTGGGGTGAATTTCATCAACGTTACGCTGAATGGCGCGGCCAATGCTACGGTTACGGTTGATGGCGGCACGAACGATACCGTGCGCAATATTGAAAACGTCACAGGAAGCGCCGGGAATGACACGATTGTGGGTGACGCTCTAACCAATGTTCTGGTTGGCCTTGCTGGTGATGATACACTTTCTGGAGCAGGCGGAATTGATACCCTTGATGGTGGCGCTGGAACTGATACCGCTGATTATTCGGCTGCTGCGCTGGGAGTAACCGTTGACCTTTTAGCTGGTCAGGCTACGAACGATGGGGACGGTGCATCGGACACGCTTGTCGGTATTGAGGACGTTACAGGTTCCGGAAATAATGACACTATTGGTGGTGACAATGCTGTTAACAGGCTTGAAGGGAATGGCGGGGATGATTTCCTCTATGGCGCAGGCGGCATAGATACGCTTGATGGCGGCGCAGGGATTGATTATGCGGATTACTTGAATGCAGCAGCAGCTGTCACGGTGGATTTGTCCATTGGTCAGACAATAGATGATGGGGACGGTGCATCTGATATTCTGGTCAATATTGAGAATATTCGGGGATCTGGTAATAATGACGCAATCAATGGTGATTTGAATGCCAACCGCCTTCTCGGTGAGGGCGGAGATGATACGCTCTTTGGCGCAGCCGGGAATGACATTCTTGAAGGCGGCGCGGGCGACGATACCTTGGATGGTGGGGACGGTGATGATACCTTATTAGGCGGCGCGGGCGGCGACACTTTCATATCAAGCGCAGGCGCTGATACGCTAGATGGTGGTGCGAATATAGACGTTGCCGATTATTCATCAGATGGTTCTGTTAATTTTATTACGGTAACGCTGAATGGGGCTACGAACGCTACAGTCACCATCGATGGTGCGGCCGATGACATAATCCGCAATGTTGAAAACATTATCGCAACTAACGGAAATGATAGCGTAACAGGCGACATCTTCGCAAACAATATTCAAGGGCTTGACGGAGATGATGTTTTACGTGGGGGGGCTGGAGCAGACACTTTAGATGGCGGTGCCGGAAACGATGAACTGCGTTTTGATGAGCTTACTGGGCAAGGTGTTGGTTTAAATCTCGCAAACCAAACAGCCGTTTATCAGGTTGATAGCAGTATCGATACGTTCTCGAATTTTGAATCTTATTTCTTAACTTTTCAGGATGATACCGTAACAGGTTCGATCAATGCAGACGTTGTTTCAGGGCTTAGTGGTGATGATCTAATAGTAGCGAGCGCCGGCAATGATATTTTTGATGGTGGTGCTGACTCAGACACAATCAGCTACGCTACTCTTGGCGGTGTGAACTTTATTGCTGTCACGCTAAACGGTGCTATCGACGCAACAGTTACAGTCGATGGCGGGGATGACGATACAATCCGTAATATTGAAAATGTTATAGGTACCGCTGGCAACGACACAATTATCGGGGATATGCAGGATAACAGCCTCGAAGGCGGTTCAGGGGATGATATACTGATTGGTGCGGGCGGTATTGATATTTTAACAGGTGGCGCTGGAATCGATACGGCCGATTATAGTACTGCAGTTGGTGCAGTTGTTGTAAGTCTCGCTGCAGGTGAGGCCTCAATTGATGGGTTTGGCGGAACAGACAGCCTGATCCAGATTGAAAACATAACAGGTTCGAACAACGATGACACCATCACAGGAAATGGTGTTGTAAACATTCTGGCTGGCGGCTCCGGTAATGACGTAATACGCGGTGGTGGTGGCAGCGATACGTTAGATGGCGGGCTGGGCAATGACCAACTTCGCTTTGATGATCTGGCTGGTGCGGGTATTACACTTGATATTGGATCCGGCACAGCCTTTTACGGTGTGGATGCTAGTACAGACACTTTTTCGAATTTTGAAACATATTACGCAACAGCCCAGGACGATACGATTTTCGGATCGGTGGGTGCTGATGTGATCTTTGGTCTCGATGGAGACGATGTTTTTAATGCCAGTGCCGGTGCCGACGTTCTTAATGGTGGGAACGATAATGATGGTATCGATTATTCCGGATTCGCGGCTGGAAACTTCATATCTATTACATTAGATGATGTGAATGCTGTGACAGTGACGGTAAATGGTCTTAGTAACGACACCATTTCTGCAATTGAAAATGTGATAGGTAGTGCCGGTGATGATACCATTGGTGGCGATTTTAACGCCAATATTATTGATGGATCTGCTGGCGACGATGTTATTCGCGGCGGCGCAGGAAGTGATACCCTGACAGGGGGGGCAGGCACGGACCAGTTACGCTTTGATGAACTGATGGGCGCAGGCGTGAATATTGATATTGGGGCAGGCACGGCTTTTTTTGGTGGTGATAGCTCTACCGACACTTTCAACACCTTTGAAGAATATTATATGACAGCCCAAGCCGATACGATTAGCGGCTCGGCTGGTATTGACACAATCTTTGGTCTCGCTGGTGATGATACTTTTAATGTCAGTGACGGCGCAGATATTCTTGATGGCGGCGCAGGAACGGATACAGCCGATTACACGAGCGCATCTGGTTTCATCACTGTGACGCTGAACGGGGCAGGGGCAGGAACTGTTGCTGTAAATGGCGGTAGCACGGATACCGTCAGCAATATTGAAAATATTATCGCGACGGCAAACGACGATATTTTCATTGGTGATGGGCTCAATAATGTATTTTTTGGCGGTGCCGGAAACGATACATTTGATGGTCGCGGTGGAGATGACACATTAGATGGCGGTGCAGACAATGATTTGTTCCTGGCAAGCGATGGCGCAGATACTATTGATGGCGGAACAGGCATTGATACGATTGATTATTCTGGGCTTGGCGGTATTGCATTTATCAGCACAACTTTGTCTGGTAGCGCAAATGCGACAATAACGGTTGCGGGTGGAACAAATGACACGGTGCGCAATGTTGAGAATATCATTGGTACGGATGGAAACGATACAATTACAGGCGACAGCCAGAACAATGAACTTACAGGCGGGCTGGGTGATGATGTGCTGGCTGGGCGTGGTGGTACTGATATTCTTAGTGGCGGTGGAGGCACCGACACGGCAGATTATTCTGCAGCGCTGGCTGGCGTAGTTGCAGATTTGAGCTTGGGCACGGTCTCAAATGATGGTGACGGCGGTTCAGATACGCTTAGTGGTATCGAGAACTTAACAGGGTCGGCCAATAATGATGACCTAACCGGGGATGCAAACGCCAATACGCTTGATGGCGGCGCTGGAAATGACACGTTGCGCGCAAGCGCAGGCGCAGATATTCTTGATGGCGGCACAGGCACCGACGTCGTTGATTATTCCGGGCTGGTTGGTGCAACCTCCATAAGCGTAACGCTTAATAGCGCAGTCAATGCCACCGTAACCGTTAATGGTGGAACCAATGACACTGTACGCAATATCGAAGATGTTATTGGCACCTCTGGAAATGATATTCTGATTGGAGATGTGCAAGATAACACGCTGGATGGGCGGGATGGTGATGATACATTATCCGGTCGCATTGGCAACGATGTGCTAATTGGCGGCCTAGGTATTGATACAGCAAATTATTCTCTTGCTGCTGGCGGCGTCAATGTCAACATGGCTATTTCGCAAGCCCTAAACGATGGTGATGGCGGAACGGATACACTCTCAGGCATAGAAAACATTACCGGATCAGCCAGCGCGGACACAATTTATGGGGATGCGCAGGACAATGTTCTTTCGGGTCTTGCCGGAAATGATACGTTCTATGGCGCTGGCGGCGATGATACGATCATCGGCGGTGCAGGTGCTTCCGATACTGTTGATTATACAATGTCAGGCGCTTCGGTCACCGCAAGCCTTACTACAAATACAGCCCTAAACGATGGTGATGGCGGAACGGATACATTCTCAGGCATAGAAAACATTACCGGATCGGATTTTGATGACACTCTCACTGGAGATGTAAACGCCAATACCCTTGATGGCGGGGATGGTGATGATGTGCTGGTTGGACGCGGCGGTGCGGATATTCTGACCGGTGGTGCAGGTACAGATACTGCGGATTATTCGCTAGCTGCTGGTATTGTTATTGCCGACCTGCAGGTTCTTTCAGCAACAAGCGATGGTGATGGAGCCTCGGATACATTCTCTGGTATCGAGAATCTCATTGGCTCTGCAAACAATGACATTTTACGCGGCGATAATAGTGGAAACCTGATAGAAGCAGGAGCAGGAAACGACACAGTCCGTGGGCGCGGTGGTGTAGATACGCTTGATGGTGGTGCGGGGACCTCCGATACGGTTGATTATTTACAGGCAGCCACAGGCGTCACCGTTGACTTGTCTGCGGGTAGCGCGGTCGATGATGGTGATGGAGCGTTTGATACGCTTTTGAATTTTGAAAATGTGACGGGCTCAGCCAATAACGACACCATAACGGGGGATGCACAAAACAATATTTTAGATGGGAATGCCGGTGACGATATTCTATCTGGTGGGGCAGGTGACGATACGTTGACCGGTGGTGCAGGTACAGATACTGCTGATTATTCTGGTGCGGCTGCTGGCATAATCGTCAACATGTTTGCAGGCACCGTATCAGATGATGGTGATGGTGGGACAGACACGCTCAGCGGTATTGAAAATATAACAGGTTCAGCCAATAACGACACCATAATCGGCGACAATTCGGCTAACACGCTTGATGGCGGGGCGGGTGACGACATACTCACCGGACGTGGCGGAGCAGATATTCTGATTGGCGGCGCAGGCGTGGATACTGCTGACTATTCAATCGCTGCCGGGGGGGTGACGGCTGACTTATTATCCGGTACGGCAATCAATGACGGCACTGGAAACGCAGACACATTTTTAAGTATTGAAAACCTGACTGGATCTTTGAATAACGATATACTTCGTGGCGACAATAATAACAACACTCTCTCTGGCCTTGCCGGCGACGACATCATTCGTGGTAATGGCGGCGATGATACTTTAGATGGTGGATCGGGCACCGATACCGTAGATTATTCAACTGCTTCGGGTGCGGTCACCGTCAACCTCGCAGGGTCAACGGCATCTGATGGCGAGGGAGGGACGGATACATTAAACGCCATAGAAGATGTGCTTGGATCCGGAAACGACGATACAATTTTCGGCAACGCCAGCGCCAACACACTTTCAGGGAATGCCGGTGATGACGTCCTGTATGGCGCAGGTGGTGCCGATACGCTTGATGGCGGCGCGGGTGTGGATACTGCGGATTATTCACTGGCTGCCGGAGCGGTTAACGTTGACCTGGGTGCTGGCACTGCCGGAAACGACGGGGATGGTGGTACAGACACGTTGATAAATATAGAGAACGTGATTGGTTCAACTGGCAACGATACCATTGTAGGAAACGCACAAGGCAATGTTCTGACCGGCGGAGCAGGACTGGACACATTGTCCGGCAGCGGTGGCGCCGATACGCTTGATGGCGGCGCGGGCATCGACACGGCTGATTATTCAGGCGCTGCAGGAGGTATTGTTCTGGACTTGGCCGCAGGGATAGCAACAAACGATGGCGATGGTGCCTCCGATACGTTGCTCCTGATCGAAAATATTACAGGTTCTGATTTTGCGGACTCTATTACTGGTTCGTTAGGTGCCAACCTGATCGAATCTGGCGATGGCGATGATACGATAATTTATTCCGGCGGCAGTGATACACTGGATGGTCAAGTCGGTTCAGATACCGTCGATTATTCAGCCAGCGGCGCAACATCTATCAGTGTTACATTGAGCGCTGCGCTTGATGCTACTGTGACTGTCAATGGCGGCGATAATGATACGATTCGTAATATCGAAAATATCATTGGTACGGCCGGTGATGACACCATAACCGGTGATTCTAAAGATAATACGCTCACAGCTGGTGCCGGTGATGATGTGATTAAGGGCGGTGCAGGAAGTGATATGCTTGATGGCGGGCTTGGCAACGATGAACTGCGCTTCGATGATTTAGCCGCAATTGGCGTAAATCTGAACCTGACAAACTCCACGGCGTTCTATGCCGCTGATAGTAGTACAGATAGTTTTGCAAATTTCGAAAGCTATTATTTGACCAATCAAGCCGACACGATTACGGGCTCTGCAGCAGCCGATGTTGTCTTTGCCTTGGGTGGTGACGACACATTTAACGCCTCTGCCGGTACGGATGATCTCGATGGTGGCTTGGGTGAGGATACAATTGATTACTCCGCACAGGCCGTGAATTTCATCACCGTCACCTTGAATGGTGCTACAGACGCAATAGTAAATGTCGACGGTGGTGACAACGATACGATTTCAAACATTGAAAATGTTATCGGCACAGCTGGCGATGATACTATCACCGGCGATGCTGAGGATAACATACTTAGCGGTCTGGGCGGGAATGATATTCTCACTGGAGGGGCAGGCAATAATAGTCTTTTAGGTGGTGCTGGCGATGATATTTTCTTCGGTAGCGCAGGACAAAATACATATGATGGTGGCGCGAATATTGATACCGTTGACTATTCCACGCAAGTCGGAATAACGGCGATTGATGTCACTCTCAATGCATCTGGTTTGGCAATTGTTACGATTGCAGGTGGGGTGAATGACCGGGTTCAAAATGTTGAAAATATTATCGGAACTGCCGGAAATGATATCATTCGCGGTGATAATCTTGACAATATTTTCACGGCTGGCGCGGGCGACGATATTCTATCTGGTGGTGCGGGTGCCGATACGCTTGATGGCGGTGCGGATACCGATACTGTTGATTATTCAACGGAAATCGGCATTAACTTCATAACGGTCACATTGAACGGTGCAACAGACACGACCGTAAACGTGGATGGCGGTTTAGACGATACAATTCGTAACATTGAGAACATTATAGGCTCAACAGGCAATGACACCATAATCGGTGATGCCAATGATAACGTCCTTGATGGCGATGGTGGTGACGATATTTTGGAAGGCGGCGTAGGCGCAGACACCATAGATGGCGGTGCAGGCACAGATACTGTTGATTATTCTCTCAACGTGGGCGCTACCTCCGTTAGTATTAATCTTGATGGTTCGAATTTTGTTACAGCAACGGTCGGCGGCCAGGCCAACGACAGTGTACGCAATATAGAAAACATCACTGGAACGGATGGAGATGATACGATTGGTGGAGACGGCTCCATCAATGTACTAACCGGCGGTCTGGGTAATGATACAATCTGGGGTGAAGGCGGCAATGATATTCTTGATGGTGGCGCTGGAACAGATACTCTGACCTATGATTACACGACAGCGCCTGTCTCCTTCGATATGACTTTGTTGGTCGGCGGGTTCTTCAGTGTAACCGTTGGTGGTGGTGGAGAAACCGATCAGGCGACAAATTTTGAAAATGTTACTGGTTCGCTCGGCGCAGATATCATGGTTGGTGATGCGAGTGATAATATTCTGATAGGTTTGTCCGGTATTGATAATATCCAGGGGGGTGCAGGTAACGATACGCTTGATGGGGGGGATGGCGATGATACGATTGATGGTGGGACGGGCGATGATACGATTGATGGGGGCACAGGTGACGACACCCTGATTGCATCGACAGGTGCCAATGTCTACGATGGCGGAACGGATGCTGGGAATGCAGATATTGATACTCTGGATTACTCCACCCACGGCACGACATCGATTAGTTTTGTTCTTAGTGGTGCTACCGATGCAACAATTACGGTTGCGGGTGATTCAAACCATACAGTTCGCAATGTTGAGCGTGTTATTGGCACGGCTGGTGCGGATAGCATGCAAGGTGATTCTGGCGACAATTATTTTCTTGCTGGCGGTGGTGATGATACTTTGGTCTGGTCTGCGGGCCTTGATGAATTAAGCGGTGAGGCAGGAACAGATATACTGGATCTTTCAACAGCGACCGTTGGAACATCAACAAATGCGTATTCCCTTATAGGTGGCTTCTACACTGTAAACTCTGGAGCCAACCAAACGCTTGCGAACGGATTCGAAACAATTTTAGGATCAAATTTCGCCGACACGATTATTGGTGATTCTACAAATATTTCCACTTTGTATGGCGGTGTGGGGAACGACCATTTGCGTATGAATGTTGCCGGAGGAACGGTCAGTGGTGGCGATGGTAACGACACAATATATCTTGGTAATGACAATGGCGCCGCAACCGGTATTTTCGCATTTGGTGATGACGGCAATGACACAATCATTAGTGATCGCAGCGGCGCGACTATCGATGGCGGGGCAGGCATAGACACTGTTGTTTACAACGACAATAACAATGCCATTACAGTTGTGCTACAGGAAGTGGGGATTACCACGGTTGATTTTGCAGCAGCCACGGATGAGACAATTGTCAATATTGAAAACTTCACAGGTGGTAACGCGGGCGATGACATCACTGGAAATAGTCAAGACAATGTTCTTCGCGGAGACGATGGAGATGACATTATTCGTGCTTCACGTGGTGCGGACACTATAATTGGCGATAGTGGCACGGACACAGTTGATTTTTCAACCCTAAATGGAACGATCAATTTTATTAGCGTTGACATGAATGCTGGTGGAACGGAAACGGTAACATTGGATGGAATTGCAGAAAATCAAACTATTAATTCAATTGAAAACCTGATTGCAACGGATGGCGATGATATTGTAACAGGAAGCACTGCAACCAATACTCTAACTATGGGAGCTGGTAATGACCTTGTATACGCCAGTACGGGGAACGATACTTTAGACGGGGGCGCTGGATTTGATACTTTCCGGATGGACAATCTTGGCTTGGCTGGTGTCAATCTTGATCTAAGTTTTGGAGGAGTGAATATTGGTGCCAATGCTCAGACATTCAGTAATTTTGAAGAATATTATACGACCAATCAGGCCGATACGATTACCGGTGGTATTGGAGATGATACCGTTTTTGCATTGAACGGTGACGACACGTTTATTGCATCCGGTGGTGACGATACGATTGACGGCGGAACCGGTAGTGATACGATCGATTATTCCGGTTTGTTCGGGGCAACTATTGCTGTGACACTACAAGATGTTGGCCCTGCCACGGTAACTGTTGGCGGTTCTGCAAAAGATACTTTAACAAATTTCGAAAATGTAACGGGGTCAAACATCAATGATACCTTAACTGGAAATAGCTCAGATAACATTTTGAGTGGCCTTTCTGGCGGCGATACGCTTGATGGCGGGGGCGGTGCGGATACTCTGATTGGCGGCGCGGGGGATGACATTCTGATTGGCGGGTCCGGGATTGATACGCTTGATGGCGGGGATGGCGATGATATCTTCACCTTGAGCGGAGACGGCGACAATGTGACGGGCGGCGAGACGGGTGAGACGGGGGGCGATACGGCGAACTATGCGGCCTATGGCTCTGCGCTGACGGTAGATCTGTCTGTAGCCGGTGGCGGTGCGGCGCCTGATACTTTGAACGAGATAGAGAATGTGACGGGCTCTGCGACGGCGGTCAATACGCTGAGCGGCTCGGCGGATAACAATATTCTGATTGGCGGCGCGGCCAATGACGTGTTTTACACCGCTGTTGGTGCCGGGACCGATACGTTTGACGGTGCGGGCGGGATTGACGAGCTGGCCTATCTGGGCTCTGGCATTACGGTGAACCTGCTGACCGATGCCGATACGCTGACCTCGATCGAGACGATCCGGTTGACGGGCGGATCTGATACGCTGACGGCCGATAATGTGGCGCGCACGATCTATGCGGGGGCGGGCGATGACCTCTTCACGGGCGGGACGGCGGCCGATAGCTTCTTCGGGGAGGCTGGCGACGACACGGTGGTGGTAAGCGCGGGGGCGGATGTTCTTGATGGCGGGACGCATACGGGCGGCGATACGCTTGATTACAGCGGCTATGGCTCCGGGGTGAGCGTCAACCTGGCCACGGGCGTAACCAGCTATGGCGGTACGGTCACGAACTTCGAACATGTTGACGGCACGGCGGCGGCCGATACGCTGACCGGGGACGCGCAGGCCAACACGCTTACGGGCAATGCGGGCGGCGATACGCTTGATGGCGGGGGCGGTGCGGATACTCTGATTGGCGGCGCGGGGGATGACATTCTGATTGGCGGGTCCGGGATTGATACGCTTGATGGCGGGGATGGCGATGATATCTTCACCTTGAGCGGAGACGGCGACAATGTGACGGGCGGCGAGACGGGTGAGACGGGGGGCGATACGGCGAACTATGCGGCCTATGGCTCTGCACTGAGCGTGGATCTGTCTGTAGCCGGCGGCGGTGCGGCGCCTGATACTTTGAACGAGATAGAGAATGTGACGGGCTCGGCCACGGCGGTCAATACGCTGAGCGGCTCGGCGGATAACAATATTCTGATTGGCGGCGCGGCCAATGACGTGTTTTACACCGCTGTTGGTGCCGGGACCGATACGTTTGACGGTGCGGGCGGGATTGACGAGCTGGCCTATCTGGGCTCTGGCATTACGGTGAACCTGCTGACCGATGCCGATACGCTGACCTCGATCGAGACGATCCGGTTGACGGGCGGATCTGATACGCTGACGGCCGATAATGTGGCGCGCACGATCTATGCGGGGGCGGGCGATGACCTCTTCACGGGCGGGACGGCGGCCGATAGCTTCTTCGGGGAGGCTGGCGACGACACGGTGGTGGTAAGCGCGGGGGCGGATGTTCTTGATGGCGGGACGCATACGGGCGGCGATACGCTTGATTACAGCGGCTATGGCTCCGGGGTGAGCGTCAACCTGGCCACGGGCGTAACCAGCTATGGCGGTACGGTCACGAACTTCGAACATGTTGACGGCACGGCGGCGGCCGATACGCTGACCGGGGACGCGCAGGCCAACACGCTTACGGGCAATGCGGGCGGCGATACGCTTGATGGCGGGGGCGGTGCGGATACTCTGATTGGCGGCGCGGGGGATGACATTCTGATTGGCGGGTCCGGGATTGATACGCTTGATGGCGGGGATGGCGATGATATCTTCACCTTGAGCGGAGACGGCGACAATGTGACGGGCGGCGAGACGGGTGAGACGGGGGGCGATACGGCGAACTATGCGGCCTATGGCTCTGCACTGAGCGTGGATCTGTCTGTAGCCGGCGGCGGTGCGGCGCCTGATACTTTGAACGAGATAGAGAATGTGACGGGCTCGGCCACGGCGGTCAATACGCTGAGCGGCTCGGCGGATAACAATATTCTGATTGGCGGCGCGGCCAATGACGTGTTTTACACCGCTGTTGGTGCCGGGACCGATACGTTTGACGGTGCGGGCGGGATTGACGAGCTGGCCTATCTGGGCTCTGGCATTACGGTGAACCTGCTGACCGATGCCGATACGCTGACCTCGATCGAGACGATCCGGTTGACGGGCGGATCTGATACGCTGACGGCCGATAATGTGGCGCGCACGATCTATGCGGGGGCGGGCGATGACCTCTTCACGGGCGGGACGGCGGCCGATAGCTTCTTCGGGGAGGCTGGCGACGACACGGTGGTGGTAAGCGCGGGGGCGGATGTTCTTGATGGCGGGACGCATACGGGCGGCGATACGCTTGATTACAGCGGCTATGGCTCCGGGGTGAGCGTCAACCTGGCCACGGGCGTAACCAGCTATGGCGGTACGGTCACGAACTTCGAACATGTTGACGGCACGGCGGCGGCCGATACGCTGACCGGGGACGCGCAGGCCAACACGCTTACGGGCAATGCGGGCGGCGATACGCTTGATGGCGGGGGCGGTGCGGATACTCTGATTGGCGGCGCGGGGGATGACATTCTGATTGGCGGGTCCGGGATTGATACGCTTGATGGCGGGGATGGCGATGATATCTTCACCTTGAGCGGAGACGGCGACAATGTGACGGGCGGCGAGACGGGTGAGACGGGGGGCGATACGGCGAACTATGCGGCCTATGGCTCTGCACTGAGCGTGGATCTGTCTGTAGCCGGCGGCGGTGCGGCGCCTGATACTTTGAACGAGATAGAGAATGTGACGGGCTCGGCCACGGCGGTCAATACGCTGAGCGGCTCGGCGGATAACAATATTCTGATTGGCGGCGCGGCCAATGACGTGTTTTACACCGCTGTTGGTGCCGGGACCGATACGTTTGACGGTGCGGGCGGGATTGACGAGCTGGCCTATCTGGGCTCTGGCATTACGGTGAACCTGCTGACCGATGCCGATACGCTGACCTCGATCGAGACGATCCGGTTGACGGGCGGATCTGATACGCTGACGGCCGATAATGTGGCGCGCACGATCTATGCGGGGGCGGGCGATGACCTCTTCACGGGCGGGACGGCGGCCGATAGCTTCTTCGGGGAGGCTGGCGACGACACGGTGGTGGTAAGCGCGGGGGCGGATGTTCTTGATGGCGGGACGCATACGGGCGGCGATACGCTTGATTACAGCGGCTATGGCTCCGGGGTGAGCGTCAACCTGGCCACGGGCGTAACCAGCTATGGCGGTACGGTCACGAACTTCGAACATATTGACGGCACGGCGGCGGCCGATACGCTGACCGGGGACGCGCAGGCCAACACGCTTACGGGCAATGCGGGCGGCGACACGCTTGATGGCGGGGGCGGTGCGGATACTCTGATTGGCGGCGCGGGGGATGATATTCTGATTGGCGGGTCCGGGATTGATACGCTTGATGGCGGGGATGGCGATGATATCTTCACCTTGAGCGGAGACGGCGACAATGTGACGGGCGGCGAGACGGGTGAGACGGGGGGCGATACGGCGAACTATGCGGCCTATGGCTCTGCACTGAGCGTGGATCTGTCTGTAGCCGGCGGCGGTGCGGCGCCTGATACTTTGAACGAGATAGAGAATGTGACGGGCTCGGCCACGGCGGTCAATACGCTGAGCGGCTCGGCGGATAACAATATTCTGATTGGCGGCGCGGCCAATGACGTGTTTTACACCGCTGTTGGTGCCGGGACCGATACGTTTGACGGTGCGGGCGGGATTGACGAGCTGGCCTATCTGGGCTCTGGCATTACGGTGAACCTGCTGACCGATGCCGATACGCTGACCTCGATCGAGACGATCCGGTTGACGGGCGGATCTGATACGCTGACGGCCGATAATGTGGCGCGCACGATCTATGCGGGGGCGGGCGATGACCTCTTCACGGGCGGGACGGCGGCCGATAGCTTCTTCGGGGAGGCTGGCGACGACACGGTGGTGGTAAGCGCGGGGGCGGATGTTCTTGATGGCGGGACGCATACGGGCGGCGATACGCTTGATTACAGCGGCTATGGCTCCGGGGTGAGCGTCAACCTGGCCACGGGCGTAACCAGCTATGGCGGTACGGTCACGAACTTCGAACATGTTGACGGCACGGCGGCGGCCGATACGCTGACCGGGGACGCGCAGGCCAACACGCTTACGGGCAATGCGGGCGGCGATACGCTTGATGGCGGGGGCGGTGCGGATACTCTGATTGGCGGCGCGGGGGATGACATTCTGATTGGCGGGTCCGGGATTGATACGCTTGATGGCGGGGATGGCGATGATATCTTCACCTTGAGCGGAGACGGCGACAATGTGACGGGCGGCGAGACGGGTGAGACGGGGGGCGATACGGCGAACTATGCGGCCTATGGCTCTGCACTGAGCGTGGATCTGTCTGTAGCCGGCGGCGGTGCGGCGCCTGATACTTTGAACGAGATAGAGAATGTGACGGGCTCGGCCACGGCGGTCAATACGCTGAGCGGCTCGGCGGATAACAATATTCTGATTGGCGGCGCGGCCAATGACGTGTTTTACACCGCTGTTGGTGCCGGGACCGATACGTTTGACGGTGCGGGCGGGATTGACGAGCTGGCCTATCTGGGCTCTGGCATTACGGTGAACCTGCTGACCGATGCCGATACGCTGACCTCGATCGAGACGATCCGGTTGACGGGCGGATCTGATACGCTGACGGCCGATAATGTGGCGCGCACGATCTATGCGGGGGCGGGCGATGACCTCTTCACGGGCGGGACGGCGGCCGATAGCTTCTTCGGGGAGGCTGGCGACGACACGGTGGTGGTAAGCGCGGGGGCGGATGTTCTTGATGGCGGGACGCATACGGGCGGCGATACGCTTGATTACAGCGGCTATGGCTCCGGGGTGAGCGTCAACCTGGCCACGGGCGTAACCAGCTATGGCGGTACGGTCACGAACTTCGAACATGTTGACGGCACGGCGGCGGCCGATACGCTGACCGGGGACGCGCAGGCCAACACGCTTACGGGCAATGCGGGCGGCGATACGCTTGATGGCGGGGGCGGTGCGGATACTCTGATTGGCGGCGCGGGGGATGACATTCTGATTGGCGGGTCCGGGATTGATACGCTTGATGGCGGGGATGGCGATGATATCTTCACCTTGAGCGGAGACGGCGACAATGTGACGGGCGGCGAGACGGGTGAGACGGGGGGCGATACGGCGAACTATGCGGCCTATGGCTCTGCACTGAGCGTGGATCTGTCTGTAGCCGGCGGCGGTGCGGCGCCTGATACTTTGAACGAGATAGAGAATGTGACGGGCTCGGCCACGGCGGTCAATACGCTGAGCGGCTCGGCGGATAACAATATTCTGATTGGCGGCGCGGCCAATGACGTGTTTTACACCGCTGTTGGTGCCGGGACCGATACGTTTGACGGTGCGGGCGGGATTGACGAGCTGGCCTATCTGGGCTCTGGCATTACGGTGAACCTGCTGACCGATGCCGATACGCTGACCTCGATCGAGACGATCCGGTTGACGGGCGGATCTGATACGCTGACGGCCGATAATGTGGCGCGCACGATCTATGCGGGGGCGGGCGATGACCTCTTCACGGGCGGGACGGCGGCCGATAGCTTCTTCGGGGAGGCTGGCGACGACACGGTGGTGGTAAGCGCGGGGGCGGATGTTCTTGATGGCGGGACGCATACGGGCGGCGATACGCTTGATTACAGCGGCTATGGCTCCGGGGTGAGCGTCAACCTGGCCACGGGCGTAACCAGCTATGGCGGTACGGTCACGAACTTCGAACATATTGACGGCACGGCGGCGGCCGATACGCTGACCGGGGACGCGCAGGCCAACACGCTTACGGGCAATGCGGGCGGCGACACGCTTGATGGCGGGGGCGGTGCGGATACTCTGATTGGCGGCGCGGGGGATGATATTCTGATTGGCGGGTCCGGGATTGATACGCTTGATGGCGGGGATGGCGATGATATCTTCACCTTGAGCGGAGACGGCGACAATGTGACGGGCGGCGAGACGGGTGAGACGGGGGGCGATACGGCGAACTATGCGGCCTATGGCTCTGCACTGAGCGTGGATCTGTCTGTAGCCGGCGGCGGTGCGGCGCCTGATACTTTGAACGAGATAGAGAATGTGACGGGCTCGGCCACGGCGGTCAATACGCTGAGCGGCTCGGCGGATAACAATATTCTGATTGGCGGCGCGGCCAATGACGTGTTTTACACCGCTGTTGGTGCCGGGACCGATACGTTTGACGGTGCGGGCGGGATTGACGAGCTGGCCTATCTGGGCTCTGGCATTACGGTGAACCTGCTGACCGATGCCGATACGCTGACCTCGATCGAGACGATCCGGTTGACGGGCGGATCTGATACGCTGACGGCCGATAATGTGGCGCGCACGATCTATGCGGGGGCGGGCGATGACCTCTTCACGGGCGGGACGGCGGCCGATAGCTTCTTCGGGGAGGCTGGCGACGACACGGTGGTGGTAAGCGCGGGGGCGGATGTTCTTGATGGCGGGACGCATACGGGCGGCGATACGCTTGATTACAGCGGCTATGGCTCCGGGGTGAGCGTCAACCTGGCCACGGGCGTAACCAGCTATGGCGGTACGGTCACGAACTTCGAACATGTTGACGGCACGGCGGCGGCCGATACGCTGACCGGGGACGCGCAGGCCAACACGCTTACGGGCAATGCGGGCGGCGATACGCTTGATGGCGGGGGCGGTGCGGATACTCTGATTGGCGGCGCGGGGGATGACATTCTGATTGGCGGGTCCGGGATTGATACGCTTGATGGCGGGGATGGCGATGATATCTTCACCTTGAGCGGAGACGGCGACAATGTGACGGGCGGCGAGACGGGTGAGACGGGGGGCGATACGGCGAACTATGCGGCCTATGGCTCTGCACTGAGCGTGGATCTGTCTGTAGCCGGCGGCGGTGCGGCGCCTGATACTTTGAACGAGATAGAGAATGTGACGGGCTCGGCCACGGCGGTCAATACGCTGAGCGGCTCGGCGGATAACAATATTCTGATTGGCGGCGCGGCCAATGACGTGTTTTACACCGCTGTTGGTGCCGGGACCGATACGTTTGACGGTGCGGGCGGGATTGACGAGCTGGCCTATCTGGGCTCTGGCATTACGGTGAACCTGCTGACCGATGCCGATACGCTGACCTCGATCGAGACGATCCGGTTGACGGGCGGATCTGATACGCTGACGGCCGATAATGTGGCGCGCACGATCTATGCGGGGGCGGGCGATGACCTCTTCACGGGCGGGACGGCGGCCGATAGCTTCTTCGGGGAGGCTGGCGACGACACGGTGGTGGTAAGCGCGGGGGCGGATGTTCTTGATGGCGGGACGCATACGGGCGGCGATACGCTTGATTACAGCGGCTATGGCTCCGGGGTGAGCGTCAACCTGGCCACGGGCGTAACCAGCTATGGCGGTACGGTCACGAACTTCGAACATATTGACGGCACGGCGGCGGCCGATACGCTGACCGGGGACGCGCAGGCCAACACGCTTACGGGCAATGCGGGCGGCGACACGCTTGATGGCGGGGGCGGTGCGGATACTCTGATTGGCGGCGCGGGGGATGATATTCTGATTGGCGGGTCCGGGATTGATACGCTTGATGGCGGGGATGGCGATGATATCTTCACCTTGAGCGGAGACGGCGACAATGTGACGGGCGGCGAGACGGGTGAGACGGGGGGCGATACGGCGAACTATGCGGCCTATGGCTCTGCACTGAGCGTGGATCTGTCTGTAGCCGGCGGCGGTGCGGCGCCTGATACTTTGAACGAGATAGAGAATGTGACGGGCTCGGCCACGGCGGTCAATACGCTGAGCGGCTCGGCGGATAACAATATTCTGATTGGCGGCGCGGCCAATGACGTGTTTTACACCGCTGTTGGTGCCGGGACCGATACGTTTGACGGTGCGGGCGGGATTGACGAGCTGGCCTATCTGGGCTCTGGCATTACGGTGAACCTGCTGACCGATGCCGATACGCTGACCTCGATCGAGACGATCCGGTTGACGGGCGGATCTGATACGCTGACGGCCGATAATGTGGCGCGCACGATCTATGCGGGGGCGGGCGATGACCTGTTTACGGGCGGCACGGCCGTCGATAGCTTCTTCGGAGAGGCTGGCGACGACACGGTGGTGGTGAGCGCGGGCGCGGATGTTCTTGATGGCGGGACGCATACGGGCGGCGATACGCTTGATTACAGCGGCTATGGCTCCGGGGTGAGCGTCAACCTGGCCACGGGCGTAACCAGCTATGGCGGTACGGTCACGAACTTCGAACATATTGACGGCACGGCGGCGGCCGATACGCTGACCGGGGACGCGCAGGCCAACACGCTTACGGGCAATGCGGGCGGCGACACGCTTGATGGCGGGGATGGCGATGATATTATTAATGGTGGCGATGGCAATGATATCATTAATGGTGGGGATGGCAATGATGGTAACGATACCATTAATGGCGGCAACGATTTGGATACGCTTGATTATACTGGCAGTGCGTCAGCGATTACGAGCGGAAGCTTTACAGGTATTGGCAGTGTCAGCACAACCAATGCGAATGGTGATGTTGATACAATTAGTAACATTGAAAACTTTGTCTTGTCCAACAATGCCGACACTATCGATATCAATACAAACGCCTTTACTGACTTTACATCTATTGATGCAAACTCTGGCATCGACCACATTAACGTAAACGGGGTAGGCGCTAACTCACTTACATCCCTTGGTCTTGAAGGTAGTGATTTTGCCAGCCTGTTTAGTGATGTAGAAGAGTTGGATTTTACAGGCGCGGACCTGGATGGCGCAGATACATTTGACATTGATAATGATAATATTGATGCAATAACCGGTGTGGCGGGCGGTGACCTAACAATTTTTGTAAACACCGGCACCATAGGTCTTGCAGATATCAATGTCCTGACAGCCAGCGGTGCCACAATAACGGGCGACAACACAGTAGGCAGCACTAGAACAATTGACTGGGATAACGGTAGCCAGCTTGTTGTTCAGGGATAAGATTTACAGCAGCACAAACTATGGCTTTCCTGAGCTTTGTGCATAAGGTAATCTACCAAGGTATATCTCTCACTCACATAGTAGCATCGCGCCGTTATGAATATTTCCAACAACAATATTAAACAAATTCTACGCGATTTACTGGTTTTTTATGATCTCGATGTTGATCTTGAGGGGCTGGTACATAATACTGTTTCGGTTGAGGAAAAACATGGTCAGGCCTTGGCAGCTGAAATCTTAAAAAGGCTGGGTTTTCAAACGCGATATGCCTCTCTCCAAGATACGGATATTCAAAAGACTGAATATCCAATGATCGTTGAAACGCAAAATGGTGAAAATGCGCTCTGTATGCCAAGGAAAACGCATGGTAACGCAAATGAAATTAATCTGAGTGAAACAGCAAATAACGTGCTTCTTGTTATCGCTGCGCCGTCACAAACAGGCGTTGATACAAGGCATATGCAGACCGGGCATGCATTGGACTGGTTCTGGAAGCCGCTTGTTCAATATCGCTCACGATACAAAGAAATTCTTGTTGCCTCTGTCTTTATTAATTTACTGGTTTTGGCCATTCCAATCTTTACACTGAATGTCTATGACCGTGTTGTTATTAATTTTGCACATGAAACACTTTACGTTCTGACTGTAGGCGTTTTAATTGCGCTGTTATTTGATTTTCTATTTAAAACCCTAAGATCCTATATACTGGAGCGTATAGCTGAGGATGTTGGGGCACAGTTTGATTTTGAGTTGATGGAACGTTTTTCTAGAATGCGACCGTCTGATCTGAATATTTCTATCGGCGAACAAGCCAACATTTTTAGAGAATTGCAGGGGATCAGGGAGTTTTATGCCAACCGTCTGATGCCTACACTAATTGATCTTCCCTTTGCGCTAGTGTTTTTGTGCGTGATTTATTTACTATCTCCACCGTTGGTGATGGTGCCGATTTGCATTGCGGTTATCATTGTGGCGATGAACTTCACTTCTCATATACCAATTAGCCGTATGACAGAACAGTATTTCGGCGCGATTCAGAATAAGTCTTCTTTGTTGATTGAAACCCTGGCCGGGTTGGAAACGGCACGCCTGTTTAATGCTATCAGCGCCCGCTTGTTTAAATGGAATACAAACGTTAAACATGCGGCAAGAGTTACACGTCAAAACTCTTTCATGCTATCCCTCATGTCAAATATGTCTATGTTTTTGTCCCAAACTGGGCACATCCTAGTCGTATTTTTCGGTGTTTACCAGATTGATGCGGGCAATCTTACGGTCGGGGGACTTGTTGCCTGTACTATTCTTTCTGGACGGGCCATTGGACCGATCGTAGGACTTTCCGGTGTAATTGCTCACCTGAAACAATCTAATGATGTGTTAAAAGTCATTGATAAGTTTTTTCAAGCCACCCATGAAGACACGCGTGATGTTACAAAATCAGCGAAAGGGCCTTTCCACGGAACTCTCAGGCTTCAGAAACTGAGTTTTAAATATGAAGAACAAAGCACCAGAGCGCTTGAAAATATTAATCTTGATATTCAGCCCGGAGAATCGATCGGCTTGATTGGTAAAACGGCGGCCGGTAAATCAACACTGGCAAAAGTGTTGGCCAATATTATCTCTCCACAGGAAGGTACGCTTACTCTCGATGGGTATGATTACAGTGCAATCCCGACAACGGAGCTGCGCCGGACAATCGCCTATGTGCCTCAGGACTCATTCTTTTTCCGTGGCTCTATCCGGCATAATATTTTACTGGGCCGCGAACATATCGATGAACAACAAATTCAGGAAGCAATTTCGATTTCCGGGCTTGATATTGTCATCCAGCACTCTGCGCAAGGGCTGGATACGGAAGTGGGGGAATTAGGTACGAGACTGTCAGGCGGTCAAAAACAGGCAATTGCCTTGGCTAGAGCGATTATACAACGGCCGCGCATCCTTATTTTTGACGAACCAACGACAGGGATGGACCACGCGCTTGAGTTTCATGTAAAGCAAAAGCTGGAGGCGTATATAAAAGATAAGACCTTCATCATGGTTACGCATAGAACGACGCTTTTGCCATTGGTCCAACGGTTGGTCTTGCTGGATCGCGGGCATATACTTGCCGATGGCCCACGCGATGAAATACTTAAGAAATTGAGCGTATAAATGATAAGGGATTATTTCACAAAGGTTGATGATAACTGGCATTACCGTCCATTGCTCTGGCTTGTAGTGGCGTGCCTTATCTCGTTTTTCATTTGGGCCTCTGTCACAAAAATTCATGAACAGGTCCGTGGAATGGGACGCGTAACACCGGCGGGAGATACGCGTGTTATACAGCATCTTGAAGGAGGGATTATCGAGCAAATTGCCAAACAGGAAGGTGAACAGGTCAAAAAAGGCGACGTGATCTTTTATATTAAAAATCAACGCGCCGAGTCTGAAAAAGAAGAGTTGCAAATCGCCTTAAAGTCTAAAGAAATAAAATTTTTAAGGCTACAGGCTGAGTTGGGTGAAAACACTGTGCCGGAATTCCCCATCGAATTGCACAAAAATTATCCGGAAATTATCCAGGCGGAGAAACAAATTTTTGAATCGCGCAGATCTGAAATGTCAGAAAAAATGAGTGGTCTCGAAAAACGTATGAGACAAAAAGTCTTAAAGCTCGATGATTTGTCGACGACAACCGAAAACCTTGAAAAAGAATTATCCGTCGCCCAGGAACAGTTGGAAATTAGACAAAAACTACGCCGGTCCGGAGCGATGTCGCGCAGCCAATACCTTGAAACGCTCAGCGATGTTAAAAACTTTGAAACGCGGGTTGCGCGCACTAAGAAGGAAATTCCCATCGTGAAAAGTGAACTTGCAGAAATCACAAATCTGGTTGAAGAAACTAAACAGAAGTGGATTTCTGAAACTGGAGAAGAGCTAAATACCGTTCAGGTGGATATAAAAAAGCTTAAAGAACGCATTCGTGCCATTACCGACGAGGTATCGCGTACAGCGGTGAAATCTCCCGTTAATGGAATTGTGAACAAGATTTTTATTAACACTATTGGTGGTGTTTTAAAGCCCGGTGATCGTCTGGCTGAGATCCTGCCGGTTGAAGACAAGCTAGTTATTGAAGGGCGTATTCCGACGAATGATCGCGGAAAAGTTTGGCCGGACTTACCCGTTGTTGCAAAAATTACCGCCTATGATTATACACTCTATGGCGGTCTGAAAGGGAAGCTTGTCTACATCAGTCCGAATAGTTTCGTTGATAATCAGGGTGTAGAGTATTATGAAATCCGTGTTGAAATTGATACGCCGGAAATTGGTAAAAATTTACCCGTTTTTCCAGGTATGACCGCTGAGATTAATATTCTGGCCGGCAGGGTTTCTGTGTTGCATGCCATTCTCAAACCATTCAGACAAATCCGAGAAAATGCACTGCGCGAGAAGTAATCTAAGTAGGGTCTTCATCAATCAAGCAGAGGTGGTCCCAAGAATTCGGACAGTGAGTTAAGCTACGATCTATGACCGAAGGAGGGTCATGGATTATGAGTAAGACAAGGAAGAACTACCCGGCGAAGTTTAAAGCGCAGGTTGCGCTGGCGGCGTTGCGGGAGGACGCGCCGATCACGGAGCTGTCATCCCGTTACGGGGTGCATGCGACGGTCATTCACCGTTGGAAGAAGGAGGCTCTGGCTGCGCTGGAGGCGGGTTTTGCGGGCAAGCTGGAATCGCGAGCGGACGCGCATAACGCCGAGGTCAGGGACTTGCACGCCAAGATCGGACAGCTGACAGTGGAACGTGATTTTTTAGCCGATGCCTCCGCCCGGTTGCGGTCCGGGGGCGGCAGGAAATGGTAGACCCGTCCAATGACAATATCGGCATCGCGGCGCAGTGCCGGTTGCTGGGGATCAGCCGCTCTGGCTGGTATTACGAGCGGCGCGGGGAGAGCGCGGACAATTTGGCGCTGATGCGGCTGATTGACGCGCAATTCCTGCAAACAGAGGTGGTCCCAAGAATTCGGACAGTGAGTTAAGCTACGATCTATGACCGAAGGAGGGTCATGGATTATGAGCAAGACAAGGAAGAACTACCCGGCGAAGTTTAAAGCGCAGGTTGCGCTGGCGGCGTTGCGGGAGGACGCGCCGATCACGGAGCTGTCATCCCGTTACGGGGTGCATGCGACGGTCATTCACCGTTGGAAGAAGGAGGCTCTGGCTGCGCTGGAGGCGGGTTTTGCGGGCAAGCTGGAATCGCGAGCGGACGCGCATAACGCCGAGGTCAGGGACTTGCACGCCAAGATCGGACAGCTGACAGTGGAACGTGATTTTTTAGCCGATGCCTCCGCCCGGTTGCGGTCCGGGGGCGGCAGGAAATGGTAGACCCGTCCAATGACAATATCGGCATCGCGGCGCAGTGCCGGTTGCTGGGGATCAGCCGCTCTGGCTGGTATTACGAGCGGCGCGGGGAGAGCGCGGACAATTTGGCGCTGATGCGGCTGATTGACGCGCAATTCCTGCAAACCCCGTTTTACGGGTCCCGTCAGATGGCCCGGCATCTGCGCCGTCAGGGGTACGAGGTAGGCCGCACCCGCGTGCGGCGTCTGATGCGCCTGATGGGAATCGAGGCGGTCTATCAAAGGCCGCGCACTTCGATGCCGCATCCCGGCCACCGGATTTATCCCTACCGGCTCAAGGGGCTCACGATCACCCGCCCGAACCATGTATGGTGCGCGGATATCACGTACATCCCTGTCAAACGCGGGTTTTTGTATCTGGTAGCGATCATGGACTGGGCCAGCCGGAAGGTGCTGGCCTGGCGGCTGTCGAACACGATGGAAACGCGCTTTTGCGTGGAGGCGCTGGAGGAAGCCATCGCCCGCTACGGGCCGCCGGAGATCTTCAATACCGATCAGGGCAGCCAGTTCACGGCGGACGCGTGGACGGGCGTCCTGAAAGAAAACGGGATCGCGATCTCGATGGACGGCAAGGGCCGCTGGATGGACAATGTGTTCATCGAGCGGCTGTGGCGGAGTCTGAAATATGAATGCGTGTATCTGAACGCGTTCGAGAGCGGCCTGCAAGCCAGGCGGGATATCGGGCGCTGGCTGGCGTTTTACAACGCGCAGAGGCCGCATTCGGTATTTGATGGACAAACCCCGGACGACGTTTATGATGAACGAAATTTTGTTTCTCCGGCCTCGGGCTTGCCGCCTCCGCCTAACGGCTCCGGCGGCCGCGCCCTTCACCCGGAGAAACAAAACCACAGGCAGGCGGCATGACAATAACCAACCGATCGTAGCTTAACTTCGCCGCAAAGCTGGCCGAAGAACCGAGACCACCTCTAACCCCGTTTTACGGATCCCGTCAGATGGCCCGGCATCTGCGCCGTCAGGGGTACGAGGTAGGCCGCACCCGCGTGCGGCGTCTGATGCGCCTGATGGGAATCGAGGCGGTCTATCAAAGGCCGCGCACTTCGATGCCGCATCCCGGCCACCGGATTTATCCCTACCGGCTCAAGGGGCTCACGATCACCCGCCCGAACCATGTATGGTGCGCGGATATCACGTACATCCCTGTCAAACGCGGGTTTTTGTATCTGGTAGCGATCATGGACTGGGCCAGCCGGAAGGTGCTGGCCTGGCGGCTGTCGAACACGATGGAAACGCGCTTTTGCGTGGAGGCGCTGGAGGAAGCCATCGCCCGCTACGGGCCGCCGGAGATCTTCAATACCGATCAGGGCAGCCAGTTCACGGCGGACGCGTGGACGGGCGTCCTGAAAGAAAACGGGATCGCGATCTCGATGGACGGCAAGGGCCGCTGGATGGACAATGTGTTCATCGAGCGGCTGTGGCGGAGTCTGAAATATGAATGCGTGTATCTGAACGCGTTCGAGAGCGGCCTGCAAGCCAGGCGGGATATCGGGCGCTGGCTGGCGTTTTACAACGCGCAGAGGCCGCATTCGGTATTTGATGGACAAACCCCGGACGACGTTTATGATGAACGAAATTTTGTTTCTCCGGCCTCGGGCTTGCCGCCTCCGCCTAACGGCTCCGGCGGCCGCGCCCTTCACCCGGAGAAACAAAACCACAGGCAGGCGGCATGACAATAACCAACCGATCGTAGCTTAACTTCGCCGCAAAGCTGGCCGAAGAACCGAGACCACCTCTCCGAGACCACCTCTAGCAGGTCTCACAGAAATATTCTTTTTGGAGAATATTAGTGAGCACCAGCAATGAATAAGCATTGAGATGCATCTCATAGTTTAGCTTATTCTTTTTAAGGTAGGCATCTTTTAGCCGTTCGTTACTCTCAATTAATTCGATGACATTAATATTTCCCAGTTTAAAGTTCTCTTCGTTAAGACGCGTTTGACCAATATTGGAAGAAATTTCGATATCTGTAAGGGCCAGCGCGGTTTTATTGGCATCAACCTGATTATAGGCAAGCTTAACCTCTTTTTTGAGCTCTTTGACGATTTGCTCTTTTTTATAATTAAGCTCGCTGACCTGTCCGCGAATCCGCTTAACAGCAGCATCACGTTTGCCACCGTCGAAAAGTTTATAGTTTAAGCGAAACTTCGCAGACAATTCGGTTTGTCTGCCAATGCGACCGCCATCATTATGGGACTGGTCGGCTAAAAGATTAAAACGAACTTCAGGCATATATTTACCTTTTTCCGCCTTTAGCGTTTCTTTCATCGCAGCTATTTCGGTCAGACCTGCTAAAACCTGATTGTTATTCTCTTCAATTGCTTTCAGATAATATTGCATATCAAGTTTACTGGGGCGCAGCTCTTCGGGGGAGATGGCAAGAAAATCTGGCGGCAGCTTTCCCACTAAAAATTCAAGATTACTGATTGCATCGTTCAATGATGAATGCGCACGGTTAAGTTCTGTCGTCGCGAATGCCTGTCTGGATGTCGCGTACTCAAGCATAACTTTCCCGGCGGCTCCAGCTTCAAACATTTCCTCAATCGTTGAAACATGACGATTTACATCAATAAGCAGCTGTTCAATAACGGTAATATCTTTTTGAAACCGCAGAGCCTTAAGATAGTTCTCAACTGTTTCATTAATCACTTCCTCGATTGTCGCCTGCGTTCTGAACTGAGAGGCCTTGTTTAGGTTTTCTCTATTCCTAATCTCATGAGACGTTTTAAAACCGTTAAAAACCAACTGTGACAGACTTAATTTTATACCCCCTGTATTATTCGTTCCGCTAGAGCCAGGTGTTCCACCTGTGGCCGGATCGTTAAACTCACGTCCCCCGTCAACATCTAATACGACTTCCGGATAGTAGCTCGCCTCTTTTTCTTTAATCGAATAATAGGTCTGCTCTTCGCGGGCTTTTAGCAGATTAATATCAGGATTTTCATACAGGGCAAACAACACCATTGAGTTTAAAGAAATTGGAAAACCTTCCGACGTAGGTTGCTGAACTTCCTGAGCCAGACTCTGTTGAGAAGCAACTGTAAATACGGCAACAATACAGGCCAAGGCTATGGTTCTTTTTATATGTTGATTAAACGTGCTCATCATTTTTTCTCGAATGTAACCCTGACCCAGTGGTATGTGTCTTTTATTTCTTCACCGTCTACAATGCCCGGATCAATTGTATCACTTGGAAAACCAGCTTGCAAAATAGCATTACGAACATTTAACATTCGCGCCAACGCAACTTTCCTGGCGGCATTTTCGTAAGTTTTTGGGGTTTTTGATGCCTCAATTTTAACGTTATATCCATTGGGATCTCCCGGCACATTCTGAGCAATATGTGTTTTAATTTTATCAAGGTTTTGCGAAAGCAAGGAGATTGAATCACTTCCAAAAAAGATAATGAGAGAATCCATGTTGGTATCAAACTCAATTTCTTGTTCTTTAGATTCAGCAAATTGCGTTTGCATCTGATGAACAATCGCTTTTTCTTCACTTTCAACCTTCATCTGAGACATTGCCGCATCCGCCAATAACTGACTCTTAAAGATCAAAATATGAAAGTACAGAGCTGTGGCGACAATCATTAAAAAGAAGACAAACATAATAATCACGGCAGAGAGAATATCCACAAAACCTGGCCATGCTATAGCAGAAAGGTCGTCTTCCCTTCTTTCTGACATTTACTCAAGCCCTATTTTTTTGGGGAACCGAAGCCCAGTGTTAGAAAATTTTTAAAAATATTACCATCGTCTTTATCAAGTTCATCCAAAAGTTCTTGTATGTCGGAACTTAATTCTGAGAAATCAGCAGGTTGTCCTGATATATGCGCTGAAGACACGATCGTGCTGAGCTGTTGTAACATTGCATAGTGCTTTTTGTTTAACTCTTCCAATAAAGCTTCAAGCCGACCGAGATGAGGTGTCACATTCTCTGCCCTGAGTTGGCTTCTGGCTACGTTTTCAAGCAGGCTAGCCTGTTCGCTGTGAATGTGTAACAAGGTATTTTCAACGGACATAATCTGCTGACCGAGAGCAGTGACTACCGTTTTGTCTTGTGATACGTTTTTAAGCTCTTCGATTTGGGACAGCATCGCTTGCAATATATTTTGTGTATTTTGCGCTGCTGCTACTGACTGGTTGAGTGTATTCTGTAAGTCTTCGGAAAGGGTGCCTAACTGCCCGCTAACACGCGAAAGATTTTCCACGGATGCTTCTTTCAGCGCCCCAACAGTTTCTATCGATTGAGCACTGTATTTAATGAGGGCCTGATTTTGGGTATTCAATGTCTGTAAGCCTTTAGCTGTATTATCAAATTTATCAGCCATATTCTCCTGTCCCAGCGCAATTTTATCGAGCGTCGAATAGACTCTTGCAGATTGCTGTAAGGATAACAAAACGGCCTGAGACAAACTGGCAATTTGTTTATTGGTTTTAACCGAGAGATGCACAAAACCGGCCAGCCAGGTTTTGAGATCGTCTTCGGTCGCAGGACGATTTGTTTCATCATCAATGTCTTTTTCCGGATCAAACTGCGGGATACGGTTGTCAATCCAGCGACTGGCTGATTCAATAAAATTGTCTTGTGCGCCTCCGCACAAATGATTAAAGAACCCAATCATAAGAGATCCTGACAACCCAAACAAAGACGAACTAAACGCCAGCCCCATCCCCTGCAACGGTGCGGATAGGGAGCCGATGAAATTGGACATGGTATCTGCTGAAATCTCGCCGCCATCGCCGCCAAGATTGGACATGCCTGACATCGCCTCACCAACAGCATCAATTGTTTTTAACAACCCTAAAAACGTACCCAAGAGACCTAGCATAACCAAGATACCGGCGTTAAAACTTACATCGGACCGTCTTAAACGAATACGATAGCCGAGTTTGGATTTAATAATACGGGCATCATTATCTGAAAAATTTGGATGTCCAAAAATTTTTAGATTGTTGATACTGTTATGCATCTGCTTCGTATTCAGCATAGGTGTATCATTTTCAAGAATGATATGTAATTCGTTAACCTCTTGGTCTTTTATAATATCCTGAGCGCTAACACGCTCTATTCTTTTGAAGAATAACGCCGTAGTGTAAAGCTTATAGTTATTGTAAAACGTCAAGAACATTGAGACGCTGAGTAAAAATATGATTAGGCCATTGAGATAGATATTTGTTTCAAAATAAAGATACAGTGTATTGAAAGAAAAAATTATGATTGCGATGACAACAAGCGCAATTATAAGCATGAGAGGCGTTATATAGGCAAACAAAGACGCATTAATATTGCCGGACAGACGTCTTTCTTTTTCCCTTCTGTCAAGAAGCTTTGATACGCGCCAGTCATTGGAAATCCTGCTTTTTTTAATGGCCTGAAAAGGGAGGGAACTCATTTTATGCTCGTATCTTAAGGCTACCTGAGAATATGAGAACTAATAGGTGTTCTCGTGAATATAATACCGACAGCACAGTGTACAATAAAAACTATTTTCAAGTCTACTGCCTAAATCCTTGTTCTGTTCCTATAATCCACTGATATAATAGACAAAGGAAGCGTCATCGCATTCTCTTACTTTCCCCATTGATTTTCACTGTAGGGCGCGGCATGATGCGCGTCATGAACGAAAACACCCCCAATGAACATCGCGAAGAGCATGGGATGGCCAAAACCAGCTTGGCAGGGCGCATCCGGCGTTACCTGCTAACGGGGATTGTCGTTACCGCGCCAATTACAATCACCATTTACCTCACCTATGTGTTTCTGACTTTCATAGACGACAAGGTTTCCCGGATCATTCCAAAAGAATGGTATGAAGGTTTTTATGGCGAAACCGCAATTCCTGGCCTTGGACTTATTGTCGCGCTAACATTTTTTATTGTCATTGGCTGGTTCGCGACCAACTTTCTTGGTCTCCTGATTATTCGTGTCTATGAATACATCCTTGATCGTATGCCTGTGATCCGCACAGTCTATGGCGCGATTAAACAGATTTTCGAAACCATCATGGCCAGTCAGTCGAGCGCCTTTCGCGAAGCTGTGATGCTGGAATATCCACGTAAAGGCGTTTGGTCCATCGGTTTTGTAACCGGGGTGAGTAAAGGTGAAGTCCAACGCGTTACTGATGAGGAAACGATCAACGTTTTTGTGCCCACGACCCCCAACCCGACTTCCGGCTATTTGCTGTTTGTCCCGAAAAAAGAACTGGTTTATCTCAGTATGACGGTCGAAGAGGCTGTCAAGCTGGTGGTTTCTGCAGGTATTATCACGCCGCCGGATAGAGGTGGAAATTCCAAGTAAGGATAATGACGCCCTATGAGTTTAGTTGAAGATATAAAATCCATTCAGTCCCGCGACCCGGCCGCGCCAACTTTTTTGGAGGTCGTATTCGGCTATAACGGTTTTCATGCTTTGCTGTTTCATCGTCTCAATAACGCCATATGGAGGCTGGGGCTGCGCGCGTTGGCACGCTTTATAGCCAATATCGGACGCATTCTGACCGGCATCGAAATTCACCCGGAAGCCAAAATCGGCAAGCGTCTGTTCATCGATCACGGCACCGGCGTGGTGATCGGCCAGACCGCCATCATTGGCGATGACGTTACTATTTATCACGGCGTGACCCTCGGCGGGGTCGGGCGTTCAGACCAACGCGGCGAAAAACGCCACCCTACGATTGAAGATGGCGCGATGATCGGTGCCGGTGCGCAAGTGCTCGGCGATATCACGGTTGGCAAACATGCGAAGGTCGGCTCGAACTCTGTTGTGACCAATGACATCCCCGAAGGCAAGACCGCACTGGGTATTCCGGCTCGCGTCATCGGCGGCGATGAAGTGGCTCGTGGTTACGGGATGCCGTCCCGCGAGGAAATGGAAGAAGTCACTTTCACCATCGATTGCATCGTCAAGGAAATGGGGCATATCAAGCGCGAGCTGAACATCGAAGTCCCGTCTCCGGCCACTAAGCCGAAAAAGAAACCAGCCGCTCAAAAGAAGCCAACGGCAAAGAAATCAGCCTGACCGTAAATATTGTATTGCCTGATCGCGCTCGAATAGATAGAGCAGGGTTTTCAGCGCTTTCCCGCGTTCGCTTTCCAACTCAGGGTCACGCTCCATAATTAATTGCGCATCATCGCGCGCCGCCGCCAGCAATTCCCCGTGCACTGATAAATTCGCCAGCCTGAAGACGGGCAGTCCACTTTGCTTAACCCCCAGAATATCACCCGCGCCACGCAATTCCAGATCCTTTTCGGCGATTAAAAACCCGTCCTCGGTCTGACGCATAATCGACAAACGCTCTTTCGCGGTTTCCCCCAGTGGTCCGGCATATACCAAAAAGCAATAGCTCTGATCCCTCCCACGGCCCACGCGTCCGCGCAACTGGTGAAGTTGCGACAGCCCGAACCGCTCGGCATGCTCAATCACCATGATGGTTGCTTCCGGCACATTGACCCCGACCTCAATCACCGTTGTGGCTACCAAGATATCCAGCTCTCCGGCGGCAAAGCGCTGCATCACCTCGTCTTTGTCCTGCGCCTTCATCCGCCCGTGGACAAGGCCGACCTTGCCGAAACGATAACGCAAAATATCAAACCGTTCTTCCGCCGCGGCCAGATCAAGCACTTCGGATTCCTCAACCAGCGGGCACACCCAATACACTCGCGCTCCGTCCTTGATCTTTCGTGCGAGGCCCTCAATCATATCCTCCAGCTTGTCATTGGGGATCAATAGTGTTTCCACCGGTTTGCGTCCCGGCGGCTTTTCATCCAGACGGCTGACATCCATATCGCCATAGGCTGTCATAGTCAGTGTTCGTGGGATCGGCGTCGCTGTCATCACCAGAACATCGGTGCCGCGTCCCTTGGCTGTCAGCATCAAACGCTGATGCACACCAAAGCGGTGCTGCTCGTCAATTACGGCAAGGCCCAAATCAGCAAACTCAACACCTTCCTGAAAAAGAGCATGCGTACCGATGACAATCTGCGCGCCATTTTTTTCCGGGCCGTTCGCGATTTGCTCCAGTAAAACCTCGCGCGTCTTACCCTTGTCCCGGCCTGTTAAAATCACGAATCGTGCACCGCAAGCTTCCAGCAATGGTTTTAAACTTTCCGCATGTTGGCGTGCCAAAATTTCAGTCGGAGCCATTATAGCAGCCTGCGCGCCAGTTTCTACAGCCGAAAGCATTGCCATCGCCGCCACCACCGTTTTCCCACTGCCCACATCGCCCTGCAACAGGCGTAGCATCCGCGTTGGCGCATGCATATCTTTATCAATCTCGGTCAAGGCCCGCTTTTGTGCTCTGGTCAGTGCAAAGGGCAGGGCTTCCAACAACTTACCACGCAAAACGCTGTTGCACTTATAAACCCGCCCGCCAATTCGTTTTTGACGATGACGCACCAAAGCCAATGTCAATTGATTGGCGAGCAATTCGTCATAAGCCAGTCGCGCCCGCGCCGGATGCTCGGATAACAATGCTTGCATATTTTCCGGCTCATGGGCGCTTGCCAACGCTACGTCCCAATCGTCCCATTTCTGGCGTTTCTTATATTCCGGCTCAAGCCATTCCGGCAATTTAGAAACAAACCCAAGTGCGCCCGTCATAGCCTTGCGCACAACCTTATTCGTCAGTCCCGCTGTTAAAGGGTAAATCGGCTCGACAGTTTCCAGACTGGTGCGTTCCTCCACCGCTGCAATATCCGGATGCACCATTTGCGGGTTGCCCTGATAATATTCGATTTTGCCGCTGACAATCACATTTTCCCGCTCAGTGAGCTGTTTTTCAATCCAGTCTTTACGGGCATGGAAAAAGGTCAGCGTCATAACGCCGCTTTCATCACGCACCTTAACGCGATAGGGCTGGTTGCGCCGTGCATTAGGGATATGGTTTGTCACCGTAACTTCCATCGTCGCCACGCGCCCCTCCGGCGCTTCGGCAATGGCCGGAGAAAACCGCCGGTCGATGAAATCCACCGGAAAATGCCAGAGCAAATCGAGTACCTTCGGCCCGCCACAGAGCTTTTCAAACAGCTTGGCATTGCGAGGCCCTACACCGGGCAAGGCGGTCAGGCTTCGAAACAGCGCATCAAGTTCAAACGGTCGGGACATGGTCTTTAAGTCTTACGCGATATGTCGCGCGGCTTAAAGGGGCTTTTTACCGATTTGCCGCCCCAGCTTCACCGCGTAGGCGCTCACCCCGATCAGCATAAAGCCCATCAGCATCAACGCAATCGGCCAACCCGTCACATCGGCGAAATATTCATCGGTGTAATATCCCAAAAAGCCCAGCAAAGCGAAAGTTGAAACCAGAAGCAAAGTCCGGCTATGCATTCGCGTGCTGACCAGCATCAAAAATATGGTAAGCGGTAAATAGAGAATATCAATGACGGGTATACCCTCAACAGCATCAAACACCGACCACAGCAAACCGACGCTCCCTAAAAAGTAATAAAAAGGAGCAATGGCGCGGTACTGCGTACGATCAATTGTCCAGGCCACCGCCATAATCGAGACTCCCAACCCAATGCCGATCAACTCGCCGGGGACCTCGGCGCGCTCCATCAAAATGCCGACTGATGAATTCCAGAACAGAAACGCAAAAAACAGCAGGCTTGTACGCTGAAGTTTGAAAAACGGCAACAGGAATTGTAAAGATAAAATTCCAAAGACAATCATGGCCGCCAATTGTGCATCGTCGCCATCGGCATATTCATGCAGGAAAACAAACATACCCGTAGGCAGCAACACTGCGCTTTTCAGAAATAACGGCGTCGAGGCCTTTTCATAGCGCTCATCTTTCAAAACCATAATGCCGAGGATAAAGGCAACAATCCCCGGCCCATAGGTAATAATCACCCGCGCCGGGCTGTTCAGATCGTCCCAGATCATCGTGATAAACAGCGCCAGCCCGCCAAAAATAAACGCCGCGCCCAGATAGCCCAAAACCCGGCTCAACCAGCCGCCGCTTTTGTCTTTCAACGCCCCCTTGGTCAGATGTGCACCGATTTCATCCAGCGTAATATCATGCGCCCGCGCCAAAGCTACGATTTGCTCCAGCGCGTCTTTTTTGCTCATCGCGTCACTAGTCATCAGCAGTCTCCGCCGGCTCGATAATCCAGCCAATAAACTCCGAGTTATAACGCTCTGACTTCGGTACAGGGACGCTGTAAGAGGCTTTTCTTAAAACATGACGAGAGCGTGAGCGGTAACCTCCGCCAAAAAGCTCTGTCATTAAATTACCGCCGCCGCGGTAATCATGATCAAAAACGAAACCGTCAGGACTTTCCTTCAGGGAAGAGAGTTTTTGAGCGTGAATGTCTTCAATGACCTCGTCGATTTTCTTTTTCTTATCCTTAATGTTGGGCAATGCAACCTCATGGCTTTCATTTTTAACCGGGTTGTAAACAAACAGCCGGGGTTTTTGCCAGTTGTGATAGGAATCCTTTTCTTCAGGAGGGATATACACAAAGCGCAACTGATCTTTTTCGATTACCAGGTTGTAGGGATAGTTATTATTGTTGTGATAGTAGTCCGCCGCGAAAATAACGCTGTAGCGCGGCGGATCTATGGTAGCCTTGCCCATCTGCGTCGCGCCGAAAAAGATCAAGGCCAACAATAACGGCAGGGCGATACCCGCCGCCAAAACCATATTTTCCTTTAAAAAAGCTTTCATTTACGCGCCTTTCCTTATTAAACTCGCTTTTATGACAGTAGAATCGCTTGAAAATAAACGCAAGCGCCTGATCTTTCGTTCCGAACATCGCGGGACGAAGGAGATGGACCTCTTGCTCGGCTCCTTCGCCCGCAAATATGTCCCGGATTTCAGCGAAGATGAGCTGTCACAATACGATGAAATCCTAAAAGAAAACGATCCCGATCTTTATAATTGGATCACCGGTAAGAACGAAGCCCCCGCTAATATTATGAATCCCGTATTCAAACGATTAATGAAACACCGCTACGCTTAGGTTTTCTTAAATACCGCCAGATACGCATAACCGTTATACAGATGGGTAATGTTGAGCGTGCCCTGGCCGTTGCGGACAAGATCTTGCAAATGCTCTAAAATTTCAGGCTTGTGATAGACATGGAACAGGGAAATCCACCAGAATATTATTTTTTTAAACCACGCGGGCTGGTCCTTCATATCGCCAAAATCAACAATATGGATTTCACCGCCCGTCGCCAGCAGTTGCACCGCATGATCGATAGAGTCCTGCCATGGCGGAATAATAGAAAGCGCGTAGGAAAACAAGATTTTATCCAGCGGAGCGCTAAGATTAAATAACTCTTGAGGATCAAAATTCTGCGCAAAACTTTGTTTGACATGAACGCGTTCACTCAGCCCCGAAAATTTCAAAGATCCGCGTGCGGTTTTGAGCATTTCATCTGAAGCATCCAGACCATAAAAATGTGTTTTCGGATAACGCCTTGCCATTTTGATCAGGTTGCGCGCTGTTCCGCATCCTACTTCACAAACATGCTCGCCGTCTTTCAGACGCAATGTATTGATCAACTGGTCGCGGCCCAGCAGGAAATATTTCCGGCTCGCATCGTAAACGTGACGCGTCCAGCGATACATGCGGTTCATTTCGTCTTTTGTGTCTGCCTCTTCACTCATGTCCTATGCCGCTTTTTTCTTTTTTGCTGCAGCTTCTTTTCCAGCCTTAAAAGTATAGACATGAAACCCGCCATAAATCGACGAGCGGTCTTTCTTCACGGCTTCGGCAGAGAGTGTCGGGTCATAATCAAATTTTTCCAAAATGTCTTTTGAAAGCGCGTTGGTGAGCGGGCTTTCGTCCCCGGCAGTGCGGAAGATAATGCGCCCGCCTGGACACGCCGTGCGAACAACCTCACTCCACAGAACGTTCAGGGCCTTATCATTCATCCAGTCTTGTGCATCCAGAAAGACGTAACAATCCAGACTGCTTGCCGGCTGTGATTGCAAAAACCCGGTAATTGTTGTGTGGTGAACCTCAACTTTATCCACGTTGGCTTTCAGTGTTTCGTAATATTCCTCTTTCAAATAGCGCGGCACAGCCTTTTTATACGCACGATCATAGCCCCGCCCAAAGGCTTGCCAGGCGAAATAATTATCCTCAATTGGAAAATCCACGGCCAGACGGCGCAATCTCGCTTTCAGGACATCGGCCATGTCGGCCTCACCTTTCAGGTCATCGAACTGTGACGGGGGAATGCCAAGACCATACAGGGCAGGAGGCATATTACAAATAAAGCGCACGAACTTCTTCTCAAAGATCGGCCCCAAAGTGCGGTCAAAAATTTCACCCTGTTCCTTTTGTGTCTTGGCTTCTAAAATCTCCCGTGGATCCTGCCCGTAAATTTTTGCCAGAATATGCACGAGCGAAATAAACCGCCCCAGCAATCCAAACTGGTACAAATTTTTGGTAAAGTAATTGATACGCCGACCTCGCAATGGACTCCACCCTTCCCAGTATTTCTTGGAAAAAGCATCCAGATGCGGCGCAATGTATGTATCGTAATTTTCAATATTACGTTTTTCATCAGCGTGCCCAAAAAACGCAAAGAAACTTTCATAATCCGGCAGATGCTTAATCGCGGCGATCTTAAGCCGGGTCAACGCCACATGCGCCGGGTTAAGGTCTATAACCTTGACCTTGTCCGGGCTTTCGGTCAGGTAATTCATCACATTACATCCGCCCGAAGCAATCGTCATAACCCGGCTGGTTTTATCAAGCTTCAGCGCCGCAAGATCAACTTCCGGATCTTCCCAGATCTGCGGATAGACAAATCCGCGAAACGAAAGCGTAAACAACCGCTCTAAAAAACCACGTTTGCTGATAGCTTTGTGTTCATGCACCGCTGTTTTTAGCAATGCACCGTCGGGCTTTTCATTTTCATTGGTTGCGGTTGGCTGCGTCATAAAAACTAATCCTTAATTCTCTCTTTAAGTCTTCGTTATTCCTATATATAAAAACCCGGCAGCACAATGGCTTTATAAGGGATTTATGGCTCAAACCGCAGAAAATATTGAAGTTTCTCAAAACGTCATTTACGGCGCAGTAGAAGGACAGGATGCAAGGTTGCTGGCCGCGCGTGCGCGTGAGATTATGCCTGCTGATAAAGTGCTGGTTCATATCGCACTCGACGATGCGCGCATGGCTATCCTGGGAGAACTTCTGGCTTTCTTCGCACCCGACGCGCATGTAATCGAATTTCCTGCTTGGGACTGTTTGCCCTATGACCGTGTGTCGCCAAATGCAGATATTGTTGTCAAAAGAGTCACAGCGCTGACGCAGATGCTAAACTGGGAGAAAGAATCCAAGCGTTATCCTCGCATTGTTTTGACCACCATCAATGCCGTAACGCAGAGGGTTATGCCCAAGGATGTACTGGACGGTGCGTCTTTTGCCGCGCAAAAAGGCAGCCCTCTAAATGTAGCCGCGCTGCAAAATTTTCTCACACAGAATGGATATACCCGCACGCAAACCGTGCGCGAGGCGGGAGAATACGCCATGCGAGGCGGCATCATTGATCTGTTTCCGCCCGGCTATAGCGATCCACTGCGCCTTGATCTGTTTGGTGATGAGATTGAAACTATCCGCAGCTTTGATCCGCTGACGCAACGCACCCACACAGATGTTAAAAGCCTCCAGCTCCGGCCCGTCACTGAATTCTTCCTCAATGAAGAATCCATTGATCGTTTCCGCAGCAGCTATCGTGAAGCCTTTGGTGTCGTACAAGGCTCCGATCCTTTGTACGAATCCGTCTCAGAAGGGCGGCGTTATAATGGTATGGAACATTGGTTGCCGCTCTTTTATGAAGGCATGAGCACAGTGCTCGATTATGCTGGGCAATATGAAGTAATTCTCGATCACCACGCCCGCCGCGCCGAAGGGGAGCGCCTCAAGCAAATTCGCGATTTCTATCAGTCACGTCAAACCCTCAAAGACGCAGCCCTCAAAAAGAAGAAAAAATCCAAAGACATCAGTCTTTCCGGTGCGTTCTATAATCCGTTGCCACCTGAACGATTATATCTGGGCGAAATCGAATGGGCTGCTACGGTTGCAGATGCACAGCTTCTTTCCCCTTTTGGTGCGCCGGGGCAGGGACATTCCCCCGTCAAAAAAGCCCGCGACTTTGCCGACATCCGTGCGCTTCCCGATGGCGACGTTATCGACGAACTAAAAACTCACATAGCCGGCCTCGCCAACGGCGAGCGTAAAATCCTCATCGCCTGTTTTTCCGAAGGCTCAAAGCAACGCTTGCAAGGGTTGATGGAAGAAGATGGAATCGGCCCGATCAAAGCGGTGACAAACGCCGAAGATTTTAAAAAGCTCAAACCTCGCGATATCGGCTTTGTCATTTTAGGTCTTGAGCACGGGTTTACGTCCGATGATCTTGCGGTGTTGACCGAGCAAGACATCCTCGGCGACCGCCTTGCACACAAGAGCAATCGGCGCAAAAAAGCCGAAAATTTTTTACGCGAAGTCTCAAGTCTTGATGAAGGCGACCTTGTCACCCATATCGACCACGGCATCGGCAAATTCCTCCAACTCGAAACTCTGGAAGCCGCAGGCACTCTGCATGATTGCCTCAAGATCGAATATGCCGGCGGCGACCGTCTCTTCGTACCGGTAGAAAATATCGAAGTCCTCTCACGCTTTGGTGCTGATGAAGGTGCGGTCCAGCTTGATAAACTCGGTGGGGCAGGATGGCAGGCCCGCAAAGCCCGCGTTAAAAAAGATTTGATGGCCATGGCCGATGGTCTTCTCAAAATCGCAGCCGAACGCCAACTCCGTAAGACACAACCTATCGAAGTCTCCAAAGAACTATACCACGAATTCGCCAGCCGCTTTCCTTACGCGGAAACTGACGATCAGGAACGCGCCATTAACGACGTGCTGGAAAGCCTTGCCGGGTCGCACCCCATGGACCGTCTTGTTTGCGGCGATGTCGGCTTTGGTAAAACCGAAGTTGCCCTGCGCGCAGCCTATGTCGCCGCAATGGACGGTTTTCAGGTTGCTATTGTTGCACCGACCACCTTGCTCGCACGCCAGCACTATCTTAATTTTACCAAACGTTTTGCCAGCACAAACTTGCGTATCAAACAACTCTCGCGGCTTGTCTCTACAAAAGAAGCCAATACCATCAAAGACGGCCTCACCGACGGTAGCGTCAATATCGTCATCGGTACGCATGCGTTGTTCGGCAAGGGTATAAAATTCAGCAATCTCGGCCTTTTGGTTGTTGATGAAGAACAACGTTTCGGCGTCAAACAAAAAGAGCGCCTCAAAGAGCTAAAAAACAATGTGCATGTCCTCACTTTGACAGCCACGCCTATCCCGCGCACGCTGCAAATGTCACTTACCGGCGTCAAGGAAATGTCGCTCATCACGACCCCGCCCGTTGACCGTCTCGCCGTGCGTACCTTCGTCATGCCCACCGACACGCATGTTATCCGTGAAGCGCTGCTACGTGAACATTATCGCGGCGGCCAGAGTTTTTACGTTTGCCCGCGCATCGCCGACATGGATGAGCTTGAAGATATGCTCAAAGACCTCGTACCTGAGGTTAAAATTATCACCGCCCACGGGCAAATGTCCCCAACCGAACTTGAAGATCGTATGAGCGCTTTTTACGAAGGCCGCTACGAAGTCTTGCTTGCTACTAATATCATTGAAAGCGGCATCGACATTCCACGCGCCAATACACTCGTAATTCACCGCGCCGATATGTTCGGCTTGGCACAGCTCTACCAGATCCGTGGACGCATTGGCCGTTCAAAGATGCGCGCTTATGCCTATCTCACATACCCCGCTAACGCGCCATTAAATCCTCAAGCGCAAAAACGCCTCGAAGTCATGGAGACGCTCGATACGCTCGGCAGTGGTTTTCAACTTGCTTCTCACGACATGGACATCCGTGGTGCCGGAAACCTGCTCGGCGATCAGCAATCCGGTCATATCAAGGAAGTCGGTGTCGAGCTATACCAGCAAATGCTCGAAGAAGCGGTTGCCATAGCCCGCGAGGGCGTTTCGCTCGATAATATGCCTGCGCAGGATGAAGGCTGGTCGCCCACCATCAATCTCGGGGCGTCCGTGCTTATTCCCGAAACTTATGTGCCGGATCTTGGCGTGCGTATGAGCCTGTATCGCCGTCTCACTGATCTTTTAGAGTCGCAAGACATCGAAGCCTTCGCCGCTGAATTGATTGATCGTTTCGGCGATCTTCCCGAAGAAGTGCAAAATCTGCTCGACATTGTCGCCATTAAACAACTCTGTAAAAAAGCCGGAGTTTCATCGGTAGAAGCAGGGCCAAAAGGTGCAGTTATCGGTTTTCACAATAACACTCCGCCTAATATCGAAGGCTTGATGCACTGGATGACGTCCAAAGGCGGCGCCCTGAAAATGCGCCCAGATCACAAACTCGTTGCCATCCGCCAGTGGGACAGCGTTGCCCGGCGCGTCAAAGGTGTGCAAAACCTGATGAAAGAATTGATGGAAATAACCGCATAATTTTATTGTTTTTTAATATTTTAGCATAAAAAGAGACATCATGAACGCCCACAAGAATATAAAACCGGACAATCATGTCCGCGTTGGCATCCTCGCCGAAAGAAATGAAAATGGTGAGGTATCTATTTGTGAACGCTGGGCGCGTCCATTTGAAAAAGCAGGGATGAATGTTGAATATATTCCCGTTGGTGCTGAAAATATTGATGAAATCTTAGACCGTATTCATGGCTTGCTGCTTCCCGGTGGTGATTCAAACATCAATCCGTATTTCTACGATCCAGGCCAACTCAATGACCATCTCTCCATAGCACAGCAGCGCGATATTGCCCGCGACCGCACAGCCATTGCATTGGCCCAAAAAGCCTACGCCTTAAACATCCCGACATTGGGTATTTGCCGCGGTATGCAGGAAATGCTTGTGGCCTTTGGCGGTGCGCTTGAAACGCTGAATACTCAAATCAATCACGCCCAAGGCTATAATGCTGTTCTGGCCGACGGCACCCGCTGCTTTGAAACCATGGATCGCCCCGTCCACGAAATAGAAATCGTGCCTGGCGGCCTTCTGGATAGCATCTATGATAAGAAAAACTTCTTCGTAAACTCCATCCATATGCAAGGCATCACCCATGAATTCTGGCAACATGATCGCAATAAAGATTTACGGGAGGTTTTCAGAGTCGAAGCCTATGCCCCAGACGGAGTGATTGAGGCAATTAGCACCCATCGCGAACATGAAAAGCGATTTTTTGTAGGTCTGCAGGCTCATTTCGAGTTACCAGGTGCATTGCACATTTCAATCTTCACCCCATTCCGCCGTGAAATTCGTGATTATGCCGCCAATAAATCTTAAGAGCTTGGTCAATCTTGCAAAATATGTCATCCTGACAGAGTATAAGGAATGAAAGGTCATCAGCCCGAAAAGGAGGCCGCGTATGTCACTAGAATACGCCGAAAACCGTATTAAAGAGGCTTTAAAGCTCAGTGGCGGGAATCAGATCAAAGCCCGCCAGCAGATCATTGCCTGGACCTTCGAAGATGCCAAGCTGCTTCACGCGCTGGCCAAGCCGCACCTTTCCGGCATTGTGGCCTATAATATAGAGCGTGTGGCTTCGGGGCGCGCCGATGCCGCACGTGCCAAGGCAGGATTGAAACCGGAAAAACCGCAGGCAACTCAAAAATCAAAGGCTTCAAATGAAGAAGCTTTTGGCTTTGAAATTCTTAAAGCTATAGCAGGCTCCAGCCAGATGTTCGGTCTCGAAGATGCAGGCGCGCCGCGCAAGCGCGCACCAACCTCACAGGCCCACGTCGATGCCCTGCGCGCAATAGCATCCAAACAAAAGAAAACTGATTAACGTCATTAATCAAAGGAGACCGGCGTGTCTCAAGCATTACAAAATCTTCTCTTTGACGAGGATCATCGCCAGATGTTTTTAAAAAAACATGGTTGGGAAATAATGCATTCAGTTGGACAGGATTCCTCTATCCGCCGTTATTTCCGGGTATCCAAAGGATCGCAAAACGCAATTTTAATGGAAACGGTTCCCGACGGCTCTACCCATGCCACGCCTGGCCACAGCCTTGATGATTTTATCCGCATCGCCAGTTGGCTCCGCGACATTGGCCTTAAGGCCCCCGAGATTTATGAACAAGACCTGAAAAACGGATATTTGCTGCTCGAAGATCTTGGCGATTTATGTTTTCGCGACGCGTTAGATTCTGGCGAAGACGCGTCCATGTTATACGGCTTGGCACGCGACATTCTGGACCATATCGCTGCGCAAAATTGTTCGCTGGATCTCCCCGATTATTACGACGCTCATGTTCATCGCCGTCATCGCCGCATCGTTGATTGGTTTATACCGCTAATGCGCGGAACGCCTAATGAAGAAGGGTTGGTTGAAGAATACCTCACTGTTTGGCGGGGAATTGAGTCCAGTGCTCCTCCAGTCCGGCAAGGGTTTCTGCATATAGACTTTCATGCACAAAATTTGATGTGGTTGCCCAGTGAAACAGGCCTAAAACGCTGCGGCATTCTCGATTTTCAGGGGGCTATGCTCGGCCCCCGTCCCTACGATCTTGGTAATATCCTCGAAGATGCGCGCCGCGATGTTCCTGCAGAGGTAAAAAGCCACATTCTTGATCAATTAAGTGAAGACGAACGCATCTGGTTTCGCATTCTCGCTACGCAGTTCCATTGCCGCGTTATCGGTCAATTCATCAAGCAGGCCGTAATCGATGAAAATCCCGCCTATTTAAAGCATGTCCCGCGCCTGCAAAACTATCTAGCTAATGGTCCGAAAGATCCGATCCTCACGCCGCTTGCCCGTTGGTTCACGCAGCAGAGGATAGATTTTTCATCTGCCGCATCGCTGGAAAATTTAGAAATCCTTCGCCCCCTTATTGCTGAAGACGCGCAGTAGGCAAGGCTAAACTCATCCCCAAAATAAACCAGAAAAACCGGGCATAAAGAATTTCATGCAGCAGAGAATAAATCCCAAACGCCAGAAGAATCAACACCGCGCTCATGATAAAGGCTTGATTTTCCGGATCAGCATCACGGCGCTTACGAAGCAGGGTCAGTAATATGGAAACATAAACGCTAACAAACCCCAGCAAGCCAAACGGCCCCATCTCGGTCAAAAGCCACAGCGGCGTATTATCAATCACCGATACATACTGCCGCCCTTCATCTTGTTGCAGCTTTAATATAGTTCCAATCCCTGCGCCGGTAAGTGGATGTTCTTTGATCAATCCCCAACTATCTTGAATAATCTGAATTCGCACCTGATCACCGCGATAAACAGACTCCTCATAGGGCAATGAACCTTCGTTTTTGACATGAGCCTGCACATGCGAAATTTTGCCAAGATTGTGCAGAGCATTTTCGACATTCGCAAAATTTGCAAAAGGCACAAGCAACAGTCCTGCTAACGTCAGAGGCAAACAAACCCGCAAAAAAAGGCATCTTTGGGATATAAGCAGATACAACGCTAGCGGAACCAAAACCAGCAAAGAAGCCCGTGATAGATTTAAAACAAGAAATAAAGGTAATAAAAACCACAGCGCCATAAACCCGATCTTTTGTAGCCGGTTAAGCGCCGGATGCAGCGCCAATTGCATACTGCCGAGGATCAGTGCGCATAAATATAAAAACGCAAACGCGTTTCGGTTGACCATAAAACCGGCCAGATCTCGCCCAAAACTATAACCGAAAAGCGATAATGATGGCAGATAGCCATGGGTATAAAGAATGCGTACGATGCTGTCGCCTGTAATTGCAAGGATCAGAAAGGCAATAAACGGTGTAATAAACCAGCGCAGAATTTCTTCAGGCTTGTTGGTGCACAGCCATCCTCCGGCTAGTAAATACGCCATCAATACGCACCAGCCGATGCCCTTGTTAAACAGCGCCCAATGACTCCAGCCGCCCTGCGCCCAATATCCATTCACCAGTGCAAAGCCGATAATAATGCTGAGAAGGGCAGGGGCCCAATATCCAAACGGTCGTTGCCAATGTGGCCAGCATGATTTTTTCAACAGCAAGCTTCCCGCGATTAAAACGCCCGCAAACGGTAATAGCAAATCGGCCAGATTGGCGCGCAGACCAATATAATCATCAGCGGCAAATAAAGTGATTTGAATTTGCAATGCAACAGCAAAAAGAAAAAGTAGCGAAGCGGAAATACGCGCAATGCCCATCATCTTTAACGTGATAATACCGAAAACTTAAAGGGTGAACTCCGCCGCAAGACTAGCGCAGGGACGCCAGCGATAAACGCGCAGAGCATACTGATTAAACCGATTTGCACGGATACGGCAAAAGCAATCTCAATGGGAATATCAATCAGCCCCAGCCCATAAACAAAGGCACCTTCACGAATTCCCCAACCGCCATAACCGACGGGCAAGCTGGCAATGACCGTAATCAACGGCAGAATTGAAATAAAATATAGCCACGAAAATTCTACGCCCATTGAGGCCGTAACCACATATACAGCAGCAAAATAGGCCACCTGCCCAACCAGACTGCTGGTAAGAATCTTGCCCATCATGTTGTGGTCCGTCATCACCGTACGCAAATATTGAAAGCACATCGCCACTTTCCGATGAGAGAAAATAATTCGCCGCCGGAATGTGTCAAACATCAGCAAAGCGAAGAGAAACGCACCGCTGGCAAAGAGGCTCAAAATAAACACGGCCTGATGCACAACATCATGACTGGCAATTGCGCTGAGCACCGGCAGAAATAAAGCGGTAAGGATGAGCAGCGCAAGCAAGGTCATCACCCGGTCAAGCGCGGTCGCGGCAATCGAGCGCACCAGCGAGATTCCGCTTTGCACACTCATTGCCACGCGTACGATGATCCCCCCGATTGATGTAATGAACAGATAATTAGCAATCATACTCGCCAGTGTTACACGCACCGCATTACGATAAGTAATTCGGCTTTCATGGGCGTTTATAAGCAAAAACCAGCGATAAGACAGTGCCAAAATCTGTACAAAAATCATTCCTGCAGCCAGCAACCAGATCGAACCCTGAATATGGCCAACATGCTCACCAAGCGCGCTTATATCCATCCGCATAGCCAGCAGCGCCATAATCGCCAATGAAACGACGATTTTAATGGAAAGCTTGTGCTGGTTATAAAAATCTTTCATGTGGGTTTCTGATTTACATTTCAGCGATTAAAAAAGGAATACAATACGGAACTTGCCAATCCAATGGGAAATTCTTACAACAAGAGGTAAGACTCTAACACAAAAAGATTCATCTATGTGAAACAAGCTAAATAAAAACATGGCTATGAACAAGAAATATGAACAAGAAAAAGGAAAAACTATGTCCATCATTGCCGATCGCCTCAGCCGTATTAAGCCTTCACCGACCATAGCCGTATCGACCAAGGCCAAGGAGCTTAAAGCCGCCGGGCGCGACGTGATCGGCCTGGGAGCCGGTGAGCCGGACTTCGATACGCCAGATTTTATCAAGGGCGCTGCCAAGGCTGCCATTGATGCAGGCAAAACCAAATATACCGCCGTGGACGGTACGCCGGAACTCAAAGATGCGATTATTGCAAAGTTCAAACGCGATAACGATCTGGATTATGTTCGCGAACAAATCACCGTCGGCACCGGCGGGAAACAGATTCTTTACAATGCGCTGATGGCCTCTGTGAATCCGGGGGATGAAGTGATTATCCCCGCGCCGTATTGGGTGTCATACCCCGATATGACGCTGTTGGCTGAAGGCACGCCTGTTATTGTTGATTGTCCGGAAAACAATAATTTCAAACTTCGTGCGGAGGATCTCGAGGCTGCGATCACTCCGAAAACAAAATGGCTGATCTTTAACTCGCCCTCCAATCCGACCGGCGGCGCCTATAGCCATGACGAGCTTAAAGCGCTCACCGACGTGTTGCTCAAACACCCGCATGTCTACGTTATGACCGATGATATGTATGAGCACCTCGTCTATGACGGGTTTGAATACGCCACGCCTGCCCAGGTTGAACCCAGGCTTTATGACCGCACCCTGACCGTTAACGGCATATCCAAAGCCTACGCAATGACCGGCTGGCGGATCGGTTATGCCGGCGGGCCGAAAGATTTGATTAAGGCCATGGCCAAAGTTCAAAGCCAGAGCACCTCCAACCCGTGCTCAATTTCCCAAGCTGCCGCTGTGGCCGCGCTGAACGGCGATCAATCTTTTCTCGCCGAGCGCAACGCCGTATTTAAGCAGCGCCGCGATTTGGTGGTTGATATGCTCAATGAGGCCGACGGCATTTCCTGCATCACCCCCGAAGGCGCGTTTTATGTCTATCCCTCGTGCGCGGGCTGCATCGGTAAAACGACGCCGGACGGCAAGGTGATCGAAAGTGATGAAGACTTCGTCACCTATTTGCTGGAAAGCGAAGGCGTCGCGTGTGTGCATGGCGAAGCCTTCGGCCTGTCGCCGCATTTCCGCATCTCCTATGCGACATCAACCGAGGCACTCACCGAGGCCTGCAAGCGCATCCAGCGCGCCTGCGCGGCATTACAAGGCGAGGCGAAGGCAGCTTAAACATTTAGTCCAACAACCGGGACCAAAAACTGCGTTTTTGTGGCTTAGAGTCGCGGTTACGCACCAAAATATGACAGAGCCGGTCAAATTCCTGGCTCTGTTCTTCTAGAATTGCCTCAGAGAAGTGGCTCATCCGCTTTAAATTTTCTGATCCGGCGTCGTCAATCGCCATGTTCACCGCATCCGGCTTGCCAATATCGGCCACCAGAGATTTGTTAAATACAAACAAATCATCGCCCAGCTCTTGCCGAAAACTTTCAATAAGCGCCGATTCCGGCGCATGGAACAAAATATTGATCAGCGGTAGATCATTCACCGGATCAACAACGCCAAGCCCGCCATAGCTGTTCCAGTCTTCTTTTTTGAATGAACGGTGCGTATAGCCCGTGCCCAGCAAAATCATAATCACCCGCGTTCCAGCGTCCAAATGCTGGCGGATAGCCCCATGATAGGAAACGCAAGGGTTGTCGAAAATGCTGCCGTCAATGCCGGAATATTCAACGATTTTGCCTGTGGCCGGATTTTGGCTTTTAAAATGATGACAAGGGAAGTATGTCGGCGCCGCCGCACTGGCCAATATGGCATCATGCAATTCGACATCCGGCGTTTTGCGCTGATTACGGCGCTGTTGAATGTTTTTGAGCCATACTGCATGCCCGCCGCCATCAATAAAGTTATTTTTCGTATGAACCGGCGTATTGTCGGTTTCTCCAGCCTCTTCAACCAAATCAAGCTGTTCGCCATCAATATTATAAACCGGAATAATAAGGCTCTTAAGTGTTTCGGAAAGCGTGCGCTTACCGTACAATCCGCGCAGGCAATAGGAAAGGTAAGACGGATCGTAATGCCCCTTGCGCATAAGCCCCTGCAACTGGCCGATCTTCATCGTCCGATTGTTAAAATCATGCACAAAGGCGCGGAAATCCCGAAAGCGATCGCGTGGAAAAATCTTAATGCCTTCGCGTTCGTAAAATTTCACCATATGCCGCGCCCGCCATTTGGGCCGCAAAGGGTCATCATCATGTGGAATATTGAGCGCCGCATTCAAGATAGCGCCCGTTGAAGGTCCGGCGAAAATATCAACCATGTCTGCCATAGGCAGGCCGGTAACCTCTTCGATTTTCGACATAAGATGCGCGGGGATAAGGCCGCGCATCCCGCCGCCATAGTTAAACAGGACAACAACAGTATTTTGATTGGTCTTCACAGCTACAAAAACTCTCTACTTCTGAAAATAAAAGCCAGAATAGAATTTTTTGAGCCGATCCGAAACCATTAAAATGCGTTTGTAATAGTATTGGAATTAGCTCGGTTGTTTCTCAGCTTTTGGCGGATTGATCTGTGGCAGCAGACTACCGGCGATCATGCCAAAAATCGCCATAAACAGTCCGGCGAGTTGCGGCGGGACCAGCATGGATTCGTCTTGCGCGGCCATTCGCACGTTGAGATATTCCAGCACAGACCAGGTAATGACGCCGCAGGCGATGGAAAGCAGCGCCCCGGCATTGGTGGCTTTTTTCCAGTATACACCGAAGGCTAGCGGCACGAAGGCCCCGCACAACGTAACGAGATAAGCGTTCTCGACCATCTCGAAAATACTTAAGCCAGCTGATGTACTTAAGTAAGCGTAGGCCAGTACGACCAGACCGAAACAAAAAACGCAGATTCTCAGGACAGTAAGCAGATGCTTATCGTCGAGTTTGGAGACCAGAATCTCCTTGAAAATGTTTTCGGCCAGAATCGCCGAAGGCGCCAGCAACGTACCCGAGGCTGTAGACATGATCGCCGAAAGAAGAGCACCAAAGAACATGACCTGAATAGGCATCGGTACGCCGTTCAGAATAAATTCAGGTAAGATACGCTGCGGATCTCCGCCTTCGCCCATATGCGTTGTGACCAGGTTCGGATCAATCAGGGTTGCGCCATAGGCGATAAAAATTGGCACAAAGCAAAAGAAGATATAGAACGTGCCGCCAATGACAGTGCCGCGCACGGCGGTCTTTTCGTCTTTCGCCGACATGACGCGCTGAAAGACGTCCTGTTGCGGAATTGAGCCGAGCGCCAGCGTCACGAATGCGCCGATGAAGGCGAGGATAGCCGCCGGGTTCAGATCCGGCCAGAAATCGAATTTATTGTTAGCGGCGGCGTCGTGAACGACTCCCATAAAGCCGCCATCGACCCGTCCGGCGATTAACCAAGCGACAATCAGCAATCCCATGAGAATCATCATCATTTGCAGGAAGTCCATGATCGCAACCGACCACATCCCGCCGAAGATGGTATAAAGCAGGACGATGCTCAGGCCGATGAGCATGCCAACCTCAAAGGAAATAGCTTCACCAGAGATTAAGCTAATGGTCAGTCCCAGCGCGACGATCTGGGCTGAAACCCAGCCGAGATAGCTGACACAGATAGCAAGAGAAACCAGAATCTCGACAGTTTTACCGTAGCGTTGGCGGTAGAAGTCGCCAATAGTCAGCAGTTTCATGCGGTAGAGCCTCGCGGCGAAGAATAGGCCGACAAAAACCAGGCACAGCCCTGCACCGAACGGATCGGCTACAATTCCACCCAGCCCTTCCTCCATGAAGGTCGCAGGCATGCCGAGTACGGCTTCCGAGCCAAACCATGTTGCAAAGACTGTAGCAATGGTTACATAAATGGGGAGCGAGCGCCCGGCAAGAACATAATCGGTGGAGGTCCTGACTCGCAGCGAAGCATACAGACCAATCGCGATTGAGATCACCATATACAGAACGACAAAAACGCCGAGTGCGCTCATTTTATTTCCCCACTAGTTATTTTCCTTGTTACTCCTACGCCGTGAGATTCATACTACACGACGATTTTCCGAGCCGATCCGAAACCATTAAAATCTGTTCGTGAAACTTCACCGTAAGCGCCTAATTGCTCTAACCTGATCCAGTCACCGGTTTGAACATCGGCAGGCAGCATAAAAGGGCCCTTCATCATATCAACAGAATCGCAGGTTGGGCCTGCAAAACGGAAAGGCTTAACGGGGCCTTCAAAAGAACGCTCTTCACGGCGGATCAAATGCGCAGGGTAGGCAAGGCCAATGGAGCCGCCGGCTTCAAACAAACCTCCATAAGTGCCGTCATTAAGGTAAAGGAGATCGTCTTTGCGCCCCTCAACACGTACAACAAGAGCGCCAGCACAGGCAACAAGCCCGCGTCCGATTTCGCACAGCAGCTCGAGTTCCTTAAGCCCGTTCACACGCACAGCACCCTCAATTTCTCGTGTAAAAGCCTGAATAGGGGCCATCGGATTTTCTGTATCTAATTCAGCAGGAAATCCGCCGCCAATATCGAGAACATCAACACTAACACCACTTTCCTCAATAACATTTGCGGCATGGGCAATAGCTTTCGAATACGCGGAAGGGTCTTGGCACTGTGTTCCAACATGAAAACTTAAACCCAGCTTCTTACAATAAGGACGGCAGAGTCTGAGTAGTTCGGCAGCATATTCAGGCTTGGCTCCAAATTTGCTGGAAAAATCGGTCGCCACATCGCTGCCTTGGTTGTCCTTCGGTACGGCCAGTCGTACAAAAAGTTCAAGATCCGCCGCTGCATTGGTTTCATAAAGAATTTTGTCCAGTTCATCGGCATAATCCAGAACAAAAGCCCTTACCTTATGGTTTATATAGGCTTCATGAATAGCTTCCGGAGCCTTGATAGGATGCATAAAATAAATCTTAGCCCTTGGAAACAGTCCTCTTATGAGACGAACTTCGCTAATAGAAGCCACATCAAAACGACGGACTCCGTTCGCATACATGGTTTTTAGCAAGACTTCATCCGGATTGCATTTCACGGCATAAAGAGCGCAGCCGGTAAACGATTTGGTAAATTCCTTGGCTCTTTGCGAAAGTTTTTGCGGTTTTAGGATAGCCACGGGAACAGTAGGGCGTAAGGTTCTGATATAATCGTCGATCACGTCAGAATCAATGTCTGCAGCCCCGGAGCGCGGCGGAATATCATCAAAAGAAATCTGATCTGAATGCGAGAATGTAAGTGCGGAAGCCTCCAGACTTCCCTGGAAAGTATCGTCGGTCATCAACGGTAAACCCTATGCTAAAGGAGGCAAAGCCTCAAGTTAACTACAAGATATACGTCGTTGCATAACCGACATAGGGCCATAGGCACGTGCGTACTTCCTTATGATACAAAAATACCAAAAAAGCAATATTTAATTTAACGTCAACATAGTAAAAAAAACCGGGCAACCACTACAAAATATAGTGGGCCCGGCGAGTTGAACAGGGAGGTTTCACGTCTGGGAGACGTAAGGATCTGTTACGACCCTTATCAACATAGTGTTGATCCCGGGGTTATAGGACATCTCGCCTGCGTTTTCAACATCTTCAGAAGGAAAAAATATGTCGTTTTTTACTCGAAAAACGTTACTTTACTTCGTTGATAGCAATTAAAAACGAGGCGGTGCGGAATGTTTTGGGTGTATTTTATGCTGTTTTATTCCGCTGCATGTGCAGGATTTCTGTTGTTAGGAGTATGTTGCACGGCTAAAAACCGATCGGCTTCCAACGCAGCCATGCAGCCCATCCCCGCAGCTGTGACAGCTTGACGATAGACGTGATCAGCAACGTCTCCGGCAGCAAAAATGCCCGGTACAGAAGTCGCTGTAGAATCTGCAGCCGTGTCGATATAGCCCGCCTCATCCATCTTGATCTGGCCTTTAAAAATCTCGGTCGCCGGATCATGACCAATCGCCACAAACATTCCATCAGCCTCCAGCGTACTCTCTTCACTGGTTTTAACGTTCTTGAGGCGTAGACCTGTCATTCCCGAATCATCACCCAGAACCTCTTCAACGGTGCTGTCCCAAATTACTTCGACTTTTTCGTTTTCAAATAAACGATCTTGCATGATTTTCTCGGCGCGCAAAGAATTACGGCGATGAATTAGCGTAACTTTCGAACAGAAATTCGTCAGGAATAATGTCTCTTCGACCGCAGAGTTTCCTCCGCCGACAACCGCAACGTCTTTACCGCGGAAGAAAAACCCATCGCACGTTGCACACGCCGAAACGCCTTTTCCACGAAACTTCTCCTCTGATGGCAGGCCAAGCCAGCGAGCTTTCGCTCCGGTAGAAATAATAACGCTATCACCTGTATAAACCGTGCCCTGATCACCAATTGCTTTAAACGGACGTGTAGAAAAATCGACTTCCTTTATATAATCATTAATCAGGGTTGTGCCGACATGCTCGGCCTGAAGCTTCATTTGCTCCATCAGCCACGGCCCCTGAATGACATCGGCAAAACCGGGATAATTTTCAACTTCCGTGGTGATCATTAACTGTCCGCCCGGCTCAAACCCAGTCACTAAAATCGGCTCCAGATTAGCGCGTGCCGCATAAATTGCCGCCGTGTACCCCGCTGGGCCGGAGCCGATAATCAAAACTTTTGTATGATGCGTTTCATTCATAATTTTATATGCTTTCTAATTTCATGGGCGATCAAATCAGCATCGTTAAGAGGTTCGTACAACCAACCCTCAAGATTACCGTCAAAATCACGTAAACACCCAGATTGTTTAAGGTTTTCGTGGAGCTTGTCAATACGCGGGTGACCACCTTCCAGAGGAATCATGTAAACGGGTTTGCCGGTCGTGCAAGCTTCGGACAACATCGAAGCACTGTCGGCGGTAACCAGAATAAAATCCGCCCATGCCAGCAGGCCAAAATACGGATTTTCACTTTGCCCGTTCCAGAAATAATGATTGCCCAATTCTCTGCGCAAAATCGCTTCATTCTCTGCGCCGGTGCGGCGCGAAGCAGTAATCATCAAGCTGGCATCAATGTTTTTGAGTTGCGCCGCCAATCGCCGCGTAATCTCGCTGGTCATCCCATAGGCTTTGCTGCTGCCGCCAATTAACACCGCCACGCGCGGAGTCGAAAGCTTGCCGAACTGTGAAAATTCCGCTTTTGCGGTTTCCAGCTTTTTCGGTGTAACTCGGTTGGGCGCTGAGGTCGTGACAATCACATTTTCCCCACGTGTCGGATCGTGCGCGGGCACCGCAACCAGATCAAACTGCTTTGGAAAAATGCGCGGATCCTGAATTTGCACGGTAAATGTTTTTCCGCCGCTTGCCTTTTTAATATAGCGCGAAGCTGCAATCGATTTACGCCCCGAGGCAAGCAGTAAATCTGGCCATGGCCCCGTAAGGGCAGGGGAGAAGCTCCAGTTTTGCTCAAAGCCCAAATAGGGCGAGAGGCTTTTCCACGGCTGACGAAGCTCTATGCGTTTAACTTCCGGCACTATGCCCAGAGCCTCGGCCACGCCAAGACATTGGTTTTCCGTGCCCGCAAGGCCTTCGGTAACAACCCAGCAGGTAATATTTTTTGCCGTATTTTTTGAAAGTTCTTGCATCATGGCTTGCGCAACTTTATATCAAGCTCATAGGTCTTTGTGAAACGATTTAATCTAAAAAAGAACCCCTCCATGCGCCGTTCAAAACTCGATGCTATTGATAAAAAAATCCTGCAAAATCTACAAGCTGATGGCCGAATGACCAATGTCGAATTGGCCAAAGTCGTCGGTATTTCAGCGCCGCCATGCCTGCGCCGTGTGCGCGCACTTGAAGAGGCAGGCTATATTCACAGCTACCACGCGCAGATTGATCCGGCAATTCTGGGCTACAGCGTCACGGTGTATGCTATGGTGCGCCTTGAGTCACAAGCCGAAAAAGACCTCGAAGCCTTTGAAAAACACATGGTTGAGCTGCCGATGGTGCGCGAATGTCATATGCTGGCCGGCGATGTCGATTTCATCCTGAAAATTGTGGCTAAAGACTGGGATAGCTATCAGGAATTTCTGACTCATGAACTGACCACAGCGCCCAATGTAGTCTCGGTAAAATCTTCGCTCAATATCCGCAGCGCCAAAGACGAAGCTGGCGTCCCGATTGAGCAATAACCAGGCTTTATTTATATTTCACCGCCAAAATCTCGTAATCGCCCTTACCTTTCGGTGTTTGAATCACGACAGAATCGCCTTCTGATTTTCCAATCAGCCCACGCGCAATTGGAGAGCTAATGGAGATTTTGCTGTGTGCTAGGTCGGCCTCATAATCACCAACGATTTGATAGGTGGACTCTTCATCCGTTTCCTCATCAACTATGGTCACGGTTGCGCCGAACTTCACCGCGCTACCGGACAGGGTGGATGGATCAATCACCTGCGCTCGCCCAATCACCGCTTCAAGTTCTTTAATGCGCCCTTCGATAAAACTCTGCTGTTCACGCGCGGCGTGATATTCCGCATTTTCCGACAGGTCGCCATGTTCGCGCGCTGTGGCAATCGCCTCAATCACATTCGGGCGCTGCACGGTTTTCAAATCTTTCAATTCGGCCTCTAAACCTTCAAAACCGATTTTGGTAACAGGAATCTGTTCCATGTCGTTCTATCCTTTTTTCGTCATTGCGAGCGTAGCGAAGCAATCCAACTCTTATACTCTTGTTCTGAAGATGGATTGCCGCGTCAGGCCATTCGGCCTTCCTCGCAATGACGGGTGGGGTCTTCAAAATAAAACCCGCCAAACGCGGCGGGGATTAACGCGATGCTATGCGAAATTTTAGTTTTCGTCAAGATTGATGTATAGATCCTAAACCCTATTGGGTGTGTGCTCATCTATAAAGCTTCTAAATGCATCATAACCATTATTATATGCATGATGCATGGCTTTTTGACCGCCACTATATGCATCTGGGTCACGCCGATCTTTTGTCTTGTCGTAAGTAGTATCCAAGACTAAAATTTTTGATTGTCCGCCAGCAGCCATCACGCCTTCTGTAAACTTTTCGAAAGCGTCGACAGGGATGTTTACAATATCTTGCTTGTCACACGCTGTTCGGTGTGCATTGGGTATGGAATGGTGAATAATGGTTGCGTTTTGTCCAGAGTCGCTACTGTCAAGATCTGCGGAAATAGCAAATGCGGTTTTAATTGCTCCCCCAAATTTATAAACAAAAAGACTCATAACGACGCTCCTTAACTGAATTTATTTTTCGTAAGGTAATAAGGATTTAATATTATGTCAATAAAAGCTTACGCCGCGTCTTTTTTGGCCTTGGCCCCGACCGGGAAAAACTCCTGCAACGGCGCGACCTCGATATCCTTGGCCTTGATCGCCGCAATCGCTTTGACCGCCGCGCTGGCCGCGGTGAGTAGCGTGTAATACGGAATCTTGTTCATCAACGCCATGCGTCGGATCGAGCTGCTGTCGGCTACGGCCTGCGATGATTTCGTCGTGCTGTTAATCACCAGCGCAATCTCGCCATTGATCATCGCATCCAGCACGTGAGGCTGGCCTTCCAGAACCTTGTTAATCCGTTCGACCTTCACGCCGTGTTCATCCAGATAACGGCACGTTCCGCCCGTGGCGACCAGATCAAAGCCCATCGCCTCTAGCTCCTGAGAAATCGGCAGTAACGCCTCCTTATCGGCGGTTTTCACCGACAGGAACACCGTCCCGGATTTGGGCAACAATGTGCCCGCCGCGAGCTGAGATTTCGCAATCGCATGCGCCAGATTTTTATCAATACCCATCACCTCACCGGTGGATTTCATCTCAGGGCCGAGCAGGGGCTCAACACCGGGGAAACGGTTGAACGGAAAAACTGGAGCCTTTACCGCGCTGTGCGTACTCGGCATACCGACAAGGATATTCTTAAAATCTTTAAGCTTTTCACCGGCCATCAGGCGTGCAGCGATTTTAGCCACCGGGACGCCGGTCGCCTTGGCAACAAACGGCACCGTACGGCTGGCACGCGGATTGACCTCAATCAGATAAATCACCAGTTCACCGGTATCATCATCCGGACGCACCGCGAATTGCACGTTCATCAGGCCTATAACATTCAGCGCTTTGGCCAGCGCGATGGTCTGGCGTTCCAACTCCGCCACGGTTTCAGAGGGCAGGGAATGCGGCGGCAACACGCAGGCACTATCGCCCGAGTGAATGCCCGCTTCTTCGATATGTTCCATGATGCCTGAGACATACACATCCGTCCCATCACACAGCGCATCAACATCCAATTCAATCGCGCTTTTGAGATAACGGTCGAGCAAAACAGGAGAATCGCCCGAAACCTTCACTGCAATATTAATATAGCGCTTCAACTCATCCATGTTATGCACGATTTCCATACCTTGCCCGCCTAGCACGTAAGAGGGGCGTACAACGAGCGGGAAGCCGATCCCTTCGGCCTTTTCAAAGGCTTCTTCCGCAGAAGAGGCCAGCCCGTTGGGCGGCTGTTTGAGGCCGAGGTCGTTGACCAGCTTTTGAAAACGTTCGCGATCTTCAGCCAGATCAATCGCGTCTGGGTTGGTCCCGAGAATAGGAATGCCTTCACGCTCTAATGCATCGGCAAGCTTGAGCGGTGTCTGACCGCCAAGCTGGACGATCACGCCCTTAACCCGACCGAACGCTTGCTCGGCGCGGATTAATTCAATCACATCTTCTTCGGTGAGCGGTTCGAAATATAGCCGGTCCGAGGTGTCGTAGTCGGTTGAAACCGTTTCCGGGTTGCAGTTGACCATGATCGTTTCATAACCCGCCTCTTTCAGAGCATAGGCCGCATGCACACAGCAATAATCAAATTCGATACCCTGACCGATGCGGTTCGGCCCGCCGCCCAGAATAATGACTTTTTCTTTCTCACAAGGATCAATTTCATTTTCAGCCGGGCTAAGCCCATCACCTTCGTAGGTGCCATACATATATGGCGTATCCGACGGGATTTCCGCCGCGCAGGTATCCACGCGTTTGTAAACCGGATGAACGTCATGCGCCCAGCGCGCCTTGCGCACATCGGCTTCTTCGACCTTCATAATCTTGGCCAACTGAGTATCTGAAAAACCGAGTTTCTTGATCTTCATCCAGCCTTCAGCCGTTGTTGGCAGACCGTTTTCACGCATCGCGCGTTCGGTCTTCATCAAATGATCGATCCGTTCCAGATACCATTTGTCGAATTTGCAAAGCTTGTAAACTTCATCGATACTCAGACCTTGATACAGGCCCTCGGCCACGTAAAGAAGGCGTTGCGGCGTGGCGCGGGCAATCTCGGCGCGGATTTCATCAATCTCCATGTCCGCCACCGGTTCAAGGCCTGTCAGTCCTTTTTCAAGGCTGCGCATGGCTTTCTGAATACTTTCCTCAAAATTACGGCCAATCGCCATCGCTTCACCCACCGACTTCATCGCTGTGGTCAGGTGCGGTTCGGCGCCCTTGAATTTCTCAAACGCAAAGCGCGGAATTTTTGTGACGACATAGTCGATTGTCGGCTCAAACGAGGCCGGGGTTTTCCCGCCGGTAATGTCATTGCCCAGCTCATCGAGCGTATAGCCGACGGCCAGCTTCGCCGCGATTTTCGCAATCGGAAAGCCTGTGGCTTTAGAGGCCAGCGCCGAAGAACGCGAGACGCGCGGATTCATCTCGATCACCACCATGCGGCCTGTATCGGGGTTCATACCGAACTGCACGTTCGATCCGCCCGTCTCAACGCCAATTGCGCGCAGAACAGCGATGCTGGCATTGCGCATGATCTGGTATTCTTTATCGGTCAGCGTCAGGGCCGGGGCCACCGTGATCGAATCCCCGGTATGCACGCCCATCGGATCGATATTTTCGATGGAACACACGATGATGCAGTTATCATTTTTATCGCGCACCACCTCCATCTCATACTCTTTCCAGCCCAAAAGGCTCTCATCAAGCAGCACTTCATGGGTCGGCGAAGCGTCCAGCCCCTCGCGCACAATCTTTTCAAATTCCTCGCGGTTATAGGCCACGCCGCCCCCCGTGCCGCCAAGAGTGAAGGAGGGGCGGATAATCGTCGGCAGACCAAGGGTCTTAAGCGCTTCACGCGCTTCCTCCACGGAATGCACCACCGCGCTTTTCGGGTTTTCCAGCCCGATACTTTCCATGCAGTGCTTAAACCGCTCGCGGTTTTCGGCCTTGTCGATCACATCCGCCTTCGCACCGATCAGCTCAATGCCCAGCTCTTCGAGCACACCCATCTTTTCCAGCTCCAGAGCGGTGTTGAGCGCCGTTTGTCCACCCATAGTCGGCAGCAACGCATCCGGACGTTCCCTGCGCAGGATCTTGGCGACAACTTTGGCGGTAATCGGCTCGATATAGGTCGCATCGGCCATCTCCGGGTCGGTCATGATCGTCGCCGGGTTGGAGTTGATCAGCACCACCCGATATCCTTCCTCACGCAGCGCTTTACAAGCTTGTGCGCCGGAATAGTCAAACTCGCAGGCCTGCCCGATAACAATCGGCCCGGCCCCGATAATAGCGATGGATTTTATGTCGGTTCTTTTAGGCATGTCTCATTTCTCTTTCATAAATTCCCAAAGTCCAGCCGTCGTGCTCGACCTCATCCTGTAGTTCAAATCCTAAATTCTCAAAAAAGGCGACAGACGCTTCATTCTTGACTGGTTTATGCACAATGTCAGTAACCCATAAATCGCTTTGCGGAGCATGCGCACGCAAAAACGCATCAAGCATCGAACCAATTCCCATTCCATGATGATCGGGTTTGATTGTAATCTGATCTAAAAAAATGGAAGTATCGGGATATTCTTTGTATTGGTGTATGGGGTTTTTACTTCCGGACTGGCGGGCTATTTGCTTAAAGACTCCCATATCATACGCCAGAATATGACCGACAATTTTACCGTCGGCATCCTCGGCAACCGCCACGTGAGAAGAGCGGCCAATGCAATTTGCATAGTCGTTTTGATCTCTTGGCCAGATTGTAAAGCCTTGATGCGCACGTTCGGATAATTTGTCCAAAGGGACAAAATTACTGTTCGCAACAGCGCTCATCTGCTCCGCATCCTCCGGAGCGGCAAACCTGACGTTTATGTCAGTTCTTTTAGGCATTGTCTTCTACTACTCTCGCAATAAAATAAGGGTTTTCTCCACATTCATATCCAAAAAACGGAGAGGTTCTGCGAACTTCTAAAAGGTCATTAGCAACTTTTGTTTTCCTTTTTGCGTAAGCTCCAATAATTTCATTGAGGTCTAAGCCTTCTTTAGCTGCCAATGCTTTTAAAGCATTGGTAATTTGACTGTCTGTCATACTACCTACCGGTATTTTTCTTTCGTATATTCTATCTAGGCTATCATAGCCCTCTATTAACCAGTATTTTTTTGTCATCTTTCCTCCGCGCTCTCTGCGTCTCTGCGGTTCAAAATATCACGCATCTTTCGCCTTAATATACCCGATCGGTTTTTTCTCCGGCTCTGGCCATCTCAAAAGCCGCTCCACATGTTCATATAAATTCGCGATCTGCTGATCGTGCTGCGCCACTTTCCGGGCCAATTCCTCATTTGTCGCCAGCAATCTGCGCATATGGACAAAAGCCCTTGTAACGGCGATGCTAACCTGCGCTGCTTGTTGGCTGCGTAAAACACTGGAAAGCATCAAAGCGCCATGTTCAGTAAAAACGCGGGGTAATTTACGACGCCCACCGCGGCCTGTGTTTGATATCACAGTTTGTGATATCAAAGATTTCCATTCAATTTCAGTGAGTTGGAAAGAAAAATCCTCAGGAAAGCGTTCTTCATTCCGGCTAACGGCCTGATTTAAAGCACCGGTCGTTACCCCGTACAATTCCGCCAGATCGGAATCGAGCATCACTTTCTCCCCCCGGATAAGGTAAATCGCCGCCGCGATCCGTTCCACGGGGATGACAGTTTGAAGGGTGTTCACGCGCTCAGCCATGGCTTTCCTCTTTTCGACTGTCTTCAGTTTTATGAGAGGCCGAAATAATTCTAAAATCCTTATTCTGAATATTGTATTCGAGCAATTGTCCTTCTTTCATATCAAACAGCCATGCCTTGATGTTCAGGCGGTTTTCGGCCAAAGCGCGTTGAACGCTGGGATAGGTTTTTAGATTTTCCGCACTTTGCAGGATGGTTTCCTTTTCGGTCATGGCCAATATTTCATCATGATCCGAACAACAGGCCTGTGCTTTTTTGAGTGAGGCTTTGGCCATGCTGATGAAGCTCGTAATTTCCTCATCTTCAAGATTTTTCGATAGCGCTTCAATGGCACCGCACTGCGTATGCCCTAAAACGATAACGTTCGGGACGTTATTGTATGTAAGCGCAAACTGCAAAGAGGCGGCCAGCGCCGTGCCTTGCTTGTATGGGCGCACAAGAGCGCCCATCGCCTTATGCGCAAAAAAAGTGCCCGGACGGGCTCTGAAAATTGTGCCTGGATTGGCGCGCGAATCGATACAACTGATGATGAAATATTTCGGGGCCTGACCATCCTCAACCAGTTTAGGCATCAAAGCCGTCCTATCCTCATATTGATAATGGACGAAATCTTCAAATCCGTTTAGCAAGTCTTGCGTCATGCGACCTTGGCCTTCTGAATATTTTCTCTGAACCGCTCAAACGGAGAAACATGAGGGCCGGTAATGCAGATGCAGATGGACGTGATGTCAGCGCGCTTGGACATGAGGTCTCGGTTTTGTTAGTGGTACCGAGGATGATTGTGTATCTTAATTGCGCGAAGAGTTCAACAGAAAAATATGTAAGTACTTTTCCTGCGCGCCATTACGCCAGCTCAAAAGCTCGATTCTCTTGCGGGGCAGGATTTTCATCTGGCAGCAGGACTTTAACAAAACAATTTTTATCCCTATCGGGAACGAAAAGCTCCCTTTTTTCAGGATCTTCGTAAAGAGATAAAACCGAAAGCTTCCTGGCGTTCATAGCCGCTTGAACACCGTCATAGAGTTTTAAATGTTCAATGCTTTTGAGCATACAGTGCAGGCGCACCTGATCCAAAGATGCTCCCGAATTTTTCATCTGTGATAAATCCGGAATGCAGTACTCAAGCCATTGAGAGGAGTAAGGCAGAAGATCTCCATCCATATAGTTTCTAAAGGTGCCGTCCGCATGAAATTTATGGATGAAGGTCTCTACGCCGCTGATCAAAGCCAAAGCAATCGTGGCAGCCAGCGGGTCCGGCTGTGATGTGTCCTGTCTTGGGGGAGGGATCAACCCGAAAGTATGTCTGTGGACGAAGGCATCGCCGATGCGAACGCTGAAGACTTTGCCAAGATCTCCGCTCAGACCGCTGATAAAAAGGGCTTCGGGGTGCTGCCCGTTCAAAACAAGTTCGGGCATGCGACCACCGTTTTCAGAATCGTATAATCCTTCTGTGGCATTTTTATATCGGTGAAGGAATCTCTCGATAATATTCTTTCCTTCACTGTGCCCATCCATCTGAAAAGAGATATTGTCGCAGGCGATATCATCAAGCCCTGTTAAAAGCTTAAATTTTCCGCTCTTCAGACCTTCTTTGATCTGGGGGTATTTTAATAAATTGTCACGGCTTACATCCATGCAGGCTCTTTCTGCGCTTCGTAACACGGCATGCTTTACTCCTTCATTCATATTTTCTTGTCTTAAAACCGCCATGACCTCGTCAGGATCGGAAACAAGTTTAAATTCCGGTGTCATTATGCTGCCCGAAATACCGCTGAAATTTGTAGTGCCGCTCATCGCCGTTAAGAGCGCCTTTGGCCCTTCTCCCGTCATATGCGCTTTTACAGCCCCGCAATGGGTATGCGGAATAAGAAGGGCAATTTCAACCTGATGAGGATTTTTAAGAGCGTGTTCAAGTGCAGCCTTCATCGGAAGAGAGGCTATTTCATCATCAGGATCGGGGACCACCGCGCCGACGGCCCTGTAGAATAAGGCTTCGCCATAATTAAGACCAAACTTGACCTCCATATCTTCGCGGGAATCGGCGCAGGCTATGATGAACATTAATTTCTCTGGAATACGGTCTATATCTGTGTGCCTGAAATAACCTTCTAGAAAATGGTTTACTTTACCGGGAGCAGTCATACCTTGACTAAGGTCATCAACGGATACGGTTTCTTGGGATGTAATTTGACTCATATAAAGTGTCTTTCCGTAGTTTTAAGGGCCCTGTTGATTAGTTTTAAGCGGCTACAATGGTTTCCAGTTTGCTTTCATTCGGAAAATTCGCAAGAAATTGCCATAACTTTATTTTCGTGTCCAGCTTTTTGTCAAGCGGCCTTCGCTTTCTGAATATTCTCTTTAAACCGTTCAAACAAATAATAACTGTCTTGTGGCCCCGGCGACGCCTCGGGGTGATATTGCACCGAAAAAGCAGGTTTATCCTTCACTCTTAAACCTTCATTCGAGCCGTCGAACAGGCTGAGATGACTCTGTTCTGTCCCCTCAGGCAGCGACTCGGCAATCACCTCAAACCCATGATTTTGCGAGGTAATCTCGACCTTGCCGGTGAGCAAATCTTTAACCGGCTGGTTCGCCCCGCGGTGCCCCAGATGCATCTTGCGGGTTTTTGCACCCAAGGCCAGCGCCAGCAATTGATGGCCCAGACAAATCCCGAAAATCGGCATTCCTTGGTCCAGCAAAGCGCGGATCATCGGCACGGCATATTCACCCGTCGCCGCCGGATCGCCCGGACCGTTGGACAGAAACACGCCATCCGGTTTATGTGCTAAAATCTCTTCCGCCGTGCTTGTTGCGGGAACAACCATCACATCAAAACCTGTATCAGCAAGGCAGCGCAGAATATTGCGCTTGGCTCCAAAATCAACGGCCACGACTTTATACTCAGGATGATCTTGTTCTGTATAACCCTCCTCAAGTGTCCAGCATTTTTCCTTCCAGCTATAACTTTGCGTGCAAGACACCTCTTTCGCCAGATCCATTCCTTCAAGCCCGGGCCAATCCTGAGCTTCTTTATGCAGAGCCTCTAGATCGAATTTGCCCGACAGATCATGAACCAGCACACTGTTCGGCGCACCATTATCGCGGATATAACGGGTCAGCGCGCGTGTGTCGATACCACTGATCCCCGGCAGGTTATGGCTCTTAAGCCATTCATCAAGACGGCTCTGCGCCCGCCAGTTCGAAGGATTGGTTACGTCCTCACGCACAATCAGCCCGCGCGCCGCCGGGTTAAGGCTTTCCAAATCTTCATTGTTGGTGCCGACATTCCCGATATGAGGGAATGTGAAGGTGATAATCTGCCCGGCATAGCTGGGGTCGCTCAGTGTTTCCTGATACCCCGTCATTGCAGTATTAAAACAAATCTCGCCGACTGCTTTGGTTTGTGCGCCAAACCCGCGTCCGAAAAATGACGTGCCGTCAGCAAAAAGAATCACAGCGCTTGCTTCGGAAGGCTGTTTTAGGGTAGGTACTTGCGTCATAAAAGATTGTCTTTCTAGCTTGGGTGTCGCTAGAAACAAAGTATCTAAAGAATTTACCGGCGAATGCCAAGCAAAAAACGACGAAAGATGAGGATAAAATGGAGAAAAGGGAAGAATTTACTGCCGCGCTGAAAGATGCATTGAAAGCCAAGGATCAAACGGCGATGTCAACCATCCGTCTGATTCTGGCTGCGCTCAAGGATCGTGATATTACTGCGCGAGGGCAAGGAAAGGCTGATGGAATTGAAGAAAGTGAGATTCTCTCGATGTTGCAAAGCATGATCAAACAGCGTCAGGAAGCCAGCAAAATATATTGTGACGCAGGCCGTGAAGAACTCGCCGAGCGCGAAGAAGCTGAAATTGAAGTGATTCAAAAATTCATGCCGGTGCAGCTTGGTGAAGAGGAAGTTGCCAAAGCGGTAGAAAAAATCATCGGTGACACAGGCGCAACTGGAATCAAGGATATGGGTAAGGTTATGGGCGCTTTGAAGTCCCAATATGCTGGGCAGATTGATATGGGTAAGGCCGGAGCAATTGTAAAAGCCAGGCTGGGGTAAGTTAAAACCGGTGGTATGTACTGCAAAGAAAAGGGCTGCATTATGCGGCCCTGTTATCTTTTAAGTGTTGTTATTTTTGCGCAATCCGCTGGAGCAGTTCAACCAGCTTGTCTTTGACGTATGCGATACTGACCAGACCTTGTTGGTTTGAACCATACTCAACCAGCTTGAACTTGGCACCTGTTGAAAATATTTCTGGCATGACGCCATCCTCTCATTCTTAAATATTGCTAACACCGAATATACACGAATGAGTGCTGCAGTGCAAATTTACATAGATAAGGGATTGATATGATTCAAAATTTTAAAATGGGGAAAGAAGACGGTTACTTTATAAATCTCTTAAAAGTCTTTGAAATATAAGCCTGAATATCTTTTAGATGGAGCGCATTTTGACAGGAATCGCCGTATTGAATGAGTGTAATCTTACAATTTTTCTGAAAGACTTTCGGCATAGTTCCAAACTTCCCTTTCTGAATAAAATATAGACAAGTGTATATGTATTATCCAGAAATATAGCAAGTGCAAATATAATATTTTTTGAATTTATAATCTGCTAACGTGAAACACATGTCTATTTCTCCACGTTTTTTGGATGAACTCCGCAATCGTCTCACCCTGTCCGAAATGATCGGGCGGCGTATTTCTGTGCAGCGCGCGGGCCGTGAATTCAAAGCCTGCTGCCCGTTTCATAATGAAAAAACACCGTCCTTCACAATTAATGACGACAAGCAATTTTATCATTGCTTTGGCTGCGGTGCACATGGAGATGTCATTGGTTTTGTCATGGCCCACGACAATGTATCCTTCATCGACGCGGTCGAAACGCTGTGCGCCGAGGCCGGCATGCAAATGCCCAAGCCTGACCCGATGGCTGTTGAAAAGGCCGAAAAAGCCAAGGGGCTGCACGATCTGATGGATGAAGCCACGAGATGGATGCAAGATCAGGTTATACAGCCGCAAAATACAGATATACTCGAATATCTTGAAGGCCGCGGCATGGATAAGGTAACGCGCGCCAATTTTCGCATTGGCTATGCCCCGGCTGATGGTCAGGCTTTGCGCAAATATTTAAGAGCCAAGGGTTTTTCCGACGCGCAAATGCTTGAGGTCGGCTTGCTCAAGGACCCCAATCGCGGCGCAGAACCTTATATCTTTTTCCGCGACCGGGTGATGTTCCCTGTCTGTGACCGCCGAGGCAGGGTGGTTGCCTTTGGCGGGCGCATCCTGCCAGAATCCATGCGCCCACAAACAGGCAAAAATTTTACCCCGCCCAAATATATCAATACCGCCGATACGCCCCTGTTCGATAAGGGGCGTATGCTTTACGCCGAATCGATGGCTCGTCAGGCCGCGCGTGAAGGGCATACACTGATCGTCACTGAAGGTTATATGGATGTCATCGCCTGTAACAAATATGGCTTCAAAGGCGCGGTTGCGCCGATGGGCACGGCTTTGACCGAAGACCAGATTCTCGTCCTCTGGTCGATGATGGTCGATGAGGATAAGATCCCGATCCTGTGCTTTGACGGCGATAATGCCGGGCGCAAGGCTGCCAGCCGCGCTTGTGAGCGTCTTTTGCCATTGCTTCAGCCCGGCAAAAGCGCCCGCTTTGCCTTTTTGCCCGAAGGCGAAGACCCCGACAGCTTGCTCCGCGCTTCTGGAGCAGGGGGATTCAAAGCCGTGCTGAGCGCTTCGCTCTCCTTGTTTGATTTCCTCTGGATTACCCATACCGCCGGGCGTGATCTCGATACCCCGGAAGCCCGCGCTGGCCTGACCAAAGCGCTGCAAAAACAAGTCTCCGTGATTGGTGATGCCAACGTCCAGCGCCATTACCGCGAACTGGTCCGTGCCCGCATTTCGGAAAAATTCTTTCGGCCCTATCAAAATAAAGGCGGCCTGCGCTCTCAGGGCAGTGCCCCGAAACCTAAATCTTCGATACGCCTGCGTCCGCCTTTGCAGAAAAAAAACGTACTTTCACAGCGAATCTTGTTGGCTTCAATGATCAATAACCCTGCGCTTTATCACAAAGTGGAAGAGGAGTTTGGTCAGTTTATTATTAACGATCCCGCGATGGAGCGCCTGCGTCAGGAGATTATTGTGTTTTTAGGCAACGACGACGCTCTTGACACAGCGTCCTTGAGTACCCATTTGAATTCCTGCGGTTTCGAACAAGAAATGCATGACATATTAAACGAATCTGTATATGTTCACGCTGCTTTTGCGCGGATCGGCGCTTTTGAAACCATGGAGCAAGGGGAAGCCGTTAAAAACTGGCTTGACCTGTACCATGCGCTACAAGGGCGCGAAACCAGAGGAGAAGTGTGCGCTGAATGGAAAACGGCGTTTGAAACTTCGAATGAGGAACAAGAGGATAGGTTAAGGGATTGGGTACGAATCAAGAACGCTGAATAGAGGCGATAGCGGGTATAATTCCGTGAAAATCGTATCTAAACACTTTAAAAATCAAGAATATTAAGATTTAATCAAAGGCCGGATAAACAAAAACGTGGCTTTAAAAGGACTTGGAACTTTGGCTGTGAGTGAAAAACAAACCGACGACAATCAGGACACAGAAGGCAAAGGCTCACTCGCCAATGTCGTGAAAAAACTTGTCAAAATAGGTAAGGACAAAGGCTTCCTGACCTATGATGAAATCAACAAAGCCATCCCCGCTGCTGAGTTTTCCTCCGAGCAGGTCGATGATGCCATGGCGACATTTTCGGACATCGGTATCCAGCTTGTTGAAAAAGAAGACGATGTCGCTGAGGAATCTGGTGATGATAACCAAAGGGGCCACGAGGCCGGTGGAAACATCGCCGATGATGATACGGGCCGTACCGATGACCCTGTGCGCATGTATCTGCGTGAAATGGGCGCGGTCGAACTGCTTTCCCGCGAAGGTGAAATTGCCATTGCCAAACGCATTGAGGCTGGCCGCGAATTAATGATTGGCGGGATATGCGAATCACCGCTGGCCATTGAATCGATTATCGCCTGGTATAAAGCGTTGCAAGACGGCGATATCTTGCTACGCGAGGTCATTGACCTTGATGCGACCTATAATGAACCTCCGGAAGATGCAACCGCGGAGCCGGAAGAAGATGAATCTGACGAGGACGCTGAAGACCGTGATGAAGATTCCGATGACGAAAATGATGACGAATCCTCTGATAGCGATGGCGATGATGAAGTAAATATCTCGTTGGCCGCAATGGAAGAAGAGCTTGCTCCGCAAGTTTTTGAAATGTTTGGGCAGATTCAAAAAACCTATAAGAAAATGCAAAAGGTGCAACAGGTTCGTCTGGATGCGCTGCAAAATGGTAAGGAGCCTGCCGAAGCCGACAACAAAAAATACAATCAACTCAAAGAGGAAATGGTTGAGCACATGAACGAAGTGCAGCTCAATAACGCACGGATTGAGCAGCTTTTGGATCGCCTTTACTCTATGAACCGCGAGTTGGTGGGGGTCGAGGGTAAATTAATGCGCATGGCTGTTGACGCCAAGGTTAAGCGCGAAGATTTCCTGGAAAACTATTACGGCTCCGAACTCGATCCAAAATGGCTTGCCCGCGTATCCAAGCTTAAAGGCAAGGGTTGGGATAAGTTTACCAGCAACAATAAAGAGCAAATCGAGAAAATCCGAGAGCAAATCGCGCTGATTTCCGAAGAGGCAATGCTGCCCATCTCGGAATGGCGTCGCATTATCGGCACTGTACAAAAAGGCGAAAAAGAAGCCGCGCGCGCCAAGAAAGAGATGGTCGAGGCAAACTTACGTCTCGTGATTTCGATTGCCAAAAAATACACAAACCGCGGTCTGCAATTCCTTGATCTTATTCAGGAAGGCAATATCGGTCTGATGAAGGCCGTTGATAAATTTGAATACCGGCGCGGCTACAAATTTTCCACCTATGCAACCTGGTGGATCCGTCAGGCCATCACGCGCAGCATCGCTGATCAGGCCCGCACCATCCGCATTCCTGTACACATGATCGAAACTATCAATAAACTCGTGCGGACCTCGCGCCAGATGATGCACGAAATTGGCCGCGAACCCACGCCGGAAGAATTGGCCGAGCGCTTGCATATGCCTTTAGACAAGGTTCGTAAGGTCTTGAAAATAGCCAAAGAACCGGTCTCTCTTGAAACCCCTATTGGTGATGAGGAGGATAGCTCTCTGGGCGACTTTATCGAAGATAAAAACGCTATCGCACCGATTGATAGTGCTATCCACTCCAATCTGCGTGAAACCACAACCCGTGTTCTGGCCTCGTTGACTCCGCGTGAAGAGCGTGTTTTGCGCATGCGTTTTGGCATTGGCATGAACACTGACCATACATTGGAAGAAGTCGGGCAGCAATTTAACGTGACACGCGAGCGTATCCGCCAGATCGAAGCTAAAGCCCTGCGCAAGCTCAAACACCCAAGCCGCTCTCGTAAGCTGAGAAGCTTTCTGGATACTTAAAAATTCTGCAGTCTCTGCCTTTTCTTGCCTTTTATGTGCGAATAAAAGCCCCATTTTTTCGCCTAAAAATAAACATTATGAAAAGATTGATTTTTCATATAACTGATGTTATTTTGCCCGACAAAACCGGAGAGCTATAATAGAAGGGCATAAAAAATGTATGAGCAGGTGTTCCAGGATATAAAGGGTGTTGGCATTGCAACGCTTAACGATTTTCGTAGCGAAGCCTCAGGCTTAGCCCGTCAGGATATACGTAAAGGTATGTTAAAAGTAGTCTTTTCTGATGGCAGGGCTGTTGGCGTGGCGGCGCCCTATGCAACAGGCATAGCATTGGCAGGGCGAAATAATTTGGAAGAAGTAGCTTTCACATCTTTCCAAAAAAGGTTTTCTGTTGACTGGACTGGAGAAAAGGCAAGAGCCTCAAAGGTAATAGCTGTTACGATAGATAATATTGCAAGTAAGGGGTTTGTATTTCTTTCCAAGGGGATGATCGCCAGTCAATGGGAGCGACTTCAGGTTAGGTTGTCGCCTGAAATTGCATATGATCTTAGTAAAAATATAGGCATTCCTGTTTGGCCGTGGGTAGAGCTAGAGGCAAAGGGCTGTGAATTGATCACGCCGTCTGGTGCCCGCACATTTCCTCGCATTTCTATTAGCAGCTTTTGCCATAAAGCAGAACTCATGAAGGAATTTAACGAGTATGGCAATCCGGTATGTCTTACCTATACTGAAGGTAAGAGAGACGTTGAAAAGGCAATCATGGCGCCATCCTATTATCTGGATGACCTGAGGGAAATAAAAAGAGCCAACGTGAAAGAAATTCCAGCAAAATTTATAACTCAGACGCCTGCTGCCCAGTGGACCATTCCTGACAATGAGATATGGCTCATGAAAGATGCCACAAACCATAACGTCGATCCTCAGGCCATTTTTTTGCCCGCAGAGCTGCCGGCATCGGTCGCAGATTTTTTTTCGGCGCAAAATAGTTTTGCACCGTTAAAGGTCGATGAACTTGATAATGACAAATTTTATGATCTGTCTGCAGGAGCAAAAAAACCGGGATTATCTGATATACTCTTGCAAATAGCATTTAATATACAAAATAAAGAAGGCGGCGATTCAAGGTTTATAAATATTTTGCCACGTTATAAGCGAAACAGTCCGCATCAGCTTTTAATATGTAATGATCTTCATGGTGCCTTTAATCTTTTAGTAAAGACGCCGGTCGAAGGTGGGTTGTTAAATGTAAAAAACATTGTTCAGGCCGATATGCGCAATGCTCTAAATTCAGCTTTATGTAGACTGGAGCGGGCAACTGTTGCGCAAATATCACTCAGTGCTGGCGGAAACCCTATTCTCATGGTGAAGAACGACCAGCGTGCAATGGGTGCCGTTCTGCATGCGCGCGACTTAATTATGTAATAATATTTGCATAGGCCGAAAAGGCGGCTTTTTTCAGTAGCCTCCCGTTTTGAACTCTGGTAATCAATTATCGCATGTTACAATAAGGCATGGGCCTGTAGCTCAGCTGGTTAGAGCAGTCCGCTCATAACGGACAGCTTCGCCGACAGAGGGAAGGCTATTTAATTGTTGTAAATCAATGGGTTTTGTCTTATTTAAAAACTTCATTTTTCCTCTTTGGGTACGTATATGGGTACGTAAAATTCATGGGGGCCTGTAGCTCAGTTGGTTAGAGCGGACCGCTCATAACGGTTATGCCGGGGGTTCAAGTCCCTCCAGGCCCACCATTTAGAAAAGACAAACCCGTCTCTCTGGGGTCGTTCCCCGGGGTGACGGGTTTTCTTTTTCCCCTTGTTTCTAAAGGGTTTGCGCCCGTTTCACATCTTTCCAAAGCACCTCTCCGCACCATCGATTCTCCCCATCCTCCCGCCTTTCTTTCTCTGTTTGGCCCCTGATTCTCTGTTTTCTCCGGACCAAGTCCGAAGCTCGTCCGGAAAGCTACATCCTTGATTGATATGGGTTTGCGGCTGATTGCCATTTTGGGCGGTTGTCTTAGGTCATCGTTCGATGCCGCAACCGGACGTTTTTTTCGAAATCGCCCGCCTCGGCCATGAAAAGAAGCGCGGTTAACTCCGGTTTCCTGCCCCCTAAAGTAAAAAAGCCGACGCTGATGGTCGGCTCTCTGGGGTGGTCTCCGGTCCGGTCGTCAGTCGGTGGCGAAGCCGAACTGGCGGCGCTGTTCGGTCCAGTCCTCTGGAAAGGTCTGGGTCAGCTTGGCCAGCGAGAGCCCGTTGGGTTCCTCGCCGTTGATCAGGGCTTCGACGATGTCGGGGGCCAGGGTCGTCAGCTTGAGAATGCGGGCCACATACGAGCCATCGACGTCGAGGGTACGGGCAAGCTCGCTGATGGACTTGATCTGGCCGGATTCGAGGATGTCGGCCCAGGAAAAGGCCCTTCCCAGCGCCTGGAGGATGGCGGACTGCACCGGTTCCTGCGCTCCGGTGATTTCTCCATCCAGGGCCTGGGGAGCGATGACCGTCTTGCGGCCCCGCATGCGCCGGATCATCATCGGGATGTGGATCTGCAGGTTGCCGTTGTCGGCAACGGTAATGGTCGGCTTCATTTTCATCGGCTTACCCTCCGTTCGGTGACTTCGCATGCCAGACCAGCCAGCTCGGCGATGAGTGTTGTCAGCCCGTTGGTGCGCAGCTCCATATCGATTCCGGTCTCACGGATCTCCACCTTATCCACCAGGAGGCGGATGAGCCGGTTCCGCTCCACCGGGAAAAGGTCTTCCCAGAAGCCCTCGACATTCTGGAAGGCCTCCGAGACATCCTGTTCCGTGATGCTGTTCCCCCGGTAGGCTCTGCAGCGCTCGCTCACATGGGTCAGTTGTTTCGAGAGCTCAACCGCCTGGCGATTGACCGTCGTCAGCATCTCGGTCTTGCCCGGCTGATCGCTGCCGGGTTTCATTAATTCAAGAGCCTGCTCCCGCGCCTGCGACAGCTCCATCTCGAGTTGGGCTTTCTGCTTGAACAACCGCTCCCGCTCTGCCTGCTCGATGTCCCGGGCCGCGAAGTAGGTCTTGGCCACCAGCGTCGGTGTGCGGAACACGGCGCTCAACTGCTCAATCACGGCCTGCTCGATGTCCCCGGCGGGAATCCGCTTGAGCGGGCATCGGCTCACGGTCCGCTTGCTGTCTTTCTGGCAGATGTAATAGGTGTAGTGGCGGCCGTTCTTGCGGGCGTAGGTCGGTCCCATCGCGCATCCGCAGTGGCCGCAGCGGATGACGCCTTTCAGCGGGGCGACCATTTTGGTCCTGGCCATGGAAACCTTGACCGGTTTGTTGTCCTCCAGGATGGCCTTAACCTTGTCCCATGTCGCCCGGTCGATGATCCCTTCGTGCTCACCAGGGTACGCGAGCAGGACGACATCACCCAGTTTATCGCCCGATTCAGCGAGGTCAGTCGGGTCTTCCGCTACCTTAATGGGAACTCCGGAAGAGTGGCACAAAAGGTTTATGATCTTTACAGGCGCCACGCCAAGGAGGTCTGCGATGCAATGGACACCATGGTTGGCCGTAACATCACCGCCATTCGCCAACGAACCTTGCCGGGAGACTGCCTGCTCAGGACGGTCTATGAATCGGGATCGGTAATCTCCGTCCCCGCCATTCCGGTTGAGCAGAATCAGCCGGACAACTACTTCAGGAAGCGCGGGGGTGTCTGGGCTGCACGCTTTAACGGCAACGCCGAAGTGCTCGTGACGGGTGTTGATAAAGGGGCCGAGTACATCAATTTCCTCCTGGCAAGGCCGAACAAGGAAACCTCGGTCTATGAGATCGTCTGCGGGTTCGCCATCAATACCTGCAACACGTTTCTGAACTCTGATGAAACCGAAGACGGTTTTCAGGTCACCCAGGGGGTTCCGTTGGGCGATACCGGCTTCGTCGCCGACCGCAAGGCTATCGAGCAGTACCGGGAGGCGGCTCACGATCTTCTTCGAGAAATTGAAGACGCACGGGCAGAAAACAACGATGCCGAGATTCAGCGGCTTGAAGAAGAAATGGCAAAGGTGACCACAGCGATCAACGAGGCTGTTGGCTTGGGTGGCAAACTCCGGAAATCCAACGACAAGCGAAAGAACGTCCGTGACGCCTTCCGGAACGCCGTAAACCGGGCCATCAAGTATCTTGAGAAGTACGACAAGCCGCTGGCTGCCCACCTGAAGGAATCCATCAAGTGCGGCAACGAACCGGTCTACCGGACCGAAGAGGAGATCGTTTGGGAGGTCCGTCCGATAGTCAACGAATGACCCGGGACCACCCAGGAAGAAAAAACTAAAAAAAATTTCCGCTACGCCAAATGTAGCCATTGCGACGCCGGATGTAGCGCCTTCCCCAATGAAGGCGCGATCCGGCGTTTTTTATTGGTCAGCACAGGGTTGGCCACCGGGCGTGCCAGAACTTCCGAACAAGGAGACTGGCAGTGGCACAAGTCAACAAAGCACATCTCACCCCACCGAAGCGGCGACTCATCGAGCTGATGCAGGACATCAACTTCGGCCGCATCACCAACATTCCGGTCCGCGACGGCGAGCCGGAACTCACCCCTGACACGGTCATCGAGCGCGAGATCAAGCTGGGCGGACAAAGCGGTCCCCGGCCTGAGCGCGACCAGGATGACTTCATTCTCAAGCAAGAGGTCGTGACGCTGCTGGAGCACCTCGCGCAGATGGGCAGCGGAAAAGTCTGCCTGCTCGAGATCAAGCACGGTCTCCCGTTTCTGATGCGCATCGAGGAACGGGCAGCCTGAACACGTAACGACCTGAACCCTTAGACACTGGACAACAAGCTGGACGCATGGCGGAGGCTGTTGTGGGTGTCGCCGAGCCGAATACGGCAATTGGCGGCGTACCTGCGACCCCTTCGCCCACGCGACAGCTTTGTCCTGTGATCTGGCCCGTGCCGACACCCACGCGGACCTCCTCCTCGCTCCGAGGAGGCCCCGATGGTTTCTCAGAATTCTTACAACGGCATCGACAAATATGCCGCCGACCTCATTCGGCACAAAGCACGTCAACTCGTAGGCAAGGCCGGATTCACCGAGGACGACAGACCCGACCTCGAACAGGAACTGATGATCGATCTGCTGCAGCGGATGCGGCATTTCAATCCCGCCAAGGCCAAGAAGACCACCTTCATGGCCCGGATCGTCGAACGTCACATCTCCACCATCCTGGAGGCACGGTTCGCCCAATGCCGGGACTGGCGGCTCTGCCAAACCTCACTCAACGAACCCCTCGACAACGGCGAAGGCGACACCACCGAGCGGATCGACTTCCTGGACAGCGAAGGCTCTCTGGGAGGCGGCAACCGCGAAACAAGGGAGCGTCTCGCCCATGAGATCCGCATGGATCTCGACCGGGCCATCGCCTCGCTGCCGGAAGAGCTCCGGGATCTGTGCGTGCGCCTGCACGACAGCACCATGGCCGAGGTCGCCCGGGAGATGGGCATTCCCAGAACCACCCTCTACGACCGGCTGAGCAAGCTGCGGGACGCGTTCCGCGAGGCCGGGCTCGAGGACTACCTGTGATCTCCGACGCATCGGCTCCGCCTCCGGTAAGTAAGCACCGTGCCGCATGGTGCGGCTATCCGGGGCCTCGGAAATCAGAACCTGAACAAAAGAGGAGTTCAACCATGACTCACGACACTTACAAGTACCGTTTTGACGAGTCGGTCCCGGCCCAGGAACTGGAAGACACTTTCATGCTGGCGATGCTGGCCGTCGAAAGCCTGCATGGCCGTTCCCGTGTGCGGATGGAGAGCCGGTTCAATTTGGACAAGGCCCGACGCACCTGCGTGATCGACGCCTCCACCGATGTCGGCAGTGATCTCGCCCGCATCTTCACCGGCTTCGCCACCAAGGAATACGGCGAACGCTCGGTCCTGATCGAACGAACCCAGCCGTCGGGCTGCGCCTGCGCCTCCAAGCATCGCGCAGCGCCCGCCGCCGCTACAGCGGGGGTGGCGGTATGAGCGAGCTGATGACCACCACCTATTCCATGTGGCGGCTGTTCCGCAACTGCCGCATGGCCTGCAAGTGGCGCTACATCGACGAGCTGGTGCCGCTCGAGCGTGACCCCAATCTGGCCTTCGGCTCGGTCATTCACGACTGCCTGGAGTGCTGGCACGGCGAGCGGGATCTGGCCAAGGTCCTCGACCACATCGACCGGACATATCCGAACCGGGCGCAGGACGATCATCAACAGGCCGACTGGCATCTCGCCCGAGCCATGATGAGCGCCTATGCGGAACACTACCCGGCCGAAGAATTCGAGGTCGTCGCGCTCGAAAAGACCTTCGAAGGTCCCATCGTCAACCCGGCGACAGGCGCGACCTCGCGCAGTTTCATTCTCGCCGGAAAGGTGGACGGCATCGTCCGTCAAGATGGTCAGTATTTCCTGCTGGAACACAAAACCGCTTCACAGATCGACGCCAGTTACCTGGAGCGGCTGTGGACCGACTTCCAGATCATCCTCTACGCCTGGTACCTGGAGCAGACCCTCGGCATCACGGTCAGCGGCATCATCTACAACGTCCTGGTCAAGGCCAAGCTGCGCCAGGGCAAGGGTGAGACCGAAGCCGAATTCGAGGCCCGCCGGGCGGAGCTGATCGCCAAGTCGAAAACCGGCAAGAGCAGCGCCAAGCGCAAGCTGCCGGAGGACGACGAAACCTTCCAGCAGCGGCTCCAGGAGAAGTACCTCGAGGTGGGCATGTTCCACCGCGAGGTGCTCTACATCTCCCGCGACCAGTTCGAGGAACTGCGGGCGGAGCTGTGGGAACTCTCCAAGGCCATGCTCGACGCCCGTCGGCGCGACACCTTCTACCGCAACACCAGCTACTGCTTCCAGTACGGAAGGCCCTGCGCCTACTTCCAGCTCTGCCGCTCGGGCGGCAACCCCAACGTCATCGAAAACCATTTCCAACGGATCGCCCCGCACGAAGAGCTGCGGGACGGAGCCGGTGAAGACGCCGCTCCGGTGTTTTGAAATCCCAACCATAAGGAGACGAAGCCATGCTTCCCAAGACCAAAAGCAAACCCAAACACACGCTCTCGGACCTCACCGCCCTGGTGTACGGCCCGAGCAAGATCGGCAAGAGCACTTGGTGCTCCAAGGCCGATGACGCACTGTTCCTGGCGACCGAGCCGGGCCTGAACGCCCTGGAGGTGTTCCAGACCCCGATCACCTGCTGGGACGACCTCTTGCAGGCCTGCGCCGAGATCGCCGAGGGCAAGCATGAGTTCAAGACCATCGTCGTCGACACGGTGGATAACGCCTACAAGATGTGCTCGGACTACGTCTGCAAGAAATTCAAGATCGAGCACGAATCCGACCTGGGCTACGGCAAGGGCTACGCGCTGATCAACAACGAGTTCCAGCGCGTCATCAACAAGCTCGCCTTCCTGCCCTATGGGCTGATCCTGATTTCCCACTCCCAGGAGCGGGACATCGAGACCCGGACCGGCAAACACACCCGCATCGTGCCGACACTGCCGGAAAAGGCGCGGAAGCTGGTCACCGGTCTGGTGGACCTGATCCTGTTCTGCGACCTGGACATGAAAACCGGCGAGGACGGCAAGCCGGTCTGGCAGCGCGTGATGCGCACCAAGCCCAGTCCCAACTACGACGCCGGTGACCGCACCGGCCGACTCCCCGAAGTCAACCTCAGCGAAATCCTGGGCCGCACTCTACTGCCGGTGGTCACGCCGGTGATCAACGGCGTCTCCCGCTTCATTCTGTTCCTGCAACGCATGGCCAAATCGATGCCGGGCGTGACCCGGGTGGTCCTGGGACTGTCCATGGCCCTCGGCACCATTCTGGTCGTGGCCGGAGCCGTCACCGCCGCCGTGGGCATGGTGGGACTCATGCTTCCCGCCATCAAGGCCGGCTTCGTGGCCATCAGCGCCGCGCTCGCCGGAGTGGGTTCGGCGGTCGCGACCTATTTTTTGCCCGTCACCGCGATCATCGCGGGCGTGATCTTGTCAGTGTATCTGCTCAAACGCGCCTGGGAAACCAACTTCGGCGGCATTCAGGAGATCATAACCGGGGCCTGGAACAAGGTCTCGCTGGTGTTCCGGGGGATCAGAGAGCTGGTGGGTTCGCTCAGCGGTGGCGTCGGGCAGATGTCGGCCGAACTGGCCCAAAAGCTTGAATCCGCCGGTCTGCTGGGCTTCGTGGTCACCGTCTTCAAAGCCTATTACCGCGTTCGTGAGGCACTGGCTGGATTGTGGGGCGCTTTTTCCCATGCTTTTGGCCGCATCCGCGCCATCCTCGAACCGACCGTCCGCACACTGATGAGTGCCTATGCGGCGCTGGCCAGTGCGGTCTTTTCGGTAGTGGAGATCTTCGGCGTGGCCGCCAGCGCCACCGATGGGTCGTCCTGGCGCACCTTCGGCACGGTTACATGGAATGTTGCGACGAGGTGTGGGCGTTCACCGGCAACGGCATTTCCAACGGCATGCGGCGGGAACTCGACCGGGCCGGACAACTGGGCAAGCCGATCCTCGAGATCGCCGAGGTGTAAGGAATGGCCTGGGATCAACAGCCCATCAAGGGATATCTGGTGGACGCCGACACGGGGGAGCGGCTCGAATTCCAGTACAACCCCAACTCCATCAGCGACGAGAAGTCGACCGACTACGCGACGATCAAGATCCCTGGCATGAGCCACCCGCGCTACCAATACGTCGCCGGGGAACCGCGCCGGATCGCCTTCAAGGTCGAGCTGTTCAAGGGGCCGGTGAAACAGAAGGTCGACTGGCTCCGCTCGCTGCAATATCCGGAACACGCCGGAACCATGCTCAAGAACGCGCCGCACCGTGTGCTGCTGATTTTCGGAGATCTCTACCCGGGCGTGACCTGCATCGTCCGGCAGGTGAAGGCGCGTTTCTTCGGCCTGTTCGACCGGGACAACCTGCTGCCGCAACGGGCCGAGGTGGACATCGTCCTCGAAGAATATGTGGACCGTTCCATCAACTGGTCGGAGGTGCGCTCATGATCGGCCGTGATTCCCGATACGCCCGCAGTGTTCTCTACCGGGACAGTGACGGCACCTCCCTCGGCATGCGCCAGCGCATCGACACCACCCCCAGACACGACGACCGCCTGCACACCGTGGTCGAGGGCGACCGTCTGGATCTGCTCGCGCACCGCTATCTGGGTGACGCCCGGCTCTGGTGGATCATCTGCGACTACAACGACCTCTTTTTCCCGTTGGCGCTCGATCCGGGCCTGGCACTGCGCATTCCCTCCCGCGAACACGTCCAGATGCGCCTGCTCGACTGAAGCGTTCAAAAATCCAACGGACTGCGAGGCTCTTTCTTTGTCGAACTTTTGACCGTATGCGTATAGATCATTGTTGTCTGCACATCACTATGCCCCAGTAATTCCTGTATCGTCCGGATATCGTAATTTGCCTGAAGAAGATGACTGGCGAAGCTGTGGCGGAAAGTGTGCGCCGTCACGCGCTTTGTCAGCGTTGTGGAATCGGATGCCGCTTTGATGGCCTTGTTCACATGCGACACATGCAAATGATAGCGTCTGAACTCATTTGCGCCTGAAACTTTTGTCAGCAATATGGCCGGGAAAAACCACTGCCAGATAAATTCTGTCGGAGCTTTTGGATATTTGCGTTCCAGTGCGTGTGGCAGAAACGTCCCGGCGAAGCTTTCCGTAGACAAATCCTGATCAAGAATGGAGCGAACCACCTCCAGTTGAGAACGAATAGCCGGAACCAAGGTTTCGGGCAAAGGCACCGTTCTGTCCTTTCCGCCTTTGCCGTCATGAATTGTCAGCACACCCATCTCAAGGTTGAATGCGTTCACTCGAAGATCCAGACACTCCGATATCCGGAGCCCACAGCCATAAAGCAGTTTTACAACAAGGTCAAAAGGAGGCTCAAGTTTACTTAGAACTATGTCGATCTCCTCCCGGGACAGGACCACCGGCACGTATTTACGCCGCTTGGCGCGTACAACGCCATCAACTTTTCCGAATTCTTTGCCCAGAACGTGTCGATAAAAAAACAACAGCGCATTGAATGACTGATTCTGTGTTGAGGCCGCAACATCCCTTTCCACCGCCAGCCACGTCAAATACCGTTTGACATCGTCGGCATCAAGCAATGTGGGGGACTTGCTCCGGACAAAAGCCTGGAACTTTCTGGCCCAGCCATAATAACTCGATAGCGTTTTGGCAGAATAATGACGAATCCGGATTTCTTCCCTGAGCCTTGTCAGTTCACCCACCCAGGACGCACCTTCAGATTTCATGGTGGCCGGAGGCAGTTTTGAGATTCTTTCAGGTTCGCAGGCAGGTGTCGGCAGGGCATCTTTCGTTTCCCCGGCCATTCGGTAATACAAACGAACGGCACGTGACGCTTCCTCGATCTGGAAAGGGTGCTGACCTTTGTCTTGCAGCTTTTCGGCGAATAGACCAAGGCTCAGTTCGTCAAGGTATCCATTCCCGTATTTGTGGCAGAAATCCAGATAATAGCGTAGCCATTTCCGGTGCTCGCCATGACGGTTGGCATCAACCGCCTCCCGTTCCAGCCAATCGTCATATTTGTCCAAAAGCGCCTTCGGCAACGTGATCATATGGGATATCCTCTTCACATTTATTATGAAAATAATATGATATCCATAAGGAAAAATTTCAAGTATTTTCTTGAAATTGCCAATTGTTAAGTGTAATCTAGCATTTTTTGAGTGGAGTTGTCTGATCGGGCACTCATGATCGGCACCACCTAAGACGAGATATAAAGAAACGAATTAATAATTTGTTGAGCAAAACACCCGCAAAATGATAACCAAAGGGAGAAACCATATTATGGAGCGGAGAAATTACAGGCATTATTTGACATCTATCTTTCTAATTTGTCTTGCAGTAACTGTTTGGGTACTCCAGGCAAAGGCAGCCGAACCTCAAAAATTGATTGGTGAACAAATTTCTATGATCGAAAAACGTCATGGTGGCCGCCTCGGTATTGCTGCGCTCAATACTGCGACTGGCATGCGTATCGAGTACCGTTCAGCAGAGCGGTTTGCAATGTGCAGCACATTCAAATTCATACTAGTGGCGGCAGTTCTCAAGCAAGTTGATGAAAAGAAGATCTCCCTGGATCGTGGAATTCCATATACTACAGCCGATCTTCTCGATTGGGCACCTATCACAAAAAAGCACGTATCTGATGGGGCAATGACTGTAGAGCGACTCTGTGCAGCGGCCATCGAATACAGTGACAACACGGCAGCGAATCTCCTTCTCGACTTGCTTGGTGGGCCTAAGGCTGTTACTGCCTATGCGCGATCTCTGGGCGATTCAGTGACTCGCCTGGATCGAAACGAACCATCATTAAACGACAACTTACCGAATGATGATCGCGATACCACCAGCCCTTCATCGATGGTGGAAACGATGAACAAGGTTCTCTCGGGCCATGCCCTTTCTCCATCTTCTCGCAAGATTCTCGAAAATTATCTACTCGCTAATACTACGGGTGCAAACAGGCTACGCGCCGGTATCCCTTTGGATTGGCGTGTAGGGGACAAAACGGGCACCGGCAGTAACGGAGCCGTCAACGACATTGCTGTCATGTGGCCACCAGATAGGTCACCGATTTTCGTAGCAGTCTATTATTCCGGTTCCCCATCTCCCAACTCTGATCGAGAAGCAGTGCTCGCTGAGGTGGGCAAACTTATCGCTATCGAATTCAACAAACGCAGTCACTAGAATAGCAGGGAAATATGAGGGGTCTCAACTCTATATAAATGATTTGAAGTGATGATCCCAACCAGCCGGTTGCACGCCGCCCCGCCCGGAAAACCGACCGGGCGATGCGGGTGAACCGGGCAACCCGTTGAACAGAGAGGTAAAAATGGTACAGCAGACGATGATCGAGAGTTTCCGCGAGAGGTGTCATCAGGACAATCGTGTTGTTTCCGCGCTGATGTTCGGATCATTTGCGACTGGTGAAGGGGATCGATTTTCTGATATTGAATTCGCAGTATTTATCAGCGACGAGTCATTCGATGAGTTTGAACAGCGCACGTGGCTTAATACGGTCAGTCCAGTAGCGGCTTACTTCCAGGACGATTTCGGCCACCACACAGCACTTTTCTCAAACGGAGTACGTGGCGAGTTCCACTTTATGCGAGCCTCAGAGCAGTCAGTTGTTGCCGGCTGGCAGGGTTACGGGTGGTTTCCTACGCTTGACGCTGGTGTTGTGCTGGATCGAGCGGGCGAACTGTCCAAATATGCGCGGGTTCTGGTGGGAGGACCCCCCAAACGTGAAGGGGCTGAACTGGTGGAGGGGCTGGGCCTTAACCTTATAAACCTGACGCTGTTTGGTGCAAATCTTCTTAATAGAGGCGAATATGCTCGTGCATGGGCCTTGTTGGGTAAGGCTCACGAAAGCCTCCTAAAGCTAGCTCGACTTTACGAGGGGAAAACCGACCATTGGCCCACCCCTTCGCGGGGACTGGAGACCGATCTTTCCGGTAGTGCATATCATCGCTACCTGACTTGTACGGCCAGCGCTGAATGTGTTCCTTTGTACAGGGCCTATCGTGAGTCGTGGGCGTGGAGTAGAGAACTCGTGGATGCTGTTGCCAAACCACATAACATCGAACTCCCACAATCTGTCATGGCACAGGTGGACATTCTGCTTGCTAACGTAGCAGCAGATCCTGGTGGGTGAGTCCTCTTTGGCAACAGACGCAAAATGCTCAACCAGGAAGATGCACCGGCCCAAAAAGGACCGGCCGGTGATCTCCCGGCCCGTTATGCTCTGTGAGCCTGGTTATTGGCGAAGCGAAAGTATGACGATTTCAGCAATAAACGCAAAAGGATAAAAAAATGACATGGAGAACGACCAGAACACTTTTACAGCCTCAAAAGCTGGAGTTCAATGAGTTTGAGATTCTTAATCCCGTAGTTGAGGGCGCCCGAATTGTCGGCATTGGCGAGGGTGCTCACTTTGTCGCGGAGTTCTCACTGGCTAGAGCTAGTCTTATTCGCTATTTTGTCGAGAGGCATGATTTTAATGCGATTGGTTTGGAATGTGGGGCGATTCAGGCATCCCGGCTATCTGAATGGCTCAACTCAACAGCCGGTGCTCATGAACTTGAGCGATTTTCGGATACCCTGACCTTTTCTTTGTATGGCTCAGTGCTGATTTGGGTTAAATCATATCTACGCGAATCAGGAAGAAAACTGCAGTTAGTCGGAATCGATTTACCCAACACCTTGAATCCAAGGGACGACCTAGCGCAATTGGCCGAAATTATCCAGGTCATCGACCACCTCATGAAACCCCACGTTGATGCGCTGACTCAGTTGTTGACGTCCATTGATGGCCAGTCGGCGGTTATTTCATCGGCAAAATGGGGGGAGTTGGAAACGGCTCAGCAGGAGAAAGCTATCTCAGGGGTAACCAGATTGAAGCTCCGTTTGGCGTCGCTTGCCCCTGTCCTGAAAAATCACGTCAACAGCGATTTTTTCCGAAAAGCCTCTGATCGAATAGAGTCGATAGAGTATACGTTGGAAACCTTGCGTGTAATGAAAGCTTTCTTCGATGGTACCTCTCTTGAGGGAGATACTTCCGTACGTGACTCGTATATGGCGGGCGTGGTGGATGGAATGGTTCGAGCGAATCCGGATGTAAGGATAATTCTGCTGGCGCACAACAATCATTTACAAAAAACTCCAGTTTCCTTTTCAGGCGAGCTTACGGCTGTTCCCATGGGACAGCATCTCGCAGAGAGGGAGGAGGGGGATTACCGTGCGATTGCATTCACCCATCTTGGACTCACCGTGCCGGAAATGCATTTCCCATCGCCCGACAGTCCTCTTGGATTCTCTGTTGTGACCACGCCTGCCGATGCAATCCGTGAGGATAGTGTGGAACAGTATGTCATCGATGCCTGTGGTAAGGAGGATTCATGCCTGACATTGACAGATGACCCCATGGAAGCAAAGCGAATGCGGTCCCAAAGCGCCTCTGTAGAAACGAATTTGAGCGAGGCATTTGATGCCATCGTCTGCGTTCCCAGCGCCGGCAAGGACAGCCTGGTTGCCCTATAGGAAACCAGAAATGAAATGAAGGAGCATAACCTGCCAATCCACCGGACGGTTTTCAACCGCCGGTGATCAGCGCGTTATGCACATAACTCTCAATTGCCACACACCCTCCATACGCCAAAAGATTTTCAAACCTAAAGCTTGATCCCCCCCGACACCTCGCCATGCCTTCCGGTAAGTAAGCAGGGAACTGCGAACCGCCGGAGTAACGCATGGATCTGGATACCTTCAAGCCGACATTTCTGATTCAGATCGAGGGGCAAGACCTCTCGAAGGACATCACCCAGGAGATCACCTCGTTCGTCTTCACCGATAACGAGGAGGAGCTGGATGTTCTCGAGCTGTCGGTGACCGACCGCAACCTGCAGTTCGTCGACGATCCCCTGTTCCAGGAAGGCAATGAGATCGTCGCTCGCTTCGGCTACGTGGGTAACCTCTCTCCGCGCAAGAAGGCGGTCATCAAGGACATCGATTACGACTTCCCGGAAAACGGCGATCCAACTATCCGCATCAAGGCATACGACAAGGGCTTCAAACTGGCGGGCAAGGAAAACCAGAAGGTCTGGCAGAAACCCGCTCCCGGCATCCTCTATTCGGAAATCGCCGAACAAGTCGCCGCAGCCAACGGCCTCACGCCAGTGGTCACGGCCACCAAGGGAACCCATCTCCGCGTCACCCAGAGCAACATCTCGGACGCCCAGTTCCTCAAGGAGCTGGCGGAAAAGGCCCGTGACCGCGATGGCGACGGCGTGAGCGGCTATGTCTTCTACATCCAGGACGACGAACTCCATTTCCATCCCCGCGAGCTCGACCAGACGCCGCTTCTGACCCTCGAATATTTCACCGACACCAAGGGCCTGCTGCGCTCGTTCCGCCCCAGCACCCAATCCCAGGGAGCCAAGGGCGCGGGTGTCGAGACCAAGACGGTCGGTATCGACCCGCGCAAGAAGGACGTGGTCGAGCACAAGGCCAACAACGCCACCACGCCCGAGCGGACGGCCCTGGGCAAGCAGACCTATTTGGTCGACGGCAACACCGGCGAAGGCAGCTTCAAGGAACAGGAGACGGGACAGATCGTGCCCAGCTTCGACCGTTCCGAAGGCTTTCACGAAGAGCCGCGCCAGGAGCCCGCCCAGGACAACGCCGAAGGCAAATTCCGCGAGGCCGAGCTGCGGCAGGTCGAGGCGGACGCGGCCACCATCGGCATTCCCCAGCTACGCGCCAAGAAGAACGTCGAGATCAAGGGCGTGGGACGGAAGTTTTCCGGGATCTACTACTGCCACTCGGTGCGCCACAGCATCAGCGGCGCTGGCTATCTCTGCGAACTCAAACTCAAGAAGAACGCCCTCGGCAAAGGCGCGGGCGACAAGTCCGCCGAGTCCCAGGGCAAACCCAACGATAAGGAGGCCCCGCCCACGCCGCAAAACGAGCCGCCAGCCATGGTGACCATCGACGCGGATTCCGGCGCGGTCACACAAGGAGGCGGCAATGGGTGATCTCAGTAAGAATTTCAACCGTTCGGAATTCGCCTGCAAGGGCAAGAACTGCTGCGGCCATTCGGCTGCGGTCCATCCCGACCTGGTCGACGCCCTGCAGGCGTTGCGCGACCGCATCGGCAAACCGCTGTCCATTACCAGCGGCTTCCGTTGCAACCGGCACAATAAGGCGGTGGGTGGCGCGGAGCAGAGTTTCCACACGCTGGGCATGGCGGCCGACGTGAGCTGTCCCGCAGGTGTTTCGCCCGAGCAACTGGCGGTCATCGCCGAGGAAATTCCGCTTTTCCGCGAGGGCGGCATCGGTGTCTATGCCTCCTGGGTCCATCTCGATGTGCGCCAGTCGGGCAAGGCGAGGTGGCGGTCATGAGCGCCGAAACCAAGACCCTGTTTTCGGGCACCGCGCTGGGACTGTCCGGGCCTCTTCGGGTGGAGATCCTGCCCAATGGAATGACCGCGAGGTTGACCCAGCCGTTCCGTGTCCGCACCGGCGCTGGCCGCATCATCGAAGTGCCCGCTGGGTTCGAGACCGACTTCGCCTCGGTGCCGCGCCTGTTCTGGCGCGTGGTGCCGCCCTGGGGACGATATTCCCCGGCGGCCGTCGTTCACGACTATCTCTACCACACCGGTAAGGTCTCGCGGCTTGCTGCCGACCGCCTCTTTCTCGAACTGATGGCGGCCCTGGGCGTGCCTCTGTGGAAAAGGCAGGTCATGTATTGGGCGGTTCGCCTGGGCGGTTGGCTGGCCTGGGACGCCAGTCGAAAACGGGAGGCGGAGCATGCTTGAAACCCGCGACCGACATTCCGAGGAGCGCTACCGCAACCGCTGGTACGGCAAGTACCGGGCCTTCGTGCGCGACAACAACGACCCCGAACGCCTCGGCCGGGTCCGCCTGGAAATCCCCGCCGTGCTCGGCAGCGGGCGGGAGAACTGGTCCGAATGGGCCGCTCCCTGTTTCCCCTACGGCGGCAACGACGACACCGGCATGTTCCTGATCCCCGAGGAAGGAGCTTCGGTCTGGGCCGAGTTCGAGGGCGGCGTCGTTCAGTATCCGATCTGGACCGGGGTCTGGCTGGCCAAGAGCAATCCCGGTGAGCAGCCCGAGGAATCCAAGCGCACCTGCGCGAATGCCTTCTGTCATGACTGTGAGGACAAGGTTGAGCATCAGGCCAACCGGCACGACGATCTCGAACACAAGAAGTACCACGGCCATCCGCCGTATTACTGCCCACGCCTGAAGGTCCTGTTCAAGACCGAAACCGGCCACACCATCCTTGCCGATGACCGCGACGGCGACGAACTGCTGCGGATCATCGACCGCGCCGGACAGATCCTCACCATGGAAGGGAAGGTGAAGCCGGAGATGCAGAGCGGCAACGCCCTGCGCCGAGGCACGAAGGACGCCGAGAAAGGCGACCAGCTCGACATTGCCTCGCAGATCGTCGGCTCCCGCGCCCGCATCCAGCTCACCGACCTCTGCCGCCAGCAGGTAATCCTCGAAGCCTGGCAGGACAAGGAGAAGGTCCACATCCTCTCGTGCGACAAGGGCCGCTCGCGCTGGCAGAAGATCCTCATCGATACCACCAAGGGTCGGGAGAAGGTTCACATCTGGGGGCTCAACGGCACTCAGGAAATCCTCGTCGACTCCACCGCCGCCGCCGAACAGATCCGGCTCACCGACAAGGCCGGTCAGGTGGTGCGCATGAACGCCGCGCCCGGCCAGGAGAGCATCAGCGCCACAGACAAGTCCGGCAGCCTCGTGTTCATGGATGGGGTGGCCGGAAACATCATCATTCGCTCGACAAACACCGTCTTGATCAACACCTGAAGGAAGCATCGCATGGGAGAAAGAACAACAACACCCTCCGGACTTTCGGCCAGCGAGGAATTGCTGGCCCGGACCTTCGATCATTGGCGGGAGGAATTCCGCAGCATCCTCGAAAGTCACCGCCGGGAAATCCAGGACCGCCTCGAGAAGATCGAGCGTGAAATCGAGAAGAAATCGGACAAGGAAAACGTCGAGGTGCTGGTTCGCTCGATCTATTCCGATCTGCACCGGCACGCCGAGGAGATCGACCGGCTGCATGCCCGGGTCGGCTCCAAGATGGGGACCGAGACCATGTGGAAGATCGTCGGCCTGGTGTTGACCATCGGCAGCACCATCGGCGGACTCATCGGCTTTCTGATCCATCTATTGCTGAAGGTGAACCCATGAGCTCCCAGGCGCGACTCGGCGACATCAGCAGCCACGGCGGCGTCATCATCACCGGGGCGAGCCGGACGCTGGACAACGGCATGCCGGTGGCCCGCATGGGGGATCTGCACGTCTGTCCCATCCCGGGGCATGGCGTGACGCCCATCGTGACCGGCAGCTTCGACACCATCACCGAAGGATTGCCCAACGCCCGCATCGGCGACATCACCGCCTGCGGAGCCATCATCGTCACTGGCAGTCCCGACACCATCGACAACTGAGGGGGACGCCATGAACAATCTCGAACAGCCGCAGGAACCGCACTACTGGGATGTCTTCCCGAAGCTGATCCGGGTCTCGCGATCCCCATTCGTCCAGCGCATTCCGCTCTCGATCCGTGGTCTACCCGAAGCGCCTGTGTTCGAATCGTCCAATCCCGACGTGGCCAGTGTCGATGAGGACGGCAATGTCGAGTGCGGCTTCGTTCCCGGGGCGGCCATGATCCTGGTCTGGGATTCGCCCGAGCGGCTCAGCCTGCGTCACGTCCAGGTCGAGGTCTATGGCGGCGGCGTCTCCGCACCGGTGGAGGTTCCTTCATGACGGATACCGCGCCAGACTATAGCCACTGGGAGGTTCAGCCTCGCTCCATCCGCCTCTCCGCTGGCGAGTTCGAGCAACGGGTTCCGCTCTCCCTGCGCGGCGACGTGGACGCCCCGGTCTTTGCCTCCAGCAATCCGGAGGTCGCGGAGATCGGGCCGGACGGTGTCATTCGCTGCGGCTGGACCATCGGCAACGCCGTGCTCATGGTCTGGCGATCATCGGTCCGGGACAGCCTCCGCCATGTTCTGGTGGAGGTCCGCGATCCGTCCTGGTTCGCCGACCACCCGGACTTTGCCAGCGGAGCATCGGTCTTCCTCAGCGGCACTGTGGTCAACGCCCTCAACACCAGCGGCGTCGGCAACGCGCTGATCGAATTCCGCCGCTCGGAAACCGGCCCGGCGGCGTTTCAGACCTTCGCCAACGCCTATGGCGGGTTTGAGCTGTCCGTGCCCGAGGGATTCTATTACGTGGAGGTCACAGCGCCGGGATACATCGCCTGGCATGGCTGGATGAACGCCGACCCCAACACCTCCGGCGACATCCAGATCGTTCTTTCGCCCGAACTCGACGGCCAGGTCGCCCGCATCGTGTTGCAGTGGGGCCTCAACCCCAGGGATCTCGATTCCCATCTCACCGGACCGACGCCATCGGGCAGTCGCTTCCATGTGTTCTATTCCCACACCATCGAAAACGAGGCTGCGGAATTGGACGTGGACGACACCAGCTCCTACGGGCCGGAGACCATCACCATCCATCGGCTCATCCCCGGCGTCTACCGCTACGCGGTCCACGACTACACCAACCGCAACGCCAATCCGAGCACCGGCCTGGCGCAGTCCGGAGCATCGGTGAAGGTGTTCATGAGCGATGGCCGTGAGCAGACCTTCACCGTTCCCAACGCCCCGGGCACGGTCTGGACCGTGTTCGAAATAGACGGTGCGACCGGGACAGTGACGCCGGTCAACGCCATGAGCTATCAATCCCAACCCGCCAATGTCGGCATGTAATGGAGGTTGTCCATGATTTCGGAAGAACCCGCCGATTTGCAGGCCACCATCGAACAGACCGATTCCGGCGAACAGCAGTATGTACTGCGGGCGCTCTGCGATCACCTGTCCGGCATCCGTGAGGAGCTTTCCGGCATCCGCACGTTGCTGGAGGCCGGTCACGCCGCCTCGGAGGCGATGCGTGGCCAGGCCCAGGCCTATCTTGAGGCCCAGCAGGCCAGGACCCAGGAGTATCTGGACCAGGTACATATCGAGCCGAAGCCCGATTTTTATCCCTTTGTCGAACTGCCTGTGGGCACCGAACCCAGGGATCTGCCGGATGGCAACCGGCTCTTCACCTTGCCCGACGGCATGATCCTGCGGACTACGGACGACCAGCGAATCTGCGTTATCGACGGAGGGAAACAGCAGGTCATCACCCCCGGACCCGGCACGGCCATCGAGGTCGCCCCGGGACGCCTTTACACCCTGGTCGAGTCCTATCTGCGTTCGACCCAGGAGGCAGCCGGTATCAGCGGACTGCCTGCCGGGATCGAGCCGACCGCCATGGGCGCGGAACGCTTCGCGGTGGTTCTGCCCGAGGGCATCCGCCTCGACGTCGATCACCGGGAGCGGTTCATCACCCTGATCAACCCGGCCGGACCTATCGACATCATCGGCATCGGCCGCATCGAGGGCATCGGCGAAACTATCGCTGTCCGTCTGCTCTCCGGCGGAGCCAAGGGATTCCAGTGCGGCCAGTCCGGCCACGGTGGGCTGATCGAGGCGGACGGAACCATCCAACTGGGTCTGAAAAGCGGTCTGGATTTGGTAGTCCGGTTCCAGGGAGAAGCCATCGACGACGGCGCACCGGAAAATGGCTGCTCAGGACAATGCGGCATCGACTGCGAGGAGCGTACTTGATGAGCTACGACTTTCTCGGCAAGGGGTTGCGTTACCCGTTCCGGTTTCAGTCGCTATCCGGCGGCACACAGGTCTCGACCGCCACCTCGCGGGAGCACGAGCATATCCGCGAAAGCATCCTGCAGATCCTCGGCACCCGGATCGGCGAACGGTTTATGAATCCGGAGTTTGGCTCCCGGCTGAAGGATCTGGTGTTCGAACAGAACGACGAGGTGCTCAAGGGCCTGCTGCGCCATTACGTGATCGATGCCATCAAGCGCTGGGAAAAGCGGGTGATCATCACGGAGGTGCGCTTCGACGACCGGCCGCTGAACATCGACGGCAACCTGCTGCTGGTGCATATCGCCTACCGGGTGATCCAGAGCCAGGTGGACGGCAACCTGGTCTATCCCTTCTACAGAGAAGACCCGAACAATCCCGCGCCCAGCTATCCTCAGCCAGAACCCGAGCCGGAACCGCCGCTGGTTCGCAGCGTGCGCCTGTCGCCGGACGTGCGCTCGCTTTTCAATCTGCTCTGGTTCGACGCGGCCGAGATGAGCCCCGATCCGGATGATTCCTTGATCTGGCCAGCGGGAGAATACGAAGTCGCCTACATCGAGGGAGCCTTTCAGGACCGCAACGGCAAGTGGATTGTCAGCGATCCGGGTGACAACCACGGCCATTACCTGGTGTTCGAGGGAGCGCCCGAAACCGAAGCGCCCCAGGCCGAGCACGCCCTCTATCTGGCCGCGAGCGGTCTGGGCTTCGACACCCAGAGTCAGGCGGAAGACAACGCCGCTGGCACCGTTCACCGGATCACCACCCTGGAGCCGGGCCGCATCGGTCTGTTCTATTTCGAGGGCAAGAAGGAATCCCACTACCTCAACAACACCTCCGGGCAACCCAATCCCGTCTGGCAACTGCGCGGCCCGCTCTGAGGCATCACGTCTCCGACACATCCAGGCCCCTTCCGGTAAGTAACCGGCGTGGCGAGAGCATCAGGCGCTCTCGCATAAGCGCATCCGCTACCATCAGGATCGCGACCTGCTGGATTCCGAACTCAACGAGCAGCAGGACATCATCAACCTGGAGCGGCGCAAGATCGCCGACATCCTGTTCAAGGAAGGCTCCATCATCATGGGTCTGGAGGTCAGCGCGGCCGCCAACGTCCTGACCCTGGCCCCGGGCGTGGTCTACATCGACGGCCATCTCGAACAGGTGAGCGGCGCGACCCTGACCTATGATCCGGCCACCACCAGCGGGGCCGACTACGTTTACGTGGAGCTGCTGAAGTACAACTACGGCTACACCCAGGACCCGGCCCTGATCAATCCGGCCACCGGCGAGCCCACCGCCGAGCGGGAAAAATGGGTTCTTTCTCTCAAGGCCACGGACACCAGCGGCCAGACGCTGCCCAACAACGTGGCCGAGCGCCGGGTGATCCCGATCTACAAGTTCGACCGCGAGAGCGGCGATGTCACGCCCACGGTGCAGGAGAAGTCCAACCTCTACCTGCGGGATCTGCTGGGCACGCTGCCGGGCAGCCGGATCACCGTCTCCTCGATCACCGAGGATCAGCTCTCCTTCGCCGCCGCCGAGGGGCTCAATTCCCTGATTCAGAATCTGGCCGAGCGCACTTTCGACCAGGCCGGAAGCTATCTGGTGCGGGGCTTCGACACCTTTATCGGCGGGGTCGACGACGACAGCGTGGAGGCGATCACCAATGCCGGACGCGCCTACATCCAGGGCTTCCGGCATCAGCGCGATCTGCCCACCTCGACCCTGGTGCCCAAATCCATCGCCACCAAGTCGGTGCGCGGCGAGCAGAAAACCTTCGACATCAACAAGCGCCGCTATCCGGTCAACTCCACCCCGCTCAAGGAGACGACCCAGGTGGAGGCCATCGTCGAGATCACCCGTAACGTCACTCGCGGCTCGGTGGGCGGCGGCGAAGACCTGCTCGACCCCAATCCCGTGGTGGACATTCTCGAGGTCAGCCAAGGGGCGACCATCTTCCAAGAGGGCGTGGACTGGCAGCAGTCGGGCAACCATGTCGACTGGCTCGGCTCCGGCAACGAACCGGCCATCGGCACCACCTACACGGTGCGCTGGACCTACACCAAGCAGATGGTCAAGGGTACCGACTATGTGGACAGCGGCTGGTTCGGCCAGGCCAACCATCCGGCGGCCGGAAACTACTTCTATCTGGTGACCGCCTACAACGCCACCGGCGAGACGGCCTTCAACGCCGCTGCGGTCGTTGCCCGGGTCACCGCCGCCGGGGAGATGAACAAGCTCTCCTGGCTGCCGGTCAGCGGCGCGACCGGCTATCGCGTCTACCGGGCCGCCACCAACGGCGCACGCACCGATTACAAGCGACTGATGGAGCTGGGCAGCGAGGCGCTCTCCTACGTCGATGACGGCGTCGAGGAGATCGGCACCGCTTCGCCTCCGGCCACCAACACGGCCGGACTCACCATGTCGCCGGTCCAGCTCGAGCTGGGCAACCTCAACGTGATCAACTTCGGGCGCGGCAGCCTCGGCGACCAGCCGGTGAACGGCTCCAACTGCAGCCTGGACTACGACTATTACCTCGGCCGCCGCGACATCGTTTACGCCACCACCACCGAGATCAAGCGGCTCGAAGGGGCTCCGGCGGATTTCCCGAAACTGCCCATCGTGCCGGAAAACGCCCTGGGGCTGTGCAGCATCGACTGTCCGCCCAACTCCACCGACATGGAGATCCGCAACTTCGGCCTGACCCGCATCACCATGGACCAGATCCACGACATCATCCAGGACGTCGAGGACCTGAAGTACAACGATGCCCAGTACCAGATGAACAACGAGCTGCAGAACCGGGACGCCCAGACCAAGAAAGGCATCTACTCGGACGACTTCTCGAACACCGCTCAGTCGGATATCTACCACGCCGAATGGGACGCCCGGGTCAATGAGATCGCCCGTTTCGTCGCGCCGGACCGCATTCCACACTCCACCGTGCTCTCGGTCGATCAGGCGGGCAGCAACGCGAGTTTCTTCGGCAGCCTGGCGCTGTTGCCGGGCAACGAGACCGTGCTGGTGGAGCAGAACGACTGGTCCGAGGAGCGTAACATCAACCCCTATGCGGTGTTCGACAAGCCCCCGGCCATGCTGCAGATCACGCCCAACCTCGGGCGGCGCGGCCAGACCGGCATCGCCGTCACCGGCATCAACTTTACGCCGAGCAAATCCGGCATCGTGCTGCGCTGCGACGGCCAGGTGATGGCCAGCAACCTGATCAGCGACGAGGCCGGTCGGGTCAGCGCCTCCTTCACCATTCCGACCAACGCCCGCAACGGCAACCGGATCGTGGAGATGGCCGACGGGGTCTACTCGGCCCGGGCCAGCCTGCAGATCAACGATCCGCTGGTCATCACCCGCATCGAGCGCATCATCGAGAACCGCATCATCCGCGTACCCGTGGTGCAGGTAGTCTGGCGCACCCAGACCATCTTCGTGCCCCGTGACCCGCTGGCCCAGACCTTCAGCTTCACCCAAAACCAGGTGATCTCCAGCATCGGTCTGCAGTTCACCGCCAGGGACCCGAGCATCCCGGTCACGGTGCAGATTCGCGGCGTCACCACCGGTCTGCCCAACGGCGTGGTGTTCGCCGAGAAGGTATTGGCCCCGAACGAAATCAGCCTGAGCGGCGAGACCCGCATTCGCTTCGACGACCCGTTCTACGCCGAGGCCAATACCAGCTATGCCGTGGTGCTGCTGACCAACAGCACCAATTACAAGGTCCGCACCGCCACCCTTGGCAAGATGGGCCGCTGGGGCATCATCACCCGGCAGACCTACATGGAGGGCGTGCTGCTGGAGAGCTCCAACGCCGAGACCTGGACGCCGCTCAACGGCTCCGACCTGGCGATGAAGATCTACGGTTACAACTTCCAGTCCGAGGGGATGATCCGCTTCCAGCCGATCACCGGCGTGCAGTTCTCCGACATCAACCTCGACGAATACTCGGCCATCCCCCAGGGCACCGGCCTCGACTGGGAATACTCCACCGACGGCGGTGTGACCTGGGACGCCATGGTTCCCGCCGAGGAGGAACGGCTGCCCAACCTCGCCACCCGGGTCCAGATCCGCGTGCGCCTGAGCAGCTCGCTCTCCAACGACACCCCGGCCATCAACTTCCGCGACGTCAACCTGGTGGGCTACCTCAACAAAACCACCGGGGCCTACCTGACCCGCGAGAACGAGCTGACCCAGGGGGTGGAATCGACCAAGGCCTATGTGCAGATGCAGATCCCCAGCGGCACCACCCTGCAATGGTTCGCCAGCAACGACGGCGGCCTGACCTGGGAGGCGATGACCATCCAGGACACCCGGCCCATCGACGAGAACTGGACCGAGTACACCCTGGTGCGCACCTTCGCCGACAACACCGGGAACAAGGTCCGTTACAAGGCCGAGATGACCGGCACGCCGCTGATCTACCCGCGCATCCATTCGCTGGGCGCGACCCTGAGCTAAGGAGGCACGGCCATGATCGTTCGACGCAAAGGCGGACTGACCGAGTTCATCCCTTCGCCCCAGGAGAAGCGCGACGGGCTGATCCGCGACCACGCCCTGGGCCTGCTGGAGAATCTGCACCAGCGCCTGGCGCGGCTGGAACGGGCGTCAAAGCTCCCGGCTGACGAAGCGGAGGCCTTCACGGCGCTGCTGGCGCGGATGCGGGCCGACGAGTCGCGCAACATCGAGCTGCACGCCAGCCTGATCACCTCCGATACCGCCTCCGGCTGACCGGCTCACTGCCACCGCCAACCCAGAAACCCCGGATACGGCCAGCCCGTTCCGGGGTTTCTGCCGTCTGTGCGTCGCCTAATCCGGCCAAACACGCAAGTCATTGAAAATAAAGGTGTTAAATGTCGGCTTTGGCTGTTCTTCTACTTGATTTGTGTCCGGAAAGAAGCATTCATTCATGGTGTAAGCGAAGGCTAAAAAGCCTTGCCTGGCAACGACTTAGAAGCGCCATGAACGACGGAGGCACGCATGAACCTGAAAGAGATCCACTACGGGATCGAGATCGAGACCGTAAAACGCACCCGGGAGCAGATCGCCTGGGCCATCCACTCGGTGGTGGGCGGCACGGTCCGCCATGTCGGCATCCCCAGCAGCTATGACCCCTGGGAGGTCGAGGACCTGCGCGGCCGCGTCTGGAAGGTGGTGGGGGACGCCTCCCTGACCAGCGTTCCGGCCCATCTGCGGGCCGAGGTGGTCAGCCCGGTGCTCGGCTACGACGACATCCCGCAACTGCAGGAGGTGGTCAGACGCCGTTTACCGCCAGCCGTGCGCCCCGGGACTACATGACCGAGGTGCTCTCCGGCATCGAAGGCGGGCCGACCCAGTCATTGCCGGAGGACGCCGCCGCTGCGGCCGCCGAGTTTCTCACCCGTCTGGCCCGGCACGGCCTGATCGAGTTCCTGCCCGACGACAAGGCCAGCGATCCCTGGCCGGAACGCTTCCTCGAAGCCCTGGAGACGGTGCGACTCTCCGGGCGCACCAACATGCTCGACCACCCGGAGGTGACCCGGCTGACCGCCGAGATGGGCTACCCGGAGGTGGCCGAGTGGCTGGCGGACCACCGGCGCGAATACGCGGCCTTCGTTCTTGAGGGGACAAGACCCCTCGGCAAGAACTTCAGCGGCAAGGAGGACCCGGCTCCATGTGCGGACAAGTAGGCATCATCTTCGGCCGCAAGCGCAGACGGCCCGACGAGCGGGATTACCTGCGCGAGCTCTTCATCCGCATGCTGCTGCACAGCGAGGAGCGCGGCCCGCACGCCTCCGGTCTGGCCTGGCTCAAGACCGACGGCAGCCACCGCATCTTCAAGCGGCCGATGCGGGCGCACGAACTGGTCTACGAGAAGCCGTTCCAGGAGCTGCTCGGGCAGGTCGACAACGAGACCACCATCCTCATGGGCCACACCCGCTGGCGCACCCGGGGCAACGAGTTCAACAACCGCAACAACCATCCCATCCGGGCCGGGATCGTCATCGGCACCCACAACGGCACCATCTACAACGCCGATTATCTGTTCCGCCGTCTCGGTCTGCCGCGCTACGCAGAGGTGGACAGCGAGCTGATCTTCCGCCTGGCCGACCGTTTCGCGCCCGAAGGCCCCATCGACCAGGACGGCCTGAAGAAGGCGCTTGCCCTTTGTCGCGGCCAGATGAGCGCCGTGCTGGCCTCACGGCTTGACCCCGGCACCATCACCGTACTCAAGGGCAACAAGCCGCTCTGCCTGCGCATCCACCGCCAGCACCGGGTGGTGCTCTACGCCTCGGAGGCCGCCTTTATCGACTTTGCCGTGGACAACGAGAAGGGCTGGCGCGAGCTGGAGGTGCCGCCCATGACCATGCTCACCATCCGCCACGAGGATGTGCGGGCCATCGAAAACAGCGAATTCCGCTTCATACCCCAGGAGCGCAAAGGGACACTGCCCGAAGGAGTGAATGCATGAACATTGGAGACACCGCGAAGCTGAACACAAACCCGGAAGACACTTCCGAGACCATCCTCCGGCTCTTCGTTTACGGCACCCTGAAACGGGGCTACTGGAACCATCAACGCTTCTGCGCCCAGGCCCAAAGCATCGAACCGGCCGTGGTCTGGGGCAGGCTCTATCATCTCCATGCCGGATTCCCGGCCCTCGAGGTGCCCGAAGGTCTGATCCTGGCCAGGGGCACAGCCGATCCACTGGCGGACGCTCGCAGGCAGCAGGAGATCGGCACGCCGCGCTTCGGCCGCCCGACCGGGGACTGGGATCTGATCCACGGAGAGCTGGTGACCTTCACCGACCCGCTACGTGACCTGCCGCCCATCGACCGGCTGGAGGGATTTCGGCCCGGCGGGCACAGCATGTACCAGCGGGTAATGGTGGCGGTGCTATGCGGGCGCACCTCGATTCCCGCCTGGACCTATTGGATGCCATGCCCGCCTTCCGCGGAAAGAGTCGCCAGTGGCCAGTGGTTACGCCCGTGAGCCGATCTTTGCGGCCTTATCCGGACGAAAGCGTTTGACAATCGGCCCCTGCCTAAATATATTAGAGGATGTTTTAAGTTGGGGAAGCTGCGCCCAGCATCCCCGTTACCGCCTCTGGCGTGGCAAGAAAACCAATCGCCCTTGAGGAGTTGGAGATATGGCCGAGATAGAAGATCGCTGGTTATCAGTAGACGAAATAGGCAAGTACCTCGGTGTCAGCAGTGACACCGTTTACCGTTGGATCGACAAGCATGCGATGCCCGCCCATCGCATGGGCCGTCTTTGGAAGTTCAAGAAAGACGAAGTCGACGAGTGGGTGACTGTCCGCGAGTGTGCCAGGTTGCAGACGTTTCCCGACAATTTTGATTTTCCCCATTCGGCCACGTCTAACATCATGCAAATTGGCAACGCCGTACCGCCGATTCTGGGAAATAAAGTTGCAAGAGCTATCGCCAAATATCTGGAGGGCGTGAAATGAAATCAGAGTCGCTAATAACGCAAGTCGTCGACATCACACCCACCCCGAGAATCCTTAGAACGTTGGGTGACATTCCGTTTGCCGCTTGGCAATGCTTAGCGGAACTGACCGACAATTCGCTGGACGCTTTTTCTGAGGCCGAAAACAAGGGGAAAGTTATAAATGGCCCCAGGGTCGATATCCATTGGTCCAGTGATTCTGTCGCCGCTTATGATAGAGAAATTGTCGTTCAGGACAACGGTCTCGGCATGGAACTCGAAGTCCTCCAGAAAGCTGCCAAGGCGGGGTATTCAAGCAACGATCCTATCCACAACCTTGGACTATTTGGAATGGGTTTCAATATCGCCACAGCCCGACTTGGAGATGAAACTCTTTTCCTTTCGGCGACTCCAGATGGAACTGAATGGGTTGGAATTAAAATCAGTTTTGAACAATTGATAAAGGAGCAAACCTTTTCCGCTCCGGTTGTTAGGGAACAAAAAAAAACTCCTGACGAATCCGGCACTAAAATAATTGTCAAGAGCTTGAAGGACGGTGTTTTCGCGGAAATAAGGAAAAAGGAAAGCGCGATAAGAAGGCAGCTGGAGACAATTTACACACCGATACTCAGCAGGAAAAAGGTTTCAATATTTGTACAGGGAAAACAGCTTTCCCCCCGTCCACATTGCGTTTGGAGCGATTCAAGGTTTGTGGTTCGTAAAGGGGTTCGAGTAGAGGCGATCCAAAGAATAAACCGAGACCTCGGAGAGACATACTTCGACTCTCTGAAAAATCGCTATCTGACCGAAGACGAAGCCGCTGATCTCGATGTCTCGATTAGTAAAGGTGGTGTTTCTCAGACACACATAGTCAAACGTGCCCGTCGGCTTAAGGGTTGGATTGGTATTCAGCGGTATGCCGATCCATCTGATTTTGGTGTGGATTTTGTTCGTAACGGACGGAAAATACTGGTTTCCGACAAATCCCTTTTCGGCTACGAAAATCCGGATACAGGAACTTACACGTCTGAATACCCAGTCGAACTAGGATCGACTGTTGGCGGGAGAATCGTTGGCGAGCTCCATGTTGATTACCTGATCCCGACGTATCAAAAGAATGGGTTTGATATCACAGACAGAGCATGGCGACTCACACTGGAAGCCGTTCGAGGCGCTGGACCGATTCTTCCCAAGAAAAGGCAAGCTTTGGGATACGATGGGGACAACGAGTCTCCTCTCGGTAGATTGGTTAACGCATACAGAAGAACAGACCCTGGCACAAAAAATCTCGCGGTTCCTAATTCACTGGCGAGAGAATTCGCCAAGCGTTTCTTTTCCGGGGACTTGGAGTACGAAACCGATGATAAGTGGTACAAGGTCGCTCAGGAATCAGACAGAGAACGGGGGGATGGCGGTAAAGGATTGACTCCGGTAAATTCTGGAGAAACTCCGTCAGATGACATTTCTAGCTATTTGCCCGGCGCTCAATCTGGAACTGGCTCTCATACTGCCCCCCCTGTCAGTACTCCACCACTGCCATCACCTACTGTGGCTCCCGTTCCGGCGACTTCTGACAGAGATCTCTTGATTCAGCATTCTGACAAAGAGGAATCACTGTCAGGAAAATACTCTTACGACACAACTCCCGGAATGGAAATAACCGCCTGGAGAGTGCGTGACAGCCAAATCAAAATCCAAGGAAGCAGAGTGCCATGTCACCTTTATCAGGATGGAATCGAGGTTGATTTCTTTTTCGACCCGACTCATCCAATTCTATCCGAGTATCCACTTTCCCCTAAACAATTGTTGCTGCAGGGCTTGGCAGAAAAGTTCGCGCTCCGTGATCCTGGCGTGTCTATTCAAGCGGCGTTTATTGGGCTCGTTGACAATCATTTGCTTGAAGAACGGATCAATCCCCAAGCTCTACAAGAACGGGCGCATTCGATTGTTTCGTCAATACGCGAAAAGCTACCTTCTTTGCTCGGGCATCGATTTGCCAAGGTAAAAGAAGTTATCCAGTCTGTTGAAGCTGAAGAGGAAGAACTGGCAAAACGCCTGCTTGATGAGGCTCCAAATCTGCTCGGTGCCTATCAAGACTCCAGTGAAGAATCGATTCAGTCTCTGGCGTTTGTTTGCGACACGACTATAAAACGGCTGATAGAAATCTCCCTCGTGATGGTGTTTCGTATCATGAAGCGGACCACGGCACGGGGAGCGCTGGCTTTATCGAGGTAGCGAAAGGGCATGGAACCCAAGATGCTGGAAAGAAAAAGGCTAAGGTGCTGTACCACCTGGTGGTAAACCAAAACCACTCGAAAGAGGAAAAATTCGCAACGATTGCCCACGAACTAGGCCATCTCTATTGCGGCCACCTCGGAACGCCAAATGAAAACTGGTGGCCAGATCGCCGTAAGGAACACATCAACATTCGAGAGTTCGAGGCCGAAAGCGTTGCCTGGCTTGTGTGTGAGCGGGCAGGGATTAAAAATCCGTCGGCAGAATACCTCAGCGGATACCTGAACGATAACGCTCAGATCCCCCAAGTTAGTCTGGAAAATGTTCTGAAGGCTGCCGGAATGATAGAGGCCATGACCTTGAGAGGCCTTTCGCTGCGCAAAGAGGTTGTTGTCTGATGTTGGCTGGCACCTCAATTCGATTCCCGTTTTGGGAACCGAACCGGCGTCCGAAAACCGGATTCAAAGTTGTTGCGGTTCGTCGCCAGGTATCCGGTTTTACTGCAAACCCGTCACCCTCGTCCGGTGCCGGGAAATCAGGGGAGAAATTCGTTTCTCTGGTCGGGTTGGTGGGAAGTGGTTGTGCGAGATGACTTCGGCGTTTATTATCAATGAGTTACGAGTAGCGCGGGCTTTGAGACTGTTTTGCGGTAAGTCAGCGTTCCCTCCACCATTTTTTTTGAAAAAGTAATTATCTTTAAGGGGCTGCCCTAGATAATCAGCCTATATGTTTTCTAACCCATTGCTTTAACTGTGATAATTGATCTATCGGGTCACTGTTGTTAAATCGCCATTCACACTCCTTTAAAAATAAAGGGAAATGCTTGGCAGGAATACCGTTAAATTTTCGCATGTGCCTCACTAAGACTGGTGATGATGGATTTGACTCTTCTTTGCACGCGTCCGCGTTGCGCCACTGAATAATCAATAATAATTTTCTTCTTTCGGGATGGATTTATGATGAACAAAGCACATTGTTTTGCTCTGATACTTGGCCCGAATCTTGTTGCCGGTTCAGCGCATTCAGCTATTACGCTGAACTTTCTACCAAACAGCCTAACCCCTCGCCAAAAAAACAGTTACAACTGCTCAAAAAATGGATAAAATCGAGACAATTAACCTAAACATCTATGCCAGCCCCTAAAACAATTATTAATATTATGTAAATTTATGCGGTCCGTAGGACAGAACACCACGGGTTTACCCGTGGATGAATGAGCCCGGAGGCGGTATGTTGTTTCCGTTATGGAAGTTATTACGACTGGGCACAGCGCTTACCGCCTCGAATATCACGTGGTTTGGGTCTGCAAATACCGCCGGAGGGTCCTGAAGCCTGGTGTCTGTGCATACGTGCACAGGGTTCTTCTCAAGCTGTGTCGAAGTATGCCCGGCGTCACGATAGAGACGATTGGCTTTGGTCAGGATCACCTGCATATGGTCATGGTGATACCCCCGAAATACGCAATAGCGTCTGTTATGGGCACGATGAAAAGCCAATCGGCGAGCGCCTTGCACAAGCGGTTTGATTTTCTTGCCAAAGTTTACTGGAAGGAAAATATTGTGTGGTCGCCGGGCTACTTCGTAAGCAGCGTAGGCGTTGATGAGCACGTTATTCGCCGTTATGTAGAACGTCAAGGACACCGGGATTCAGGTCAATTCCGCGAGGAATTGTAATGCGCAAAGCGCGGCGCAGCCCCATAGAACCACGGGTTTACCCGTGGGTATCTATAACATAAATATCTGTAACCTTTTGTGTTTGTGACATTTTCTTTGACATTCTTCCAAAAATCTCTATAAATCCCCATATTCCTGAGAAGCGGGCACATATGCCCGCGTTGATCATTGTATCAATCCTAAAAGGGGAATCGGGACATGAACTTAAATGATTTGTCTATGAAAGGACCTTAATTATGAGTGGTAAGCGCATATCCGCAAAACATAAAATTGACCGCCGTATGGCTTGTAACCTGTGGGGGCGGACCAAATCTCCTTATAACCTTCGCCAAAAAGGCCCGGGCATGCACGGCGAACGCCGCGGCAAGCTCTCCGACTACGGTCAGCAGTTAATGGCCAAGCAAAAGCTTAAAGGCTATTATGGCAATATTGGCGAGAAACAATTTCGCAGTTACTATAAAGAAGCTGACCGTATGCGCGGCGACACAGGTCAAAACCTGATTGGCTTGCTGGAGTGCCGCCTCGATGCGGTTGTTTACCGTGCGTCTTTTGTGCCTACGGTTTTTGCGGCGCGTCAGTTTGTAAACCATAAGCACGTAACCGTGAATGGTAAAATTGTGAACATTCCGTCTTACCAAGTGAAGCCTGGCGATGTGATTGAAGTGCGCGAGAAGGGAAAAGCTATTCCTATGGTTATTTCTGCAACCCAGCAGCCTGAGCGTGAAGTACCTGAATATGTGGATGTTGACCTGAAAGCGATGAAAGCAACGTTCCTGCGCATTCCGGCTTTGGAAGACGTGCCATATCCGGTGCAGATGGAACCGAACCTGATCGTCGAATTTTATTCACGATAATCAGGTTTCAAAACCGAGAATTCAAAGAGCCGCTTATTTTTCAGCGGCTTTTTTCTTGCCAATCAACACCGAAACAATCCCTTGCAGCGTATTGATTTCCTGCATACTGAGCTCCGAACGGGTGAAAATATTACGGATATTACGAACCATCGTTGGCTTGAGGTCTTTCGCTGTAAAGAAGCCGCCAGCTTCCAGTTCACGCTCCAGCCGTTTAAAAAAGTTTTCACAATCTTCTTGCAGAGCAGGGGGGCTGTCTCCCGTGTCCATCACGCGCCCGGATGTATCATCAGCAGCCTGAAACAGCTCATGCGCCATCAACAAAACCGCTTGCCCGAGATTGAGAGAAGAAAACTCCGGATTGGTCGGCACCTGAATAATGTATGAGCATAGTGCAACCTCATCATTGGTCAGCCCTGTGCGCTCGGCCCCAAACACAAAGCCAATTTTCTGACGGTTCTGCAAGCGCCCCCGCGCATCTTTGGCGGCTGTCCGCGGTGTAAGCACAGGTTTGATCATATCGCGCCGCCGCGCCGTTGTAGCATAAGCCAGTTGAAGGTCGGAAATGGACTCGCCCAGCGTATCAAAGACGCCCACGGGCGGCATCCGCTCCAGCGCGCCTGAGGACATATCAATCGCACGTTGGTTCGGCCAGCCATCTCGAGGGTTCACAAGCCGTAAATCGGTGAGACCGAAATTCAGCATCGCCCGCGCCGCTGCGCCGATATTTTCCCCCATTTGCGGGTTTGTTAAGATGATTGCCGGGCTGTTATAGACCACTTTTTACACCAGTTCCAATAAGCGTTTATGAGCTTAAAATATTGAAAAACAAAAGAGAATCAAATTAAATTTTACAGATTTACATAAATTTGTTAGCTTTTGTTAACACTTCATTAAGAATTGCGATTTAAAACGCTATGCCACCAATGCATGAGCGTAAAGGAGTAAAGAGGATGTACGCCAAAATTAGAGATTTGCTAACAAGCGCAGAGCAGACTTTTAACATTATCGAAGAATATGCTGCGCTTAGCCCTAAACGGAAAGTTCTGGTTTGTGATCATTTCTTTATCGAAGGCCATGAAATATATGAAAACACAGTGCGTTTGCTCTGGCCCGAGGCCACAAAGGCCGACATGAAAAAGCTCAGTAATTTTTTGATTTTGCTCAAAAGTACATCGCATTAAGAATAAGGTTTCACCCAAAACTAAGGTTTAAAAGGGGTTTTTTTAAGGGTCCACATCAACGGGTGAAACCAAAGCCGCCTGCCGCTTCCCCTATCCCCACAAGGCAGGTGGCTTTTTTATGCCGCTTTTTTCGCAGAGAGGCGCTCTTTGACTTTATCCGGTCCAATGAGCAGCAAAAGCTTATCCAGCTCCGGCCCGTGATCCATCCCCGTGATCGCCTGGCGCAACGGCATGAACAGCGCCTTGCCCTTACGCCCCGTATCTTCTTTCACGGCCTTTGTCCATTGCCCCCAGGTCTCTGGTGACCAAGGCGTTTCAGGCAGCAGGCTCAGCGCTTGCGCAATAAACTCCGGCTCTTCAATAACCGGCTGCACCGGGCCGTTGGCCACGCTCCACCAGTCCTGAATATCGCCGATTTTCTCAAGGTTGGCCTTCACCGCCTCCCAAAACTCTTCATCCAGATCGGGCAACCCCATTTCTGCCAGACGCACATTCACAGCCTCAAACGGCGTGTCGTGAATAATTTTGGCGTTGAGACGGAAAATTTCGGCCGGGTCAAATTTTGCACTGGCGCGGGAGAATTTGGAAAAATCAAAACTCTCGACAAGCGGCTCAAGACTGGTAAAGGCTTCAATCGGATCGGACGTGCCCAGACGGGCGAGTAGGCTGCTCACCGCCATCGCCTCCAGCCCTTCTGTTTCGCGCAAATCCCGAATGCTCAAAGAGCCCAGGCGCTTGGACAGCTTGCCGCCTTCGGCATCGGAAATCAGGGCATTATGGGCAAATTCCGGCGGAACTGCGCCCAGCGCTTCAAACATTTGGATATGCGTCGCCGTATTAGAGACATGATCCTCCCCGCGAATGATATGCGTAATGTCGAAATCAATATCGTCAATCACCGAGCATAGATGATAAAGCGGGCTGCCATCCTCGCGGATCACGACAGGGTCGGACAAATCACTGCCGTTAAACTTTACTTCGCCGCGAATATGGTCGTTCCATTCAATCGGCTCATGATTGAGCTTGAACCGCCAGTGCGGGCGTCGCCCTTCGGCTTCATATTTGGCGATTTGTGCATCGGTGAGGGAGAGCGCCGCCCGGTCGTAAATCGGCGGCTTGCTCCGGCTGAGCAAGGTCTTGCGCATCAAGCCCAGCTCTTCCGGCGTTTCATAGCACGGATAAATGCGCCCGGCTTCCTGCAGTTTGGCAATCTGTTCCTGATAGCGCGCCAGACGGTCCTTCTGGTTGGCCTTTTCATCCCAGTTCAGCCCCAGCCACATCAGGGAATCTTCAATCGCCAGCTCATATTCGACCTTTGAACGCTCCGGGTCCGTATCATCAATGCGCAGCAGGAACCGTCCGCCTTGCGAACGGGCAAACAGCCATGTCATCAGGGCTGTGCGTGCATTCCCAACATGCAGCATACCGGTGGGGGAAGGGGCAAAACGAACTTTTACAGACATCTTTTTCTTTCTTTTTATAAAAACACAGCAATCACAGCGCGTTCAGAGATGGTCTTTGAATTTACAGTTTAAAAAACAAAACCTTATCCGCATTCTTTTATTATTTTTGGAATTTAAATACAAGGAAAAGCGCGCTGTGTCTTCGCTGTGCGCGCTGTGTTTTTTATTCCCCTGTTGACAGAATGCCTTCGCGTCTTTATTTGTCATAGCGTTTAATGCGTAACATAAGGTGAATAAAAATGTCAGAACAAACGGAAGAAAGAATTATTCGGCTAGGGCTAAGGGGAATGGTCTATGGTCAGGCAACAGAAGATCAGCCCTATGGTTCCTACGGTTATGATTTAGAAGGTGAAGGCCCACGTCGTGCCACTATTCATGTGGTCGCCTCTCTGGCGGATTTGTATAACCAAGTAGCAGATAGGGATGTTCTTCCTGCTGTGGAAAGCCCCAGTTGTGAAGTCGATGTGTTTAGTGCAAGACATAAAGGGGACGTTGTTAAAAGAGTTGTCAGGGATGGCCCTCCGGTAGAGTTGAGGTCTTTCTCGCGTGACGGCGACGATCAGTCAGGTGTAAATTTGTTTGTTTTTCCGAAAATGGGCGATGAGAACCAACTGGGCATCGCAGGCTTTAATTATGCCGCTCGTTTGACTCCTCCCATAAAAGGGGCAGGAAACGTTAGATTGATTGAGCATTTTACAAGACTTAATCCTATACAAACGCAGAAGGAAATTGAGGCTGCGTTGTCTTCTATGATCGACATTGCCCACAACGCTCATTCCTGATTGGAAAAGAATTTATTCGTAATCGGATAGCGCCGGTCACGGCCAAAGGCCCGGCGCGTGATTTTGACTCCCGGCGGAGCTTGGCGGCGTTTATATTCCGCTCTGTCTAACATCGCCCAAACCTGCTTAACGGTGGCTTCATCATGTCCGCGCGCGCAAATCTCATCCATGGCCATATCATGTTCGATCAAGCATTCAAGAATATCATCGAGCTCTTCATAGGGCGGCAGGCTGTCCTGATCTCTCTGGTTTTCTTTGAGCTCTGCCGTTGGAACCTTGGTCAGAATATTTTCAGGAATGACAACGCCGCCCGGCCCCAGTGCACCGGTTGGTTTATGCGCATTTCGCCATTTCGAAAGCGCGTACACTTGCATCTTATAGAGGTCTTTCAGGGCGTTAAACCCGCCATTCATGTCGCCATACAGCGTTGCATACCCGACCGCCATCTCGCTCTTATTGCCCGTCGACAGCGCCATATTGCCCGATGCATTGGACAGTGCCATCAGGATCAGCCCGCGCACCCGGCTCTGCATATTTTCATGCGCAATGCCTGACAGGCCCGGAATAATGCTGGTAAACGCTTCCATGGCCGCGTCAATCGGCATGGTTTCATAAGGGCATCCCAAAGCATTGGCGCAGTCTTGTGCATCAATCAGGCTTTCCTCAGAGGTGAACGGGGAGGGCATCATCACGCAATGTACGCGCTCCGGCCCCAGCGCATCGACCGCAATCGCCGCCGAAAGCGCGCTGTCAATCCCACCCGATAGGCCCAGCAGCACGCCCGGAAACCCGTTCTTTTCAATATAGTCTTTAAGCCCCAACACCAAGGCTTTATACAGCTCTTCTTCCGGGCTGAATTGCGGCACGCTGTCTGGGCAAGACAATCTTCTACCGGAAAAAGTAATCCCATGGGTTTCTTCGGTAAATTCAGCGGCCTGAAACACGGCGTTGCCTTCACCATCCATCACAAACGAACCGCCGTCAAACACCAACTCATCCTGCCCGCCGACCTGATTGACGTAAAGCAGGGGTAGACCGGTTTCACCGGCGCGCGCGCGGGCAATATCAAGGCGCGTTTCATCTTTGGTTGTTTCAAACGGGCTGGCATTGGGCACAATTAAAAGCTCTGCGCCTTCGGCCTTAAGATGCGCCGCCACATCCGCATACCACATATCTTCGCAAATCAGGATGCCCAGCCTATACCCGCGAAAGTCAATCGGTGCGGGCAGGGGCCCGGCCTTGAAAATGCGTTGCTCGTCAAACACTCCGTAATTGGGTAAATGATGCTTGGGTTGAACAGCAACGATCTGACCATTTTCAATCAGCAGCGCCGCATTATAAACCTCATCCTCAATGCGCCACGGGCAGGAAATCAGCGCTGCCGATTTAAAGTCTTTGCTTTGCTCACAAATTGATTCAACAAAAGAATGTATGGAATTGATAAAGCTCGGTTTTAAAACGAGATCCTCAGGCGGATATCCGCACAACGCCATCTCGGCAAACACCACTAGATCGCTTTCAGACTCGTCCCATACATCAAGTATTTTCTCTGCATTTTCGCGCAGATCTCCTACGGTTGGATTAAGCTGAGCAAGGGTGAGTGTGAGGCTCTCAGGCATCTTACTCGGCAGCCGCCGCCGTAACAGGTTGCGGTTGTTCGCTCTGACGTACAGCCTTAAGTTCATCGGCAATCAAAAAGGCAAGCTCCAGAGCTTGATTAGCGTTCAGGCGGGGGTCACACGCTGTGTGATAACGGTTCGAAAGATCTTCATCGCCAATCGCCTCGGCGCCGCCGACACATTCTGTTACATTGGCGCCGGTCATTTCAAAATGTACGCCGCCTGGATGCGTGCTTTCGGCTTTATGCGCGGCAAAAAATCCACGAACCTCGGCCAGGACATGTTCGAAGTTCCGGGTTTTGTAACCTGAATCAGCCTTGTAGGTATTGCCATGCATTGGATCACAAGACCATACAACGCTGCGTCCCTCTTCTTTGACTTTACGCAGCAACGGAGAAAGTTTGTCCTCAACCTGCTCATGGCCCATCCGTGCAATCAAGGTCAGGCGGCCGGGAATATTCTCAGGGTTTAAGACATCTATCAGGCGTATGAGTTCATCGGACTCTAATGCTGGAGAACATTTTAGGCCCAGCGGATTTTTAATCCCGCGTACAAATTCAATCTGTGCATGATCTTCCTGATGCGTCCGGGCACCGATCCACAGAAAATGTGCGCTCGTATCATACCAGTCTCCGGTCAGGCTGTCTTCGCGGGTCATCGCTTGTTCGTAATTCAGATGCAGCGCTTCATGAGAAGTATAAAAATCTGTCTGTTGAATGGCTGGGACGGTCTCGGATGTAACGCCACATGCCGCCATAAACCGTAAAGCATCATCAATACGGCTTGCCAAATCTTCATAGCGTTCCTTGAGCGGACTGTCGGAAACAAAATCCAGATTCCAGCCATGTACACGGTTTAAATCCGCATAGCCTCCTTTGGCAAAGGCGCGCAAGAGATTAAGGGTGGATGCCGCTTGATGATACGCGCGGATGAGGCGCTGCGGATCGGGGATGCGCGCTTCATGCGTGAATTCTGCGCTGTTGATATTATCGCCACGATAGCTCGGCAAAGTTACGTCACCTTGCGTTTCCGTATCGCTGGAGCGCGGTTTGGCAAATTGCCCGGCCATTCGTCCGACTTTAACAACCGGCAAAGATCCGCCATAAGTCATTACCACAGCCATTTGCAACAATACGCGGAACGTATCGCGAATATGATTGGCGCTGAATTCGGCAAAACTTTCGGCGCAATCTCCACCTTGGAGCAGAAATCCTTGCCCCTGTGCCGCTTGCCCAAGGCTGTGCTGCAGGCTACGCGCTTCTCCTGCGAAGACCAGTGGCGGAAGGGCGCTGAGTTCTCCCTCGACAGCCTCCAAAGCTGCCAGGTCCGTATATTCCGGCATCTGCTTGATGGGCTTCGTGCGCCAGCTTTCAGGATTCCAACCTTGTGTCATGCTTAAAACTCCATTGATCACACAATATATAAGACAAAAATTTATAAAGGAAACCGAAGCTTTGCGCAAAGCCTAACTGATATACAACGTATAATTGTATTTTTATTTTTTACAACGGTCTTAAAACACCGTACAATGTAACGAGGTAAGAAATTTGACCGGAAATCGGACGGCTATGATCAGTTTTTTTCGCGCAAAAATATCAAAAAATGAACATTTGCAATCACTTAATTCTTTAAGGTCTATACTAAAGGATGAGGAGATTGGCGATTGGTCCCGTGCCGTAGAACTGACGACGGTCCTAGACGACGTTTGTAAAGCGTTTGATAAAGATGTGAAATCTCTCGAGACATACGAAGAATGTATTTTTCCTGATATGAATAATGCAACAGCGACGACAGCAGATACTGTTGAGTATCTGCGCGAGTGGCATGTCATAGGAAATGCGCCCTCGTTGCCGGCAATGATGGCCGTGTCCTGTGGGGTTTTCGGGATTGAAAGCCCAGACCATGTGCAAACATTGCTGATGGCTGGAGTGTTGGGTGAGGTTGAAAATGATTTGCCATACCATAATAATATGCATTTCAAAAAGGTCGCGTTGCAGACTATGCGCATGATTGCCGTGCATAATGATATTTTTGAAGGCACAGCCAGAGCGTTCGGTCCGAAAGAAATAACGATGCTGCTCGCCGCCGCCTGCATTCATGATCTTGATCACGATGGGCTGGGAAACATGATTAAGGGCAATTTTTATCAGGGGCGCCTGGAACGCCGCGCCCATGAGATTGTGGTGCCGTATTTTCGTGCAACCGGAATGGATGAAGAATCTTTAACGCTGCTCAAATCAATGCTGCTGGCGACGGATGTTTCACCGTTAGGGAGTGTGACCAACCCGCTGCACCAAATGAAATCAGCTTATCGGCGGCACTATAAAGGTGAAAAGGGACTCCATAATACTTTACATCTTGATGAGGAGCTGGAGATTTTTGAGTTAAACCCCATGGCAGCGCAGATGGCATGTTTGCTGCAAGAAGCTGATATAGCAACATCTGGAGGGTTGGATTACACGGTCACGCAATATGAAACCGTACAGATTTATACGGAAATAAAACTCTACGGGGCGCGCCCCAGCCACGTTCTGGATTTTCTTGATAAGGTTTGCCAGCGTTGCTTTTTAACGGATGCTGGGCAAAGACTCTTCGGTGCGAATATGGCGCGAATCTGTGCCTTGGCTGAAGAGGATTACGCCAACGGAGACGAGCCGTTTCCAAAAGCGCAGCATACCGATTTTATTCTCGGAACGTCTGCTAATAAAAGCTGTAAAACTGATCCCTCCCGCCTTAACTAATCTTGTCATTAATCTCGTTTCGTCCGCATCAATACAAATTCTTCAGCCGAAGTCGGATGGATCGCCATGGTCCGGTCAAAGTCAGTCTTGGTTGCACCCATATTTATCGCCATCGCAAAGCCTTGAATGATTTCCGGTGCATCCAGGCCCATCATATGCAGACCTAAAACCCGGTCACTGTCCTGATCAACAATCATCTTAAGGAATGAACGTTCATCCCGGCCTGTAAGCTGGTGTTTCATTGGCTTGAACGAAGAGACATACACATCAATTTTATGGCCATGATCCAGCGCATCTTTCTCGCTGATTCCCACTGTGCCAATCGGCGGAGATGAAAACACCGCTGTGGCAATATTATCGTAATTTACGCAGCGCTCCGGCTGGTTGTTAAATAATCGGTCAGCCAGAACATGGCCTTCCTGCACGGCCACTGGCGTCAAGTTATGATGATTCGCAACATCTCCCAGAGCATAAATATGCGCAGCCGAGGTTCGGTAATTCTCATCAATTGCAATGAGAGGTGGCCCCAAGAATTCGGACAGTGAGTTAAGCTACGATCTATGACCGAAGGAGGGTCATGGATTATGAGCAAGACAAGGAAGAACTACCCGGCGAAGTTTAAAGCGCAGGTTGCGCTGGCGGCGTTGCGGGAGGACGCGCCGATCACGGAGCTGTCATCCCGTTACGGGGTGCATGCGACGGTCATTCACCGTTGGAAGAAGGAGGCTCTGGCTGCGCTGGAGGCGGGTTTTGCGGGCAAGCTGGAATCGCGAGCGGACGCGCATAACGCCGAGGTCAGGGACTTGCACGCCAAGATCGGACAGCTGACAGTGGAACGTGATTTTTTAGCCGATGCCTCCGCCCGGTTGCGGTCCGGGGGCGGCAGGAAATGGTAGACCCGTCCAATGACAATATCGGCATCGCGGCGCAGTGCCGGTTGCTGGGGATCAGCCGCTCTGGCTGGTATTACGAGCGGCGCGGGGAGAGCGCGGACAATTTGGCGCTGATGCGGCTGATTGACGCGCAATTCCTGCAAACCCCGTTTTACGGGTCCCGTCAGATGGCCCGGCATCTGCGCCGTCAGGGGTACGAGGTAGGCCGCACCCGCGTGCGGCGTCTGATGCGCCTGATGGGAATCGAGGCGGTCTATCAAAGGCCGCGCACTTCGATGCCGCATCCCGGCCACCGGATTTATCCCTACCGGCTCAAGGGGCTCACGATCACCCGCCCGAACCATGTATGGTGCGCGGATATCACGTACATCCCTGTCAAACGCGGGTTTTTGTATCTGGTAGCGATCATGGACTGGGCCAGCCGGAAGGTGCTGGCCTGGCGGCTGTCGAACACGATGGAAACGCGCTTTTGCGTGGAGGCGCTGGAGGAAGCCATCGCCCGCTACGGGCCGCCGGAGATCTTCAATACCGATCAGGGCAGCCAGTTCACGGCGGACGCGTGGACGGGCGTCCTGAAAGAAAACGGGATCGCGATCTCGATGGACGGCAAGGGCCGCTGGATGGACAATGTGTTCATCGAGCGGCTGTGGCGGAGTCTGAAATATGAATGCGTGTATCTGAACGCGTTCGAGAGCGGCCTGCAAGCCAGGCGGGATATCGGGCGCTGGCTGGCGTTTTACAACGCGCAGAGGCCGCATTCGGTATTTGATGGACAAACCCCGGACGACGTTTATGATGAACGAAATTTTGTTTCTCCGGCCTCGGGCTTGCCGCCTCCGCCTAACGGCTCCGGCGGCCGCGCCCTTCACCCGGAGAAACAAAACCACAGGCAGGCGGCATGACAATAACCAACCGATCGTAGCTTAACTTCGCCGCAAAGCTGGCCGAAGAACCGAGACCACCTCTGTATAAACAATAAAGCCGTTCTCTCCCTTACGCTCGACGCGCGTAATATCGCAGTTAAATCGCAGGTCAACGCCTTGCTTGGCCATCTCATCAGCCAGGCTGCGCGCAATATCGCGATCAAAACCACGCAAAAACAGCTCTCCACGGTAAAGCAGGGTAACGTGCGCACCGATGCCGTGCAGAATATGTGCAAATTCCACTGCAATGTAACCACCACCTTGAATGACTACCTTTTCAGGCATTTTCGGCCAGAAGAAAACGTCATCCGATGTCGCCATCAATTCTCCGCCTTCAATATCGGGAAGGCGGGGGCGGCCGCCAACGGCAATCAGAATTTTATCGGCGCTAACCTGCCGTTTGCCAACTTCAAGTGTGTGGTCATCAATAAAGCGGGCGCGTCCGCTTAAAATCTCCACACCGGAATTTTCAAGTAAATTCTTATAAATCCCATTGAGTCTACTGATTTCATTATTTTTATTATTGATCAATGCCCGCCAATCAAAGCTGCTTTCTGCCGGTGCGTCCCAGCCAAACCCCCGCGCATCTTCAAAATGCCCCGTATAATCGGAGGCATAGGCAAACAGCTTCTTCGGAATGCAGCCCAGATTAACGCAAGTTCCGCCAAGAGCCGATTTCTCTGCAACCCCAACCTTTGCGCCGTGCCCGGCAGCGATGCGTGCTGAGCGCACCCCACCGGAACCTGCCCCAATTACAAAATAGTCGTAATCATAATCAGCCATTTTTATGAATCCTTCCACCGCCTATGTAGCCACAGCCATTGCTCCGGCGTTTCAAGAATAAATTCCTCTAACACGGTATGCGCATCTCTGATGACATCCTCAATGGCGCGCGGCTTGCCATCATCTTCAAACACCGTCAAAGGTTCATAAACACTAAGGCTAAAGCTCGCGCCGTCAAGGCGGCGGTTGCGAATAGGCACAAGCGCACAGCCATATTTCTGCGCAAGCTGGACAAAAAACGGATTGGTCATCGCCTCGAGGCCAAAGAAGGGAACGCTAACGCCCTGATTATATTTTTGATCGATCAAAATGCCTAGCGTCCGGCCGTTTTTGATTGTCTCTATCATGGCTTTCCCACCTTGACGGGATTTGGAATAGGCAGGTAAACGCCCCCCAAGAGTGCGCGCACGCATCAAAAGTTTATCGCTCCACGGATTGTTTGGTGCGCGGTAACTTAGGGCCACTTTTCGTCCGGCTTGCAGCAGCACTGCCGCGCCATTAATTTCCCAGTTTCCTAAATGCGCACCAAAGAAAATTGCTCCATTGGGATTATTCAAAGCGTTTTGTAAATTGTCTTGCCCAATGATTTGGGTATGGCCCAGAGCCAGAGTTTCCAGATGAGGGTACTCGGCAATCACACGCCCTAAATGCTCCCACATTCCGGCGATGATCTCATCGCTGCATGTCTCGGTAATATCAGAAAAAACGCGGTTCAGATTGTGCCGTACTTTACGGGATGCGGCTAGTTTAGGCCCAATGCTCCGGCCGATCCACCCGCCCAGATTTGATGCCGTTTCGGCGGGCAAAACTAGAAACACCAGAAACAAAACGGCAAGTCCAAAAGCCTCGCCTGCGTAACGAAGTTGTTTCAGAAAATCATCCGTCATAGTTGTGGTTTCAGATGTTTTTGAATCAGTTGGAGGAGGGCCTTTTCATTATCCCAGCACATCTCAACAGGCAATGTTTCAACAGCAACGCCTTCAATATGCGGCAGACGCAGATAATCCTTCTCGGTCGTGATCAGGCGTGCACCTAAGGATTCTGCCTGTTTGTGCAAGGCTCTAAGGTCTGAAATTTCATAAGGGTGATGGTCGCTAAACGCACTCTCGGAAACAACATTCATGCCCAGCGTGCCTTTAAGATAACAAAAGAATTTTTGCGGATATCCCAGCCCGGCAAAGGCCAGATACTTCGTTTGTGTATCAATTTGGGCAGAAGCGCTTGGTTTAAGTTGCGCCTGGATTAACGGGATGCTATCAGGTAAGCCTTGCAAAGCATTGCGGCGATCCTCGCCGATCAATATAACGCCATCCGCCATTGAGTAATTTTCATCCAGAGGCTGGCGCATTGGTCCGGCAGGTAGCAGGCGTTTGTTACCAAAGCCCATTTCACCATTGACCACCACCAGCCGAAGGTCTTTGTGAATACTCGGATTTTGCAATCCGTCATCCATGATAATTAAATCTGCATCGTTTTCCAACGCCATTTGTGCGCTGGCTGCCCGGTCGCCGCCGACATAAGTCGGTGCATGTTGTGCAAGAATGAGCGCTTCATCGCCAACATCCCAGGCCGTATGAATTTTTGGGTCCACACGCATCGGCCCGATTTCCGCACCGCCATACCCGCGAATGAGAAAGGCCGGATTTTTGGCAATTCCATGGGCTTTCAGAGTTTTGAGCAAGGCGATGGCTGTGGGTGTTTTTCCTGTTCCCCCCGCAACGAGATTGCCGATGCACAAGACCGGCACACGGGCTTTATATGGCCGTTTCATAATATGGTGTATATCGTACAAAAACCTGTAAACGGCCGCCGCGGGAATCAAAAGCCGTTCGACCGCAGGAGGCTTGCTCCCTGCAGGGCGATACCAAAAGCTCGGGGTTTTCAGCGTCATGCAGCCTTCCTGCCGATTTCAAGAGTATCAAGGGTAGGGCGCAAAGCCTCTAAAACAGTTTCGAGAACTTGCTCCTTGCGCCGGGAAAAATCATACGCTTTTTGTTGTAGGACTTCAATTTTCTCCGCGTTTGTAAGCAAATCATATAAATGACTTTCCAGTTCTTCTGGCGTGCTTAGGCGCATCGCCGCTCCATATGCATCCATTTCATCAAAGATTTCCTGTAAATTTTGCACGTTAGGGCCGTGAAGCACAGCGCAATGAAGCTGGGCGGCTTCAATTGGGTTATGTCCGCCGCCGCCATCATCACTAAACGAGCGCCCAATAACAGCCACCGGGCAAGCGCGGTAAAACAGGCCAAGCTCGCCCATAGTATCGGCAATATAAATATCCGTATCATCACCAGGCAGGGTTTTATCCCCGCCACGAAAAACAATATTCAACCCCAGCCCATCCAGATCTTGCGCAATGGCCATGCGCCTTTCAGGATGACGGGGGATAATAATGCTAAGAAGGTTGGGGATACTGTTTTTCAGGCGGGCGTGAATTTGTGCTGCTATTTTCTCTTCACTGGCATGAGAACTGGCATAAACCCAGCATGGTCGGTTAATAAACGCGCTATTGATGGCCTTTAAGGCGGCCTCATCACAGGGCAGGGGAGCAGCGCTGTATTTCAAATTATCACTGACCTGCACGTTTTGCGCGCCTAAACGACGATAAAAAGATTCATCTTTATCTGTTTGGCATAAAATCAGCGTAAAACTGAGTAAAATTTTACGGCTTGCTCCCTTTAAAAGCTTCCAGATTCGAAAAGAACGCGGAGAAAGCCGTGCATTGATCAAAATAGCGGGTATTTTACGGGCTTGAATAGCCAGCAGCATATTCGGCCATAGCTCAGATTCCATCCATAATATTAAATCTGGCGACCAATGGTTTAAAAAGGCTTCCACCCATTCAGGATTATCAACCGGATAATATTGATGAAACGCGCCTTCAGGTAGCGCTGTTTCCATCATTTTCGCCGAACTTCGCGTTCCTGTAGTAACAAGAACCTGCACCCCCTCATAGAGCGCAAGAAGCTTGTGAATAAGGATAAGAGCAGATTGCACCTCACCAACACTGGCCGCATGGACCCAAATCAAGCGCCCCTTAGGGCGCGGGCATTGCACCACTCCCAAACGCTCATCAAAGCGCGAAGAGCTTTCCTTACCCGCCCTTTGACGCCTTTTAAGATACGCCGTGATCAAAGGCTTCGCCGCGCGCATGCTAAAGCTGTAAAGAGAAAGTACCATGAAAACTTAACTTATTTTCTGTTATCGTAACACTTGGTTAGGATCTTTGGTTTAGAGTGAAGATATAAGGGCTGGAGCCCTTTTTGGCAATTCCTAACTGCATGGAAGGCTTGAAAACTAACCGGGATGTTTTTGTATGAAACGCATATATCGTAAAAGAAAATCAAAGAAACTGCGCGAAGATACGCTGCAGCAGCTGCAAAAAACGCGTATGCATTTCGAAGAGGAATATCCTGAATTGTTGGAAAAAGCGCGCAAGGCACTAAAGCAAACCGGTCAAACACCAAAATCTGAAGGTGTAAACATTGCCGATGAAACGGTCGATCGTAAAAAGACGCTGGAGGTTGTTTTGAAATATGCGGCAACCCGGACGGGTAAGCAAAAAAACAACCTGAAACAAGAACTCTCTAAATTCCTGAATTAGAAATTAACCCATCGAAGAAGTTAATTTCTAATTTTTACAACTCCCCGAATTCTGTCCTGTAGGCTCATAGTAACACCCAGGCACAACGCAGACATATTCGTTATATTTTGATACGCCACCGGAAGTCCGTTCGATCACGAGACCTGTCTTGATCTTTGATGCAAACTGCCCATTGGCAGAGCCACAGCCTCCGGAAGGAAAAATAAGACCGAAATAGGTGATAACATCATCTTCCGTCCAGGGTGTTGTAGCGGTTTCAATGGCCTTATCCTGCTCTGCTTTAAAGTTGGCGGTCTTCGGGCAGCGCGTTGGAAGAAAGCGTTTGTCTGCTTGGGCATGATATTGGTCAAAGGTAAAAAAACCGTCCTCAGCCGCTGTATGAATGAAATCCATACATTTAGCTTGTTTCCAAACCTGATCCATGACGTTACAAGTGTAATTTCCTGGACTTATGCTGGCAGGTAAATTAACGCCCGATCCGGTTCGCCCGCCTAAAAGAGTATGATTGAAATTAGCGGTATCATACGCATCCATAGGGGCTGCAACAAGTCGGCTAAGTGTAGTGCTCATATTGCCTGGAACACCGCCCCAACGGTTTGTTCCGGTGAACATCTTGCCTGCAGCGACAGGAGGGCCAGCATGATCAGCCAATTCTTTCAAATAACCGTCAAAGCAAGTATATTCCAAAACACTGTCAGCCTTAAAAATCAGATTTTGATTTTGAGTAATTTCACGCTGCGCCTCCAGCCACGCACGCGATTTAAGCGATTCATAATATTCCGGATCACATGGGTCAGGTGCAAAAAGCCCCGCCGCCTGCGCGGCAGAAACGCTGATAAAACCAGCTAAAGCCGCTGCAAACAATACCTTAAGCAGTTTAATGTCTAATTTCATATCGCGTCGAATATACCGTATCATTCACTCTCTACCCTATATAATTGTACGCTATTGAAGTGTTTCCTGGCAAATAGCTTTTTAAAATGTTACCCAATCTCCCTAAGGAGCAGCCTTACAAACATCGTCTGCCGGGTTCGCATTGTCTTTATTATCAAAGTAACACGCAGGATTTGTGCAGACTTTTTCTTCATATTCAAATTGAGCGGCGCCCATAATAGGGTTTCCTGCCAAATCCTGTGCATACGTAGATTTCTTAACCATTACGCCAGTAGGAATAGGGGTTGCATTCGCGCACCCGCTGCCGGAAGCCGGTGCTTTAAGTATAGGTAACAATGTATCAACCTTATCAAAGGCGGCCCAGCTCCAGTCCTTGTTTTTTGCTATTTCCACGCGCATAGGCGTAATTTGGTGAGTGCCGGGGCATGCTTTCGGTTTGGTTCTGGGGTCAGTGTTTAGAAGCGCAGGCGTCGAAAAATAGCTCTCAAAAGTCATAAACGGAACATTCAGGCCAAAATCCTCACATTTTGAGATATAATGCATATTGTACATATGGTCACAAACCCCGGACGCGCCCGCAACTGTAGGCGAGAAATCATGATTGTCGCCAACCGCCGCTCCGGCCAAAAAATCATAAGGGAAGCTCTTCTCGCCATATCTATCCAAACCTTGTAAGACAAGGTTTTCAATGGATCTATCGAGATGGGTGTTACCTAAAAACACATCAATGGTAACACTCTCGCCCATAATATTGACCGTAACAGGGTGCCAGCGTGTGCTTTCCGAGAAAATCGGCCCGGCAATCGTGGCAACTCGCGCGGCCAAATAATCAAAACAGGTATATTCCAGGACGCTGTCGGGTTTGGTGATGGTTGCATTGGTAATAACCATTTCACGCTCAGCCTCGATAAAGGCTTTTGCGTAAATTTGGTTCATAAAGTTCGCATCACAGGCATTAGGGCGAGTAGGGCCGGCTGGCCATGAACGTACGGCAGGCCAGTCTTTACTGCTGTTCGGCCCGGTCTCCGGATTAAGGAGTTGCGCCGCGCTAGGCTTAGTTTCGCACGGCAAGCCGGGGAGGCAAGCGGCTGACGCGGAGTATGCCCACAGCGTTGAAAAGAACAAAGCCGCATATGCAAAGGCGCCAGGTTGAAAGGTCCTAAAATAATATTTTCTAAAAGAAATCATATTACCGGGCCTCCCTGTAAAGAGACTGTTCAGGGTCCCAGGTATAAAGTTGGAAGTCAAAATCATTCTCTTGGTTATCGAAAACCAGTAAATTACGTACGCCGTGAGCGTAATCGTTGCCCAATAAAATATACGCTGCTTCAATTTTTCCTAAATTAATCATGCCGTTTTTGGCTTCCCCAAGGATGAAATAATCACACAATGGAGCGCGTTCACACATTTTCGTACGGACAATAAATTCGTGCAGGCCATCGCCATTAAGATCCGTTCCCGCAAGATCGAATTTCTCCAATGGCGAGCTTAACTCATTGACAGTAAAAGATTTTATCTTCTCTTTGCTGCTATAGGCGAGGGGGGTGTCAAAACGCAGACTCTCAGCAGCTTGCGCATAAGATATGCCCAGCATACACAAAAGAAACCCGGTAATTAAAAAGGTTATCTGAAGTCTCAAAGCTACTGCCCCAAATTGCTCACTCCTTTAATTTTAGCAAATTGGCGCTAAGGCTGGCAACAAACGCTTTTAAAAACAGCTATTTTGCGCAAGTTTTTTTAACTGGTTGCCCCCGGTAGGTCAATTTCAAGAATGGGCATGTCAAAGTTAAAGTCGCCGTCTTCGTCTTTGTAAATCACCCCGATGAATTCACCGTTAAGCAAAACTTCAACGGAATCCCTAGCTTTCTCACGTATTTTAAGAGCAAAACCGGTATTTTTGAGTTTTCCCTGGAGATAGGATTGTAGACGAGATACTTCTTCGGGGTGAATTTCGACCATTTTATACGCTCCTCATTATGCGGCTTTTGAAAGTTTCAGACCCTTGGATACGGTTTCATGACATACTTTGGCAAGTGTTTTTCGATCAGAAAAGTCATTTGCCCGAACAATATCGTAAAATTTGATGTTTAAAACCGCGCCGGACGTCTTGGCAAAGCGCCAAAGATGTTCGGGAAGCTCCGTATCCATATCGCGGTGCCAGGCGTACAGATCACGCTCTTCCTGTGTTTTCGGGGCGCGGCCATTTGAACTTACAACTTCAATGCTCACGGGCTGAATAACAAGGTTTTGGGCATCTTTCTGTAACATGATCGAAAACAGGCTGGATTTAAATGGTACAACTTCCCGCCCGTCGGTAGACGTACCTTCAGGGAAAATTATCAGATTTTTACCGTCTTTAAGCATCTCGGCAAGCGCATTGGCACCCTTGCGGGCATCCTCACGCGAGCGGCTCACAAAAGCAGTTTGTTGAAGCTTTGATAAATAACCAAACACCGGCCAACTCGCGACATCCTTTTTAGCCACGAATGAGCCATAGCAAATCACCGAAGCCAGCGCTGGAATGTCGAGATAAGAGATATGATTGCTGACATAAATGACCTGAGAATCTGTATAAGGTTTACCTTGCATTTGAACGCGAATGCCAAAGACAGCGCATACAGCTTTGTGCCAAAGATGCGGAAGTATATAGGCCCCTCGTCCTTTGTAAACTAGCAGTAAAAGTGCTTGAAGCGGCACAACTAGAGCGCAGAGCAGAGCAAAACCAAAAAGCTTTAGGGACGCGAATGTGAGGTTCATGATTCTTTCGTCTTTTTAAAAGCGGAAAGTTCATGCACATTATTTTCAGCGTCATCACTGCCGGGAATAGTTTTTTGAATTTTACGTTCGTAATGCTTGCGATAGCGATCTGCCAGCAAATGCGTCTGTACGACGACGAAAACATCGGTGGTGTTGAATTGCTCGTCGATCACCGCACCGTCTCCGATGCATGACCCTGCACGCAAATACCCCTTGATAAGCGGGGGTAATTCGGCAAAGACTCTGCGCGCATTAATGTCTTCCTGTGGAATAATATCCATATTAATATACTGCCCCTTCAGCGCTCGCGGGCGAATAGTTTCCGGCGCAAGGTGATAGTGATGTAAATATGAAAGCGGCTTGGATATGCTCTTAATATCTGTGCTGTGCAGGCTCGCGCAGCCGAACATCAGCTCAATATCATACTCGCTGATATAATCGGCAATTCCCTGCCAGAGCAGCTGCAAAATAGGGCGTGTACGATAATCCGGTAAAACACATGAACGTCCAAGTTCCAGCAAAGTCGAACCACACTTAAGCAAAGGGGAAAGATCATATTCACTGGAAGAGTAAAATTGCCCGACCTGATCTGCACCCGAGCGTTGCAACATGCGGTATGTTCCGACGATCTTGTCACTGGCCCCGGAAGAATCAATAACAATCAAATGGTCTGCATAAGCATCATATTCATCGAAATCTCGGCGATCGGCGACCATTTCTGCAGTAGGAATTGCATCATATTCTTCATAAAAGACTGTATAGCGCAAGGCCTGTGCGGCCTCCATCTCGGCTTGCGTTTCGGCAAGGCGTACAGAAATGGACTCAAGTTCAAGTTCAATATGGGACATGATAACTCTGCATCCTAAAAATTAACGCCGCAACATCAAGCATTCCTTGCCTGCCGTAGGCATAAATGCAGAGACAACTATTTTACAAACAGGTGAACCTCATTGGTCACGGCCTGCGCACTCTTATTATAGGACAAGTCAATACGCTCATGCGGCAGGCCCATTTGTGTCAATGTCCGCAGGACTTTTTCAGCATTGCGCCGCGCTTTCGTGCTCTCTATGGCAATCTGTGCGGCATTACCTTGCATAGGCGTCACAGCGACCAGATCAAAGCGCGCGTTAGGATAACGCTTGAGAGCTTCGTTAATAGCCAGATAAATAGGCTCTTCATAAGCAACGTCAGGACGATCAAACTTGATCTTGGCCAGAGGCCGCGGGCCTGAAGAAAGGCTGGCCGCAGGAGCCACAGGGTCCGCAGACGTTGTACTGGGCACCAGTGTAGCATCATAAGCCGATACACCGGAAAAAGGCCGTTTAGCCAAACTGCGGCCATAAAACTCACCATTAGCAACGGCCAACCCCAAAAGACGCAAATTTTCACGCTCAGAGCTTAAATAGGTGCTCGTGCGGGTCATGTCATCACTGATGGTATTCAAAACCCTCTCAATCAGGATCAGCGTGTTATTAATAGCATCCTCAACCTGGGCAAGGTGCACATGGTCTTCTTCGATAGCCCCCGACAGGCTGTAGGCTGCGCGTGCTTCCTCCAGAAGAAAAGAAGCTTCCGAAGCTATATTTGATGTTTCGACAGCCATTCCATTCAACTTGGCCATACTGCTGGAAAGAGTTTCAAGCTGACCTTCAGCATCATCCAGACGCTTTACGAGGCGGGGATTACCAGGCGTTGTACCGGATTGCAATTGTGTATTAATTGTCGCGATATTCGCGTAATATTCCGCCGCGCGCTCTTCATTCACGCGCTCCAGCCCATTCAAATTCCCGGACAAGCCTGCAACAGAGTTTTGGATACGCGCCAGTTCACTGGTAATATTTCCAATTTTACGCCCAACCAGAGTCTGTGAGGGCTTGAAGTATGAATCACTTAAAACTTCCTGCGGCTTGATTGTGCGCACCTGCGCAGGTCTGCTGTAAATTTGACGTTGCAAATTTTTCGGCAAAGGCTCGTTGGTAATAACCAACGAGGGCAGGGACTCTTTTTGCTTCGCTACAGCCTGCGCCGGGATGAGAACCAGCAACGCAGCCACAACGACAATCGGTTTTAAAAAAATCGGAGAGGGTGTAATCATGATCTAAACAAATTCTTCTTACATTGAACACGCCCAGCAAGCACTTCAGGCGCATCATCCTTAAACTATGCCCAAACATCACCATTATTATACAGAGAGTCAAGTGAAACCCTTGTTATAAGATGAGTTTTACAGTGTAAAAATATTGAAATGCAAAATTACTAAAGACAGACTTGCAAAAAAAAATAAATTCGTCTATGGTCTGCCGACTTTTCAAGGGATGCGCCCGTAGCTCAGCTGGATAGAGCGCCTGACTACGGATCAGGAGGTCAGGAGTTCGAATCTTCTCGGGCGCGCCATTTCCCATTTAGTGCCGGAAATATCCCTTAGAGCCTTGAACGGGCTGGATAAATTCGGTGTTCGAAACCCGGTTTTCCGATCATATACAAGACGCTCTGCAAAGACGAGTTTTAGCACCGGCCGCTTGAGTTCCAATGCGCTGGAACCGTTGTAATTAAACAGTTTCAAGAGTGTTCGAACATCCGCTCGAAGGGAAGTAGTGAATCGCCCCTATGGATCTAGACACCTCGATTTTTCCATTTTTGCTGTTTTTCAAAATCGATTGGTGACAGCAATCCGTTATTACCATGCTTTCTTTTCGGATTGTAGAAAAATTCGATATATCAAACACATCATCGCGGGCATCTTTGCGCGTAGCATAGGTTTTACGCCGGATACGCTCTCGTTTTAAAAGCTGGAAAAAACTTTCCGCCACAGCGTTATCGTAGCAATTCCCTTTGCGGCTCATGCTCATTTCCAAATTATGCTTATCAAGAAAAGCCTGCCACTCATGACCGGTGAACTGACTGCCCTGATCGGAATGAATGATGACTTGCTGCTTTGGTTTCCTGCGCCATACCGCCATCAACAGAGCACTCAATACCAGATCCATCTGCATCCGTGATTGCATCGACCACCCCACCACGCGCCGTGAATACAGATCAATCACAACCGCCAGATACAGCCAGCACATTATAGCCGCGCCAGCAATCGGAATAAACGATGCTATCGGGCTGGATTTTATCTCGGATGATGGGCATCAAGGTCTTGCTCCCCGCATCTGGAATGATCTGTGTGTAAACCTTGCCGCCGCGTTTGAGGATTCCAAACACTGGCACTTTACCAGCGGCACCACGCCCCCGTTTGCCCTTGCGCGTGCCGCCAAAGTAGCTTTCATCGACTTCAAACTCCCCTGAAAGCAAAGCCTCGTTATTGCATTCAAGGGCAATAATTTCCCGGAGACGGTGAAAATAATAGGCAGCAGTCGTCTTGTTAACATTAACAAGTTTTGCTGCTGTACGGGCAGTTGATCCCGACACAAAATGTTCGATTAATCGATCCTGTTTATATGAGCTTATTCGACTTTTTCGCATGTCCATAGTGATAACCTTTCTCGGTTATCTAGGACAGCCCCTTCCTTTATTTTGGAGATGGGCAAGACGGTCGGCAAAGGCTAATTTGAGCATCGCTCTTTGGCTCTCTAACCGGCCTTAGGCCCAGAGATTATAAGGATTTTCAGAAATCTGAGCGCGGTTCTAAGTATGAAATCGAAATCGCGCACCGGCCTTGCCGCATTTAGCGATTAGAGGTGGTCTCGGTTCTTCGGCCAGCTTTGCGGCGAAGTTAAGCTACGATCGGTTGGTTATTGTCATGCCGCCTGCCTGTGGTTTTGTTTCTCCGGGTGAAGGGCGCGGCCGCCGGAGCCGTTAGGCGGCGGCGCCACGCCCGAGGCCGGAGAAACAAAATTTCGTTCATCATAAACGTCGTCCGGGGTTTGTCCATCAAATACCGAATGCGGCCTCTGCGCGTTGTAAAACGCCAGCCAGCGCCCGATATCCCGCCTGGCTTGCAGGCCGCTCTCGAACGCGTTCAGATACACGCATTCATATTTCAGACTCCGCCACAGCCGCTCGATGAACACATTGTCCATCCAGCGGCCCTTGCCGTCCATCGAGATCGCGATCCCGTTTTCTTTCAGGACGCCCGTCCACGCGTCCGCCGTGAACTGGCTGCCCTGATCGGTATTGAAGATCTCCGGCGGCCCGTAGCGGGCGATGGCTTCCTCCAGCGCCTCCACGCAAAAGCGCGTTTCCATCGTGTTCGACAGCCGCCAGGCCAGCACCTTCCGGCTGGCCCAGTCCATGATCGCTACCAGATACAAAAACCCGCGTTTGACAGGGATGTACGTGATATCCGCGCACCATACATGGTTCGGGCGGGTGATCGTGAGCCCCTTGAGCCGGTAGGGATAAATCCGGTGGCCGGGATGCGGCATCGAAGTGCGCGGCCTTTGATAGACCGCCTCGATTCCCATCAGGCGCATCAGACGCCGCACGCGGGTGCGGCCTACCTCGTACCCCTGACGGCGCAGATGCCGGGCCATCTGACGGGACCCGTAAAACGGGGTTTGCAGGAATTGCGCGTCAATCAGCCGCATCAGCGCCAAATTGTCCGCGCTCTCCCCGCGCCGCTCGTAATACCAGCCAGAGCGGCTGATCCCCAGCAACCGGCACTGCGCCGCGATGCCGATATTGTCATTGGACGGGTCTACCATTTCCTGCCGCCCCCGGACCGCAACCGGGCGGAGGCATCGGCTAAAAAATCACGTTCCACTGTCAGCTGTCCGATCTTGGCGTGCAAGTCCCTGACCTCGGCGTTATGCGCGTCCGCTCGCGATTCCAGCTTGCCCGCAAAACCCGCCTCCAGCGCAGCCAGAGCCTCCTTCTTCCAACGGTGAATGACCGTCGCATGCACCCCGTAACGGGATGACAGCTCCGTGATCGGCGCGTCCTCCCGCAACGCCGCCAGCGCAACCTGCGCTTTAAACTTCGCCGGGTAGTTCTTCCTTGTCTTGCTCATAATCCATGACCCTCCTTCGGTCATAGATCGTAGCTTAACTCACTGTCCGAATTCTTGGGGCCACCTCTATTTTTTCCTACAACGCCGCCTTAATAAAACAGCGAAAATTGGCGACACGGCAGGCCTTTTTACAGGGGGCGGGGGCTTAGGCCGCCTTTCTTGGCTCTTCGTCTTCCTGATCTATGGTTTTTTTACTTTCACCGTTTCCTTCCGATCTGATTCCGTTCAGGAACCGGTCAACGGAGTTTTTAAGATTATCGGAGAGTTTTGCTACTTCTCTGGCCGCATTCAAAACAGCATCGGCAGACGATCCGGTTTCTCCAGCTCCTTTTTGTACATCCACTATGATTTGAGACACCTGTTGAACGCCTTGAGCCGCTTCGCCGACACTGCGCACGATTTCTGATGTTGTAGCGTTTTGTTCTTCTACAGCTGCTGAAACCCCCGTAACAGACTGATCGATGTCTGAAATATTGTCGATAATCCGTTCCATAGCGCTAACAGAAGCACGTGTTGCCTCCTGTATCTGTATAATACGAGTATTAATTTCATCTGTTTTATTGCCAGTTTCGGTCGCCAGCTTTTTGACTTCCTCTGCCACAACAGCAAAGCCTTTTCCGGCCTCTCCCGCTCTTGCCGCTTCGATTGTCGCGTTCAATGCCAAGAGATTAGTCTGTTCTGCTATACCTTGAATAGCGGTAACAACTTCGCCAATATTTTCGACCAGTATATTTAGATTGCTTACTGTTTCATTGGCGTTTTTAGCATTTTCCGCTGTATCGTTTGATTTCACCCTCGCACTAGAAATCTGTGAAGCAATCTCACTTGCGCTGGCGGACATTTCTTCCATGGCAGAAGCCACGGTACTGACATTCGTGCTGGCCTCTTCCGAAGAAGCTGCCACCGTCTGGCTTGATTGAGAGGTGTTATCAGCAATACTGCGCATGCTTTCGGCTGTGGATTGTAGTTCGGAAGAAGCTGAGGCAAGAGAGTTAATCAAACCTCCAACCTGGCCATCAAAATTATTTGCCAGTTCTACCATAGCTTTTTTCTTTTCTTCCTCTGCTTGCTCCTGAACTTTCAGAGCTTCTTCTTCCATGCGTTTCTTCTCAATCAGTCCTTGCTTAAAAACCTCAATGGAACGGGCCATCCCGCCCATTTCATCTTTGCGCTCTGTTCCCTGAACATCAACTTCCGTATTACCTTTCACAAGCTCGTTCATCACTTCTTCTGTGTTATGAATATTTTGCAGAAGATCCTTTAAAATGATAAAGGTCAAAATAGAAACAACGGCAATTAAACCAATAAAAACGAAAAGATAAAAATTCCTGATTGACAATGCGCTGCTTGCACCCTGATGGGCAATGTGCCTGACATCTTCGGCTATATGGTCCTCTATTTCTTTAAGGATGTTAATTTTTGTGGTCATGGTTTTAAACCAGAGAGCAGCATTAACTTTGTCGGTAAGATTATAAGAATTGTCTTCAGATAAAGCGATTTCGCGCATCTTGCTAACTTCGGCAAAAGATTTATCGTTGATTTTCTCTTTATAGAATTTTAGTTCTTCACCTGCTGCATAGACCTCAAACACACGCATATATGTATCTTGCGTAGTGATAAGATTAGCCAGTTTGCTTTGCAGTGCTGAAGTCCATCCGCTGTCAAAACCCGCTGCTCCAACGGCCCTCTCAATCCCGGCGCGTTCTTTCGATTGCAGAAAACTTAGATAAGCCGACACATCACGCAAAATATCCGGATCTTCAGCCAGGAAAACCGCCTTGTTCGTGATACCGAGAAAATTTCCGTTCATGCTTGTGTAATAACCAACGGCATCGGGAAGTGATATCGAAATATTTTTTACTTTTTTGCGAGTATCTTCAATTTTATCCAGATCACCCAAAGCGGCCTTTAGCGCTTCATTATATTCCTGTCCGTAACGGTTTGTGTCCAGTCTTTCCAGAACGGCTGTTAACTGATCCTTTTTTGCGTTTGTTTCCAGATATTGTTTTGGCAAAACATCGCCAAAGTTAGAGCCTTTGCTATTAATAAAACCGGCAGAGGCGCCGCGTTCTTTCTGAAGTTCATGAACAAGATTGCTGGCTGCAATGGAAATTTCCATCAAATCTGAAAGGCTGCTCTGACGCGAAGCCTGCTCTTGTAGAGATACAATCTTTATCCCCGCCAAATTTACAACCCCCAGCACCGGAAGAAGAACAATAAATAGAAGTTTGTACTTAACAGCAATATTTTTCAAAAAATTTGTCATGATGGCTCCCCCCGCTAGTAATGTATTCTTTCGTAAAAATACAAACAAGTCCACTCTGTCGACAATCCCTGTTTTTTCACAGAAAGACGTTGATTCAGATCAAGGGCATACAGGCGCATTTCAACCTCTAAAGAACTTCCCGAAGCAATCTTATGGAAACATAAAGAACGAGGAGCGCTGTCAGTTTTTTTATTATGTCAGGATTAATGCGCGAAGATCCTGTCCACGACCCGATTTGCCCCCCGATCAGGACAGCAGGAAGCAAATACCAGTATGACAGAGCCAGAGGGAGTATCTCTGTTTCTCCCAGCTTCATCGCCTGTCCCGCAAGACCGGACAGGGAATTCAGAAGAATGAACAGGCTGCATGTTCCGGCGATATTGCGGGAATCACTCCAGCGCAGAAAATGAAGGACGGGCGCCAGAAAAATTCCGCCGCCGATGCCGGTCAACCCGGCGATAAACCCCAGCCCTCCACCGATAACAGGAGGGACAAAAGGCGGCATATGTCGGACCGGTTGCGAAAGGATACTCTTCTTCTCCGGCCATAGCATGTTAATGCCTGAGAGAAAAAGAACGCCTCCCAGAAGTCCGATAAAAACTGTTTCCGGAATCTCAATATAACCTCCTATCCAGGCTGCCGGAACAGAAAGAGCCGTCCACGGCAGTACCTTGCGGACATCAATATGCCGCCCGCGCGAAAAATGCCAGACGCCACCGCTGACAACGATAATATTGCACGTCAGGGCAATAAACGGCAGCACGCGGTAGTCCGTTCCGCTTAAGACCAGAAGCGCGTTATAGGTCGATCCGCCGCCGAACCCGACGCAGGCATAAAGCAAAGCTGTGATGAAGAAGAGCGCTGCAAGAACCATGGCGCTTACTCTTTTATACGCGGACGGCTGTCGGCTCTCAGGTCAACCTGTAAAAAAACATCAAGACCGTCTATATGAGCGAAAAGCCCTTCTTTGCTTTTTCCCATGCCAACCAGTTTTTTAATTTGCCCTTTTGTCGTCCCAAGGACCAGTCTTCCTTGATCCATGGTGATTTCCAGATTGCCGCCGGCACAAGGATCAATCGCCATTTCAAAACAGTGTCCTCTCATGGGAATACTTTTTTCCAGCGATTTCCCTTCGGCCAGTACATTCATTTCTTCTTCCGTTATTTTAAAAGTGACAGAGTTTTCGGTGATTTTAACATTCATAAAGCAGCCACCTCCTTCCACTCTTCCGGCGTATTGACGTTTTTCATAGACGAAGAGAATTGTTCGGGCAACGCCAGGGGATAAATGCCGCGAGAATCGAGCAAGCCCTGTACGGAGGTTTCATGGTTTTCTGAACAGGGCGGCGTCATAAAAGCGGGTAACGGACAGCCTTTGAAGTAAGCGCCGTTTTTTTGCTGCATAAGAATTTGCAGCATGGCAGGTTCCAGAAGCGGCATATCGACGGGAACAAAAAGAAAGCCTTTATAATCCGGAAAATGCCGAATAATCGTTTCTATGGCCTTCGCGGGGCCGCCAAAAGGATTCTCATCCGGCATGCAGTCATACCCCTCAACATTACCGCTAATGATGATCGTTTCGACCCCGGAGTGTTTCAGGATCGCCGTCATATGCTCAATGAGGGGTTTTCCATGATACGAAAGGAGCGCTTTATTCTGTCCCATCCGGCGGGAACGCCCCCCCGCCAGAATCACGCCGAGAGTCATAACGCCTCCTTCAGGGAATGTCCCGGCAGCCAGTCGCTTATCCCGTCCGTGTAGTGTTCTTTTTTCCAGACAGGCAGGCGTTTTTTGATTTCCTCAATCACATAACGGCAGGCATCGAAACTTTCCGCCCGGTGGGGAGAACTGACGGCGATCACGACACTGATCCCGCCAACATCAAGCGTGCCGTGGTAATGAGCAACATAGTAACGCGTGTCCGGCCAGAATCCTTGCGCCTCTGCGCAGATATCCCGCAGCGTTTTTTCAGCGAGCGTTTTATGCACATCATAGGTAATGCCCGTGACGTCTTTTCCTTCATGCGTATTGCGTACAGTGCCGATAAAAGTGTCAATGGCGCCATGTCCCGGATCGCAGACATAGGCAACAGCTTCCTGCAGGTTTAAAAGCGTATTGCCGATAAGGACCTGAATGCCGTTCATGTTAGATCTACCCTCCACAGACAGGCGGTAAAATGGAGAGCGCTGTTTCATCCTTCAGGATATAGGCATTCGGCAGGATTTCATTGTCGTTCGCTAAAACGGAATCTTCAACCAGAGCTTTTTGAGTCTGTCCCAGTTTTTGAATAAGGGCCTGCTTTACCTCCAGAACGGAGCTGCCTTCAGCAATATCCACATTCAGGCTTTCGCCGAACTTCCTGAACACACCGAAACATTTGACGGAAAGGCTTATCGTATTCATGGTTTTTCTCCATAGCCCTGTTTTTTGATTTTCTCCAGAGCATCGCCGATAAAGGGCGCGATGATTTCCCAGCATTCCTTGACAGCCTTGGGAGAGCCGGGAAAAGCAATCACCAGTGTCGATCCGACCATCCCCGCGCTCATGCGCGAAAGCCACGCCGTATCGGTGTAGTGCAGGCTTTCAGCGCGCAGAAGATCACCAAGCCCCTCCAGCATCCGGTCGCTGATTTCTTCCAGAACCTCCGGTGTGACATCGCGCGGCCCCGGTCCCGTGCCGCCCGATGCAATGAGAATATCCGGCTTGCCTTCCAGAGAAAGCTCTTTTATCGCTGCAGAAATTTTATCCGCTTCATCCGGCACCACGTTGCAGCATTTGACGTCCGCTCCCGCTTTTGAAAGCAGATCGTTCAAAACGGGGCCGGATTTGTCCTCGTATTCGCCGCCGGCAGCGCGGTCGCTCATAACGAGAACAGCGGCTGTTTTGCCCTTCAGGCTTTGTTCGTCCGGAAGTTGCGCCGCCAGCCAGTCAGGAATGCCGTCCGGGTTTGTCCAGACGCCGCTCTTGCCACCTGTTTTGACGAGAAGCCGGGTGCCGTCCATCGACAGATTGGGATCGACGCCCTTGGTCAAATCCCAGATTGTCAGAAGCGCGGCATTGACTCCAGCCAAAGCCTCCATCTCCACGCCCGTTTTGGCAAAGGCCGCAGCCTGCGCATAGACCGTGATGTTTTGCTCCTGTTCGTTCAGATCGCAGTGAATGGTGACCTGATCGAGCGGCAGGGTATGACACATCGGGATCAGTTCCGGCGTTTTCTTCGCGCCTGTAATTCCGGCAGCCTCCGCCAGCGCCAGAACGTTTCCTTTCGGCAGCGTGCCGTTTTTAACCGCTTCGAAAGCCTCCCGGCCCATGCGGATCGTGCCGCAAGCCACGGCGCGCCGACGCGTGGGACGCTTGCGCCCGACATCGATCATTTTAAAATTCGGTGCCTGCGCCGTCGGAAAGGCGATAACGTCCTTTGATTTTTCCATGATTTTACCCTCCTATGCTCGCCAGATGGTCGCGCACGCCGCTGTTATCCTCGTGCAGAAAATGTGCGGATTTTTTGAAATTCATCAATGTCATGATTTTATCTTCCAGCTCTTCCTGCTGGTCGTCCGCTTGCAATAAAGGCCGCAGCGAATAACCGCCTTCACCGAACAGGCACAGATGCAGATCGCCTTTGGCGGAGACGCGTAGACGATTGCAGCTCTTACAGAAATCTTTTGAATAAGGCGCAATCAGGCCAATCGTTCCGGCGCTTTGCGGATGTTCGAATTCCACGGCAGGCCCTGCGCCCTCTACCCTTGGTTTTTGCCGCCATCCCTGTGATAAAAGCCGCTCCGTTACATACGTGCCGGGCAGGTGATGTTCTTGAAAGTAAGCCTGATTGTCCCGTGTGCGCATCAGTTCAATAAAACGCAATGAAACGGGCTTGTTCCCCACAAAGTCTATGAAGTCATCCAGTTCGGTATCGTTCAGGTTTTTAAGCAAAACCGTATTGATTTTCACGCGTTCAAACCCGGCTTCAAAACAGGCGTTAAGCCCGTCCAGAACATCCCCCAGACGGTCATGGCCCGTGATGGTTTTGAAACCGTCAGCGTCAAGAGAGTCAATGCTGATATTTATAGCCCTCAGTCCCGCGTCATAATAGCTTTGCGCCCGCTGCGGCAATTTGTAGCCGTTGGTGGTGAAAGCCAGTTTTTGGATTCCCGGCAGGACGGAAATTTGCTGCGATATTTCAATAAAATCAGGGCGTGTGGTCGGTTCGCCGCCCGTTATCCGGATCTTCCAGACCCCCAGTGCGGCAAAAGCCCGCACGAGCCTGAGTATCTCGGCCTGATCCAGAAAGGCTGTGCAACCTGTTTTCTTATATCCGTCAGGAAGGCAATAAGTGCACCGAAAATTGCACACATCCGTCAAAGACAGGCGCAAGTAAGGAAAACGGCGACCAAAACTGTCCGCAAGCTGCGGCCCTTCTGTCATTTTTACTCCTTTCCAAATACGGGAGGCTACGGCGTTTCCACACGTAACCCCGGCTTTCATGCCATATCACTGCCATGACTTAGGCGGTGAAAGCTCGGAGCAGCCACGTCTTTCATAAAAAAACATGGCGACTTGTACGGTCAGTATAGAAGACATAGAGAAATAGTTGACTTGATCTAAATCAAGGGCGAAAAATTGTGAAAGCAGTTAATGAACAGATTATTTTTTAAAAACCTCAAGTTGGAAAACTATGCCTGCGAATAATATTTTCAATCTTGTAAAAGGGGCGCCCCTATTTCAGGGCGTTGATATTTCCGTCATAGATGCAGTGGTAGCGCACGCTCATCAGAAGCATTTCTTAAAAGGAAAACAGCTTTTTACCATGGGAGATAAGGCAGAAGGATTTTTTATTATCCTGAAAGGGTGGGTCAAACTCTACCGCGTTTCAAAAACCGGTGAAGAAGCCATCGTTCATGTGATTGGTCCCGGCGAGTCTTTTGCAGAAGCGGCTGTCTTCAATGATGGCCGAACCTATCCTGTGAATGCGCAAGCTGTTGAAGATGTAGATCTCATTGAAGTTCCCCGCAGTTTTTTTGTTCAGAAAATCCAGAAAGACAGCAGTTTTGCTTTGTGTATTTTGGGCGCTATTGCTTCCAGGCAGCACCACCTTATACAACAGCTTGAACAAGTGACAACACGGACGGCATCGCAGCGTGTTGGTGCCTTTTTATTACGTTTTTGCCAAAAAGAAGAGGGGGAGGGCGGAACGTACATTGTGATGCTTCCCTACGACAAAGCCCTTATCTCTGCGCGCCTTAATATAAAACCGGAAACCTTTTCGCGCGCGTTAAGAAAACTAACTCCGCACGGCATTCACCTTGGCGAAGAAAACATTATCATAACCGATATGGATTCTTTGAGAGATTTTTGCGACGTTCCTCTGGTTGAAAAGCCTTGTTAAGCCTCACGTCCGTCAGGCCGTGGCCCTGTCAGCATAGGTGTATAAACAAGAAGGTAAATTACAAAACATGCGGCCCAAAGGAAAGCCGAACCGGTAACCCATTCCGTCATCTTGTTCGGCATAGACAAAGGGCCGAACACGCGCATGAGAGCAGCAACCTGCATCATAAGAAAAGAAGCTGTCGTTATTTTAGAGGCAAGCAGATTGCGTCCCGTGTGACCAAGAGTAACGCGGCATATCATGCCCAATGTCATAGAGCCAATACATCCGGTCGTCAGAGCGTGAATAACGGACGGAAGGGCAAGAATTCCAAAACCCGTTAAGGAGAGCATAAACAGCCCTATAATCAGCCAGAGATAGCCTGCTTGCAAAATCCACAGCATGGGATCTGCCAGAGTTTTCAAACCATGATAGTGACGCATGCGCAGGCCGTGAATAAGGGCGGATAGTCCGGCGCAGAGCGCCATAAAAATCGTGTCTTTGGCAAAGACCAGGCAAAGAGCTACGGCGGCCAGTGAAACAAGAGCTGCTATATCCATTTTTTCCTGCGGTGTTTGAAAGGCTTTGACGCCGTTACGCCGCAGCGCCGCAACAGTAAAGGCTGGAATAATCCGACCTCCCACAAGGGAGATCATCGTCAAAATAACCATGAGAGCAATATAAAGAGACATTTTTTCCATTGTGATCAGGAAAACGAGATCACAAGCAAACAAAGCACTCAGAAGAGTTAGAAAAATAAAGTTTCGCTTGTTCCAGCTTTTTATAAGAGGGACGGCCAGAGAAAGGGCAAGGGCCGGGATAAAAACTATTTCCGCTAAAACCAAGCCCCAAAAGGGTAACCCCAAATCAACGTTCATGACAAGCCGTCCCAAAAGCCATAGAAAACAAAGACTAATCAGATGAATTTGCCGGGCCGGAGCGCCGCCTGTCCAGTTTGCTACGGCTGTGAGCAGAAAGCCTGCGATAATCGCCATGGTATAGCCGTAAATCATCTCATGCGCATGCCATAAGACAGAATCCAACAAAAAACCGGGTGGTGTAATGTGGCCAGCATAAAACCAGCCCCATATACCTAAAGAGAAAACGCTATACAAGGCACCAAGAAAAAAGAAAGGACGGAACCCACGGCCCCAGAAAGGTTGTTCGAAGAAAGTCTGCATTTGTTTTACTGTACAAGGGGTGTTTTACTGCCTTCAAGGTGAAAGCCGCTGATTTCCGATTTTCCAGCCAAAACTTTTATATATTGGTTAAAAGCTTGGTTCCAGCTTTTTTGCGTCAAGTCGTCTCGAATCCATTCGTGAGCCGTCTCAAAAGGAAGTTGCAAACCTTCCGCTTTTTTGTGAACTTTTATGATGTGATAGCCGACTTCTGTGGCAACAGGCTGCGGGCTGATTTCATTTTCTTTCATCTGAAAGAGCGCGGCTTCAAAAGCCGGCATTGTTTGTCCCTTGCTGATTTGTCCCAGACGCCCGCCTTCGGACGCGGAAGAACAGGCGGATTCTTCACGGGCAAGCGCTTCAAACAATTCAGGTTTGTCTTTTATCTTTTTGAGTGCTGCCTGTGCTTTTTTCAAAGCCGTCTCTCCGGCTTTTTTATCGCCGGGCGGCGCCAGATATAAAATATGAGAAACTTCAAAAAGCGGAGAGGTAAAAAATTTTCTCTTGTTTTTTTGATAGTAGCGCAGGCAGGTCTCTTCGTCAGCCTCTGGAATGGAAATTTCTTTTTCAAGCAACGCGTCAATAACTTCGTCGGGTTTTTTAACCCCTTTATCGCGTGTGCACAGACCAAGCTGTGCGGCTCTTTGAATCAAAAGCTCCCGAATCACAAGGGCCTTCATGGCTTCGTATTTAGCATCATAGAGATTATCAGCCGGATGATATTGCACTTCGGCATTTATTTCTTCCGGTGAAATCAAAATACGATTGACCGTAATGCCGGGGGCTAAAGCCTGCATTACGTTGCTCTTTTACGCACGATCTGCCAGGGGCGGACAACATAGCCAATGGGCGCGCTTAGAACATGAACGAGCCGGGTGAAAGGAAAAATCAGCAATATAAACAGACCCAGCGTAATATGCGCTCTGAAGACAGGAGCAACATCGCTTAAATATTCATGCGCACCGCCACGAAATGTCACGATATGTTGAGCCCACTCCATAAATTTAACCATTTCATGCCCGTCCAGATGATGCATGGAAACGGTGATGGTAAACAGGCCAAGCGTCAGCTGGATCAAAAGCAGGACAAGAACGCCAATATCCGCGAAAGAGCTGGTGGCACGGATGCGCGGATCAAATAAGCGCCGGTGTAAAAGCAAGAGCAAACCTATAAAACAAAAGACACCTGCAAACCCGCCCACACCCATTGCCATGATCTGCTTGAATTCATGAGAAATGCCCAGAGCATCAAAGGCGGCTATCGGGGTTAACAACCCGACAGCATGCCCTGCGAGGATTACAAGAATGCCTAGATGGAACAGAATGCTGCCGATAATCAGTTGTCTACGCCGTAAAAGCTGGCTTGACTTGCTGCGCCACGAATAAGGATCGCGGTCGAAGCGTAAAATACTTCCGAGCAAAAAGAACAATATCGCGATATAGGGAAATATCTGAAATAAAAAGTAATCCAAATATCCGCTCATTTTTTTATCCTTTCTTCTTGCTTATAACTTTCAATTCGTTCCAGCATTTCCTTTGCCTTTGGACAGCCATCATCCTGCCCGGTCGTTTGAGGTGTATTTTCAAAAGCGAACTGCTCTTCCCATTCCCTGTCGATTTGTTCAAGATCGTATTCTGCCCCGGAGGCTTCCTTCAGGGCACTATCAACGGCAGCTTTATCAGGCGTTTTTTCTGCTGCTTCAATCAGAGCGTCAAAAATACCGGTATAAGCGGAACCCCTGTTTTTAAGCCGTTCACTGAGCGCTGAAAGGATGTTTACGATACTGCCAAGATTATTTCTGATCTCTTCCGGCGGAAGCGTTGAAACATATTCCAGAAACAGGGGCAGATAATCAGGCGTTTCTTCCGTGTTGATGACAAGACCGGCCTGCTCATAAACGCCCGCCAGATCGGCCAAAGCCTGTCCCCGCTGCCGGGAATCACCGTGAATATGCTCAAAAAGATGAAGAGACAGGGACGGCGTGCGGTCAAACAGATCCACATAGGCCTCCTGAAGATCAAGAAGACCCGTTTCTTCCATCTCTGTTATCAGCCTATTCAAGCTCTCAAGCGTTTTTGCAGACAGAATATTTTCCTGCTTTAAAAACACCCGGCATTCCGAAAAGGCATCCCGGTGCGCCCCCGTGGGATAGGTCAGAAGAAATCCGAGTATTTTAAAGGTTCTTGTGTTCACTCTCTTTCTCCTATCCGCATCCGCCGCCGCACGAGCCGCCGCCACAGCCTGTATTGATTTTGGCCGCGCCCTCGTAATGGTCGCGTTCGAAAATCGTATTGACCCTGTTATCCTTGCCGGATGCACTGCGGCCACGGGATTGTTTCGGGCTGTCAAAAAGGTCAACGGCGCTGTTAGCGTGCCCGGAACACCCATTGCCGAAAGAAAATCCGCATCCGCCGCTTTCTCCGTAAGCATCCAGCGTCTCCTCGCGGTGCCCTGTCGGAATAACGTAACGGTCTTCGTAATTTGCAATCGCCATGGTTTTGTACATGTCTTCAACCAGTTCCGGCGTTAATTTCACATCCTGAAGGACAGCTGTGTTATCAACACCTTCAATCAGCTTGCCGCGCATGTAGTGGCGCATGGCCAGCATGCGTTTCAAACCCTGCCGGACAGGTTCTTCCTTGCCGCCAGTGAGCAGATTGGCAAGATATTTCACCGGAATGCGCATATCATCAAGATCCGGCATAATGCCGTCTTTGCTTGGAAGTTTCCCTTCACTGGCCGCTGCCTGCAAAGGCGAAAGCGGCGGGATATACCAGACCATTGGCAGAGTCCGGTATTCCGGATGCAACGGAAAGGCTACTTTCCACTCCATCGCCATTTTGTAGACCGGCGAATTTTGCGCCCCTTCAATCCAGTTATCGGGAATGCCCTGACGCCGCGCTTCCGCGATGACTTCCGGATCATGAGGATCGAGGAAAAGATCACATTGGGCTTCATAGAGGTTTTCTTCACCGGCCACACTGGCCGCTTCTTCAATTGCATCCGCATCGTAAAGCATGACACCCAGATAACGGATACGCCCGACACATGTCTCCGAGCAGACCGTCGGCTCGCCGTTTTCCAAACGCGGGTAACACAGTGTGCATTTCTCGGCCTTGCCGGATTTCCAGTTATAATAAATTTTCTTATAAGGACAGCCGGACATACACATCCGCCAGCCCCGGCACTTGTCCTGATCGACCAGAACAACGCCATCTTCCTCGCGCTTGTAGATAGACCCGGACGGGCAGGACGCTACGCAGGTCGGATTCAGGCAATGCTCGCACAGGCGCGGCAGATACATCATGAAGGTGTTTTCAAACTCGCCGTAGATTTCTTTTTCAATATCCTTGAAATTGTAATCTTTCTTGCGTTGCTCGAATTCCGTACCCAGAATTTCTTCCCAGTTCGGCCCCCATTGAACTTTTTCCATGCGCTGGCCCGTAATCAAGGAACGGGGCCGGGCCGTTGGCATGGTTTTCATTTCCGGCGCTTTTTGCAGATGATCGTAATCGAATGTAAAAGGCTCATAATAATCGTCAATTTCCGGCAGATTCGGATTGCCAAAAATATTCGCCAGAATGCGCCAACGCCCGCCTTGTTTAGGACTGATCTTTCCGCTGCTATCGCGTTTCCAGCCGCCTTTCCATTTATCCTGATTTTCCCATTCCTTCGGATAGCCGATGCCGGGCTTGGTTTCGACATTATTGAACCAGACATATTCCACGCCTTCGCGGGATGTCCAGACGTTCTTGCAGGTTACCGAACAGGTATGACAACCGATACATTTGTCCAGATTGAGCACCATTCCTATTTGCGCACGTATTTTCATTATTCTGCCGCCTCCATCCAGTCAATATCCTGATCCGCAACCCTGCGAACAATAACAAACTCGTCCCGGTTGGACCCGACCGTTCCATAGTAGTTAAATCCGTAAGAAAGCTGGGCATAAGCGCCAATCATATGGGTTGGTTTCACGGTTGCCCGCGTCACAGAGTTGTGAATACCCCCGCGCGCGTTCGTAATCTTGCTGCCCGGCGTATGTGTCAGTTTCTCCTGTGCATGATACATAAGCATCATGCCTTCATTGACACGTTGAGAGACAACAGCGCGGGCCATAATGGCTCCGTTGGTATTGAAAACCTCCAGCCAGTCATTATCCCTGACCCCGATTTTCCGCGCATCCGTTTCACTGACCCAGACGATCGGTCCGCCGCGCGAAAGCGTGAGCATGTGCAAATTGTCTGAATAGGTGGAATGAATGCCCCATTTCTGGTGCGGCGTAATGAAGTTGAGAAGAATTGTCGGCGATTCGTCTCCGTGCTTGTCCAGCATATGCTGGACGGTACGCGTGTTGATCGGCGGACGGTAGGACACAAGGCTTTCCCCAAAATCAATCATCCACGGGTGATCCTGATAAAGCTGCTGCCGCCCCGTCAGGGTTCGCCACGGGATGAATTCGTGGACGTTTGTATATCCGGCATTGTAGCAGACATGCTCGGATTCCAGCCCGCTCCACGTTGGCGAGCTGATAATCTTGCGCGGCTGCGCCTGAATATCGCGGAAGCGTATTTTTTCCTCTTCCTTCGGCCGCGCCAGATGCGTGTGATCGCGTCCCGTAATCTTACTTAAAGCGCCCCAGGCCTTGACCGCAACTTCACCGTTGGTTTCAGGAGCAAGAGACAGTACCGTTTCACAGGCATCAATGTCCGTTTCGATTTTAGCCCGACCGTCTTTCTCGCCGTTCAGGGCTTTAAGGAACTCCACTTCATGCTCGGTATTCCAGGCGATTCCTTTCCCGCCATTGCCGACTTTTTCCATGAGCGGACCCAGTGATGTAAACCGTTCATAAGTTGCCGGATAATCGCGCTCGATTACTTTCATGGCCGGGGCGGTCTTCCCGGGGATAAGATCGCATTCACCCTTGCGCCACTCTTTAACGTCCGGCTGCGCCAGTTCACCGGGCGTGTCGTGCTGAATGGGCGTAAGAACGATTTCCCTTTCCACGCCCAGATGGCCCTCGCAAATCTCTGAAAGTTTCTTGGCAATCCCTTTGTAAATCTCCCAGTCGGACTTGCTTTGCCAGACCGGATCAATCGCCTTGGACAGCGGGTGGATGAAGGGATGCATGTCTGAAGTGTTCAGATCGTTTTTCTCGTACCAGCTTGCCGTCGGCAAAACGATATCCGAATAAATGCAGGTCGTGGACATGCGAAAATCAAGAGTAACGACAAGATCAAGCTTTCCTTGCGGCGCATCCTCATGCCATTCGACTTCGGCGCAGCGGCTCTGCCCTTCCGCGCCAAGATCCTTGCCTTGTACACCGTGCTGAGTGCCCAAAAGATGCTTAAGGAAATATTCATGCCCCTTGCCTGAAGAACCGAGTAGGTTCGAACGCCAGACAAACAGGTTGCGCGGCCAGTTATCCGGATTGTCCGGATCTTCACAGGACATACGTAGATCACCGCTGGAAAGGCGCTCCGTAACATATTCAACAGGATCAGCTCCTCTAGCTTCAGCTTTACTCACCAGATCAATCGGGTTTTCTCGCAGCTGCGGTGCGGAAGGCAGCCAGCCCATGCGCTCGGAACGGATATTGCAGTCGATCAGCGAGCCTTTCCATTTTTCCTTATCGGCCAGGGGCGAGAGGATTTCCCCCACGCCAAGCGTCTCATAACGCCATTGGTCGGTATGGGCATAGAAGAAGGACGTCGAATTTTGCTGGCGCGGCGGACGGTTCCAGTCCAGCGCAAAAGCCAGCGGCAGCCAGCCGGTTTGCGGGCGGAGTTTCTCCTGCCCCACATAGTGCGACCACCCGCCACCGGATTGCCCCACACAACCGCAAAACACCAGCATATTGATGCAGGCACGGTAATTCATATCCATGTGATACCAGTGGTTCATGGCCGCGCCGATGATAATCATCGACTTGCCTTTGGTGACATGCGCGTTCTGAGCGAATGCACGAGCGACCTGTGTCACTTTTTCGGCTGGAACACCCGTAATCTTTTCCTGCCATTTTGGCGTATAGGGAATATCATCTTCATAACTTTTGGACACATGATCGCCATCTATCCCTTTACGGGCGATCCCGTAATTGGCGCAGAGCAGATCGAACACGCAGGCTACGGCCACTTTTTCACCGTTCAGATCAAGATATTTGACGGGGATGTTGCGATCCAGAATCTCTTCCCGTTCGCTTGGCTCAAAATAGCCGTGCTCATGACCGGCCCCTGCAAAATAGGGGAAGCCGACTTTCAAGACATCGTCATGATCTCCAAGCAGGGTTTTACGAGGGCGGATATCCTTGCCGGTTTTGGAATCGGTGGGAACAATATTCCATTTTCCCTCTTCCCCCCAACGGAAACCGATAGAGCCGGTCGGTACGGTGACATTTCCCGTTTCTTCATCAAAACAGACAGTCTTCCATTCGGGATTGTTTTTCTCGTCCAGATTTCCTTTGAAATCGGAAGCCCGAAGCATGCGTCCAGGGACAAAGCGCCCATCACGCTCTTCCAGCTTCACCAGAAACGGCATATCCGTGTAGGCGCGGCTGTAATCATCGAAATATTCGGACGGATTTTCCAGATGGAATTCCTTCAGGATCACATGCCCCATAGCCATACCGAGCGCGGCATCCGTTCCCTGTTTCGGATTCAGCCAGATATCGCCGAATTTAGAGGCTTCAGAATAATCCGGCGTAACAGTGACAACCTGTGTACCCTTATAGCGCGCTTCGGTCATAAAGTGCGCATCGGGCGTGCGGGTCTGCGGGACATTGGAGCCCCACATGATAATAAAGCCGGAATTATACCAGTCCGCGCTTTCCGGCACGTCCGTCTGCTCGCCCCAGCTTTGCGGGGAAGAGGGCGGCAAATCGCAGTACCAGTCGTAAAAGCTCATGCAGGTTCCGCCCAGCAGCGAGAGATAGCGCGACCCGGCGGCGTACGACACCATGGACATCGCCGGAATGGGAGAAAACCCGATCAGGCGGTCCGGGCCGTGTTTCTTGATCGTATGGACATTGGCCGCAGCGATGATCTCATTGACCTCTTCCCAGCCTGCCCGGACAAAGCCCCCGCGTCCGCGCACCTGCTGGTATTCACGGCGCAGTTCTTCATCAGCCTGTATAGAAGCCCAGGCATCGACAGGATCTTTCGTTGTTTCCTTTGCCTTGCGATACAGCTTGAGCAGCCGCTTGCGCACCATCGGATATTTCAAGCGGTTGGCAGAATAAATATACCAGCTGTAACTCGCCCCACGCGCGCAACCGCGCGGCTCGTGGTTGGGCAGGTCAGGCCGCGTCCGGGGATAATCTGTCTGCTGCGTTTCCCACGTAATAAGCCCGTTTTTGACATAAATTTTCCATGAGCAGGAGCCTGTGCAGTTCACACCATGCGTGGACCGGACGATTTTGTCATGTGCCCAACGGTCACGGTATGCCTGTTCCCAAGCCCTGTTTTCTTCAGTTGTTACACCGTGCCCACCTGAGAACTTTTCACGATTCTGGGAAAAATACGTGATTCGGTCAATAAAATAGCTCATCGTGGTTTCTCTCGTTTCTCTTAAGGATTTTTATGCTCTGCGCCAGGACGCAGGTAGGCCCACCAGTTCAGAAGGCAGCAAAACGCATAGAAGGCTGCAAAGCCGTAAAGCGCAATTTCCGGTGTTGTCAGCTTAATCTGTTCGCCTAAAACTTTGGGGATAATAAAGGCGCCGTAAGCGGCAACGGCAGAGGTCCATCCAAGTACAGGCCCGGCCTGTTCACGGTCGAAGACCATGGCAATCGTGCGGAACGTCGAGCCGTTGCCAATCCCTGTAGCGGCAAACAGCACAAGGAACAGAACAAAGAACGGCACAAAATATTGCTCAGGCGTTGCCGACGCATAGGCTGCTTTCATATAGTAAGCCACACCCAAAGCACTAGCCACCATAATTACGGAGCAAATTTGCGTGACCAGCGCCCCGCCCATTTTGTCGGAAATCCAGCCGCCCAGGGGGCGGATAAAAGCACCGATAAACGGGCCCATCCACGCATACATCAGGGCACTGGGACCGTTGGGGTTGGCAATGTCATGCGTCATGATACCGGCCTCGTTTACGACATGCTGAAAACCGAAGATCACTTTGATGGCTAGCGGGAAAGAAGCCGCATAGCCGATGAAAGATCCAAATGTCATGGTATAAATGATTGTCATGATCCATGTATGCGAATGGTTGAAAATCTTATACTGACGCTTTAGATTTTGACCCGTTTCTCCGGGAATCATTTTGAGCAGAAACACCGTTAACGCGATAACAATCGGCAGCACAAGCCATTTGCTGACCCCAAAACCCGAACCATTCGCCGCTTCGGGCAACATAAGCCACAAGCCAAACGTTGCCGTAATAAAGCCGATCAGCAGCATCACGGAAATTTGAAAGAATGCAACAGGAGCGGGCGCGATATTTGGGGAAACATGCTCGGCACGGATATTGTTCATACCGAACCATGCAGCAATGACAAGCGGCACCAAAATAGCAACCCAGACAAAACCGGCATTGTGAATCCATGTCTCGGATCCGGCCTCGATCTTGCCAATCAACGTTCCGCTCGTGTTTTCAAGAATCATCGGCTCCCCGCCGAAAGCGGCAAATGTCATAAAGAGCGGAATCAATATCTGCATTGTTGTCACACCGGCATTTCCCAGACCAGCATTCAAACCCAGAGAAAGCCCCTGCACCTTTTTCGGGAAGAAAAAGCTGATATTGGACATGGAAGACGCAAAATTCCCGCCGCCAAAACCGGAAAGGAGAGCCAGAAGCTGAAACATCCACAGCGGTGTATCTTTATCTTGCAGCGCAAAACCTGTGCCTAGGGCAGGGAGGATTAAAAGCGCAGTCGTAAAGAAGATTGTGTTTCGTCCACCGGCCAGACGAATAAAAAACGTGGAAGGAATGCGCAGCGTCGCGCCGGTTAATCCCGCAATGGCCGACAAGGTAAACAGCTCGGACTGCTCGAACGGGAAGCCCAGATTGAGCATTTGGACGGTGATAACACCCCAGTAGAGCCAGACAGCAAAGCCACACAGCAGGCAGGGAATGGAAATCCACAAATTTCGCCAGGCAATCGAAGCTCCGCCGCTTTTCCATTGCTCTTCGTTCTCCGGATCCCATGTTTGAATATCTTTGGCCATTCTTAGCTTCCTTCCAAATTTATAAATGCCGACTCCGCATTTTTGCAGTTTTAGAAAAGATGGACTTGATTCAGATCAAGGAGGTTGTCTGATTTCATATCTAGCTTCTGAAAAAGAGGCAAAAGCCACCTGCAAATCTACCTCCATCCCGCCCTCAATCCAGAATCGGAGTAAACACCATGGAACTCGAAAATAAAGCTACGGCCCTGTGGGCAAACTTCTTCAAGGTCAATATGGTCCAGATAAGAACATTTCACATGACGTGGTTTGCCTTCTTTCTGTGTTTCTTTGCCTGGTTCGGCATTGCCCCTCTTATGAAGGTTGTCCGTGAAGAACTTGCACTGACCAAGGAACAGGTTGGCTGGACCATCATTGCTTCCGTGGCAGTGACTATCTTTGCCCGGCTTCTTATAGGATGGCTGTGCGACCGGATCGGTCCGCGCCTGACCTATACATGGCTTCTTGTTCTAGGCTCTTTACCCGTTATGGGGATTGGTTTGGCTCATAATTTCGAGACATTCATCCTGTTCCGCTTGATGATTGGTGTGATTGGCGCGTCATTTGTTATTACGCAGTATCATACTTCCGTCATGTTCGCCCCGAATGTTGTGGGGCAGGCAAATGCGACAAGTGCCGGATGGGGGAATCTTGGCGGCGGCGTAACGCAGTTTGTCATGCCTCTGATTTTCAGCATATTCGTTTTGGGCTTCGGTTTTTCCGATGAATTCGGCTGGCGCGCTTCCATGTTTGTCGCCGGGATCGTCTGTTTCATCACAGGGATTGCATACTATTTCTTTACCCAGGATGCTCCAGACGGCAATTACAAGGATCTTCGTGCGGCCGGAAAAATGCCGGAAAAGAAACAAGTCACCGGGGGGTATTTCAGAGCGATGAAAGACTACCGGGTCTGGCTTCTGTTCCTGATTTACGCAGCCTGTTTCGGCATTGAACTCACCGTCAACAACGTTGCCGCCCTTTATTTCGCAGACTACTTTGATCTGAGCCTTGTCGCAGCGGGTATGACAGCGGCGGCGTTCGGGCTGATGAATATTTTTGCCAGAACGTTAGGCGGAGTTTTCGGCGACAACTTCGCATCACTCTGGGGTTTGAAAGGCCGTGCGATGTGGCTTTTTATCGTCTTATTCTGCGAAGGTCTGGCTTTAATGTTATTTTCTCAGATGAACGTCCTGTTTCTGGCTATTCCAACGCTGATCCTTTTCAGCTTGTTTACGCAAATGTCGGAAGGAGCAACTTATTCTGTTGTGCCGTTCATCAACAGAAAAGCTCTCGGTGCTGTGGCTGGTATCGTCGGAGCTGGAGGGAATGCCGGCGCCGTGGCCGCTGGGTTTTTGTTCAAAGGTTCTATGGACTGGTCAACAGCCTTTCTTATTCTGGGGGCGCTTGTGACCTGCGCTTCTTTCCTGGCGTTTTTCGTGCGGTTCTCTCCGGAGCGGCAAAAGGAGGAAGACGCAGCCTTGCACGAGGCCCATCTTGAGGAGATGGCCAAACGGGCTCATAAGGCTCATATAGCCTATGAGGAATACAAGGAAAAACATAAAGGGAAGCTGAATCTGGAATAAAAGCCAGTTTCTCTATAAAAATAAAATGCAAAAAGCCCTCTTTTCCGAGGGCTTTTTTATCATGTATAGCTTAATGTAACTTATGATGGATAAAGGGAAGTTATCTATGGAGTTACCGAGCGGGTTCAATAAACAAAAGAAACCGGAGCTTTTTGAAAAGCTCAGTGAAGAAAGTCTTCAGGATTTGCTCGGGCATTCTATTATGCAGGAATTTGAGGCGGGACGGCTTCTGGTGCAGCAAGGAGATGTGCCGGAATATGTTTACCTTGTGATAGAAGGAGCGGTTAAAACTTCCCGCATGAGCGAAGAAGGTGGAGAAGCAACGATCCGCATGCTTCAGCCCGGGGAAACGTGCATGGAAGCCGTTATGTTTATGGGCGGTCCGTCACCCATCAATGTTTATGTCATGGAAGATGCCAAAGTCTTAATGATTCCGGGAAAAATTATCCGCGCTCATGCACTGGAAGATTCGCAGTTCGCCGTCAATCTTCTGCGTATCGTTACGCGGCACTATAAAAACGCCATGCACCAGATTGACGCAATGAACATAAAATCTCCACTGCAACGTGTGGGGTACTATTTTTTGCTCAAATATATCGAACAAGGCCCTGAAAATCTGGAATTTAAATTACCCTTCCGCAAGCAGGTCATTGCCAATTACTTGGGTATGACGCCAGAAACTTTTTCCTGGGCATCAATGTCGATGACGACAAGATCAGGATGCGGGATTCTTTTGTATTATGCCATTTTTGTGATTTTGACGCGGACGCCTTATGTGAACGGCCAGACAAAGAAAATTGCAGAAAATGCCCGATGCATTAAAACTCGCCGGACAGAAGAGGGTACATATCTACAACATCCCCGGTTTCTAATTTTTCCAAATCCTCTGGTACACGAACCCACGCATTCATATCCAAAAACGGGCTGACCATAAAAGAAGCCTGCCCTTCCATGATTTCAACTGCCAGAGAACTATCTTTCTGGCTTTCTGATTTTCCTTTTAAAAACATCTGGAGCCCAGCCCGTTTGGAAAAGTTATTCATGGCTCGCGCACGTATTGGCATTTCACGCTCTTGGTCAGTCATGGCGCGCAGAGCATGATCAACAAGAAAACGAAGTCCCACGGCTGTTGCCACCGGGTTCCCGGGCAGACCGAAATAAAGCGTTCCGTTTGGCAGTCGGGCCAAAAGATTCGGTTTGCCGGGTTTGATCCTGATTTTATGGTAGAGGATATCTGTACCTGCCTGTTCCAGAGACTTCTTCACAAAATCAAATTCACCGGCGGATACCGCCCCGCTGGAAATAATAAAATCGAGGTTTTCCCCGTTCAATTCGGAAAGAGTCCGCAAAAAAGCTTCAGGATCGTCCTTGATCGTTAAAGTTTTTACGCACTCAATACCCAGAACTTTTAGAAAACTTACGGCATAAGAGCGGTTGGAATTGTATATCTGGCCGGGTTCAAGAGGTGACGACAAGTCGTCAACCAGCTCCAAGCCCGTGGACAAGAAAGCGGCCCGTGGCCTTTTGTAGACATTGACCTTGCTTATACCGAGTGTGGCTAGAGGCAAAATATGTGTTGTATGCAGTTTTTGGCCCGGCTGTAACAGAACAGCCCCTTCCCTAAAATCTTCTCCTGCCAGACGGATATGAATCCCTTCTTCCGGGCAGGAGGAAAAAAAAATCCGATCGTTTTGCATTTCAACCTGTTCGACAGGAACAACCGCTTGCGCATTCGGCGGCACAGGAGCGCCTGTCATGATTTGAACACAGGTTCCTGCTGACAGGGGCTGTTTCGGCACAGGAGCGCCAGCCGCAATAATCGCCGTTTTTTGCAGAGTTACAGGGGTGCCTTTCGAAGCCTCTGTCAAATCGGAGCGCAGGACGGCAAAGCCGTCCATGGCCGCATTGTCGAAGGGCTGAATATTAAGCGGCGCCGAAAGGGTTTGCGCACAAACACGGCCCGATATTTCTTCCAGAAATACAGTTTCCGTTCCCAGCCTTCGCTTCAGTGCTGTTTTCCAAATTATTTTCTGTGCGTCTTCAAAAGCGATCATGTTTTCCCCTGCTTTGCTTTTCCCTGTGCCGCCTGTGTCAATAAACCGATTTTATCTGGTTCCATATTTGTTGTAAAAATGGTTTGATCTGAATCAATAAGGTTTTTCATCAAGGTCTCTATGGTAGCAACATGGCTATAGCATTTGAAGAAGCAGAATCGCATATTTCGAACGGGAAAACCCCTTTGTCTGCTTTTTTACGTCCGGCCCTGGCTCCATTTCCGCTTTTTATCCTTCAGCCGGTTTTAAGGCGCATTGTCCGGCATATCGCGCACACGCGTCCGGAATTGTTCAACCGGATCGGGCCGCATAAGGACAAGCTGTTTTTGATCGACCCGGTTAACCTGCCTTTTGTCCTCGTGTTGCAGGCTCACCCGGACACGCCGCTTTTGAGAGCATATCGCCGCCGCAAAGCGCCGCGCACCGATGCCCAGATTGCCGGAACATTCCTGACCCTGCTGGATATGGTTGACGGACACCTAGACGGCGATGCGCTTTTCTTTACACGGGAATTGCACATAGAGGGAGATACGGAAGCCGTCGTCTGCCTGCGTAATGCGCTCGATGATCTGGAAGGCAGCGTGGCAGAAGATACCGCCAGTTTATTTGGCCCTCCCGGACGGCAAGCCCTGAAGGTTTTAAGAAAGATCAGAAACCATGAATGACCATGATGCAATCCGTCCGGAACTGGTCTGTCCGGCGGGGACGCCTGCCTCTCTGCGGACCGCTGTGGATGCCGGGGCCGATGCCGTCTATTGCGGCTTTCAGAACGCAACGAATGCGCGGAATTTTGCCGGCCTTAATTTTACACCGGAAGAAATGGAAACAAGCGTGCTTTATGCTCATGAACATGGCGCAAAAGTTTTACTGGCGGCCAACACGTTTCCTCCGGCCGGAAAAACAGGACTCTGGAAAGAAGCCGTCGATACGGCCGTCGGTTTCGGTATTGATGCCATTATCGTGGCCGATATCGGCGTGGCAAACTACGTGAAGACACAATATCCGGATCAGCGCCTGCACCTTTCCGTTCAGGCGGGCGCGCCTTCTGTCGAAGCCATTAAATATTACTGCGAGGAATTCGGCGTCCGGCGCGTGGTTTTGCCGCGCATTCTGACGATCCCTGAAATCACCGTCCTGAAAAAAGAAATCCCGTGTGAGATTGAGTGCTTCATTTTCGGCAATCACGGTCTGATGGCCGAAGGGCGTTGCAGCCTGACGAACTATGTCACAGGCCTGTCCACCAATATGGACGGCGTCTGTTCCCCGGCCAGCCATGTGAAATACGAAGAAGACACAAAGCGCAATCTTACAACCCGGCTGGGAGACTTCACGATTGACTGTTTTTCCTGTACGCAAAATCCCGGCTATCCCACGATTTGCAAGGGCCGTTATCTTGCCCCGCACAAGCAGGAAGGCTATTACGCGTTTGAGGAGCCGATCAGCCTGAACCTTGCACGCCTGTTACCGGAACTGGTTAAGGCCGGTGTCCATGCCTTCAAGATCGAAGGACGGCAGCGTTCTCGCGCCTACGTTCGGGAAGTTGTGTCCTCATGGCGCAAGGCGGTGGATGATATGATGGACGGGCAGGACGTCGAACTTGCTCACCTCCTGTCTCTGACGGAAGGGCACAAACAAACGCAAGGCGCTTATGAAAACAAGAGGTGGCGGTAGATGAGCGGTGCGGAACTGACCATAGGGCCGATTTTGTTTCACTGGTCCGCCGACAAAAAACGGGATTTTTATTTCCGCATTGCTGACGAAGCTCCCGTCGATACGGTTTATATCGGCGAAGTGATTTGCTCCAAGCGCGCGCCTTTTTTTGAGCCTTATTACGATGAGGTAGCGGAGCGACTGACCCGAGCAGGCAAAAAGATTGTCTTTTCATCGCTGGCTGAAATCATGCTTCCACGGGAGCAAAAAATGACCAAAGGCCTGTGTGAACTGGAAGAGTATGAAGTGGAAGCAAACGATGCAGCGGCACTCTATCACTTGCGCGGCAAACCCCACAGGGTAGGACAATATTTCAATGTTTATAACGAAGACACGATGGCGCATCTGACCTCTCAGGGGGCTGTGCATTTTACAGTGCCGTCCGAACTCCCGAAAGAAGCCCTGTCCGTCCTGTCGAACAAGGCGGAAGAACTGAACGTTGGTCTGGAAGTCCAGGTCTATGGCCGCACGGGACTGGCCCTATCGGCGCGGTGTTATCATGCCCGGTCGCACAACCGGGTGAAAGATAACTGCCAGTTTGTTTGCGAAGAAGACCCGGATGGCATGGAATTGAAGACTCTGGATGGCAAACCGTTTCTCAGCGTGAACGGAATCCAGACGCTCTCACATACCTGCCTCAACCTTATGCACGAAGTAAATGAAATGCAGGGAATGGGAATTACTCATTTTCGACTTTCTCCGCACAGTCACGACATGGTTTCCGTTGCCAGAGCCTTTCGTGCGGTTCTGGACAAAGACTGCGCGGCCGATGAAGGCGTAAAAAAACTCGAGCAGGCCGGATTCAAAGGGACCTTTTCACGCGGCTTTTATCACGGAAACCCTGGTTACGCGTGGAAGACGGCATAAAGGAAAGATCGATGGCCTATAAAAAACTTCTGGACGGTTTTTCCCTTTTCAAAAAAGATTATTTCCATTCAAAAAAGGGAGAAGCATATCAAAAACTGGTCGCAGAGGGGCAAAAGCCTGAAACGTTGGTGATCGCCTGCTCGGATTCGCGCATAGATCCGGCAATTTTGACCTATAGCGATCCCGGCGAGTTTTTCGCCGTCCGGAATGTCGCCGCGCTTGTACCACCTTACAATAACGGCGGACTTCTGCGAGGAACAAGCTCCGCTATTGAATATGCCGTCCGGTTTTTACAGGTCAAACATATTGTCATTTTGGGGCATGCCGGATGTGGAGGGATTGGTGCTTTGGCAACAGGCAATTTTCAGGTCACGGAATATCATAACTTTGAATTTCTGCATCATTGGCTGGGGATTGCTTCCGAGGCAAAAGAACAAGTGTTTTCCGTATTGTCTTTTGCAGGCGAAAAGCAAAGAACGAAGGCACTGGAACAGGCCAGCATCCTTGTTTCATTGGAAAACCTTCGCTCCTTTCCATGGATCAAGGATAAATACGAGCGGCAGGAACTCCAGATTCACGGCTGGTATTTCGACATGAAAGAAGGGCAGCTTCTGGAATACAACGTAGAAAAAGGCCTTTTTGAAGATATTAGGCAGGATCAAGCCAAAAAAATGTCTTCGCTGCCCAGCGCGTACGATCTTTCCCGATTTTTGAAAAAATATGCGCAAACATGCGCATGCTCTCAGTAACTTGATTTAGATCAAGGATAAACCCATCCGGTAACCACATTGTCAAACGTGGATATAACTGTTTCATATAAACAAAAGAGTGCGCCATGCTAAAAACCAAATCTTTTAAAACCCTCCTCCTGTCGGGAGTCTGTGTTGTCCTTTTTCAAGGCTTTTCTCCTGCCTTTGCCGGAGAAGACGTTGAAACGATTGTAACGGAAGGGAGCTTCTTCGGGGAAGTTCGTTATCGTTATGAGTTTGTCGATCAGGACGGCGTGGCAAATGACGCAAAGGCTTCGACCGTGCGTACGAATGTCGGTTTCAAGACAGGTGAATACCGGGATTTCCAGGCTCTTCTCGAAGCGCAGATTGTCCAGAATGTCGGCTCAAACGACTTTAACGATACGGTGAACGGGAAGGCAACCTATCCGGTTGTCGCCGATCCGGATAATGCAGAGATCAATCAGGCCTGGCTAACATGGACAGGGTTGCCGGGGGCAGAAATCAAAGTAGGACGCCAGGGAATTAATCTCGATAATCAACGTTTTGTTGGAACGGTAGGCTGGCGCCAGAACGACCAGACTTTCGATTCTGCGCTGTTCACCTATACAGGGTTGGAAAACGCTACTTTTCAGTACGGGCACGTCTGGAACGTCAACCGTATCTTCGGCGATGAGCACCCTTTGGGAGATCTGGACACGGAAAGCCATATCGCACGCGCTGGCTATCAATGGGCGGAATGGCTGAATACCATTGTTTATGGCTACTGGTTTGATTTTGACCAGCTGGCTGCACGCTCTTCACAGACATACGGAATCAGGGCAACAGGGAAGGTGCCGCTCGATCAAAACTGGACGTTTTCCTATGAGGCCGAAGCCGCTACGCAGGACGACTTCAGAAACAATACGGCCAATTATGACGAAGAATATTATCACATTGCGCCGTCCGTCTCAGGTCATGGTTTTACGCTGACGGCCGGTTATGAAGTTCTGGAAGGGGATGGCGCAAACGCTTTCCAGACTCCTCTGGCTACACTTCATAAGTTCAACGGCTGGGCAGATGCGTTCTTAAATACACCGGCCGCAGGACTTGAAGATGCTTATTTAAGCGCTTCTTACAAAATTTCCGGCACAGACAGCATCGTCGATGGCACAAAATTGGCGGCTGTCTATCATGACTTTGACAGCAACGATTCCAGTAGCGGCGATTTTGGTGATGAAGTCGATCTGTCTATCGGTAAAAGCTTCACACTTCCTGATGTTGGCCAGCCGTTCAAAGGCGTCGATGTATTACTCAAATACGCTGACTATGACGGCGACAGCGGCGTTGCGGACCGTGAAAAGTTCTGGCTCCAAATCGGTGTGAAGTTTTAAGGCCTGAAGGGGAAGCGCTGGCGTCGCCCATTAAGGCATTTGGCGCAATTCTTCCGGTTGCGTGGCATGTTTTTTTAAGGTGTTTCTGCGCTGCCCTGAATCCATTTGTCCGCGCTGTTATCGTTGTCGACCGCCGTGATGGAGGGGTGCGCCGTCGCCATGGCCCGCTCAAAATATTCCGCCGACATCTTCTCGTTTTGCGGCGGGTTCAGGCTCATGGGAAACAGGAATTTCTTGCGCCGCATTCTACTGCTCAAGGTATAAGCGACTGAAAAGAATATAAAAACAACTTAGGAAGCTTTGTTGATAAACGCTTAAAAATTTCTTTCAAGCCTTCTAAAATGCGGAAAAGTGCGTTCGAAGTATCCGGCTTGAGGCTCGTCATTTATTTCTCGAAAAAGTCTCTCAAAATATTATGCCGCATTGCAAAGGGCTTGCAAATCCCTGTAAAACACGCTTTATTGGCTGCGTTCACCATTTTTATCAATGCTGATAGCAAGGAGTTAAATAGCATGTCCACTAATTTTGGTTTAGCAGAATATATCTGGCTTGACGGAAGTGTCCCCACGCGTTTTGTCCGTTCGAAAACGCGTGTTGTAAACCTTGGTGCCAAGCCAAAAATTACGGAGTTCCCAGAGTGGAGCTTTGACGGATCATCTACGCAACAGGCCGCAGGCAATGATTCAGACTGCATCTTGCAACCTGTTTCATATTTCAAAGACCCTATCCGTGGTGAAGGCAACTTCCTCGTGATGTGTGAGGTGAATAACCCTGATGGAAGCCCGCACGAATCCAACTCACGCGCGCAACTGCGCGAAGTACTGGACGCCGGCGCCAGTAAGCAGGATCCCTGGGCAGGCTTTGAGCAGGAATATACGCTCTTCCCACAAGGTCATCGTACGCCGCTTGGTTGGCCGTCACATGGCTATCCGGCGCCACAAGGGCCGTATTACTGCGGCGTTGGCGCCGAAGAGGCCTTTGGCCGTGAGGTAGCAGAAACTCACGCTGAACTCTGCCTTGATGCTGGTCTAATGTATTACGGCATGAACGCCGAAGTTATGCCCGGTCAATGGGAATTTCAGATTGGCTATCGTGGTGATAATTCTGAAGATTCAGGCGTTTTAAATATGGCTGATCAGGTTTGGGTTGCGCGCTGGCTGCTCCATCGTGTTGGCGAAGAGTTTGATATTGCGGCAACGCTTGAAAATAAACCGGTCAAAGGCGACTGGAATGGTGCAGGCATGCATACAAACTTCTCTACAAGCGATACCCGCGATAAATCTAAAGGTCGTGCGGCAATCGATGCTGCTGTAGACGCACTGAGCAAAAAACACGCAGAGCATATCGTACTTTATGGCGCAGGCCTGAGTGAGCGCCTGACAGGGCTGCATGAAACATGCGATATCAATACGTTCAAGGCAGGAGATGCTGATCGCGGCTGTTCGATCCGTATTCCAAAACCTGTTGCAATCAAAGGGTATGGCTATTTTGAAGATCGTCGTCCCGGTGCAAATGCAGACCCGTATTTGGTTGCTGCGCGTTTATGTACGACAGTATGCGGCGTGGATGAATCTGTGATGAGATTTAGCTCCTGGCCACGTCGAGATAAGAAAATTACAGCTGTTGCTGCTGAATAAACACAGTTTTAAATGGTATTAAATTAAAGAAGGCACCAAATTTTAGATCGGTGCCTTCTTTTTTCTTTAAATCTTAAAAGTTATGTAAATAAACATATTTGTTTTGTTAACTTTTCTAGGATATCCTGATTACTCGAATGGCGTAACTCTTCTGATAATACTCAAAAGCTATTTTCTTAGGGTAGAGAGCATAAAAATGATCCATAGGGACGATAAAGAACCCATTGAGGGTATCATTGTTAAGGAATCTAAGTCTGTAAAGGCAACAGAGGCGCCGATATCAGAGACTTTTCATGGACTCGTATTAGAAGAAGATGCAGAGCCTGTTCAGGTTGAAGTCATTGATCAAAATCTGCCTAATTCTGAAAATGAAAAAAGCGCTGCGCAGCTTCCTGCGCGTTTTGTGCCTGCGCGTGAAAATCAAACGCAGCAATCACAATCACAATCACAACAGCAGAGACAAGATACGGGCCATGCTCTCAAGACGTACAGTCGTAATATTACTATAAATGAATCTGAAGAGGACGATGATCTACGCAGAAAAGGGCGCATCGGCGATCGTATGGTTGAGATGGGATTGATTTCCAAAGATCAGCTGAACGTGGCTCTTCAGGAAAAGAAAATTACTGGCAAGATGCTCGGTGAGGTCATGGTTGACCTGGGGTTTATTGATGAAGAGACGTTGAGCGCTTTTATTGCTCAAAGTTCTGGCGTTGAACTCTTTGATCCGCAAAATACAATTTTTGATGGCGAGGTCTTAGGGCTGATTACCAAGGAAGAAGCTGCCAAGCATAAGGTATTGCCGGTATCTATGAGCGAGCACCACATCAAGGTAGCTATGGCGGACCCCTACGACATTGTTGCTATGGATATGCTTCGCCGCTTCATTCCCAAGGGGCTGACAGTCAAGCCGATGGTGTGTACGCCGAAAATCCTGAGTGAGGCGATTGATGCAGCTTATGGGTATGCCAGCTCGGTCAACGCGATCTTGCAAGAGCTTGAAGAGGGGAAAGAGCAAAAAGATGTAGCGTCCCTAGATGAAAGCGAAGCATTTTCACACCCGATTGTACGTCTTGTAAATGCGTTGGTTTTTGAAGCTGTAAAGATTGGTGCATCTGACTTGCACTTCGAACCGGAAGAAAACTTTATTCGTCTGCGTTATCGCAAGGATGGTGTGCTTTTTACAGCGCAAATTCTGCATAAACAGCATTGGAGCGGAATTTCTCAACGCATCAAGATTATGTCCGGCATGAATATAGCGGATAAATTAGGTGCGCAAGACGGGCGTTTCGGTATGCATGTCGGGGGGCGCGAGGCCGATTTCCGCGTGTCTTCTCTGCCGACGGTGCACGGTGAAAACATCGTACTGCGTGTTCTGGATCAGAGTGAAAGCATTATGCCGATGGAAAAACTCGGCTTTAGCAATCATAACCGCAATCTGATTCGTCAGGCACAAAGTAAGCCCGAAGGTATTATTATCGTAACGGGTCCAACCGGCTCTGGGAAAACGACATCGCTTTATTCCATGTTGAATGAAATTAACGATGTCGAGGTGAATATCCAGACTCTTGAAGACCCGGTGGAATATTCTTTGCCGATGATTCGCCAGACGCACGTGCGTGAAGGCGTACTGGAATTCGCAGATGGCATCAAAGCGCTTTTGCGTCAGGACCCGGACATCATCTTTATCGGTGAAATTCGTGATGGTGAAACGGCTGGCATGGCGTTAAAGGCTGCGATGACAGGGCACCAGGTTTATACAACGCTGCACACAAACGATTCATTCGGCGCAATTCCTCGTCTGTTCGATCTGGGGTTGAAGCCTGGCATGGTTGCCGGAGCTATCGTTGCGGTTTTTGCACAGCGCCTGACGCGCAGATTGTGTCCGGTCTGTAAAGAAGCGTACCAGCCTGATGCACAAGAATGTGAGATTTTGGGTGCTGATCCAGCAAATATGCCAACAATTTATCGCGCAAGGCAGGGCGGATGCGATAGCTGTAGCGGCAGCGGGTATAAAGGGCGGACAGCCGTTGTTGAAATCCTGACATTCGATGAAGAAATGGATGAATTGCTCGCGCGCGGTGCAAATAAGGCTGAGTTAAAAGCCATGGCCGTGAAAAAAGGCTTCAAAAGCATGAAAGACGATGGCATTCTAAAAGTTCTGGAAGGGGTTACATCCCTGGAGGCGCTCGCCAAAGTCGTTGATATAAGACGGTGATTTTCACTTCATGTAAAGGATCCTGAATCATACCACGCTATAAGTACAAAGCAATAAACTCTAAAGGTCGGCCCATTCGCGGTAACATTGCGGCCAATAGTGAGGTTGACCTTTACAAGCAACTCCAGTCTGCCGGGCTTGAGTTGGTGGATTGCTCTGCACAGTCAACCAAGTCTAAGGGCGGTTTTGGCCAGATTGGTCAAAAGAAAATCAAGCTTCGCGATGTTATTCAGCTTTTTGTACAATTGGAGCAGATGCAAAGCGCAGGCGTACCGTTGCTTGATGCGCTTTCTGATGTGCGCGATTCAACCGAGCATGATGGTCTGCGTGATATAATGTCAGAAATTTTTCGCGATGTATCTGACGGCGCGGCGTTGTCTGAGGCGATGAATAAGCATCCCAAAGTCTTTAAGCCGCTTTATATCTCCTTGGTCGAAGCCGGAGAAGAAACAGGGGATTTAACAGCCTCATACCTCCAACTCATAAAATATTTGAAATGGGTTGATGTCATTCAGGCCAAAATCAGAAAGGCTACGCGCTATCCCATCATCGTCAGCGTTGTGGTTATTTTGACCGTTGTGTTTATGATGAGTATAGTCGTGCCGCAGATTGTAGGCTTTTTAAGGTTCCTAGATCTTGATCTGCCATGGTTCACGATTGCATTAATTGCGACATCTGACTTTATGGTTGAGCCCCAGTTTCACTTCTTTGGGGTGCCTGTATATGGCTCGATTATTGTCATGGTTGTTCCGGTGATTATTTTTGGAACGGTAAAGCTTTTGCGCCACAGCTCAGACGCTATAGCCTATAAGCTTGATTCGTGGTGGCTGAATGCCCCCGTGGTTGGCCCGCTTATTCGCAAAATTTCTATTGCGCGCTATGCTCAAACATTTGGTGCGCTTTATGCAAGCGGGATCAATGTAATCAGCGCGCTGGAAAACTCGCGAGCGACCGTGACAAACCTGATGATGCTGGATGCCATGGAAAGCGTTGAAGGTCACGTGAAGGCAGGAAGTGCATTGTCCGAAGCATTTAATGCAAGTGGTGAATTTCCAAGTCTGGTTGTACGTATGGTTAAGGTCGGAGAAGAGTCCGGGAATCTAACACCGGTGCTTGATCAGGTCTCTGATTTTTATACACATGATGTAAATGAAGCGATTGAAGCGTTAATTGAGATGATTCAGCCGACATTAACTGCTATACTCGGACTCATCATTGCTTGGATTGCTGCAGGCAGCCTGGGACCAATCTACATGAACCTTGGAAACTTTATGGATTTTTAAGTACCGATGTCACTTTCTTTTCTTGCTCCTAATCGTACAGTATTGCTCGTTTCCGACGAATTTTTGTCTATCTATACAGTTAGAGGACCTGGCGTAAAGCTTATCGATACGATTCCATGGGAAGCGGAAAATTTTGAGAAAAACGTCGCCAGCATTATTGCCAAAGATTGTGGTAAAAAACCGGTTTTGATTCTCAATGATATGGTAGAGCAGCATTACCGCAAGGAGCGGGTGGTGCGCACCGGTGTAGGGATGGTTGATAAAGCGTCAATGGTTAAGCGCAAACTTAATGTAGCGTTTCCTCATTATCCAATTCGCGCGGCGTTTCCTTTAAAGGAAAAGGTGGCGAAGACTGACTCTCAGCCTGCTGCTGATATTTATATATTTGCAGCCGTTGCTGGAAACGATCAGATTACCAAAACGATTGAATCAACTAAAAAATCAATGGCCTCTGTTGCGGCATTTTGTCTGCTGCCGATTGAATCCTCCGATATGGTCAAAGCCTTGTCAGGTAAGATCGGGGCCAAAAAGGGACGTAAAAAGAATGTATGGTCCATTTTTATTGGTCAGCATCAGAATGGAAGCCTGCGTCAGGTTCTGACAAAAAACGGTGAGCTAGCGCTTACACGGATGAGTCCTATTGCTGAGAAGGATGATGATCCTCAAGTATGGGCATCTGAATTGTATCAGGAATTTAAATCAACCATCAGCTATCTTTCACGTTTTGGTTATGATCCCGCTGATGGATTGGATGTGTTCGTCATAGCAAATCCTGCGCCGGCTGAAGCTTTGCGCTCTATATTTGATGAAGACTATGATCTTCATATTTTGGGCGTGGATGACGCCGCCAGAGCGTTAGGGGTGAATATAGGCCGTCAAGCCGATATGCGTTATGCCGATGTTCTGCATGTGGCTTGGGCTGGTCGGAAGGGAAGTTTCGTGTTGCCGATGAAGGCAACGCAGGTTGATGAAGTCTCAAAACCGCGTCAAGTAGCGATGCTTGTCGGAATGGCGCTGTTGTGTGGATCTGCGTTCCTGGGCTATCAGGTTGTATCAAGTGCTGGATCGCTGGCATCTCTGGTGTCTGATATTGAAGGTTTGAAGCGCAATAAATCACAACTCGATGCACAATATCAGCGTGAGGTTCAGCGTCTTGATAAGGTTGGCTTCGATGCTCGCCTTGTTCAAGGAGCGCTTGCTGTTCATAAGGAGTTTGAAGATGACCGCATTCCGATTCTTACCGTCTTTCAGAAGGTCGGCAAGGCTCTGGGTAAGGACTTGCGTATTGATAGTATTGAGATAAAGAAAGTAAAGCCTACGATTGCGCAGAATGTGTGGAGCGCAGTTAAAAATGAGTCGCAACCAAGATTTGAAACGCGCATGAAAATGACATATCCATCGACGGCAAATGTCGATAAGGGGAATAAAGAGGTTGCCGATTTGAGCGTACGTATTGAAAGTCTGCTGCCGGGTTACAAAGTTGAGGTGACTAAATTCCTCAAGGATTATGAATATACCGAAGGTCTTATTGTTGAGGCGGGAGATCTTGAAAAACAGGATATTCAACAAGACTTTGTGGCAGAAATTCTTATAAGGGGGCCCGCGAAAGAATGATCGCAGTTTTGGGTATAAAACGTATTTTTGTGTTGGCTGCTTTGTTGTTGCTCAACGCATTTCTGGCTGCTGGTTTGTATTTATATTTCATCCCTGAAATACAAGTTAAGGAGCGCGAATTAAGAGGGTTGCGTGGCACTGTTTCTACGTTGCGCACGGACATTAATCGGATGCAGGTTGAATTTGAACAACTGGAAGATCAGAAAGAAGAATTCGAGAAACTGGTAAGGCGCGGATTCTTCAAAGACCAAAGTCGCCGCCAGGCTGAAAAAATGTTCAACGTCATACAAAAAAACTCAGGGGTTTCAAAAGCTATTGCCAGCGTAAAATCCGGCTCAATAGAAGATAATCCCGAAGCGCAAAAAGCTGAGCATAAAATTCTTAGAAGTCCTGTCGAAATTCGCCTAGAGGCATTTGATGATGTGAATATTTTTCATTATCTGTTTTTGGCTGAAAATTACTTCCCAGGGCATTTGTCTGTCGAAAAAATTAGCTTAAAAAGAGAAGCCGATGTAACTGGAACGGTGCTGCGGGCAATTGCAAACGGCAAAAACCCATCGCTTGTGGGCGCGCAGGTCGAGTTGATGTGGCGTACAATGATCCCAGAGGCGAGCGTCATTAACGGAGGGGGGAAATAATGAGATACTATATCCTTCTTCTTTTAGGTATTGTTGTGATGTCTTTCGGGTTTGCGGTAATGCCGCGCGCTCAATCTGTGCAGCGAGAAACGCCGACGGCGGCGACCGAAACCCTTTCGGAAAATCAAACGTCTGCTGACAAAGATGCAAATTCGAAGAAAGGATTTGATCCCTTACAATACGATTCTATCCTTTTTACGCATTGGGAACATGTTGCAATTCAGGACGCTCGCCGATATGTCGGTGACACGCGCAATGTAACAGATAGTGAGCTTGCGAAAGATTTGAAACAGCGTGAGGATATTGGCGAAAAAATCAAACCACCTCCCGAGGAACGTGAAATTCGCCTGTCTGGTATTGTTTTTCATGGTAAAGCAGACTGGGCAATTTGGCTGAATGAAGAGCGCATAACTCCGGATGCTATTCCCAAAGAGGTTATGGATCTGAGAGTCTATAAGGAGTATATAGAATTTAAATGGTTCGACGAATACACCAACCAGATTTTCCCAATCCGCTTGCGACCACACCAGCGTTTTAATATTGATACGCGCATATTCTTGCCCGGCTAGGTTTGGTGAAACAATGAGTACAGCCAAAGTCCAACAGCAAAAACCCGAAGACGCGCTAAGTATAAAAAATGTCGGCGTATCCTACGGAGCGTTTAAGGCTATCCAGGATGTCGATCTTAATATAAAGGCAAGCGAATGTTTTGGTTTGATTGGTCTGAACGGCGCGGGAAAAACCACCCTCATTAAAGCAATTTTGGATTTGCGTACGCCTAGTGACGGGGAGATTTTGATCTTTAATCAAAGAGCAGGCACGAAAGCCGTAAAGCAGCGTTTGGCTTTTTTGCCAGAGCGCTTTGAGCCGCCATGGTTCTTAACCGGCCTCGAATTTTTAAAATTCTCCGCGCGTATGTACAAAACCAGCATTTCCAATGCGCAGTGTATAGAATATGCCGAGCGCATAGCCCTTGACCCAGCGGCTCTTGACCGGCGTGTTCATACCTATTCCAAGGGAATGCGTCAAAAATTAGGGGTGCTGGCCACGATACTGACGGATTGCGATTTGCTAATCCTTGATGAGCCAATGAGCGGTTTAGACCCTGTCGCTAGAGCACTCGTAAAAACTCTTATTGTAGAAGCAAGGCAGAAGGGTTGCACCGTTTTCCTGAGCTCTCATATTCTGGCTGATATGGATGAGATCTGTGATCGCGTTGCTGTGATGCATGATCGTTCCATTCGCTTTACCGGAAAACCGGATAAACTGAAAGCTCTGTCCGGTGATTTGTCCCTCGAACAAGCCTTTCTACATTTTATTGAGCAAAAGAGCGCAGCGTGATACATTGAAAGTGCGAGTATTGTTCTACTGATTCGCACTTTATTCCCTCGCTGCTGCTTCGGCAGTATTTCTATCGACAGGTTTATATCATGATGTGGCGTTTCCAAATTCCTTCACACTTTAAGCTCAAAACCTATAGTCTAGGTGTCTGCTTTATAGCAGGTGTCGGGCTGAGCCCGTTCATAGCCCATGCGCAATCGGCAAGGCAGGTATTGGACAGGGCGCAGGAGCTTTCTGTTGAAATGAATGCACAGGAAGAGGCGGTAATTCAGGATCTGCTGATACAAAAGAACGCAGCGTCTGATGTAAAGCAGGAAACGGATATACAAGAAATTACATCGCCCGCCGCGCCGCTGGAAGAGCAAGACTTAATGTCAGCTACAGAGGCGGCAGAAGTGCCTGCGTTACCGGAAGGTCAGACCGAAGACGGGGGTGAGTTTGATGAAGATTTGTTCTTTGACGCGGAAGCATACGTCCCTACCAGCGATCTTTCGCGTCAGGGTGCGCCGTCTAAGGTTAATCCTGCGCTAAACCCGGCCTCCCGTTTGGTTATTACGCGCAAGAAATTTGACGCCGACAGCAAAGAGGCTCGCCTGGTTGCAGCTGAGCGCGCTACAAAACTGGGGCGCTATGAATCGGCCCTTGAGATATATGATGGGCTCTATGCAACAAACAAGCGCGATCCGAATATTCTTTTAGGGCGCGCCACATCTTTTCAGCGTGCGGGCCGTTTTGATGAGGCGATTGCGGCTTATGAAGAGCTTCTGGAGATTCGTCCAAGCAATGTCGAAGCGCAAATCAATCTGCAAGGCCTTATGGGGCGGCGTTATCCGGCGGTTGCACTCATAAACTTACAAAAGCTGCATGAGGATAACCCTGGAAGTACCGCAATCATTGCCCAGATAGCTGTTATTGAAGCTCAATTAGGGAGATATCCAGATGCGATTCGCTATCTTGGTATGGCGGCGAGCATGGAGCCGAATAATGCAAACCATATATTTAATATGGCTGTAATAGCTGACCGCGCAGGCGATAAAAAGCAAGCTGTCCGCTATTATGAAGAGGCACTGGAGGTCGACACGCTTTACGGCGCGAGTAAAAGCATTCCTCGTGAAACCGTCTTTGAGCGCTTAGCGCAGCTTCGCTGATTCGTGCCTGATATGCCGAACGTAAATCCACTGGTTTTGGGTGATTTCGGCGTCCTCTTGCTTGTAGTATTCGCATTATTAGGTCTGATCATGGGCAGTTTTTCCAGTGCCATGATCCACCGCCTGCCAAGCGGCGTCGGAGTGTTCAGCCCTGGCCAGCGCTCTGCATGTCCGTATTGTAATCATACTCTGGGAGTACGTGATCTTATCCCGCTCTTTTCCTGGCTGTTTTCGCGTGGGCGTTGCCGTTATTGTTCTGCCAGTATACCTGCTTTATATCCTTTTTTGGAGCTAAGCGCCGCACTGCTCGCCATCTCGATCTTTATTTTTTGCCCGGCGAAGGATATGATGCAGAGTTTTATCGTCTTGGCGATGTTACCGTTCCTTTTGGCGCTGCTCATGATTGATATTCGCCATAAAACCCTGCCCAATATTTTAGTCGCAATCATTTTTATGCTGGGGTTAACAAGCCTCGCGTATCAAGTTTATCTTGAGCCAGGCACTATGAAAGGCCGCATAGTGGAACATTTGGGTGGTGCCCTTGTTTATATGACATTGGCCTGGCTGTTGGCGGCTGGAATGACTAAAATCCTTAAAAAACAAGCGCTTGGAATGGGGGATGTCAAATTTTTTGCAGTCGCCGGGCTATGGCTGGGATTAGGAGATTTAGGCATTTTTTGTATTCTGGGAGGGATTTTTGGTGTTTTATTCGGAGTGGCTTGGCAGAAAATTAAAAATGAAGCTTTATTCCCATTCGGCCCGGCCCTGATTGTCAGCTTTTTTATACTTTTGTTGATGGGAGGTTCTCATTCGCTTTAAAAAGCGCTAAAATCTTTAGCGGAAGGTCAAAAATCTTTACTTTCCATTTATAAATTTGCGTTAAAACTATCTATAGGCATAAAAATCACGTTGCCTTCAAGTTTCTAATAAAAAGGAGAGTATCCTTGGATCTCACTCAGCTTCTTGCATTTACGATGCAAAATGACGCCTCCGACCTTCATTTAAGTGCCGGTAGCCCGCCCATTATCCGCGTAAGCGGTTTGCTTAAGCGTGTGAAAGCTGATCCGCTTTCCAGTGACGATATTCGCACCATGCTTTATTCAGTTATGACTGAGGATCAGCGCGCAGAATATGAAAAGAATATGGAGATCGACTTTGCGATTGCTCTGGGCGAAAAAGCGCGTTTTCGTGTCAATGGCTTTACATCCAGACTGGGGGCTTCCGCTGTATTCCGTACCATCCCGACGGAAGTCCCAACAATGGAACAGCTTGGTTTGCCGCCCGTAATGCGCCGTTTTTCCGAACTGGAAAAAGGCATTGTTTTGGTCACGGGGCCGACGGGTTCTGGTAAATCGACAACGCTGGCCTCGATGGTCAATCATATCAACTTAACGATGTCTAAGCACATTCTGACAATTGAAGATCCGGTAGAATTTTTTCATACCTCACAAAAAAGCTTGGTAAACCACAGAGAAGTCGGCACTGACACCAAGTCTTTTGCGCGTGCATTGAAAAGTGCGTTGCGTGAAGACCCTGATGTAATACTCGTTGGTGAGATGCGCGACTATGAAACGATTTCGTTGGCGCTGACGGCTGCAGAAACCGGGCACTTGGTCTTCGCTACCCTGCACTCCAACTCAGCTTCAAAAACCATTGACCGTGTGATTGACGTATTTCCGACCGGGGACAAGGAAATGGTGCGCGCAATGTTGGCTTCCTCACTTCAGGGAGTGATAGCACAAACTCTTGTGCGTAAGGCGGATGGGCAGGGGCGCGTTGGCGCATTTGAGATACTTGTTGGAACAAATGCTGTGCGCAACCTGATTCGTGAAAACCAGATACCGCAAATGTATTCCATGATGCAGACCGGTTCACGCTACGGTATGGTTACAATGCAAGACGCGATCGCAGATCTGTTTGAGGCAGGCCTTATTGATAAAGACGAAGCGCGCCGTGCAACGCTTTTGACAACGAATGACGATGGCGATGACGATAATGAATATGCCGCTGCCGCTCTCGGCGGAGCGAAACTGGATGAGAGCGCAGCAGGTGGAAGTGGATCGAAAGACGGGGGGTACTCATTTTGACACCTCCAGAGACACCTCCGGCCATTCTTAATTATTTGCTGTCTATGGGGCAGCATGAGGCAAGTGACTTATACCTTACAGTCGGACAGCCTCCGACCTTGCGTGCCGAAGACAAGATGATTTATCTGAGCGAAAGGAAGCTGGTTCTGGAGGATATTGACGCTATCCTTGACAGCATCCTGACGGCACGTCAAAAGCGTGAGTTTGAAAATAAAATGGAGTTAAATACAGCACTTGATATGGGGGAGCAAGGGCGTTTCCGCATTAATGTTATGAAACAGCGCCAGTTTCCTGCGCTCGTTATTCGCCGTATTGTGTCAAAAATCCCTTCATTTAAAGATTTGAACTTACCACCTATCCTGGAACGGTTAGCAATGGAAAAAAGGGGGCTTGTGCTGGTAACCGGGATCACAGGTTCCGGTAAATCGACCACGCTGGCCTCAATGGTGGATTATCGTAATGAGCGCAGCGAAGGTCACATCATCACAGTTGAAGACCCGATCGAATATTATCACGAACACAAAAAGTCCGTTGTTACGCAGCGTGAAGTTGGTGTAGATACTGAATCATTTTCCATAGCAATGAAAAATTCTTTGCGCCAACGCCCGGACGTAATTCTGGTCGGGGAAATTCGTGATCGTGATGTAATGGAACAGGCTTTAACGATTACTGAAACAGGGCATTTATGTTTGGCGACTATTCACACAAATAACGCTTATCAAGCCATTGAACGTATCGTCAATTTCTTTCCGGAAGAACTCGCTGCCCAAGTACGCTTAAATTTGGCAATGAACCTCAAAGCGATTGTTTCTCAACGCTTGATCATGGGGGTAAATCAAAAAATGGTCCCCGCCATTGAGATTATGCTCAACCAGGGTCTGGTACGTGAACTGATCCTGAAAGGTGAAATCGCAAAAATAAAAGACGTGATGGAGCAAAACACAACACTGGGTATGTGTACATTCGATCAATGCTTAATGGATCTGTATGTTCGTGGCCTTATCACAGAAGAAACCGCAATGTCTAACTCTGATCGCCCATCTGATCTGAAGATTAAATTACACCAACACCAATTATCCACTAAGAATAATAAAGGCGAAAAGGGGCTGACGCAAATTGACACCTCGCGCATAAAGTTTGGTGATTAAAAGCCGCAACTCACTTAAACTTATAGCTACATCCTGCTTCAAAATATGCTATGCTATTTGAGAATCGCAACGTGCGTTCGCACTGTGCATCACCGTTCTATACGAGGCTAGGGTCCATGATTGTTTTTCATCCGGTTCAAAACCGTTTCTCCTTCACCGTCCTTTCAACCTGTTGCGTGCTATTTTCGTCGTTCTTTTTGACGTCTTGCGATATGGCCAAAAACCAGCTTAAAGCAGATCGCGAAGGCAGCATGGAAATGCAGGATTACCGCGACGGCCTGGCCACACGCCTGCCTGATACGGATGAAGGCCGGGCTGATCAAGGGGCAATCCCGGATTTGCAGCCTTATGTAGCACAGTCATCCGAGCGAATGAAACCCATGCCTCTGGTTTCAATTAAGATCAATCAATCCGTGCCTCTGCGCGATGCCTTATATGAATTGGCGCAGCAAGCCGACTATGATATTGAACTGGACCCGCGCATTCGCGGCTCTATCATTTTCACAGCAACCAACAGGCCTTTTGACGTCGTAATTGAGCGCATCGCCGATATTGCCGGGCTACGCTACAAGTTTGAAGATGATATCTTGCGCGTTGAACTCGATACACCTTATAACAGCGTCTACAAAATTGATTATTTGAGCTATATCCGTAACTCAAAAAGCAGCATCAGCAACAATGTTTCAGTTGTGTCCGGCGATGGGACGGATTCTGGTTCTAATTTTGAAGCCGATTCTGAAAGCGAGGCCAATTTCTGGGGGGAGCTTGAGGTCAACCTTGAGCAAATCGTTCGTGGCAATCAGACCGGCGCGTTAAAAACAAAACGTGATCCGCGCATCACGGCTGCCGAGCAGAACCCGGACGTGCAGGCCGTTGCCCCAACTTCGGAAGATGGAACGCAAGTGGCCGTGCAGCCGCCGCAAGCAACGCTGCGTGTTGAATCACTGCCTGTAGATGATGATGACGACACATCAAGTTCAAGAGGTAAAAAAGATGAACCGGAGGGAACATTTACCATCAACAAGCAGGCCGGCCTGATCAATGTTTACGCCTCTGAAAAAGCGCATAAAGAGATTAAAGAATATCTCAAACTTCTGAAACGCGCAGTGACAGCACAGGTCTTGATCGAAGCCAAAGTTCTCGAGGTGACCTTGTCGGATGAATACAGAACAGGGATAGATTGGGATATTGTAGGGCTGCCCGGTGAGTTCAGCTTGGACTTCGCTTCAGGAAGCAATATTGGTACGCCGTTACTTACGGCGGCTTATAATGGCAATGATATTCAGAGTCTGATTACTGCGACCTCCCGGTTTGGTACCGTAAGGGCCCTGGCCAGTCCGCGTCTGACAGTTTTGAATAACCAGCCCGCTGTGTTGAATGTGGCGACCAATCGGGTGTTTTTTGAAATTGATATTGATGTTACTCAGGATGGTGTTACTGCACAAACTGAGGTTAATACTGAAATCCGCAATGTTCCGGAAGGCGTTCTTGTCAATGTTCAACCCTCCATCAATCTTGAAGACCGCACGATCTCGATGGCTGTTCGTCCAACAGTAACAAGTATAGTCAGTGAAGAACCGGACCCCGGTATTGCATATATAATAGCGCAATGTGGAGCGCCTTGTAACAATTTAGAAGATAGCCTGGTTCCTGAGCTCAATGTACAGGAGATTGATTCAGTTGTAAAAGTTCGTTCCGGACAGGCCATTGTGATGGGTGGCTTGCTGCAGGACCGTGCTCAAGTTACCGATGGTGGTGTGCCAATCCTTGGAGAAGCCCCTATTATCGGCAATCTCTTTAAAGATCACGATGACAGCGTTAGTAAAACCGAACTGGTGATCTTTCTCAAAGCCACCATCTTGGATAACCCAAGCGATAGCGTTCATAACACCGATAAGGATCTCTACCGTCAGTTTTCATCTGACCGCCGTCCTTTGAGATTTTAAGGCGGCGTAGATGAAATCGCTTCCCCTGATCGGACCGTCCTTGGTAGGCTATGTGATCACAGCAGCGATCCGTGACAAGCTGATCATCGGTATTTGTGTGCTCCTGGCCGCCGCCGTGTCCCTGTCCGTTTTCCTCGGCTCTGCGGCAATTACCGAGCAGGATCAATTCGTTGCAGTCTTCTCTGCTGGCTCGGTCCGCATTCTGAACATCGTCGGCCTTGTCCTGTTCATCGTCTTTTTCATTCGCCGCAGCTTTGAAACACGAGACATCGAGTTTATGCTTTCGCGCCCCGTCGGACGAACGCAACTTGTGTTATCATATGCCGCCGGATTTTCATTAATTGCCACGCTTATGGGCGTTATCTCCGGCCTGTGCATTATGGCTCTTTCCCCGCATTTGGTCTCTGGTGGTCACGCACTCTGGATACTCAGTCTGGTCGTCGAAAATGTAATCATGGTCAATGTCGCCTTGTTTTTTTCCATGATTTTGACCAGTGCCGCGAGCTGCACCTTTGCGACTTTTGGTTTTTATGTCCTGGCGCGCATGATGTCGCAAATCCTGGGGATTATCGATTCCGGTAAGAACGCCGTCGATCTGAAAATACTTGAAATGATCATGCAGGCAATTTCATCCGTTATGCCGCGGCTGGACTTGTTAACCCAGACCTCCTGGCTGGTCTACGGACCTGATGAAAACATAGGCCCTGCCTTCATCTTGATGCAGGGAATAATCTATTCATCTCTAATTCTACTGGCGGCGCTCATTGATATGCGCCGCAGGCAATTCTGATCATGCTGCGCGTTTCACAACATAACGCGGCATTAGCGAGTTTGTTTGTTTTATTCACGCTCAGCATTGCTCTGAATATAGCGCTCTGGTCATCGGTGCGGAGCATACAAACGCGCTGGAGCAACGTCCCGCCAACGCCCGGCCTGTCCGGCGCACTGTGGTCATCGCTTGGCGATCCACAACTGGCCTATCGCGGTTATGGCCTGATGATCCAGAATATGGGCGATACCGGCGGGCGTATTATCAACCTTGGTGAATATGACTATAATGCCCTCGGCCGTTGGTTTCGCCTGCAACACCAGCTTGACCCGCACTCCAGCTTTACGCCCTTTGTCGCCGGATATTTCTTTGGCGGACTGCGCAGCAGACCAGAAAAAATTGCTGCTATCGTCGATTACCTGGAACTGGCTGCCGGTGATGGCAGCGGAGAAAAATGGCGTTTTATGAGCCATGCCGTCTTTCTGGCCCGCTACCGCATGAACGATATGAACCGCGCCCTTGAGCTGGCGCAAAAATTGGCCGCCTATGATAATCCCGATATGGCGGTTTGGGCGCGCCAGATGCCGATTTTTATCCTGACCGCTCAGGGCGAAAGGCAGGCCGCCTATGAAATGATGGTAAATCTCTTAAAAACCGAAGGCGCGAACTTGCATCCCAACGAGGTCAATGCGACACTGGCCTATATTTGCGAACAGATTTTAAGCCCCGAAGAGGCCGCATTAGATCCGCTTTGCAAAGATTATAAATAATAGGGCGCGCCCTGAATTAAGTATTCTTATTTTAACAAAATGAACCAGATTAGCTTCTCATTACCTGAAATACTCGCGCTGATCGGCGTGGTGCAATGTACATATTTGATCGTACATATCACATTGCGCTCGGGCATGGTTTTGCGCGCCGGTCTGCCGTTAGTGTATTTTCTGGTTCTGGCCGCCGCTTTCACCGCGGATTTGGCGCAAAACCGTCTGCAATTTGAGGGCGATTATTATTTCCTCATGCAGTGGTTCTTATGGTTTTCCGGCCCGCCGTTAAGCGTTCTTCTGGTCGTTCAACTCTCCGATATGAACACAACCCCACCCTTGCGCGATTATTGGGTGCTTTTGCTCCTGCCTTTAAGCTTTATGCTCTCGGTTTTATCAGCCGGCAGCGCAATCGGCTGTGAAGATTTCAAAAACTGCGAGGCCATGCACGAATTACTGAAAGTCACGGGCCTCATGGCCGGAACCATTAGCCTTTTGGTGATTTTTAGCAAAAAACAGCTCATGAAAACGCTGCACAAGCAAAAATTCGGTAAAGAGCGCTACTGGCTCATTTTTTCGCTCATTGCGCTCAATACGCTGTTTTTGCTCACAATGCTGCTAAGTCTGACTCAATATATCTCCCCCGATGAAGCATTAATGTTACGCAATATCCTGGGGATTGGCTTTGCCTATCTGGTCAGCACCAGCCTTTTGCGCATCATCCCGCGTAATCAGGGCCCCGCCGCCCAAACCGGCGCTTCAGCGGAAAATTTGAGCGAAGAAGAACGCGATTTGGCCGAAAAGATTGAAGGCCTGTTAAAATTTGAAAAAGTATACCAGGAACCAACCTATTCCCGCGCTGACCTCGCGCGAGAGTGCGAGACTTCCGAAACCATAATTTCGCGGGTCATCAACGCACATTTCCAAAAATCTTTTCCCCAATTGATGAATGAGCGGCGCATCGAAGACGCAAAACAGCTCTTGCGCGAAACGGATGCCACAATTCAGGCCATCGCCAAAGATGTAGGCTTTAATTCCCTGCCATCCTTCAATCGCGTCTTCAAAGAGCTTGCAAATCAGGCCCCAAGCCAATACCGCAAAAAAACTCCTCAAAACACAAATTGATCACTTTGTTTTTTTGATATGTTCAGAACGCGCCTTGAGTGTAAGTATCTGGCATTATTAATAAAATATTCATCAAATTGAAGCGATCATGAAACCATAGGGACTGTTTTTGTGGGGGGATTATGTGTATACTATTTCACATGATTTGAATCGGGGAAGCTCAAGTCAAATCATCCCACCTAAAACCTTTATATCCATTTTTAAATTTTGAGGAGATTTTACGAATGAACACAACACTTCAAACAATGCGCAAGGACGAGCAGGGCTTTACCCTCGTCGAACTTGCGGTCGTGATGATCATCATCGGTCTGTTGATCGGCGGGATCTTGAAAGGTCAGGAACTGATCACCAACGCCCGTGTAACATCCACGGCTTCGCAGATGGAATCTCTCGGGGCGGCTTATAACACGTTCAGAGACCAGTTTAACGCGATTCCGGGCGATATGGGAAGTGCAACGGCGCGTCTTGCCAACTGTCCCAACACCAGTGCTTGTGGAATAGATATTTCTGCTACTGCAAATAACGGAATTATTGATGAGAATGTTGGCGAGGCGCCTGCAGACGAAGGCATTGCCTTTTTCGGCCAGATGCTTGCGGCGGGTCTGATCACCGGCATGGACGGTTCTGGACAGACGGCGGCCATGGGCGTGACTAACCCGACGGCGTCTATTGGCGGTGGTTTTATGGTCGGCGATACCCGTACCGGGACATTGAACGGTTTTGATGGAACGGAGTTCCGTGCCGGTATTTATCTGGTGTTGAATGGTGTCGCGGCGACGGTTGATGGCAGTAATGGCGCTGTGACCGGTGTTCAGGCAGCCAACATCGACCGCCGTCTCGATGATGGAAATGCATTGACAGGTTCCATCATATCGGACAATGGGCAAAACTGCCGTGGTACAACGCAGGATAACAATGGCAACGATGTAGCTGGTACGAGTTATGACCTTACATCTGTGGATTCTATCTGTGCGCTTGCCTATCGTATGTAATCCATTTTACTAAGAAACGAACAAAAAGCCCGGTCCTCGCGTCCGGGCTTTTTTTATGCGCCGTACGTCATTGCGAGGAGCATAGCGACGAAGCAATCTACATCTATCCGGCTTTCTGGATTGCTTCGGCTTCGCCTCGCAATGACAAATATAGTATTTCCGCTTAAGAATGAGACACATGAAACACAAATGTCATCCCGGCGAAAGCCGGGATCTGGTTGCATGTAACTACAAGATCCCGGCTTTCGCCGGGATGACAATAGAAAGAGAATGTCTCATTCTTAAGCGGAAATACTATAATTTCAGGCCGCCTTACTCTTGGCTTCCGAAAGCGCCTCAATCAGCGCATCGCCCATCGCGGATGTCGAAACCTCCCGGCACCCCTCGCTCATAATATCCGCCGTGCGCACGCCTGCATCCAGCACCGCCTGCACGCTCTGCTCAATCAAATCGGCAAGGTCCGCGCGCTCCAATGAATAGCGCAGCGCCATCGACAGGCTTAAAATCGTCGCTAAGGGGTTGGCCTTGTTCTGCCCGGCAATATCCGGCGCGGACCCGTGCGCAGGCTCATACAACCCCGGCGCATCCGGCGCGCCCAGCGAGGCCGAGGGCAACATGCCCAAAGACCCGGTCAGCATCGCCGCCTCGTCGCTCAAAATATCGCCAAACAGATTATCGGTCACAATCACATCAAACTGCCGCGGATACCGGCACAGTTGCATCGCGCAATTATCCGCATACATATGTTCCAACGCAACATCCGCATAATCCGACGCCTGCAAAGCAGTAATCTCCTCACGCCAGAGCTTACCGCTTTCCATCACATTGGCCTTTTCGCAGGAGGTCACTTTACCACATCCGCCGGAATGCCAGCGAGTTGAGCGGGTACGCGCCAGATCAAACGCCACCCGGCCAATACGCTGAATCTCGCCGCTCGTATAGGTCTGTGTGTTAAACCCACGGCGCTCACCACCCCCCAGATTCTCAATCCCCCGCGGCTCTCCGAAATACACCCCGCCGGTCAGCTCGCGCACGATCAATATATCCAGCCCCCTCACAATCTCAGGCTTCAATGAAGAGGCATCCACCAGCGCGTCAAACACAAGCGCCGGGCGCAAATTCGCAAACAGATCCAGCTCTTTGCGTATACGCAAAAGCCCCGCTTCCGGGCGCTTGTCGTAATCCACACCGTCCCACCTCGGCCCGCCAACGCTGCCCATCAAAATCGCGTCCGCGCTCCGGCATTTTTTCAGCGTTTCATCGGCAAACGGTGTGCCATAGGCGTCATAGGCCTGCCCGCCGATCAAATCATGCTCGACCTCAACCTCCAGCCCGGCATGCTCGCGCAGCCATTCAAGCACTTTCAGCGCTTCCGCCACAATCTCCGGGCCAATCCCGTCACCGGGAAGTACGACAAGTTTTTGGGTCATGTTTAATCCTTATAAAAAATACCATCCACCTGAAGCTGGCGGTTTAATTTGCGTGAAAAGTTATTCTCAACAATCATATGGGCGTGAAACCCGCGCGTTTTCAAAAACGCGATAATGTCGTCATAAAGCGTTTCGCCTTCATAAAGTTCAAACAGTGAAAGCTCAAGCTGTAGCCCTTTAAGGGCGGGCAGAGCCATCGGCGCATTCTCCAAAATGCGCATTTCATAGCCTTGCGTATCCATTTTCACGAACACATTCCTGCCTTCCAAATTCAAATCAGACAGAAGCGTATCAAGCGTTTTCATCGGCACTTCAACTTGCTCCACCACGCGGGTTTTCGGCAAAGCGCTCATAAGCGCGCTGGAGGAGGGCAGGGCGCTGCTCATATCGCTCGCTTCGGACACATTCATAAGGCATGTTCCGTCGTGATCTCCAATCGCCAGTGGTGGCAAAACGCTCCAGCATGGGTCACGCTTGGCCTTGTTTTGGAGCGTTCTTTGTAAGGCAGGCAGCGGCTCGACAGAGATAATATCTCCCTCATATCCGCCAAACCGTAAGTAATCCCGCGTTTGACCGTTATTTGCACCAATATCAATGACCGTATCAATGGCATGCGCTTTTAGCGTCAGCGCGATTTTTCCCTCGCGGGTTTTATGCGGTTTTTTCTTTTTGAAAGGCGGGATCATCGCTCGGCTACATCCAGGGCTGTTTGCTGGTGCGCTTGTCTTCAAAATTATCAATCGCCGTGCCTTTTCCCAACGTCAGGCCAATATCATCCAGCCCGTTCAAAAGGCAATATTTCCGAAACGGGTCAATATCAAATGCGAATGTAAACTTGTTTCCGCGCGTAATAGTCTGTTTTTCTAAATCTATTTCAATTTCACCATCGGGGTCGTTCTTGGCGCTGCCCATCAACTGGTCCACCTGATATTGTGGCAATTCAATCGGCAAAATGCCGTTTTTAAAGCTGTTATTAAAGAAAATATCGGCAAAAGACGGTGCGACGATGCAACGAAATCCCATATCCAGCAGTGCCCATGGCGCATGCTCACGCGACGAGCCGCAGCCGAAATTCTCACCCGTGATCAAAATCTCTGCCTCGGTATATTCCGGTTTGTTCAGTACAAAGTCGGGCAGGGGAGCACCATCATCGTCATAACGAATGTTATAAAACGCGTTCACGCCCAGACCCGTTCGTTTCACGGTCTTAAGAAATTGTTTCGGGATAATAATGTCGGTATCGACATTAATCATCTCCAGCGGCGCGGCCACGGCCTTAAGTGTGCTAAATGGCTTCATAATTTAATTATCCTGTAAGATTTGGCCTTCTTTATAATCGTCCATTTTCATTTTGGCAAAGGCTTCAAACAACACCATATCAAAAACTTCCGCGCCTTTTTCCTCGCGCATGCGTTTTAAGACGCCTGGCGAAGAAATATCGCGGGTCCCAAAATGTGGCCGCCAGATCCGCCAGCCGTCATACGCTTCGACAATCGCCGCCAGCCGCACCGGCGCTGAGAGCTGGTCGCCCATTACACCATGGGGACCATTCCCATCCATCTGCTCATGGTGATAACGCATAATATCCATCATCAGGTCCTTAAAAGGATGTTCTATATCAGGAAAGATTTCCTGAACGATTTGTGCGCCCAGCAGCGTATGTAAGCGGCGCACTTTTTTTACACGTCCGCTTGGTTTTTCTTCCTGGTCCCAAAGCTCAACCGGCAGCAAACGCTTGCCAATATCATGCGGCAAAACAGCCCAATACATGTTCTCCGCTACAAGAGGACTTAGCCCCATATGCAGGCATGTGCGCTTTACATTCTTCGCCACCCGCTGTGCATGTTCATGGAAAATATAGATCACTTCCGCAGAGGCATTGTCCTTGCGCTTTTGATCATAAAGTGCCAGCGCCTCAAGCTGTTCAGCAATAAAGCCCCGAAACCGGTTACCGATTTCAGGCGCATCACGCAAGTCAAAATTATCAGGCCATTTATTTTCCATAGTGTTTTAGTAAAATTTTATGCTTATTGCGATACGCTATTTGTCATCGCTGCGTAACAAAACCATAAAAAGAGGGCAAAACAAATGAAAAATTCGATTGGATTGCTAATGCTGCTGGCTTTCTTGGCGACTATGGTCAAGATCTCGGCGCATGCAGGAGAAGCGCAGACTTATAAGGCGCCTGAGAACAAAGCGGATCACGGCATCTCCTATGACAAAGAAGACAAGAAGTTGATTGTGTCGTTCGCTGGCCATGATGAAGAAGAGGGCGTTCTGGAGCTGTTTGTAGCCAAAGACGCGATGTCTGCAAACAGGCCATCGCCGCTTGCCAGTGAACTTAACCGCATCTCCCCCGCCGCGGGCATGCAGTTCCGTTTGGAATTTTAACGTCAATAGACAGTTGTTCCGGGAGTAAGGGCTTCTGAATCCCGCGCTGATATTGCGTTGCAGCGCATATGAAATTGGTGGGCATATATTTTATTTGTTATAATAATTATGTGCGTGACATAAAAAATAAAAAGAAGATCATAACTGTATCTTGTTTTCTGGCGTTTTTCGCTGGAAATGTGTATGCCGAAGAGATTGCGGCTTATCGCACAGCGTTACCTGTTTTCACCATATCTTCGGCTCAAAATGCATTTCAATGGAACGACCCATCCTATGATTATCGCTTAAATACAGGCGCGGGAGAGCGCATGCCAATAGAAATAAGCGCCGCTGAAACAGACACGCCGCTAGGCGCTGACCAAACGTTAAGCGGAAATTTAGCGAAAAGCGAAGAGGGCGAGGACTACGCCGATAAAATTCTTGCCAAAATTCCTTATAACAAGCAGCTTAAATCAACCTGGAAACTCATTGACGGCGATACGGATTTGTATGTTAAAGGGCTGCGCGTTGATCGCGGCAATAAAGGCGTTGAATATTCAACCAGCACCATGCCCTTTGTTGGTGAAGTTGAAGGCATAAAATTTAAGGCCGAAGCTGGGGAAGAGAATAAGATCAAATTCGAAAGCTCCAGAATTCCCTTCATAGGCAATGTCGAAGGCTTCAAATTCAAGTCCAGCGTTGGCGAGGAGTCCAGCGTTTCTGTACGCTACACCACATCTTTGGAAAAACTCGGCCTATAACTCCCGCACATCCGTGAGCTTGCCGGTAATCGCCGCCGCTGCGGCCATGGCCGGGGAAAGCAGGTGTGTCCGCCCGCCTTTGCCCTGACGCCCTTCAAAGTTGCGATTGGATGTCGAGGCGCAGCGCTCTCCCGGCTGTAATTGATCCGGGTTCATCCCCAGACACATCGAACAGCCCGGCTCGCGCCAGTCAAATCCGGCTTCAATCAGAATATCGGCAAGACCTTCTTCTTCCGCCATCGCTTTGACAAGTCCGGAGCCGGGGACAATCATCGCCTCGACGCCCTCGGAGACCTTTTTGCCCTCTGCAATACGTGCAACTTCGCGCAAATCCTCAATTCGCGCATTGGTGCACGACCCGATAAACACCTTGTCCACCGGGATATCAGTCATCTTTGTACCCGGTTCAAGGCCCATATACTCGAGCATCCGCTGGACTGACGCGCGTTTATTGGCATCCGCAAAATCATCCGGGGAGGGCACACATCCGGTAATGGGCACCACATCCTCAGGCGTAGTCCCCCAGGTCACGGTCGGCGCTATTTCAGAGGCCTCCAGCACCACTTCTTTATCGTAGGTCGCCCCTTCATCACTGGGCAGGGTTTTCCAGTAGGCTACAGCCTTGTCGAAATCCTCGCCCTTCGGCGCCATCGGCCGGCCCTTGATATAGGCAAATGTTGTCTCATCCGGTGCCACCAGCCCGGCGCGCGCACCGGCTTCAATCGACATGTTGCAGATTGTCATCCGCCCTTCCATGGAAAGGGCGCGCACAGCTTCACCCGCATATTCAATCACATAGCCCGTCCCGCCCGCCGTGCCAATCTTGCTTATAATCGCCAAAATCATATCCTTGGCCGTGACGGCATCGGGCAGGGCGCCATCAACGGTAATGCGCATCGTTTTGGCGGGTTTCTGGATCAGCGTTTGCGTCGCCAGTACGTGTTCGACCTCGCTGGTGCCAATACCGAAGGCCAGCGCACCAAAAGCGCCATGCGTTGAAGTATGGGAATCGCCGCAAACAATCGTCATGCCGGGCAGAGTAAAACCTTGCTCCGGGCCGATAATGTGGACGATACCTTGGCGCTGGTCATGCAAATCAAAGAGCATCACGCCGAATTCGGCGCAGTTCTTGCGCAGCGTTTCAATCTGGATGCGGCTGTCTTCCTGCTCAATCGGCTGGCTGCGGTCCGTGGTTGGCACATTATGATCCATCACCGCCAGCGTGTTTTCAGTCCGGCGAACCTTGCGCCCGGCCATGCGCAAGCCTTCAAAGGCCTGCGGACTGGTCACTTCATGGATCAGATGCCGGTCGATATAGATCAAACACGTCCCGTCTTCTTGGCGGTCGACGACATGATCATCCCAGATTTTTTCAAACAACGTACGAGGCTTCATTTTAACTCTATTTTAAGACCTTAAATTTATAATTTTAACGTGGCGCGGGCTGCGCATTTAAACAAAGAACATCAGGCCCGTCAATAAAGGTAATACGTGAGGAATAAACAACAAGAAGGTGTAAACATGGCTGGTGATCTTGATAAGTGTTTAAGTTTGACAGCGGAATATAATGAATCGTCGCTAATTGCTTCAATTAATCGTGTTATGGATATGCACGTTATTGATGATCCAATTTTGCTCAATGCAAAAGAGGGAATGTATGCAGTGCATGATCATGTTTTAATTGGTGATGACATCAAATTATATACCAAGCAAGAATTTGACGAAGAATTTGCAGATAAAAAGCCTATAAGTTACGCGCAGTATGTCGAAGATCGTAATACGATTAGCGAAAATAGATTCCATGAAAGAATGCCTGCAGTTGCTACGGCAGGGAACGGAAAATTATCAGGCATGAATATGCGGATCGAACAAATAGAAAAAGATGCAAAAGAATTTGGTATAGAATTAGACACTAAATCTGGCGTTGAGGTGCTGCCAAACCCTCCATCAGATGATCCTGCGTGTAAGTTTTAATTGTAAAAGTCATAACTTAATCTGACGATTATGAATTATCGGCCAGCCAGCGCTTCTTGAGGCGCGCTGTCCGATAATTCTTGCACGTTATCGATATTTTTCGATTGTGCAAGCTCTTTGGCATCCCGGAAGGTTTGCATTGGGGGTTTGCCGTAGCAGTATTTCCCGGAATGAGGCCGCGTTTCATTATATTTTCGCAGCCATTCATCGACGTCCGTTTGCAGCTCTTCGAGGCTGTAATACAGCTTTTTGCGGAAGGCGATGTCGTAGAACTCCTGCTTCATGGTGCGGTGGAACCGCTCGCAGATACCATTGGTTTGCGGAGAGTTTGCCTTCGTTCTGGTGTGATCGATATTTTCGATTCCCAGATAAAGCTGATAGGCGTGGTTCTCGGCTTTGCCGCAATATTCCGTGCCGCGGTCGGTAAGGATACGCAGCAGCACAAGCCCTTCTTCTGCGAAGAACGGCAGGACCGTGCCGTTAAGTGTATCGGCCGCCGTGATGGCGGTCTTCTCGGTATAGAGCCGGGCAAAGGCCACGCGGGAATAGGTATCGACAAAGGTTTGCTGATAAATCCGGCCCACGCCCTTGATGTTGCCGACATAGTAAGTATCCTGCGATCCCAGATAGCCCGGATGTTCGCTCTCAATCTCACCATGGGCCTCGCGCTGTGATTTTTGTTTTTCCAGCGCGGCGAGTTGTTCTTCGGTCAGGATGATGCCGTCTTGGGCAACCTTGGCTTCCAGCGCATTGAGGCGCTTCTTCATGGTCTCCAGATCGTTGCGCAGCCATACCGAACGGATGCCACCGGGCGAGATCAAAATGCCTTTTTTACGCAGTTCGTTAGCCGCACGTTGCTGGCCGTAGGCCGGAAACTCAACGGCGATCTCAATGCAGGCCCGCTCCACGCTTTCCGCCACGCGGTTCTTCAAGATCGGCTTCTTGCGGCTGATCTCGATCAGCGCTTCTTCTCCGCCGTTCTCGTACAGTTCACGATAGCGATAGAACGTATCACGGCTATAGCCCATGACTTTGCAGGCTTGCGAAACATTGCCCAATTGCTTGGCAAGCTCCAATACGCCCAGTTTCGGTTTGATGATTTTTTCCTGATAACTGCTCATGTCTGACACTCCTTTGCTTTTAAATGCAGTTTGTAAAGAATGTCAGATCAAGTCTCAACTAATACATTTTAATAGATACCCACGGGTAAACCCGTGGTGTTCTGTCCTACGGACCGCATAAAAAAGCCGCTCAAATGAAGCGGCTTTTGTTTGATCTCGATAAAAGAGAATCGCTTATTCTGCGCCGCTCTCAGAAGGTGCTTCAGCCGCAGCCGCCGCGGCTTCTGCTTCTGCGGCAGCCTTTTCAGCTTCTTTAGCCGCGGCCTTGGTTTTTGCGGCATCTTCATTCGCCTTACGGGCTTCAGCGCGCTTGGCGTCTTTCGCCGCTTTCTTCTGCGCACGTTTCTGTGTTTGTGTCAGAGCCTCTTCGGCTTCATCAACATTCGTATCAAAACCGTGACCGGTCGTACGCTCAGAAATGCGCGCGGATTTACCACGACGATCACGCAGGTAATACAGTTTCGCCCGACGAACATCCCCCTTGCGAACCAACTCAATGGAATCAATCCGTGAACTCCACAACGGAAATACACGCTCAACGCCCTCGCCAAAGCTGATCTTACGGACAGCGAAATTCTCGTTAATGCCAGAGCCGCTACGCGCAATGCATACGCCTTCATAGGCCTGAATACGCTCACGCGTACCTTCTTTAACGCGGACATTCACTCTGATGGTGTCACCGGGCGAAAACGCCGGAATACTTTTGCTCTCTTGCAGGGCCGCCAATTGTTTGGCTTCAAATTTTTGTAACGTGTTCATAGTTCTATTCCTTTATCAAAGCCCGATAATCAAAGAGCATAGGCCCCAAGGCGGCTTGTTTCTTAATTGATGCGCTTTATATCGGCCCGGCAGGCTTTTTGCAAGCTTTATTTCAACAAATCCGGACGCACCTTACGGGTGATCTCCAGCGCACGGTTCTCGCGCCAGGCCTTGATCTTCTCGTGATTGCCGGATTGTAAAACCTCCGGCACTTCGTAAGCCTGCCCATCTGCCGCTTCCCAGACCGCAGGGCGCGTGTAATGCGGATACTCAAGCAACCCGTTTGAAAAGCTTTCCTCATCCGGCGTGGCTTCGTTGCCCATCACCCCGGGCAGCAGGCGAATGCACGCATCCATCAGGATTAAAGCGGCCGGTTCGCCGCCCGAAAGCACATAATCGCCAATCGAAACCTCTTCAAAACCATGCGCGTCCAAAACCCGCTGATCCACACCCTCATAACGCCCACACAGCAAGGTAATTTCAGGCGTAGCGCTCAGCTCTTTAACAAGACTTTGCGTCAAAGGTTTCCCGCGGGGAGAGAGGTAAATTAACCTCATGCTGTCATCCCGGACTTGATCCGGGATCTTTTTGTTACCCACACCAGATCCCGGCCTGCGCCGGGATGACAATTGTGGTTGGATCGAAAGCAACGCTTTCTCGATCACATCCGCGTACATCACCATGCCCGCACCTCCGCCATAGGGTGTATCATCCACGGTCTTGTGCACGCCTTCACCAAAATCACGGATATTCACGCACTCATAACCCCAATCCCCACGCTCTAGAGCTTTCCCGGCCAAAGACTGCCCAAGGCTTCCCGGAAACATTTCAGGAAAGAGTGTCAGAATGTCGAAATGCAGACTCACAGCATCAGCCTTTCATAATTGCGGATGGTCACAGTTTCGCCAATTTCAGGAACATACTCATCAGTAAAAGGGAGCAGCACTTCTTGCCCGGATTTAAGCTGTACCTCCAGCAAATCACCCGCGCCAAAATTCTCGACCGCTTTCACATGGCCGATCTCCATGCCATTTTCATCAACGCAAGTCATGCCGATAAGGTCTTCAAAATAGAAGGTATCATCATCGTCAATTTCAGGGAGTTGATCGCGCGTAACAAACAACTCAGTGTTTCTAAGCGCTTCGGCGGCGTTGCGGTCCTTCACGCCTTCTATTTCCGCCAGCATATATTTGCCCATCGGATTTTTGAGCGTGATTTTGAAATCAAGGGCCTGCTCAAGCAGGGCAGGGTCTTCGCAAAACGGCAAAAGCTTGACCAACCCCTTCACGCCATGTGCGCTGGCAATCCTGCCGACGCATATACGGCTCGTTAAGCCCTCTCCCTGGGGAGAGGGTTTGGGTGAGGGGATACTGAGGCTGAGTTTTTCCAAAACACCGTCTATATTGCTTAAAACATCATTATTCCAAAAACGAATAATCTTATACCCTTGATCCTCAATATATTTTTGACGTTCTCGATCTTTCTCAGGCGTATGCTGACCACCATCAATTTCAACAATAAGCTTGAGATCCTCGCAATAAAAGTCTGCGACATAGGGCGGAACGGGATGCTGACGACGAAATTTGAGGTTTTCAAATTGCCGGTTGCGCAGTTTCGACCAGAGGAGCTTTTCGGCGTCTGTTTGGTTTTTCCGAAGTGTTCTGGCAGTTTTTACGGTATTGGTCATAATTCCCCTCACCCACTGCGGCTAAAGCGCTTCACGCTTAAGCCTCGTAATCCCTCTCCCTTAGGGAGAGGGTGGTCTGAGCGAAAGCGAAGACCGGGTGAGGGAGGATACTTCACGAGATTACTCTGCTTTTTCTTCGTCTTCAGCCTTCGGCTCTTCAGCAGGAGTTTCTTCAACTTTAGCGTCCTCAGCCGGAGCTTCCGTTTCGGCAGGCGCAGCGTCTTCAGCCGGTGCTCCAGGTGCAGCCGCCGCAGCTTCCGCTGCCGCTTTGGCTTCCTCTTCAGCAGCTTTAGCCGCTTCAGCAGCCGCAGTTTGCTTTTCTTTCTTGTCTTCAATCCGCAGCTTGGTCTTTTCAGACTGCTCTGATTTTTTCGGGCGGTTTGGCTGCGCAGGCATGTCGATAATCCCGGCTTTACCGAGGAAAATTGCTACGCGTTCGGATGGTTGCGCCCCTTGGGATAGCCAGTATTTAATGCGGTCTTCAACCAGTTTCACGCGGTTTTCATCCTTGTCATCCAAAAGCGGGGTATACGTGCCCAGCTTTTCAATATAGCGGCCATCGCGCGCCATGCGCTTGTCCGCCACAACGATGCGGTAAAATGGACGGGCCTTTCGTCCGCCTCTGGATAGTCTCATTGCAAGTGCCATTTCATTTTCTCCTTTAATTAATGTTGGTTACAATTCATGAGTTTTAAAAGTCCTTTTCACATTGTGTGGTTGAGAATCTCTTGGAAAAAGACAAAGTAAAAAAACAGCTATATTAAGAACACTGGTGATAGCGGTATTTATCGTCGCGGCTTTTAGATTTTGTCTTTTGATGGAGCGAATACAAAAAAACAACGATACAAAATAAGCTAAAGCGTAGGCGCTGGCATGAGCAATGATACCAATACCAAAAAAGTCGTATAACGAAAACGCCAGCCATCCTGCTACGATAACAGGAATTGCCGGTATGAGCGTATGCACAACCAGAATAAGAAACCTGATAACATATATGTTACGTTGTGACAGTTTATCCATCGTTTTTCCCCTCCATTCTGCTGTCATTGCGAGGAGGCCGTAGGCCGACGCGGCAATCCAGACTGGATTGCTTCGCGGAGTTTATGCCCCTGAGGGTGCTCGCAATGACGGGGTAGGCGAATGTCATTTTCGTTTCCCCTTCTTGCGGTCCTTTTTCTTACCGCCATGAGAGGGAAGGCCGGGCATGCCGCCACCCAAACCGGGCAGACCCGTGCCGCCAAGGCCGGGCAAACCGCCCGCGCCACCGGTAAACGGGTTTGGCCCCAAACCCCCAGACTGGCCAAGGCCCGCCATATCATGACCCAGAGCATCCGGGTCCATCGACCCAGCCATCAGCTCCAGCTCATCAGCTTTGCCACCCATCATATCCTTCATCATGCCCATCATTTTGCCGGTGCCCATCTTGCGCATCTTTTTCATCATCGTTTGCATCTGCTTGAGCTGCTTCACGATTTTGTTAACATCTTGCACAGATGTCCCGGACCCGGTCGCAATGCGCTGCTTGCGCCTCATATTAAGCAAATCGGGTTTTTCGCGCTCGGCCTTGGTCATGGAATAAATAATCGCCTCCTGACGCTTCACAAAACCATCATCCAGTCCCGCCTCATCAAGCTTGCCTGCCATGCTGGAAAGACCGGGCATCAGCTTCATCATCGCGCCCATACCGCCCATTTTCTTCATCTGCTGTATTTGCGAGAGTAGATCATTAAAATCAAACTGGCCCTTTTTGAACTTTTTGGCCATTTTCAGGGCTTCTTCGGAATCCACCGTCTCCACGGCCTTTTCCACCAAAGACACCACATCGCCCATCCCCAAAATGCGCCCTGCAACCCGCTCAGGATGGAAGGTTTCAATCTCGTCCCATTTCTCGCCAACCCCGATCAGCTTGATCGGCTTGCCGGTCACGGCCTTCATGCTCATCGCCGCCCCGCCGCGCGCATCCCCGTCTACGCGCGTGAGCATAATGCCGGAAAGCGGCACGCGTTCGTCAAAAGCCTTGGCCGTTTGCACCGCGTCTTGCCCGGTCATCGCATCGGCCACCAGCAGCGTTTCAATTGGCTTGGCCTCTTTCTGGATCGCCGCAACCTCATCCATCAACGCTTCGTCAATGGACAACCGCCCGGCGGTATCGAGCATCACAACGTCATAGCCCTCTTTACGGGCCGTATCCATCGCGCGCTTTGTGATGGCGAGCGGCTTTTGCCCTTCGACAACCGGAAGCGTCGCAATCTCCGTTTGCTCACCAAGCTGCTTGAGTTGTTCCTGCGCCGCCGGGCGGTAAACGTCGAGCGAAGCCATCAGGATTTTCTTGTTCTGCTTATCGCTCAGCAGCTTGGAAATCTTCGCCGTCGAGGTCGTTTTTCCCGAACCCTGCAAACCCACCATCAGGTACACGGAGGGCGGGGAAGAGAATTTTAGAGCATCGGTCTCACTGCCCAGCATTTCAACCAGTTCGTCATGAACAATCTTAATCACCTGCTGCGCCGGGTTCACACCCTTGATGATGTCCTGACCAACAGCTTTGTCTTTAATCGAGGCAATGAAATCTTTGACGACGGGCAGGGCGACATCGGCCTCCAGCAGCGCAACGCGGATCTCACGGCTCACCGCCATGACATCATTTTCGCTCAAAGCCCCTTTGCCTCTGAGTTTTGAAAATACACCACCAAGCTTTTCGCTCAAAGATTCAAACATCTGCAAACCGTTATTAACAATAAATCTTAGCCCCGCTGAGCGTTCGCGCCGAGCGAGGGGTACCGTTAAGCACTGACTTCAAAACAAACATGTCAGTGAAATTTGGGTGGAAAATATGGGATATGCCCTATATTGTCAAGGACTTTAACGCTTTGCGTCATTGCGAGCGGAGCGAAGCAATCCAGTAGACCACATGGATTGCCACGTCAGGCCTCCGGCCCTCCTCGCAATGACGATGTTGGGAAATGAATGATGCGCTTTAAAAAAATGCACGGGCTGGGGAATGATTTTGTAATCATAGACACGCGCACGCAGTCTGTAACCATCGGCCATGCGCGAATACAAGACATTTGCGACCGGCATTTCGGTGTCGGCTGTGACTTGCTGGCACTTATTGAGCCTTCTGAAAAGGCCGATGTCTTTGCCCGCTTTTACAATGCCGACGGTTCTGAAAGCGCCGCCTGCGGCAATGCAACGCGCTGCATCGCCGATATCGTGATGAAAGAGCGCGGCACTGATCAATGCGCAATCGAAACCGGACGCGGCGTGCTGGACTGCAGCGCCGTCGAAAATGGGCTGGTGACCGTCGATATGGGCGCGCCGCAGCTCGATTGGGCCGCTATTCCTCTGGCTGAGGAACGTGATACGCTGATGGTCGAGCTGGGCACAGATACCCATAACCCGGCAGTCGCCGTAGGAATGGGCAACCCGCATTGCGTACTGTTCGTCGATGACGCTGAAAATGCGCTGGTTGAACGTTTCGGCCCTGTAATAGAAAACCATGCTCTGTTTCCGGAGCGAACAAATGTCGAGTTTGTTCAGCTTCTTGAAGATGGCCGACTGCGCCAGCGTACTTGGGAGCGCGGCTGCGGTGAAACGCTGGCTTGCGGCTCCGGCGCGTGCGCAGTGGCTGTTGCGACGATACGCCGTGGCCTCATTGATGGCCGCAAAGTTGAAATTCTTCTCAATGGCGGCCCCATTCATATCGAATGGCGCGAAAGCGACAACCATGTCCTCATGACCGGTCCTGTCGCCTATATATTTGACGGTAGGTTAACAAATCTGTAAAACCGCGCTCATGGATCAAAAGAGTCCAAAACTCGTCACCTTCGGCTGCCGCCTCAACACCTATGAGTCAGAGGTGATGCGCACGCACGCCGCTAATGCGGGGCTGGATGACGCCATCATCTTTAACACCTGCGCTGTAACAAAAGAAGCCGAGCGTCAGGCCCGGCAAGCCATTCGCCGTGCCCGGCGTGAAAATCCGAATGCAAAAATCATTGTCACGGGCTGCTCGGCGCAGATCACCCCTGATACCTACGCCGCTATGCCTGAGGTCGACCAGATCATCGGCAATGATTTAAAGCTTAAAGCCGAAAGCTGGGGGGTGGAGCAGGGCGAAAAGGTCATGGTCAACGACATTATGTCTGTAACCGAAACCGCCAGCCATCTGATCGAAGGCTTTGAGGACCGCTCCCGCGCCTTCCTGCAGGTGCAAAATGGCTGCGACCACCGCTGCACTTTTTGCATTATTCCCTATGGTCGCGGCCCTTCGCGTTCTGTCCCTATAGGGGTGATTGCCGAACATGTTCGTGCGCTGGTCGAACAAGGTTATAATGAAATTGTATTTACCGGCGTCGATGTTACCTCATACGGGCCCGATTTGCCTGGCGCGCCGACACTAGGGCAGATGATCCGCCGCGTACTGGCTCTTGTCCCTGAACTGCCGCGTCTGCGCCTTTCATCGCTCGATCCGGTCGAAATCGATGACGACCTTTGGCGCCTGATTGCCGAAGAACCACGCCTGATGCCGCATCTGCATCTAAGCTTGCAAGCGGGAGATGATATGATCCTTAAACGCATGAAGCGCCGCCATTTGCGCAATGATGTTATTGCGATGTGCCAGCGGGCTCGTACCCTCCGCCCCGATATTGAATTCGGTGCCGACATTATCACCGGCTTTCCCACTGAAACCGAAGAGATGTTCCAAAACACCCTTAAAATCGTCGAAGAATGCGACTTGACCTATCTCCATGTCTTTCCTTACTCAGAGCGCAAAGGCACTCCCGCCGCACGTATTCCCGGTCAGGTTCCACCAAAAGAGCGCAAAGAGCGCGCCGCGCGCTTGCGAGCGCTAGGAGAACTGCAGCTCCAAAAATTACTTAGGCGAAACCTTAATAAAGAAGCGCAAATTATTGTTGAAAAAGGAAGTTTTGGCAGAACTCAAAACTTTTCGCCTGTGCATCTGAATGCAAAAGCCCGTCCTGGCGATCTTTTGTCCGTCAAGCTCTCCGGCATAACAGGCGAAAACCTGCTTGGCGAGCCGCTTTAGAGGGCGTATAATCTCCATAACACAAGGAGATTGAAATGGTTTTTTGGCGTAAAAAGCAAAATATTGCCGAGCAGGAACAAGAAGAACGTGAAGAAAAACTTTTTCATCCCAAAGGTGAACCGGCAATTGAGCCATCCACAGATTATGAAGCCGAACTGGATGATGAAATTCGTCATGAGATGGAAGATGAAACCGCCAGTGAAATTCTTGATGATCTGCGCCTGTCTCCTGCGCCTAAGCATGATAGGCTTGACGATGCGGAAGAGGCCGAAGAATTTGCCGATGACAGTAATGAAGGCGGTTGGCTTTCACGCCTGACCAGTGGTTTGTCCAAATCCACCAACAAAATCACCAAAGGACTCACCGATCTGGTTACAAAGAAAACGCTGGATCAAGAAACACTTGACGGGTTGGAAGAGTTGCTTATCGAGGCGGATCTTGGTCCAAAAACCGCTGCCAAAATTATCGAGGAATTTTCTAAAGGCCGCTTTGGCAAGGAAATTAGTGAAGAAGAAATCCGTGAGGCTCTGGCCGAAACAATCGCAGGAATTCTAAAGCCTGTCGCCAAACTGCTTACTATTGAAAAACCGGATGACGGACCTTTTACTATAATCGTTTGCGGCGTGAATGGCGTGGGTAAGACCACCACGATTGGTAAGATTGCCCAGAATTTGAAATTTAAAGATCACTGTTCGGTTGTGATGGCTGCCGGGGATACTTTCCGCGCGGCCGCTGTCGAACAGCTCGGCATTTGGGCCAAGCGCACCGGCGCGAAGTTGGTACAAAAAGACGTTGGTGCAGATGCCGCTTCTGTGGCTTTTGAGGCTTATGAGCAGGCCAAAAACCAAGGGGCTGATGTGCTTCTGATCGACACCGCCGGACGCTTGCAAAACAAAGCAAACTTGATGGATGAGTTGGCCAAAGTCATCCGCGTACTAAAAAAACAGGACGAAAGCTTGCCGCATGAAACGCTTTTAGTGCTTGATGCCACCACCGGTCAAAATGCATTTTCTCAACTTGAAACCTTCAAGGACATGGTCAATGTCACCGGCCTGATCGTCACCAAGCTCGACGGCAGCGCCAAAGGTGGTGTTCTCGTTGGGCTGGCCGACCAGTTCGGCGTACCGGTCTATTCTATCGGTATTGGTGAAGGGCTTGATGATTTACAACCATTCTGTCCGCGTGAATACGCCCGCGCACTTATGGGTCTAGAGAATTGATAAATAACAAAAAATCTGCGATAATAAAAGGATGATGCACTCTCCCGATATGATCGCCCCCAAAACCTGTTCGGCGCCTGAAGAAGTTTTGGCGCAGGTCAAAATTATCTATGATGCCCAGATTGCCTTCCTGCGCGCCCGCTTTGACGCGCTGACCAAAGGCGATGGGGTAAAGGGACGCAGCCGTGCATTTTACCCTTATGCGCGCATTTCGACCAAATATGCACGCCGCACGGATACGAGGCTGTCCTATGGCTTTGCTCCGCGCCCCGGCACATATAGCATAACCCTGACCCGCCCGGATATTTTTGCCAATTACTATCTCGAACAATTTCGTAATATCATAAAAAATCACGATATTACGATTGAAGTCGGTGTCAGCAATACGCCGATTCCATTGCATTTCGCGCTGGGTGAAGAATTTCACCTTGAGGGCGATTTGGGAGCAGAACAGCTTAAAGACCTGCCGGATCTATTCGATATGCCGAATCTGGATATTATGGACGATGAAATCGCTAATGGCACGTATATACCCGCAGAAGGGCAGGATCGACCGCTCGCGCTCTTTACCGCGCCGCGCGTTGATCTCAGCATTCAGCGTCTGCGCCATTATTGTGGCATGCCTGCAGAACATTTTCAGAATTTTGTGATCTTTACAAACTATCAATTCTATATCGATGAATTCGTTAAAATCGGCGAGAGCAAAGCAGGAAAAGACGGTTATAGCGAATTTATCCAGCCTGCCGCAGCCACACGTTTGCCACAAATGCCGGCCTATCATCTCAAACGCAAAGATGGTAAGGGCATCACCATGGTCAATATCGGTGTTGGCCCTTCCAATGCCAAAACCATCACCGACCACATCGCTGTACTGCGTCCGCATGCGTGGCTGATGCTCGGCCATTGCGCAGGACTGCGCAATTCTCAAAATCTCGGTGATTATGTTCTTGCCCACGGCTACTTACGCGAAGACAATATCCTCGATACCGACCTGCCGACCAGCATTCCTATTCCCGCTCTGGCGGAAATTCAAGTCGCGCTGGAAAAAGCTGTGAGCGAAATTTGTGGCTTTGAGGGATACGACATCAAAAAAGTCATGCGCACCGGCACAGTCGCCACAACCGATGACCGTAATTGGGAACTGCGCTCTTCCATCCGCCAAAATAAACGCCTCAGCCAAAGCCGCGCCATCGCCATGGATATGGAGAGCGGTACAATCGCTGCCAACGGTTTTCGTTTTCGCGTACCCTATGGGACGCTTCTATGTGTCTCCGACAAACCTCTGCACGGGCAACTCAAGCTGCCGGGCATGGCCAATACGTTTTATCGCCAGCGCGTAGACCAGCACTTACAGGTCGGTATTCGGGCCATGGAAATGCTGCGCCAATTGGCCCCAGAAAAACTCCATAGCCGCAAACTTCGCAGCTTCAACGAAGTCGCATTTCAATAAGCGCACTTAGGTTTTGCCCCCCTAATTAGAAACGCCTCGGCCAGAATCGAAAAGGCGCTTCAAAAAGAAGCGCCCATCCCCACGAACGTAAAATCTCTATGCTTAAATCACCACATCAACCAACGAACCGCGCCGCAGCGTCTCAGCACCGGCAGGATCATTCTGGTCAGTGGTCAAAGCATTTTGAATTTGTTGCTGCAGAACATCCTCATTATGTGTTTCCGTATTTTGCGTTTCAGCTGCAGGTGCACCTTGTGGCTGAACCCGGTCAGCTTCTGGCTTCTGCTCACTCTGACCACGAACACCATTCGTATTTTGAGTGGACGTCTGTGAGGGCTGAGCCAGGGGAACCTGCTGCTGTCCCGCAATACCGCTTAATGGTCCTGCCATAAGATTGTATCCTTTTTACAAAATGAAACCCCAATTTATAGGGTACTTCATAAGCGTTAAAAAACAGTATAAGGGTGCAGAGTCTATAAATCAAACACGAGAGATTGCATACATTAATTTTTTGGTAATTTTTTATTAACTGAAACGTAAGAAATACCCCGTATATATAGAGGCAGAGAACGGAAATAACAGTATAAAATTTAGCTAAAATGCTATGAATAACAAAGTACTTCATTGTTTTCTTATATAAAAATAAAATAAAAATATGACGCAGTCTGGGGCATCTCATGGATCTAAGTTTTTTAGATAAGACATCAACAGTAACACCTTTATTGGTGCGACTATATGATTCGCACAAGCTGTATGGTTTGGCCAGTGACGACAAGCCTCTTGCGCGTGCTGAACTGACCTCTGCTGTTAGCGAATTACTGGAGATGGAGCTTTCTCCTAAAGAAAGCGAATTGATCGCCGATGTACTCATTGCCTTGATGCGCCAGGCAGAAATAGACCTGCGGGAAGCTTTATCTGAACGTCTCGCTATTTTAGAAAATGTGCCACTACGTCTCATTTTGCAAATGGCCAATGACGAAATTCCTGTCGCAGCGCCTGTTTTAAGCAAGAGTCCGGTCTTGGGGGATATGGATTTAATTTATATCATTAAGTCCAAGGGGCCGAAATACTGGCAGGCTATAGCCAAACGCGAAAATATGAGCAACCAGATTATGAACTTGCTGGCTGACACGCGTGATATTGATACGACGATTCAACTAGTTAAAAATAAAAAAATTAACTTAACCGAATATAGTCTGACAATCCTTAGCGACTTGGCCCAGCAATCTGACGCACTGGCCGCTCCGCTTCTGCGGCGTGAAGAGGTCGGCCCGGAATTGGCCAAAGTCCTATATGCATATGTTGGTGAAGAAATAAAAGAACAAGTCAAAACACTCTACGGTTTTGAAGCCCAATCTGTAGTTCAGGCCGTCGATGAAGTCATTGTTGAAATGGTTGAGGCCAGCGAGTCCGTCAGCGAATTTACGCCCAACAAGGCTATCCTCAGGGCAGCAGACCGTTATAAGCAAAAAGGACTGCTAACCATTAAGCTCATGCTCGGCACGTTACGCCGCGGGCAAATAGCAGCCTTTGTTGGACAGTTCTCTCGTTATTCTGGTTTAGATCCGAAGACCACGCTGGAAATTCTTTCACAAACCAGCGGGCAGGGGCTGGCCGTAGCGTGTAAGGCTTTTGATGTTCCAAAAGAAGATTTTATTTCAATTTTTTTACTGACAAACCGCGTCCGCAACCACGGCCGCATGGTTGCGCTGAACGATATGACAAAAGCGATAAATTATTTCAACAGGATCAAACCTGAGGTCGCACGCAGTATCATTGAAAATTCTCTCGATGAAGAATTGAAGAAATAATCAGGCGGCTTTTTGAGTTATATTGAGGGCCTCAATGCCGGGCAGTGTCTCGCCTTTAAGCCACTCTAAAAATGCCCCGCCCGCAGTAGAAATGTAAGTGAAATCCTGACAGACTTCGGCATTTTCCAGCGCAGCGACCGTATCGCCGCCTCCGGCAATACTGACCAGATTTCCGGTTTTTGTTTGTTCCGCAGCCTTGCGCGCCAATGCATTGGTACCGTGGTCAAAAGGTTTAAGCTCAAATACCCCCATTGGCCCGTTCCAGAGCAAAGTCTTGCTTTTTTCAAGAATGCTTTCGACATAGGCAATGCTTTTCGGACCGACATCAATAGCCATTTTATCATTCGGAATGGCCTGAGAATCAACAATTTCAGAAGGAGCGTTGAGTTTGAGCTCGCTCACCACCACACTATCAATCGGCAGTACAATCTCACAGCCACCCTTGCGTGCCGTTTCAAAAATTCTTAGAGCTTCATCCTTCATGTTGGTCTCACACAAGGAGCTACCTACATCCGCGCCATTTGCATAAAGAAATGTATTGGCCATTGCCCCGCCGAGGATCATATAATCCACCCGCTGTACGATATTGTTGAGCACTCCAAGTTTAGTGGAAATTTTTGAACCGCCGACAATTGCCGCTACTGGTTTTTTCGGGTGTTCCAACGCTGCATCGAGAGCATTCAGCTCTTGCTCCATCAAAAGCCCCGCTACCGCTGGAAGAACATGCGCCAAGCCTTCCGTACTTGCATGGGCGCGGTGCGCTGCGGAAAAAGCGTCATTGACGAAAACGTCCCCTAGCGCCGCCAGTTTTGCAACAAATTCCGGCGCATTTTGCTTTTCTTCTTTGTAAAAACGAACATTTTCCAACAGCGTAACATCGCCTTCGCACATCTTTGCAATTACAGCTTCAGCCTTTACCCCAATGCAATCAGGGCTAAAACGAATATTACATCCCCAGCGTTCTTCCAGAGTCGGTGTCAAAAAGGCCAACGACATTTCCGGGTTTTGCTCTCCTTCCGGGCGGCCAAAATGGGAAAGAATAAGAATTTTTGCACCAGCCCCGCGCAGAAAATCAATCGTCGGCTTTAAACGGTCAATGCGTGTAGTATCCGTTACTTTACCACGCCGCGCCGGCACATTTAAATCCGCGCGCAAAAGGACTTTTTTACCCTGAAAATCCATATCGCGGATCGATTGAAAACTCATCTTTGTCTCGTTTTTGTCGCTATTCATTTTCGTGTTTGTTTTTCTATGCGAGGGTTTTGGCACGTTCTGTTGCTTCAATCAAGCGCGAACGTAGCGTAGGATCAAGCGCCGAATGTCCGGCGTCGGGCACAACAATATAATCTGCCTCCGGCCAAAGCTGATGAAGTTTGTGCGCAGTTCGGATCGGACAAATCAGATCATAACGTCCATGAATGATAGTTGAGGGGATTTCCCGGATTTTATCAATGCTGTTCAAAAGACTGTTCTCACGAGTAATCACTTCATATTTAAAATAATGCGCCTCGATCCGCGCTAGCGCCAGCGCATGGTCTTTTTGTTCATCCGTTGTAATGGTTTCATAATTGGGCAGCAGCGATGCGCATGCTCCTTCATAAAGACTCCAGTGAATAGCCGCTTCCATTTGTTTTTCTTCATCTGCTCCAGTCAAATGCTTGTAATAATTATCCAGCAGGTCACTTTGCTCATCTTCCGGTAAAAAACCCGCAAACTGCTCCCACGCCTCGGGGAAGATGTTGCGCATGCCGTAAAGAAACCAGTCAATCTCATCTTGCTCACATAAAAAAATCCCGCGCAAAATCATGCTGATGCAGCGCTGTGGGTATACGCGGGCATAAGACAGCGACAAGGTGCTGCCCCACGATCCGCCAAAAATATGCCAGCGCTCAATACGCAAATGCTGGCGAAGCCGTTCAATATCATCAACCAGATGCACAGTTGTGTTGTTTTCAAGACTGCCCAAAGGGTGTGAACGCCCCGATCCGCGCTGATCGAAAATTATAATCCGGTAATGATCCGGATCAAAAAAACGCCTATGCACCGGCGTTGCCCCAGCACCAGGACCGCCATGCAAAAACAAAACAGGCGCCCCATCAGGATTACCGCTTTGCTCCCAGTAAAGATTATGCGTGTCATCGACGTCCAAAAAACCACTTGAATACGGCGTTAAGGCTGGAAACAGGTCGAGTAAAGGCTTTCGAGGCGTGCGGCTAACATCATTTGTGGTTTGAGAAACAGGCTTGTGTTTACGATGTGGCATCGGCAAATTCAGGCAAAATATTAAAATGTTTACGATTGCACCAGCTTAAGACTTCAGGTATCACGAGGCAATCTATTTGTCGTTTGGCCGTTTTTGTACATCATCGCCTGCGCTTAAAATTTCCAGAGCCTCCGGATGATCAATTTCAATATACGCGCCATTATACTCTTCAACCCAGCCACGCACCCGCACATGCGCACCATTCCAGTCCAGCGGATTAATCTCAGCCTTCGAAAATATTCTTCGGTCCTCCGGCGCAATCGATACAGTGAAATCATTACGCCAGTTCCCGCCAAAATTAAGGTAAACCCGGTTCTTTTTCATCGCCGCGCTTTGAATGACACCCTCCACAATCTGAAAGCTGTTGAGATGTTTCAGCGCATCTTCCGGGCTCAAAATGACATCATCATTTTCCCAAATGCCGATTTTCTCGTGGCGGGCTTCCGCCTCCAGCGCATAAAGCTGGGCCGCCATTTCCGGGTTGCGCTGAGATGTTTTGACCTGCGCCAAGCCAAGGCGGATCAGCATTCCTTGCGCCCACAATCCGCTATCAGATCGTACAAGATGTGCCAGCGCATGGCCCATGCGGTTGGTCCGCCCCCAATCTTTTTTCGGCGTTTGATAAATCTCCACTTTTTTCCCTTCCAGCATATCTTGAAGGACCTTCATGGCAGTAAGAGCGAAGGGGCCGGTGCGCTCCGCCGTATAATCATAGTCTGGGAAGTGTAGTCCCGGCAGGCGGACAATATCGCCGTTGCTGAGCTTTACCGTAAGCGGGCTGATGACTTCCAGCACTTGTGCTTCGCCGGTTTTTCTGAGCGCGGAAAAATCGCTGGCGGGCAGAGCGCTAGCGTCTTGCCCGTACGCAGCGCCGATACTATATAAGTTGGCGAGCAGCAGGAAAAAGACTAAGATGTGCCAGTTTTTAAGAAACATAACTAACAGTGGATGGATGTGATGCGACGTTTCAAGGTTTTCTTTGCAGTTTTAAACGTTTTTTTGACTGCCGCACTGACGGGGTGCTCCACCAATCCTGCCACAGGACAGCAACAATTCACCGCTTTGATGTCGCCCCAGCAAGAAGTGCAGGTTGGCGCATCCGAGCATCAAAAGATCGCCCAGCAATTCGGCTTTTATGAAGATGCAAGGGTTAATGCCTACGTCACCAGCGTCGGTCGAAAGGTCACCACCAAAACCGAACGCCCCGATGTTCAGTATAAATTTTTTGTTCTCGACAGTCCCATCGTCAACGCTTTTGCACTGCCGGGCGGCTATATCTATGTTTCGCGTGGACTGCTGGCATTGGCAAACAGTGAGGCCGAACTCGCCGCCGTACTGGCCCATGAAACTGGACACATCACCGGGCGTCATTCCGCAGAGCGCTATTCACGCGGCGTAGTTACCACACTGGGCGCAGGGGTGCTCTCCGCTGTGCTGGGTAGTGATGGAGCCTCGCAAGCATTGGGCGTCGGCGCGAACCTCTACTTAAGCGCCTATTCCCGTGGGCAGGAAAGCGAAGCCGACGCACTGGGGCTGCGCTACATGACTCATGGCGGTTACGATGTAGATGCGATGGCTAAATTCCTGAGTTCATTAAAGGCACAATCAGACCTCGACAGCCGCCTGGCAGGCAATGGTAATGCAAACGGCTTTAGCTATTTTTCAACTCACCCGGCCACCGCCGACCGCGTTGCGCAAACGCGCACGCAAGCCCGCAATTATCCTAGTGGCGGGCAGGTGAATCGGAATGCCCACCTCAATATCATTAACGGCATGATTTATGGAGATAGCGCCGCCCAAGGGTTCGTTCGCGGCCAAAGTTTTTATCACCCGAAAATGGACTTTACCTTCACCGTGCCCGCAGGCTTTAATTTGAAAAACAGCCCCGCCCAAATCACCGCGAGCGCAAGCAACGGCGCAGTTCTGATCTTCGATATGGCGGCAAATAAGCAAGGGCTTGACCCGCGCAGCTATGTGCAAAGCTGGGTCGATGATCGCCAGTTGCAAGGTCTTGAATCCATCAATGTACATGGCCGCACAGGCGCAACGGCTAGTTTTGCCGGAAATATTAATGGCCGTCCTGTGACGATCCGCTTGGTGGCGATTGCATATGGTGATCGCTTTGCCCGCTTCCAGATGGCGATTCCGGCGGGCGCTCCAGCCGCGCAGCTCGAAGGCTTAAAGGCGGCGACCTATAGCTTCCGCTCTATGAGCGATAAAGAGAAAAACTCTGTGCATCCATATCGCTTGCAAACGTTCATCGCCCAATCCGGCGATAGCGTAGCATCAATCGTTCGCCGTCAGCCTTTTACAAATCTTCAGGAAGAACGTTTCCTTGTCCTCAACGGCTTGAGGGCAGGCGAGCCGTTGCAGACCGGATGGATGTACAAGAAAATCGTAGAATAAATCGAATATCCGCATAAAAACTGACCGACACTTAAGGGGAAGAGAGGTGCCGATCAGTTAGTGCAGCTGGGGAAAGGAAACCTTTAAGGTTTAATACGGTAGTCCGCCGGAAAACAATTCTGGGCCGATATCGGCTTGGTTTTCGATTGATGTTTTCAGCTTTTCCATCGCTCGCACTTCAAGCTGGCGCACACGCTCCTTACTCACGCCCAACTCTTTACCAAGCGCCTCAAGCGTCACGACCTCCTGTCCCAAATGCCGCTGGCGGATAATAGTCTGCTCCCGATCACTCAGATCGTGCAGTGCATTGTTCAACCATCTCGATCGCGCCTCAGAATCTACAACATGCAACGCAACTTCTTCCGGGTTTGGCCGCTCATCACTCAGCAGGCTCTGCCACTCATCCTCGCCGTCCTGACCAATATGGGCATTCAGCGATTGATCTGTGCCAGACAAACGGCCTTCCATAGCCTCTACATCCTTGACCTTGATGTTCAACTCATTGGCAATTTGCACCCGGCTATCATCATTAAGGCCCTCATGATCGGCGGCGCGCTCAACCTTTGCACGCAAACGGCGGTAATTAAAAAACAGCGATTTCTGAGCCGATGTCGTGCCGGTGCGTACAATCGACCAGTTCCGCAGTACATAATCCTGGATGCTCGCGCGGATCCACCACGTCGCATAGGTCGAAAAACGAATATCACGCTCCGGATCAAAACGCTCAGCGGCCAGCATCAACCCGACATTGCCTTCCTGAATAAGGTCACCCATCGGCAAGCCATAATTACGAAAGCGCGAGGCCACTGAAATCACCAGCCGTGTATAAGACTTCACAAGCTTATGCAGCGCGCGCTCATCTTTTTTGTCACGCCATTGCCGCGCCAAGTCCAACTCATGGCCTTTTTCCAACAAAGGCTCACCCATAGAACAGCGAATATAATCCATATTCGCTTTTTGTGTCTGCGGATCATCAATATACGTCATAAAATTCATCCTCCTTTTATGTAGGCACGTAAAACTTACGTATGCCGCTTGCATTTGCATTCGCTCAAAACACAAAAAAGTTAACAAAAAGTAATATTTTTTTTGAAATTCGTCGATGCGGCAGGCTCAAAAAGCCCTAGGCCTCAAGTATATGCGCCGCCGCGCCATCAGGATCAAACCCGACGCTGATTAACTGTCCGCCAAAGCCGCACCCGTCATCAACCGTGGCGCTGACGCCGTTAAGATACATGCCGCCATGATCAGGATCAAATCCGCGAACAACTTTGGTAAAGGGCGCGTAAGGGTGCTCTATTTTTCTAAAATTATCCGTTGCCCACCAAATATCATCGCCTTGCTCATGCAAGGCGCGTTCGATATTTAGCCCTGCATGAACAAACAGCATCGGGGCAGGGGCGCTCTTATCCGTAACAGCCATACGTTTGAGCTGGTTCATAAAGGTTTCATGGCCCGGATGCGCTCGCAGCGCCTTGCGGATCGAGTTTGTCCATTTCGTCAGGCCCATAATACCGGTCTTGCAGGCATCAATCCCGTCATGCGGCGACAGCCCATAATCATAAAGCGTGTTGGTCAGACCGTTCCCTAACATCCACAGCAAAACATTGGTCGGGTCGGGCGCAAATTGAATCTGTAACAGCTTTTCCCAGATAAGTTCCTGCTGCCCGCGCAGATAAACAATATCAGACGGCAGCATCCCCGGCAGCGCCAACACCATCCGCCGAAAGGCCAGAATTTCATCAAGGCACGCTACCGCACGCTCACCATAGCCTGTGTAATTACCATGATAAATGATCCGGTCACCCGGCTTGATCCGACTAAAAATCATATCATGCAAGCGCACAAGCTGTACTAGATCTGCGTGAATAGCAGGAATGCTCCATACTATATGGGGTGTGCCCATTGAGGAGATAGAATCAGAATCTTTCCAAACCATATTCACGTTTGCGTTCGTTCTCGTGGGTGACTTTTCGGTGACCGAAAAAAGGTGAGGGCGGGAAGAGTTCCCAGAATCAAAGTCAGTATATAATAAAATCAGGCGCATAGAAAGCCTAAAAACTTATCCATGCGCCCGATTAAAATTTCAGGTAAATGTAAGAGAAGCCCACTCTTAAGCGGCTTGCTTGTCTTCCAGAGGCATTTCTTTTGGAACACCCATAATGTCTTCAAGGCGTTCTATTGCTTTGCCCTCGGTAATTTTCTCAACCGCCGCCACTTCGCGTGCCAAACGCTCCAGTGCTGATTGATAGATTTGACGTTCGCTGTAAGATTGCTCGCTATCGTCATTACTACGTTTCAGATCGCGCAGAACTTCTGCAATCGCGACGGGATCACCGGAATTAATCTTCATTTCGTATTCCTGTGCGCGGCGGCTCCACATTGTACGCCGTACGCGGGCTTTGCCTTTCAGTGTTTTTAGCGCATCGCCCATACGATCCGTAGAGCTGAGTTTGCGCAGGCCCGCAGCCTCGGCTTTCATCACAGGAATTTTAAGGCGCATACGGTCTTTTTCAAAAGAAATAGCATAAAGGCTGACTTCCATGCCGCCAATATTCTGGGTTTCGATCCCTTCGATAACGCCTACGCCATGTGCAGGGTATACAACGGAGGTTCCAGCAGTGAAGTCAAAATTATCATTAGCCATGTTCAATGCACCTTCTTTTTGTTGTTATGTTTATTGACAAAAGGCCCACACCACAGCGCACCGAGTCCGCCCCGGATAAGCACTTTCGCCATTCACAAAACAATGTCTTGTTTAAACGTGAAGCCAGATGGTACCTAAAATTTCACAAATTTTCAACAAAAACTTAATAAAGTCTTAAAAATTTTTATTAACAAACAGAGCCAATGTACTGTTTTTAATAACTTTACATCCTGTTGATAGTTTCAGGTTTTTCAAGTTTTTTTATACGTTTCAACTTTTCTTCCGGAATAAAATTATTGTCCAGAACGCGCCCGATTGTTGCTAGTTTAGACGCCGCACCCAATAAATTTTGTGCAGAACTATCGCGATTTAATCCAAATTCTACCGCGATAAGATCACTCAAAATTTTATTTGATAACAAAGTCGTCAGGCCGGATAAATTATCAGATCTTGCACACACCGAATTATTGTGTTGTGTGGTAATGCTGGCAAGATAAAAGCTCTTTTCCTGACTATCTGAGGAAAGCCGTTTAATTATTAGGCTCTTAAGATTGAAATCTCGACAAAACAGCGTCGAAAAATGATCAAAATCCTTGCAATGCAGCCCGTAAAGGGCCATGTACGAAATATATCCTGTAATTTTTATCAGGCTGCTCAGAGGTGGTCTCGGTTCTTCGGCCAGCTTTGCGGCGAAGTTAAGCTACGATCGGTTGGTTATTGTCATGCCGCCTGCCTGTGGTTTTGTTTCTCCGGGTGAAGGGCGCGGCCGCCGGAGCCGTTAGGCGGAGGCGGCAAGCCCGAGGCCGGAGAAACAAAATTTCGTTCATCATAAACGTCGTCCGGGGTTTGTCCATCAAATACCGAATGCGGCCTCTGCGCGTTGTAAAACGCCAGCCAGCGCCCGATATCCCGCCTGGCTTGCAGGCCGCTCTCGAACGCGTTCAGATACACGCATTCATATTTCAGACTCCGCCACAGCCGCTCGATGAACACATTGTCCATCCAGCGGCCCTTGCCGTCCATCGAGATCGCGATCCCGTTTTCTTTCAGGACGCCCGTCCACGCGTCCGCCGTGAACTGGCTGCCCTGATCGGTATTGAAGATCTCCGGCGGCCCGTAGCGGGCGATGGCTTCCTCCAGCGCCTCCACGCAAAAGCGCGTTTCCATCGTGTTCGACAGCCGCCAGGCCAGCACCTTCCGGCTGGCCCAGTCCATGATCGCTACCAGATACAAAAACCCGCGTTTGACAGGGATGTACGTGATATCCGCGCACCATACATGGTTCGGGCGGGTGATCGTGAGCCCCTTGAGCCGGTAGGGATAAATCCGGTGGCCGGGATGCGGCATCGAAGTGCGCGGCCTTTGATAGACCGCCTCGATTCCCATCAGGCGCATCAGACGCCGCACGCGGGTGCGGCCTACCTCGTACCCCTGACGGCGCAGATGCCGGGCCATCTGACGGGATCCGTAAAACGGGGTTTGCAGGAATTGCGCGTCAATCAGCCGCATCAGCGCCAAATTGTCCGCGCTCTCCCCGCGCCGCTCGTAATACCAGCCAGAGCGGCTGATCCCCAGCAACCGGCACTGCGCCGCGATGCCGATATTGTCATTGGACGGGTCTACCATTTCCTGCCGCCCCCGGACCGCAACCGGGCGGAGGCATCGGCTAAAAAATCACGTTCCACTGTCAGCTGTCCGATCTTGGCGTGCAAGTCCCTGACCTCGGCGTTATGCGCGTCCGCTCGCGATTCCAGCTTGCCCGCAAAACCCGCCTCCAGCGCAGCCAGAGCCTCCTTCTTCCAACGGTGAATGACCGTCGCATGCACCCCGTAACGGGATGACAGCTCCGTGATCGGCGCGTCCTCCCGCAACGCCGCCAGCGCAACCTGCGCTTTAAACTTCGCCGGGTAGTTCTTCCTTGTCTTGCTCATAATCCATGACCCTCCTTCGGTCATAGATCGTAGCTTAACTCACTGTCCGAATTCTTGGGGCCACCTCTCTCAGCCGTGCATCGTCAAGCGTATCAGCCAAATTTGTTGTCGTATTGCCGCTATACATCAGAGCTTTGATTTGATTTGTTTTATTCAATATTTCGATATAAGAAAACGGATCGCAGCATATCTGACTACCCGGTTTTAGTCTCGCCAGTGCCCTATGTCCATCTGCGGAGGTTACATCAATGGCGCAATCACACGCTTCATAATGATATTTAAATCCAGATCCCCAACTGGTGAACGAGCCATGCGAGCATACGCTCTCATACTTCATCTCTAACTCAGTCCCTGCTATTTTTATTTTGATTATCTAATATATGCGTTTAAAAAAGTCACTTGTCAAATAATTTTTTATAAAGCATTGTTATATAACGATTAAATGAAATACAACAGCAGGCAATCTCCATTTTTTTGTCAGATTAGGATAGAGCGCCAAATATGTCAAAATTTAAAATTATTGTTTTATAACAAGCTTTTAATTATTTTTTAAATAGCATGTATATCTCATGCACTCTCATAAAGGCGCATATTTTATACAAGTCTTCTTGTGGAGACGAAAGGGGGTGTCTAGCACAAGTTTGTAAAACGTAAGTTCATTGCAGTAGTATCCAAGATGCCGTTTCTTCCGATTGGTACTGGCCATAAATTTTTACCGTGGCCAAATGGGGCATTGAAAATAATGGGAATGTCCCTGCCATCAAGGGCTTCTAATACAATATCCTCAAGCGAGAATCCAAAGGGGCGTACGCTATCTTTTGTATCGTGAAACTCACCCAGGACCAGACCGCCGATCTGCTCAAAGACACCCATGCGCTTCATGTGCGCAAACATGCGGTCAAACCGGCTTATTTCATCACTGCTATCTTCAAGTAATAAAATGGCACCTTGCATATTGGGACAATCATTGGTGCCGGGCAGATAGTGAAACAAACTCAGGCATCCGCCGATTATAACCCCTTCGGCGTGGCCAGACCGAAGGATAAGCGCCTCTTCCATGGGCATAGAAGAGCATTTCCCTGACAGGGCGCAGAGCGTTTCATCAAGCTGTTCAAAATCGTGCAAACGTTTGAAGACTTGCGCATGAAAGCCCTCAATCCCGGTGTTGGCGTAAATAGCATTCAAAAGCGCACTCGCATCGCTGAAACCAATCAGGGGTTTCGGTTTCTTTGCGATGAGCTCATAGTCCAGATCGTCCAGCAAATAAAGTGACCGGTTTCCACCACCGGCGGCCCAAATTGCGCGAATACTCTCATCAGCATAAAGCGAGTGAAGAGCATCAAGCTTATCCTTGTGGGTGCCAGCAGACTGGTTTTGGCGTGCAAAGGTCTGAGGGTGAATAAAAACGTCATACCCCTTACTTTCCAACAGCGCCTTCGACTTTTCAATATCGTCCTTCTCCACATAGGAAGACGGTGCCATCACACCAATTACATCACCGGGGGAAATATGAAACATAATATCCACACATGCACTTCATGCAGGCTCACAGTAAAATTAGCCATCAGCCCGGATTTTCTTGATAATTTCCTGCAACAGCTCTTCGGCTTTCAGGTTCTCAACCTGACAGGTCCCGGCTGCATTATGCCCGCCACCGCCATAGCTTAAGCACATCTGGCCGATGTCCGTGTTGCTGGTACGGTTCAGGATAGATTTTCCGATAGCAAACACAGTATTTTGCTTGTTCTTACCCCACAAAATGTGAGCGGAAATATTAGCATGCGGGAACAAGGCGTAAATCACAAAGCGGTTTCCTGCCCAAATAGTTTCTTCCTTGCGCAAGTCCAGCACCACGAGGTTGCCGTGGACAACCGAGCAACGCTCAATCTGCTCCCGAAATTTGATCTGATGATCAAAATACAGGTCAACGCGCTCCTTAACATCCTGTAACTCCAGAATTTGCTCAATCGTTTCATGATTACGACAATGCTCTATTAGCTTCATCATCAATTGATAATTTGAGATATTAAAATCGCGGAAGCGCCCAAGGCCTGTACGCGCATCCATGATAAAGCTTAAAAGCTCCCAACCGTCAGGGTTAAGAATGTCTTCTTTCGTAAATTTTGCAGAATCGGCCTTATCAACTGCCTCCATCATATCCAAAGATACATGAGGGAATTTCTCTTCGCCACCAAAATAATCATAAACCACGCGCGCGGCTGACGGCGCACTCGCATCAATGATATGGTTGGGAGCAATTTTATCCAGACGCTCTGTCTCGCTGGCATGGTGATCAAAGGCCAGATAAGCGCCCTCGACGTAAGGAAGGTTCGTGGTTATATCGTCCGGCCCTACATCAATGAGCCCGTCTTGCATGTCTTTAGGGTGAGCAAAAGTCACATCGTCAATGAGGTCTAGTTCTTTCAGCAAAATACCACATACCAGCCCATCCATATCACTGCGCGTGATGAGGCGGTATTTCTTGTTTGGCTCCGGCATGATTTTGGCAGCTTGTGACATTGTGAGTAATCTCCCCTGTGAATCAATAACATCAAACTTGATGCTACATTATTTTAAGCACAAAAGCATGAACACAAAATGAAAAAGCATACAGACTTATTAATAAACAATATATTGACATAATAAAATAGGTCGTGTAGGGTGCGAACCATCATTTAAGGTATTGGAAGAGGTGGCGATGAAGGGCAAATTTGACCAATTAGATGAGGTCAGTAGGGTAGATAACGATGGAGAAACGCAAAGGGCGTTGCTGCGAAGATTAGCGGACATAGCCGATCCACGACAATACCCGCGCCTATCGCGGGCACAGGAAGATGCGCTTGTAAGGGACTGGGTTGAAAAGAGCGATGAAAAAGCTCTTGAGCGTTTATTAATAGACAAGTCCAGGTTAATCATTAAAAAACAGTACCCGACATATCGTAAATTTCAAAAGCACGTAACATTAAACGACATTCTCGATTTCGCGTTGGTGGGGGTCTGGAAGAGTGGAAAGATGTGCGGAGTATTGAGGGGTATAGAGGCCTACCATAAGCGCCCCTCTGCACAGAAAGACACAACATTAAACGCCTATGTGACGAATGGAGCAGAATGGGGCGTGAAGATGGGGATGGAAGGCGTCCTCCCCCAGCTTTTTAAAAATGACCACATGTCCAAGATTCTGAAGGCCATCGAAAACGCTGAAATTGAAAGGGGGGCTGCGCTGAGTAAGGTAGAAGAGGATGATATTGCATCATCGTTTTCCCTGTCAATGCGTCATAAGTTCCATAGTCGCCTTCTCGGTGGAACCATTAGCTCATCGGAGATTTATGCAGCAAAGGAACGAAGGCGGGATAATCCGCTTTATGATGCAGATATTGATTCGCGTTTCGAGGTCGCTGATCCTATGGCTCTTTTTATAGATCCGAATGCAGAAGATCCTCTAGTCGCCGCAGAGCAAGAACAACTCGCAGAAAAAACATGGGGTGCCCTAGAGCTGCTGTCCGAAAGGGAAAAACTCACATTATGTCGGCGCTTTAATGTTCAGCCGGGAACGCACCAGCATCCAACGCCGTGGGGGAGCGATGATGGTGCGTGTAATTTGGAACAGACGGCGCGATATCTTGGTGTCCTGAAATATCGTGCAGGAGAAATCGAGGCAACAGAGCTGAGAAGATTACGCCATCCTTCACGATCAGATATTTTGAGAAGCGCTTTATTTGGCGAAGAAGATTTCGCAAAAAGACGTGAAGAAGCGGAACGCCTTAAAGAGCAAAATGTAGGACTGAGATCCGAAAAAATCGCGTGGCTTAAAGCTGTAAAAGAAGAATTTTTATACGGAACCATCAACCAGTACCACGCAGGGGAACTGCGCAAGACGCTTATTGATTACAGTCTTTGGAAAGGTGGAATGGTCTACGATCCGGTGTAGGCACATAAGGTGTATTAGTTGAGACTTGATCTGACATTCTTTACAAACTGCATTTAAAAGCAAAGGAGTGTCAGACATGAGCAGTTATCAGGAAAAAATCATCAAACCGAAACTGGGCGTATTGGAGCTTGCCAAGCAATTGGGCAATGTTTCGCAAGCCTGCAAAGTCATGGGCTATAGCCGTGATACGTTCTATCGCTATCGTGAACTGTACGAGAACGGCGGAGAAGAAGCGCTGATCGAGATCAGCCGCAAGAAGCCGATCTTGAAGAACCGCGTGGCGGAAAGCGTGGAGCGGGCCTGCATTGAGATCGCCGTTGAGTTTCCGGCCTACGGCCAGCAACGTGCGGCTAACGAACTGCGTAAAAAAGGCATTTTGATCTCGCCCGGTGGCATCCGTTCGGTATGGCTGCGCAACGATCTGGAGACCATGAAGAAGCGCCTCAATGCGCTGGAAGCCAAGGTTGCCCAAGACGGCATCATCCTGACCGAAGAACAACTCGCCGCGCTGGAAAAACAAAAATCACAGCGCGAGGCCCATGGTGAGATTGAGAGCGAACATCCGGGCTATCTGGGATCGCAGGATACTTACTATGTCGGCAACATCAAGGGCGTGGGCCGGATTTATCAGCAAACCTTTGTCGATACCTATTCCCGCGTGGCCTTTGCCCGGCTCTATACCGAGAAGACCGCCATCACGGCGGCCGATACACTTAACGGCACGGTCCTGCCGTTCTTCGCAGAAGAAGGGCTTGTGCTGCTGCGTATCCTTACCGACCGCGGCACGGAATATTGCGGCAAAGCCGAGAACCACGCCTATCAGCTTTATCTGGGAATCGAAAATATCGATCACACCAGAACGAAGGCAAACTCTCCGCAAACCAATGGTATCTGCGAGCGGTTCCACCGCACCATGAAGCAGGAGTTCTACGACATCGCCTTCCGCAAAAAGCTGTATTACAGCCTCGAAGAGCTGCAAACGGACGTCGATGAATGGCTGCGAAAATATAATGAAACGCGGCCTCATTCCGGGAAATACTGCTACGGCAAACCCCCAATGCAAACCTTCCGGGATGCCAAAGAGCTTGCACAATCGAAAAATATCGATAACGTGCAAGAATTATCGGACAGCGCGCCTCAAGAAGCGCTGGCTGGCCGATAATTCATAATCGTCAGATTAAGTTATGACTTTTACACATAAGGCCGCATACTGGGGCTTAAGCCTTCGCCGCTTCTTTGTCCTTTTTACCGGCCGGTTTTTTCTTTTTCTTCTTATCGTCAGCGATCACCATGACCGGGTCTTTGCCATCCTCTACCGTCTTCTTGTTGATGATAACCTCTTCCAGCCCCTCAATATCAGGAAGCTCAAACATCGTATCCAGCAACAGATTCTCTAAAATGGAGCGCAAACCCCGCGCCCCGGTTTTGCGTTCAATGGCCTTCTTGGCGATTGCCGTTAAAGCGGAATCTTCGAAGGTAAGCTCAACACCTTCAATGTCAAACAGCTTCTTATATTGCTTGACCAGTGCATTTTTCGGTTCGGTTAAAATGGTGATCAGTGCATCTTCATCCAGATCTTCCAGCGTCGCAATCACCGGCAAACGCCCAACAAATTCAGGAATGAGCCCGTATTTGAGCAGATCTTCTGGCTCCAGTTCCTTAAATAGCTCGCCAATGCCGCGCTCATCCAAATCTTTGACATCCGCGCCAAACCCAATTGTTGTGCCTCGCCCCCGCGCCGCGATCACTTTGTCAAGGCCCGCAAACGCACCCCCGGCAATAAACAGGATGTTGGCCGTATCAACCTGCAAAAATTCCTGCTGCGGGTGCTTGCGCCCGCCCTGCGGCGGCACAGAGGCCACCGTGCCTTCCATGAGTTTTAGCAAGGCCTGCTGCACACCTTCTCCAGACACATCGCGGGTAATCGACGGGTTATCAGACTTGCGCGAAATTTTGTCGATCTCATCAATATACACAATCCCTTTTTGCGCGCGCTCAACATTGTAATCACTGGCTTGTAGCAATTTGAGCACAATATTTTCCACATCTTCACCCACATAGCCTGCTTCGGTCAGGGTGGTCGCATCGGCCATCGTAAAAGGTACATCCAAAATACGCGCGAGTGTTTGCGCCAAAAGTGTTTTACCGCAACCGGTAGGACCAACCAGCAAGATGTTTGACTTCGCCAACTCGACATCGCTGCCTGAGCCAGTTCCGCCATGCTCCAGACGCTTGTAATGGTTATGCACCGCCACAGATAACACGCGCTTGGCAGCTTCCTGGCCAATTACATAATCATCCAAAACCTGTTTGATCTCAGACGGGGCAGGAACATTTTCCCCTTCGCGAACAAGCTGTGTCTTATCCTCTTCACGGATAATATCCATGCACAGCTCAACGCATTCATTGCAAATGAAAACATTCGGGCCAGCAATCAGCTTACGCACCTCATGCTGGCTTTTGCCGCAAAAAGAACAATACAGGGTATTTTTGCTATCGGTTTTATCTGAAGATTTGCTCATGGAAAGAGGGGTCCATTCTTTATGTTACTCTCCCAATCTAGCGAACGCGAAGGCAGGCGCGCAAGCCTTATATAATGAATTTGTTGTTTTTCTCCCGAAAATAAATGTTATACAACTGCTCATGAGTCAGGAAACCTTGAATGAACTGATAGAAGATCTCGCACTTTTTGATGATTGGGAAGAGCGCTACCGCTATCTCATTGATCTCGGGCGCGCTTTACCCGCCATGGATGTATCGCTGAAAAACGATGAATCGCTGGTCCGGGGCTGTACTTCGCGCGTCTGGATTGTCCCGGAAATTCGCGATGGTGAATTTTACTTCAAGGCTGACAGCGACGCCCACATCGTCCGGGGTCTGATCGCGATTCTGGATAAAACCTATCAGGGTGTAAAGCTTTCAAAACTTGGCGCTATCGACATCGAATCCGCCTTCGCCAAAATGGGCCTCGACCAGAACCTCTCCCCCAATCGCCGTAACGGCTTCTTCTCCATGGTCGAACGGATTAAATCTTTTGCAACCTAATCCCGCTCCGGTGCCTTGGTCTTCACCGGCGGCTCAACATCTTTAACGCCGCTGTAACGCACGGTTTTCAATATATCGCTAAACGCCTGATCCGCCGTCTCATGCGCCTCGCCGATCAACTCCGCCTCAACGGAAAAGGCCGATTGTTTGCCAATCCACAGCTGCGCGATATAAATCATCGGTGTGCGCCCAACCTTGCCCGCGCCTGCAAGCCCTGCCTGCTTATAGCCGTCACCCTCACGAAAACCGCTATTATATTCCTCAACAACCGTTTTGCGTGTCATGGCCCGCAAGGTCGCCTGCATCACCTCGGCGCTGTATTCGTCATAGACGGCAGAATCAATCGGGTTGCATATAATCCGAAAGTTGATGGTTGAGGACATCTCGTAAACCTGCGTGTAGCTCACCAGATCATAACATCTATCTTTACCCTCATCCTCACAGCGCCGCGCAGCGTAAGGGGCACTGGGAAAAGTCACGGAAAATTCACAAAAATCAGGGGAATATGTATGCCCCTGCGGTTCTTCAGCGGGCTGTTCTTTCTTAGTTTGAGCTTCTTCGTCTTGCGCCAATGCAGACATCACCGTCATTGCGAGGAGAGCGAAGGCCGACGCGGCAATCCAGATTCTGGATTGCTTCACTAGCGTTCGCAATGACAAAAACCTATTCATCAGGATTCCACTCTTTCGGATCGGCCTGCATCTGCTTACCTGTGGACATATTTTTCACTTCGTGCGCCTGTCCATCCTCAAACGGCGGAAACCAGACATGCGGAATCCCTTTTTTCTCGGCATAAGCGATTTGCTTGCCGACTTTTTGCGGTGCGTGATACAGCTCGACCTTCACTCCACGTTCACGCAGGGTCCGCGCGGCCTGCGCGGCCTCATCGCGCCGCTCTTCCGATGGTAAAACCACCAGCACGTCCGCCGGAGATTTCAGCCCCGGTTCAATCTTGCCCGCCTGACGCAGTACGTCAAACAGCCGCGTAAAGCCGATTGAAATCCCCACGCCGGGCAAGTGCTTGTTGATATAACTGCCCGCCAGATCGTCATACCGCCCGCCGCTGCACACCGAACCGACAAATTCCGGCACATCGAGCAGTTGCGTTTCGTAGACCGTGCCGGTGTAATAATCGAGCCCTCGCACGATGGACAGGTCGGCAACCACCGCATGTTCAGGGAGGTGGGCGAGTTGGTCCAGTACAAATTGAAGTTCTTCAATCCCTTCACGCAGCATTTCGTTACTTGAATCAATCTCGCTATTGTTTTGAAACAATTCCAGAATATTTGCACCGGGCTTTATTTTAGTTTCCGCAAGATTCAAAAAAGGTTCTATAAATGTCTGAAAATTAAACCCTAACTCTCCGACCACCAAAAGGGTTTGTTCGAGTCTTGATAGCAAGACTTTTTTTCCGATTTTCTCAAGCTTGTCGATGTCTCTTATAATTTCTGCTTTGGTTTCATCTGAGAGTTTGACTGTAGTTTCGCCGTTAGTTTTTTTATCCGGAACATTTAAGCTTTCCAAAAACCCCATCAAAATCTTCCGATTACTCACCCGCAATTGCACGCGACCCATATCCAGCGCTTCGAGCGCCTCATAACAGATCGCCGCGACTTCTGCATCAAAGTGAATCGGCAGGGAATCGACATTGATGACATCGATGTCGCACTGATAAAATTCACGCATCCGGCCCATCTGCGGGCGCTCACCGCGCCAGACTTTTTGCATCTGGTAACGCTTGAACGGAAAGGTCAGATCGGCAAAATGCTGTGCGACATAGCGCGCCAGCGGCACTGTCTGGTCGAAATGCAGCGCCAGCCGCGCATCTTTTTTCTCATCCGGGTCGGCCTGCAAGCGCTCCAGCACGTAAATCTCTTTATCGACATCCTCGCCCTTGGCGGCAATCACCTCCAATTCCTCAACGGCGGGCGTCTCTATCGAACAATACCCATAGCTTTCAAACACGGCGCGGATTTTATCCAGCCAGCACTGCTCAACGGCGCGGTATTCCGGCAACCATTCAGGAAAACCACTTACGGGTTTGGGTTTATAGATTTTATTTTGCTTAGCCATTCGCTTTGCTTACGGGATCGCTGCAATGAAGACAAGCTTTAATTCGCGATGGAATAGAGGTGGCTCCAAGAATTCGGACAGTGAGTTAAGCTACGATCTATGACCGAAGGAGGGTCATGGATTATGAGTAAGACAAGGAAGAACTACCCGGCGAAGTTTAAAGCGCAGGTTGCGCTGGCGGCGTTGCGGGAGGACGCGCCGATCACGGAGCTGTCATCCCGTTACGGGGTGCATGCGACGGTCATTCACCGTTGGAAGAAGGAGGCTCTGGCTGCGCTGGAGGCGGGTTTTGCGGGCAAGCTGGAATCGCGAGCGGACGCGCATAACGCCGAGGTCAGGGACTTGCACGCCAAGATCGGACAGCTGACAGTGGAACGTGATTTTTTAGCCGATGCCTCCGCCCGGTTGCGGTCCGGGGGCGGCAGGAAATGGTAGACCCGTCCAATGACAATATCGGCATCGCGGCGCAGTGCCGGTTGCTGGGGATCAGCCGCTCTGGCTGGTATTACGAGCGGCGCGGGGAGAGCGCGGACAATTTGGCGCTGATGCGGCTGATTGACGCGCAATTCCTGCAAACCCCGTTTTACGGGTCCCGTCAGATGGCCCGGCATCTGCGCCGTCAGGGGTACGAGGTAGGCCGCACCCGCGTGCGGCGTCTGATGCGCCTGATGGGAATCGAGGCGGTCTATCAAAGGCCGCGCACTTCGATGCCGCATCCCGGCCACCGGATTTATCCCTACCGGCTCAAGGGGCTCACGATCACCCGCCCGAACCATGTATGGTGCGCGGATATCACGTACAAGGGCCGCTGGATGGACAATGTGTTCATCGAGCGGCTGTGGCGGAGTCTGAAATATGAATGCGTGTATCTGAACGCGTTCGAGAGCGGCCTGCAAGCCAGGCGGGATATCGGGCGCTGGCTGGCGTTTTACAACGCGCAGAGGCCGCATTCGGTATTTGATGGACAAACCCCGGACGACGTTTATGATGAACGAAATTTTGTTTCTCCGGCCTCGGGCTTGCCGCCTCCGCCTAACGGCTCCGGCGGCCGCGCCCTTCACCCGGAGAAACAAAACCACAGGCAGGCGGCATGACAATAACCAACCGATCGTAGCTTAACTTCGCCGCAAAGCTGGCCGAAGAACCGAGACCACCTCTAATAAACGCAGCCTTAGGGAGAGCGGAACGGAGTGGCAGGCTGTTGCATGAATGCTCTGTTATATGTATCGGCCTGCTCCTGCGCAAGATCGGCTTGAAGTTTGGGCTCATCCAGGGCCCGTCCAAGAGCAGCCGGGTCGATTCCAAGCGCTTGTTCCAGCTCCAGCTGTTGTTGCGTATAAAGCTGGTTTTGAATCCATAGCTCCGGCACCATATATTCCGTACAGCTTCCATCTTCTCTGAGGTTATCGAGTGCATCCTGCATAAGCGCGTCAGAGCTTTGAACTTCAACAAGAGCTTGAAATTCCGGCGGCATATCGGGTGTGGATTTTTCGGGCAGGATTTCACGGATTTCATCAAGTGTAACGTCCTGCGTCTCATCACCTGCAAAGAAACGGAAAATCCGGTCACTGATCTCGCTGGCGACCCAGGCACAGCCCGCGCAGCCAACGATGGCGCCAACGCCTGTACCAATCGCTGTTCCGAGACCGGGATTGACTGCAGAGCCTCCCATAAAACCAAGCTTGCCGACGGCATATCCTCCTGCAACGCAGCCCGCCCAGGCCGAGGCATCCTGAACGGCGGCTTCCACGACTTCGACGCCGGACTCGCCATGAAGCAGGGCGTCTGTTGTTTCCGGAATAGGATTGAGCGTTTGTCCGCTGTTATACGCCGCTTCTGCCGGAGATGCGCCAGCCGCGAGCGAAGCCGCGCCCACAGCCGCGGCAATGCCGACATCAAGCACAATATTTTTGTTGCTTTTGCCAACATCTCCCAGCTTATCAAGTATAACATTTAGGGCGCGGCCTTTATTATCAACTGGCCCTGTATATATGAATTTTGTTTTTACGTCCGGGTCTAACAGACTATTGATTTTGCCGTCATAGGCTGCGGCATTGTGCAGTTCGATTGCTTGGGTTTTTAATACATTTCTTCTGGAGACTTCTTCTGGTGTAAACGGCCTGTTTTCACTTTGGGCTAACTCTTTTATTCTATTAGCCTCTTTCATTAACGTATGCGTTTGCTTGTTAACACGCAGCATGTCTTCTTGTTGGACCTGTATCTCTCCAATATGACCATTAGGTAAAACAACCTTAGTGTTCAAATCTCGATAGCCAGTTTCACTAGGGACCTCATATTTGTTATTCATGCCGGCAAGGTTTAAGTTTGAAAGCTCTTGCTTGATAAGCTGTATCTGCTCTGGAGTTTGAGTGACAAAACGTCCGCGGGTTAGATCTTTGATTTGACGATGATCACCGTCATAATCCGGCAGCTTTTTCTGGGCACTTTCCCATGTTTTGAGTGGGCCCATCTCAAAACGGACCCCTTCCATGACGTCTGGATGCGCGTCTTTGAGTCTTTGAAGAATATCCTGTGCCGTTTTATCAAGCACAGGGGCGGACTGCTCTGCTTGACGAAGCAGATCATCAAAAGATAAATCAGGCTGAACTTGCGGAATATTGCTTTCCGGCATTTACACACTCCCTACGAACCTGCTTTCTGTCTAATGCAGAATTAAATTTCAGGTTTTAGATTACTTTTTTTTTCAACAAACTCTTTAACACGTTGATCGAATTCTTCTTTAGGAATCTCGTCAATATCGCCACTCATATTCCATATGACTTGATCAAGAAAACGCTGGTTAAGCTCCATAACACCTGTATCCCGGTTAGGTGTTTCGGTTCCGATAATGTCATCCCCGTCTTCCGAGGCTACGATCGCCCGAATAGGGAAGACACCATTGAAGAAATATCGATACGTATATTGCTGCTCTTGTTCCATATTTGCCCCTCGCATCTATTCTAACGCACATAATACCAAAAAACCGTTAATGAGGGAATTGCGGGGCAGGGGATTATGGATTCGAAAATGCCATCGTCTGGCCATGTGTACTCGCTGTTTGCGGAGTGCTGCCCGCAGTTTGTGCTATCCTGTTTTGCTCAAACTGGCGCTGCGCTTCAAGAATGCGTTGCTGCTCAATCGCGTGTTCTTGTTCAAGCATCATTTGCGTATGGAGTTGGTTTTGCACCTGTAGCTCCGGCACCATAAATTCGCCGAAACTGCCATCTTGTTGTAAATTATCCAATGTGTCTTGCATGAGCTCATCGGAACTTTGAACTTCGGTGAGCGCTTGAAATTCCGGCGGCATATCGGGTGTGGATTTTTCGGGCAGGATTTCACGGATTTCATCAAGTGTAACGTCCTGCGTCTCATCACCTGCAAAGAAACGGAAAATCCGGTCACTGATCTCGCTGGCGACTCAGGCATCGCCCGCGCAGCCAACGATGGCGCCAACGCCTGTACCAATCGCTGTTCCGAGACCGGGATTGACTGCAGAGCCTCCCATAAAACCAAGCTTGCCGACGGCATATCCTCCTGCAACGCAGCCCGCCCAGGCCGAGGCATCCTGAACGGCGGTTTCTGCCACTTCTGCGCCCGACTCTCCATGAAGCAGGGCTTCCGTTGTTTCCGGGATGGGATTGACGTCTCCCCGGCAGCATAAGCCGCCTCTGCAGGCGTTGCGCCTGCCATAAGGGCCATTCCGCCAGCAGCTACAGCAATACCTGCATCAAGCACAATGTTCTTGTTGCTTTTGCCAACATCGCCCAGCGCGCCAAGCAATTTTGGCAGAGTACCGTTTGTAGCCTTAAAGACGGACACAGTACCCTTTATTCCTCCCGGGGTAACGTCAGGCATAGAAAGCATTTTGTCGCCATAGCTCTTAATTTGTCGAGCAAAATATTTGGTACCCGTATGAGGTGTGCGCGGTCTAAAAGCTGTTCCTCCCGATGCGGATTCTGGATCCAGTGAAATGAAGGTGTTTGTTTTTTCATTGTAAAATATCATTTTACTGCCATCAGCGCTGGCAGCAAATCCTCGTGTTTCTGGATCGTTTAATGTATCAATAATATGATTTTTTAAATCTTCATGTGTTTCAATGCCCAGAACGAGGCCGTTTTTTTCTTTATTAAAACTGCTAAAATGCTGTTGTTCATCAGAATGATGAATAATTTTGTTAATAAGTTCGTTTTCTTTATGCGGTCCGTAGGACAGAACACCACGGGTTTACCCGTGGATGAATGAGCCCGGAGGCGGTATGTTGTTTCCGTTATGGAAGTTATTACGACTGGGCACAGCGCTTACCGCCTCGAATATCACGTGGTTTGGGTCTGCAAATACCGCCGGAGGGTCCTGAAGCCTGGTGTCTGTGCATACGTGCACAGGGTTCTTCTCAAGCTGTGTCGAAGTATGCCCGGCGTCACGATAGAGACGATTGGCTTTGGTCAGGATCACCTGCATATGGTCATGGTGATACCCCCGAAATACGCAATAGCGTCTGTTATGGGCACGATGAAAAGCCAATCGGCGAGCGCCTTGCACAAGCGGTTTGATTTTCTTGCCAAAGTTTACTGGAAGGAAAATATTGTGTGGTCGCCGGGCTACTTCGTAAGCAGCGTAGGCGTTGATGAGCACGTTATTCGCCGTTATGTAGAACGTCAAGGACACCGGGATTCAGGTCAATTCCGCGAGGAATTGTAATGCGCAAAGCGCGGCGCAGCCCCATAGAACCACGGGTTTACCCGTGGGTATCTATGTTGGGGGTGAGGGGATCGCTTCATTGCGAATTTTCCACATTTGATCCACCATCTCTTCAGCCTTTTCATCTGTGATGCCTTTTTCAAGCAATGAAGGGAAGTGATCTTCCATACACATTACATCTGAAATGGTTTCTAAAAGCATGGAAAGGTGCCGGAGATTTTTTTCTGTCAGGGTAATGTGAACAGGTTCATTTGTACCATCATTGTTGTTGTTTCGCAGCTCTGCAATGAGTTCGTCAAAAGAACCGGTAGGGGGGGTATCGTTCATCCCCACAGCATCATCTAACGCATAGTCATTCTTGTCTTTGGCAGCACCGATGATCAGAAAAATGTCATTAAGTATTTGTTGTGGCATAGAAATCACCACATGCTTTTTGTCTGGTTTAATATCTATAAGCCGCATTGCGAATGTTTCTCTTAGATTTTCTTGTCCCATTTTTGACCCTCGCGTCTATTCTAAGGCATAGAATACCAAAAAACCGTTAATGAAGGAAATAACCGGGCAGGGGCTATTTGCTCTCCTCAAACAACCCTTCAAGCTGGCCGATCAGCGCTTTGGCCAGTTCATCCGCATCGGCAATTGTCATCGCTCTGGTATAATAGCGTGTTACGTCATGGCCAATCCCTATCGCGCTAATTTCAATATCACTTTTCTCCTCAATCCAGCCGATCACATTGCGCAAATCCGCTTCGAGAATATTCGATGGATTCACCGACAAGGTCGAATCATCGACCGGCGCGCCGTCGGAAATCACCATCAAAATCTTGCGCGCCTCAGGCCTGCGCGCCAGCCGGTTATACGCCCAGACCAGGGCTTCGCCATCAATATTCTCTTTTAAGATGCCCTCTTTCAGCATCAGCCCGAGATTTTTACGCGTCCGGCGCATCGGCGCATCGGCCGCCTTATAGATGATATGGCGAATATCATTCAGCCGCCCCGGTTCCGGTGGACGGCCCTGATCCATCCATAATTCCCGCGCTTTACCGCCTTTCCACGCCCGTGTCGTAAAACCGAGGATTTCAGAACCCACCCCGCAACGCTCTAACGTGCGTGAAATAATATCTGCACTCATAGCCGCCAGCGCAATCGGGCGCCCGCGCATAGAGCCGGAGTTGTCGATCAGGATTGTAACAACGGTATCACGAAAATTTGTCTCTTTCTCAGCTTTGTATTGCACCGGCACAGTCGGATTGGCAATAATGCGTGCCAGCCGCGACGGATCAAGAATGCCTTCATCCAGTCCAAACTCCCAACTTCGGCGCTGTTGCGCCATTACCTTGCGTTGCAGCCGGTTGGCTAGCTTGGTGATAATCGCCTGATGCGCGCTGAGCTGCGTATCGAGCATCTGGCGCAGGCGCGTAAGCTCACCCGGATCAGCCAGTTCCGCTGCATCAATTTCTTCATCGAACTGCGTAGTATAAACATGGTAACGTCCGCGCGCGCCTTCCAGAAAATCTTTGCGCTTTTGCAAGGCTGGATCGCTTTGCTCCTGCCCGTAATCATCGGGCACGTCATTCATCTCGCCCATGTCATCGCCGGGGCCATCGATATCCTGCGGCTTATCGTCACCTTCATAGGTATCATCCATACCGGCCTCGGCGCTGGACTCCTCACCCGCTTGTTCCTCGCCGTCTTCATCCTGTTCCTGATCTTGCGGTTGATCGGCTTGGGGCGCACTTTCGGTTTCTTCGCCGTCTTCACCGGGATTATCACCGCGCCCATCCACCGGCATATCGAGAGTTTCCAAAAGCTGCATCGCTTGCGCGGCAAAGACACGCTGATCATGAAGATTGTCTTTCAGTACTGTGAGCGTTGTCTGCACTTGCGACGATTGTAGGGTTGGCTCCCAAAGCTTCACCAATGTATCCGCAGAATGCGGTGCATCTTCACCGCTGAGCGCCAGCCGCGCCAGCACATGCAGCGCATCACCGAGCTGGGCTTGGTCTTTACTGGTCAGCGTATCAAACCCGGCGCGTTTGCATTTTTCATCCAAAACAGCCGACAAATTGCCTGCCACCCCGCGCATCCGTGCCATCCCCAGCGCCTCGCATCGCGCCTGTTCCAGCGCGTTAAATGCTTCTTGTGCCTGTGCATCACGGAGGCTAAGGCGGCGGTGTAGAGCCTCATCATGATGGGCGATATACAGCGCCTGCGCATCCGCACACCCGCGCAATAGACGCTTTTCCGCTGGCGGCAGATTATGGCCCGGCTCCGGAAGACGGGGATGCCCGCCCAGCGGCGCTTTACCGACAGGTTTCTCCGCTGCGGAATAGGTGACCTCTAAATCCTTTTCCCCGGCCAGTGTGCGCAAAGCCGCCGCTGTGATTTGTTTAAAGGTTTCGTTATCGAGTGTCGGGTTGTTATTCATGAGTGTTTTTACCACAACGTCATTGCGAGGAGAAGCTTCAGTGTCGACGAAGCAATCCAGTGCGGTGTTGTGGATTGCTTCGGGTGCTATACACCCTCGCAATGACAAAGGGGGCAAAATACTTCATTTTTTCATAATTGCGTGTTACCGTAAATTTGGAGAAACAAAAATGACCAAAGAAAAGATGTTCCGGGTTATAGGTGCTAAAGGTGAAATACCTTGGGAATTAATTGCACCCCATGAAAGACAGGCGCAAATAAATCACGGCCAATCCTTAGAGCGACTGAATGGTAGAGGTGGTTTGAATCCTGAAGAAATGGTTGCTGTGCTGGAGGATCGGCCTTGGAGACAAATGAACTCAAAAGAAGCGATCAATCGGATAAATGAACTCTGGGATGAGTTTGAAGCGAGGAAAAAGCCAGCCCACGATTTTCTTGGAAGATCGCCTACTGGTTCCACGACAGACGGGCCAGCCTAACTCACCGCCACATTCCGTATCGCACTGGCGGGCAATTCAACATCAAAACAGCGCTGGTAATACTCTGCAATCAAAGGGCGCTCGGCTTCGTCACAGCGGTTCATGAAGGAAAGCTGAAACGCAAAATCGCGATTGCCGTCAAAAATCAAAGTGTTTTCAATCCAGGCCAGCACGGTGCGCGGGCTCATCAATGTTGATAGATCGCCGTTTATAAAGCCCTCGCGGGTAAGATCAGCCATGCGCACCATTTTATCGACCATATCACGGCCTTCACCGGTTTTAAGCTCAGGGAATTTGGCCAGCATAATGTTCATCTCATCATCATGGGGCAGGTAATTCAGCGTTACACAGATATTCCAGCGGTCCATCTGCGCTTGGTTGATTTGCTGCGTCCCGTGATAAAGCCCGGACGTATCGCCAAGCCCCACCGTGTTGGCTGTCGCAAACAGTCGAAAAGCCGGGTGAGGGCGGATCACGCGGTTCTGGTCGATCAGGGTCAGCTTTCCTTCTTGCTCCAGAATACGCTGGATCACGAACATCACATCCGGGCGCCCCGCATCATATTCGTCAAACACCAGCGCCACAGGGTTTTGAATCGACCACGGCAGCAGGCCTTCTTTCCATTCGGTAATCTGTTTGCCTTCTCTCAAAACGATGGTGTCTTTGCCGATTAAATCGACCCGGCTGACATGCGAATCGAGGTTGATCCTCACACACGGCCAGTTCAGCCGTGCCGCAACCTGTTCAATATGTGTGGATTTCCCCGTCCCGTGATACCCTTGAACCATTACGCGGCGGTTATGGGCAAAACCTGCCAAAATCGCCAGCGTCGTATCGTGATCAAACTGATAGCTCTTATCAATCGCCGGTACATTGGCGCTATCCTCGCTAAATGCCGGAACTTGCCAATCAATATCAAGGCCGAATACATCACGCACATTAACCTTAATATTCGGAATTGAGGAATATTTGCCCTCTTTGGCCTTGATCGTCGTGATGTCGAACGACATCCCGGCGGCTTCTTTTTCCTTATCCAGTTCTTCTACTGATTCCATGATGTTAATTTCTTTCCGGCAAATTCTCAAATTTCTCATAGGCGAGTTTAAGAATGGTATAGGCCATATTGATCTGTTTGAGAAGCTCTTCGGATTTCAAGCAGCCCTTATTCAAATCCGGGTGGTGCTTTTTCGCCAGCAGTTTATAGCGCGCCTTAATCGCGCTCAGCGTAACGGGAGGCTCCAGCCCCATAATCACCAAAGCTTCATATTCCGGGGTGAGGGCGCTGGGTATGTCTTTGCGTGCGCGGTCCTTGCTACGTGGTGGCGGTTCGTTATCGCCGTTATACATTTGCCAGGCCTTACGATATAAAGCCTCCTGCGCATCACCATTAACCCCATACTGCCAGGTAGGCCGATCGCCATACAGGCTATTGATCATGTGTTCTTCAACTTCGCATGCAGCCATACCTTCAAAAAAATTCCAAGCCTTGTTGTATTCGCGGATATGATCCTGACAAAACCAGTAATGCGTTGATAAGGACCGGTCTTTGGGTGCACGGAAACCACCTTCCTCTCGGCATCCGGGCATATCACAGCGATGATGACGCGTCTGAGCCTGATGGTCTTGAAATTCAGGCGATTTGGGCCGTAAAGAAATTTTTGGCATTAAAGTCTATCAATAATGTAAATGTTAACCCTATATAATCATGATACAGAATTTCTTCACAAAGTGCCATGAAAGGGCAGGTAAGGACTAAGTTATGCATATGGATGAATTGATCAAGCGTCTTGTTGAAGAAAATTTACACCCCACCCATATGGAGTTAATCAACGAAAGCCATAAACATGCAGACCACGCCGGTGATAATGGTTCAGGTCAAACACACTATAAACTCATAATTGTGTCTGAGGCCTATAAGGGTTTGTCCAGAATAGAGTGCCATAGAATAACGATGGTTATATTAGATGAAGCTTTTAAAGATGGATTACACGCGCTATCCCTAAAGTTATCCACCCCTTGAATAAAATAGCAAAAAATATATTTGCACCCAGAAGTTGCATTGATATATACCATAGGGTGTATTAAGTGACGTAATGCAATTTGAAAAATATGGGGGATGTTATGCAAAGCTCTTTTGTTAGATCAAACGTTACGGAAGAACGTACGCTCAACAGTGAGGCTAAAAGCACGTTGTTGAGCCGCAATATCACAGTAGCAGGACGGCGTACATCCGTACGTCTGGAGCCGGAAATGTGGATGGCGCTTAAAGAAATTTCAAAACGTGAAAAATGCACCATGCACGATATTTGCAGTTTAATTAATGCTCGCAAAAATCAAAATACTTCATTAACTGCGGCAATTCGGGTGTTTCTGATGCTCTATTTTCGTGCATCATCCACGGAAGATGGGCATAGCCGTGCTGGACATGGCGATTTTGAACATATGAAAATACGTGCAAAAATTATGATCAAACCCGCAGCGAATGCCATGGGGCAGGGAGGCAAGAATATTGATTATGAAAGAATACAGCTTGAAACGAATAAAATACCTGATGAGGATAGCCGCCACATGGAGCGGGCGCTATAGCGCCTTGTAGGGATTCACAAAATTAAGCTGAATTATAAGGATTCACGCCCGAACGCAAGGAATTTCTGGCGTCTGGCTTTGATCAGTTCGGCGCCATCCCAGGGTGTAAGCTCTTTCAAGCCTTGCTGCAGTTGTCGTCCAACGCTGGCTGTTGTTTCTTCGTGATGCCGATGTGCGCCGCCTAGCGGTTCTGCAATAATAGCGTCAATCAACTTCAGTTCATACAAATCTTGTGCCGTAAGTTTGAGTGCGCTGGCTGCTTCTTGAGCATAATCACCGCTCCGCCAAAGAATAGAAGCACACCCTTCCGGAGAAATAACGGAATAAATAGAATGTTCCAGCATGTAAATCCTGTCTGCCACGGCAATGGCCACCGCGCCGCCGGAACCCCCTTCACCAATCACCACAGATATGATCGGCACATCGGTGCGCAGGCATGATTCAATCGACTTGGCAATCGCCTCGGATTGACCGCGTTCCTCTGCGCCCATACCCGGATATGCGCCAGCTGTGTCAATGAACGTCAAAACAGGAAGCTGGAATTGTGAAGCCATAGCCATAAGGCGCTGGGCTTTACGATAGCCTTCCGGACGCGCCATGCCAAAACTATGATAAATACGGCTTTCGGTATCATGGCCTTTTTCTTGTCCTAAAATTACACAAGGCCGCCCCTGAAAACGTCCCAGCCCCCCTATCAGGGCATGATCATCGGCAAAGTTACGATCACCGGCCAGTGGCGTAAAATCCGTAATCAACGCATCGAGATAGTCCTTAAAATGCGGACGGTTTTGATGCCGGGCAACTTGCACTTTTTGCGCCGGATTAAGCTTGGCATAGGCCTGCTGAAGCAACTTCGAGGATTTATCCTGCATCCGCTTAACTTCATCGGCAATATTTACTGCGCTATCGCTGCTGACATTGCGCAATTCCGCAATTTTTGCTTCTAGTTCCAAAATGGGTTTTTCAAATTCAAGCTGACTCATATGAGTATTCCATGTTTGGTGCGCACGTAATGATGCGCTCATTTCATTATTGTGGGACTTGATAGCAAATCAGGCGCCCAAGTTCAATGAAGAGTGTTCAGTGAACATCGGTCGCCTGATGGAAATTTGGTTAGAAATTTCTTACTTCGCGCCGGCTTTTTTCGACAGAGGATGCTTGTCTTTAACGGTCTTTTTAAGGTTTTCACCAACAATATGCGTGTAAATCTGAGTAGTAGCAATATCCGCATGCCCCAGCATTTTCTGCACACTGCGCAAATCAGCGCCGCGGCTCAGCAGGTGCGTCGCAAACGCGTGACGCAAAATGTGCGGGCTAACACGGTCTTCGTCAACTTCAGCATTACGCGCCAGATCTTTCAAAAGCTGTGCAAAACGCTGACGGGTCAGGTGACCGCTGTCAGATGTGCGTGATGGGAACAACCACTGTTCCTGATTGGCTTGACTTTCCGTTCCAATGAAACGCTTGCGTGTGTCCATGTAATTTTTTAACGCTTCTTGCGCAGGATCGGACAAAGGCACCATGCGCTCGCGCCCGGCTTTCCCGGCGACAGTCAAAAACTCACTGTCTTCGCCAATTGCCGACATCGGCAAGCCCACAAGCTCGGAAACACGCAAGCCTGTAGCATAAAGCATCTCCAGCAGACAAACTAGACGAACACTCTCCGGAGTACCCGGCTCAGCCGCAGTCGTGATCAACTGTGTCACCTCAGCTTCGCTGAGTGTTTTTGGCAAAGTGCGTCCCTGTTTAGGACTCTCAATTGTTGAAGTGGGATCATCGCTGCGTGTCCCTTCGGACACCATAAAGCGGTAGAATTGACGCAGGGCCGACAAGCGCCGCGCTACGGTACGCACGGCGATCTTGGATTTGTTTGCGCCTTTAATGTGCGTCTTCTCACTCAGATCTTTAAGATACGCTTTCAGTTGATCGGTCGTGGCTCTGTCGATGTCGCTGTTTTTACTGTTACGCAAATACGAGCTGACATCAGCGAGGTCACGCCAGTAAGCTTGACGGGTGTTAAGCGCCGCGCCGCGTTCCGTCGTTAACATATCTAAAAATGCATCCACAGAAGGGTGGAGGTTTGGTTTGGGCATTGCTGGACGGCCTGGACGTGCCATAATATTTCTCCTTTAAATTCTATTGTCTTAAAGCCTTGGTAGGCATCAAGAACATCTTTATCCCACACAGTACGTACCTCTAGAGGCCTCACGCAACGATCTGGTTTTTCCTTAAATTCAACCTTAGTATGCGTATTTTGCAAAACTTCATAGCAGCTTTTTAAAGCCAGACCCACATTAAAATGGAGTTTAGAAGTTAGGCATTACATAATACACAAGCCACTTGAGCGTCAAGCATTTTCATAAATTATTTCTGTTTTGTCAATGCGGTGACTAATATTGACATAATTATCATTAATAAAGGTATTTTATGATGCGAAAACACTATAATCCGGTAGCTGGAACTTCGATGATGACTGGTTCCTGTTCGATAGTGACAGGTACAAAAGCCAAAAAAATGAATCCCCCGAAAATAAGCAAAGCAAATAAAACGCCAAGTGAGAGTAAAAATTTTGACATCGTTTGGGATTTCTCCGTTAATGTTGAAATTTGGAACGACAATAAGGGCTTACTCTGGGCGTTGCAATGCAAAAAATGAAAAATGGACTATAGACGTTGGCTGTTGAGGAAAATTTAAAGTCTGGCATTCTTTCAAGTCTCACAAAGCCCATAGCATTGGTTGGCATGATGGGAGCAGGCAAAAGCCACGTTGGCCGAGAACTTGCTGAAATCCTGGGGCTAAAGATTTACGATTCCGATAAAGTGATTGAAGACAAGGCAGGTCAAAGCGTTGCTGATATATTCAAGAATTTCGGTGAAAAAAAATTCAGAGGCGCCGAGCACAATACGATCATTGAATTACTGCAGCGCGGCCCATGCATAATAGCCACAGGCGGCGGCGCACTGAGCAATCCCGAAACGCTCGAAGTTTTGAAAGAGGGCAGTATCATGATTTGGCTGGACGCGGATTTTGAAACGCTGTGGGAGCGCGTACAAAAGTCGCAAACACGTCCGTTGTTACAAACAGATAATCCCGAGAAAAAACTGAAAACCTTGATGCAAGACCGCCATCCGCTCTATGCGCAGTCTCACATTCATTTCAAAATGAATGCCGGGAGCCAGCAACGGGCCCATGAGGCGTTGATAAAAGCATTGTATGAATATCTGAATATCGATAAGGTTTGAGGCTGTTTTATACGCGAAGAAGGCATGGAAACAAAAATCGTTACGATCAATCTGGATGCAAGAGCCTATGATATTTTCATTGGCCATTCGCTGCTGTTCAGAATAGGAGATTTTATTCCTCAGAACCTTGAAGGCCGTAATGTCTTTATCGTTACCGATAAAAATGTTGAGCCTTATGCGGCGCGTGTGCGCAGTCTCATCGCTGACAGCGGCACGGGAATCTGTGATCTTAAGGTTTTGCCCGCTGGCGAAAAAACTAAATCTTTCAAACATGCTCAGGAGGTTTGCACCTGGATGCTCGCTGGTGGCACCAATCGTGATTCGCTGGTATTGGCCATTGGCGGCGGCGTAATTGGAGATCTCACAGGCTTTTGCGCCTCCATCGTTATGCGCGGCGTACCCTATGTGCAGGTCCCCACAACACTTCTTTCACAGGTCGATAGTTCCGTTGGCGGTAAAACCGGCATTAATACCGCCGAAGGCAAAAATCTGATAGGCTCATTTTACCAGCCCACCGCCGTAATTGCCGATATTGAAACGCTTGAAACTTTGCCACGCCGCGAGTTGCTGGCCGGGTATGCAGAAGTTGTTAAATACGGTCTTATTGAAGATGCAGGATTTTTCACCTGGTTGGAGGCGAATGGCGAGCGTGTTTGCAATCTTGATCAGGATGCTGTCGCCCATGTTCTCGAGGTCAGCTGCAAAGCCAAAGCCAGAGTAGTGCAAGCCGATGAATTAGAGCATGGACGCCGTGCTTTACTCAATTTGGGCCACACCTTCGGTCATGCTTTAGAATCTGAAGCTGGTTACAATGGTGCGCTTCTGCACGGTGAAGCCGTTTCAATAGGTATTGTGATGGCTTTTGACCTGTCTTATCGGATGGGGATGTGTTCACAGGCCGATGTTGAACGTGTTGAACAGCATCTCTCCGCCATGGGGCTGCCAACACGCGCTGCCGCGATCGAAGATTTAAGCACCAGTGTTGATGCATTGGTTGTCGCCATGAGTCATGATAAGAAAATTAAGGACGGCAAGCTGACTTTCGTTTTAGTTAGTGGCATCGGCGAGGCGTTTTTAAGCGACGATGTTACGCTGGATTTAGTGCGCGATGTCTTGCGCGAATCCCTCGGCGGAGAAACCAAAATCACACAGAAAGGTATTAAAGAAAGATGGAAATCGGCATTCTCCTCTCTGTAACTGCAATCATTGTTTTGATGTTGCTTTCAGCGTTTTTTTCTGGTGCAGAAACTGCTCTGACTGCGGCTTCTAGGGTTCGGCTGCTCAGCAAGGAAAGTGACGGTGACGTCCGCGCGGCGCTGGTCAATAAAATCAGAGATCAAAAAGATCGCATGATCGGTGCGTTGCTGCTCGGCAACAATATGGTCAACATCCTTGCTTCCGCATTGGCCACCAGCGTCTTGATCAAGATTTTTGGCGAAACCGGCGTTGTCTATGCAACGCTGATCATGACCATGCTTGTGCTGATCTTTGCTGAGGTCTTGCCCAAAACCTACGCCCTCCATCATGCAGAGGGCATGTCGATGCGCATTGCGCCCATAATCCGTATCGTGATTATGGTCTTCGCGCCCATAACAGAGACAGTCACCTGGATTGTACGCAATGTACTGCGCCTGTTCGGGATCGACATTTCCAAGGTTGCCGCTGGATCGCATCTGGAACTTTTACGTGGTGCGATTGAGATGCATCAGGGCCCAGAGCAAGAAACACAGGAACAGCGCGCTATGTTGCGCTCGATCCTCGACCTAGCCGATGTCGACCTCGAGGACATTATGACTCACCGTAAAAATGTCACTATGATTGATGCTGACCAGCCTATGGACGTGATCATCAAAGAGGTGCTCGACAGCCCGTTTAGCCGCCTGCCGGTCTGGAAGGACAATACCGACAACATTATTGGTGTCATCCATGTCAAGTTGCTTCTGTGTGAAATGCACGAACGTCACGGCAGCGTGGAATCAATCACATTGGAAAACATTATGATGGAGCCGCGCTTTGTCCCCGAAACCACAAATCTCTATGAACAGCTTCAGGCCTTTCGCGAGCGCTGCGAACACTTCGCAGTTGTGGTTGATGAGTATGGTGCCATGATGGGTATCGTAACGCTTGAAGACATTCTTGAAGAAATTGTCGGGGAAATCGATGACGAGCATGATGTCAGCGTCGCAGGTGTGCGCAAAATTGCCGGCGGACAACAATATATGGTCGATGGCACGGTCACAATTCGCGATCTTAACCGCGAATATGAATGGGGGTTGCCTGATGAGGAATATTCAACATTGGCCGGTTTGGTCTTGCATGAAGCGCAAATGATCCCCGAAGTCGGACAAAGTTTTATGTTCCACGGCTTTCGCTTCGACATCATCAAACGCCAGCGTCACCAGATCACCAAAATCCGCGTCACGCCGCCAAAACACGATTAATCGCCTCGATATTCGTCCGTAAATGCACAGGATTAATCGTACCCACAATAATTCCGCTGGTGCCGGGATGGACAAAGGCAAAACGGAACGCTGCTTCAACATCCGTGTTATGCCCGCTGCCCAGCACTTTCTTCAGCAAGACACCTTTGTTATGTTCCGCTGCGTAATCGAGCACTGGCTTTTCATCCGTATAATCGGCATTATAACATGCCATCACCACGTCCATCGTTTCGAGCGCGCGAAGGCCGCCCACTACAGTTTTGGTTGAGGCACCAATCGCCCGCACCAACCCGCGCGCTTTAAAGTCCTGCATCTTGGCGATCAAATCATCGGATAAATTCTCCACGTCATTGCCATCCGAATGCACCATCAGCACATCGATATAATCGGTATTTAGGCGCTTGAGGCTGCGTTCAAGACTCATTTCAAAATACTCAGGGTTAAAATTGTAAACGGACTTGCCGTCTTCAAATTCTTCCCCGGCCTTACCAACAATCACCCAGTCTTCCCGCCGGCCCTTCAGTAAATGCCCTAGCCGTTCTTCACTTGTTCCATAGGCAGGGGCGGTATCAAGCATATTGATTCCCAGATCTTTAGCCAGCGTCAGCAAATCCGCCAATGCCGCCTCATCGGGAATTTCAAAGCCTTGCGGATATTTCACGCCCGTATTGCGGCCAAACTTCACCGTCCCCAGCCCCAGCGGGGAGATGCCTATGCCGGTATCACCTAGTCGCCGTCTGTCCACTGCGCCTCATCCCACGGTGTTTCAGCGTAATCAATATCGGGCAGAAAGGCCCAGTCGCTTTGCGTCTTCGAAGGCTGAATATCCATCTTTTCCAGCAATCGTTCAGCCAAGAGCGGTGCAAAGGTCAGTTTTGTCGGCCAGCAATAATGGACGTTTTCATGGCTGTGGATGGTCGGCGTATCCGGTATCCACCCGTCAATCCCGGATTTTCCTTCAATCCGGTCTATGGGGAGCGCCGCCCATTGCACGGCGGAAAGATCGACAGCAGGCAGATATTTCGCAAAGCCTTTGCGCACCGCATCGTAGACTTCTTGCGGATCGGCTTCCTTCTTGCGTTCCGCTGCGCCGCCGCCCAGATACCATACCAGTTCGCCTTCACGCGTTGTATGCGTGGTGATGCTCGCCACAGGTTTGTCCGTATGCCCGACCAGATGCGCAAATAAAGGGTAGGGGGCGGGTTTAAGCATTCCCATCAACAAAGGACGTGCCTGCGTATGCAGACCGTGGTTGTGCCCTTCCTTGGCCGCAATCTGCGCATTGCTCGCCGCACCGGTAAAGATGATATGCTTGGGCTCGATATTGTGCTGCTTCAAAAATCCAAACGGATCGTCGGGCGTGTCAATCTTGCGAATCGAATCCTTGTAAGGCTCCGCCAAAGCCCGCAGAACCGAAGGAATATCCAGCACCGGCTCATCCATAAACACGACCTTGCCGTGAAACCCGCTACTCTTTATCTCTTGCGGCCAGTCCTCTGGCATAACTTCATGGACATTATTGCCCAGCGCCTGAGAGGTCACGAGCTTGATGATCTCGCCCATGATCTTGTTATTCATCATCAGATATTGCGAAGTCGAAAGTGTTTTCGCCGCGCTTAAGTCTACATCGCCTTCGCCGCGCAGCGCCGCTTCCCAAAGGTTTTGCATGGCGCTGATGCCTTGAGCCAGCTTGTTGATCTTGCCCGCAAAGGCATATTTGAGGCCGGAATGAACAATTCCCTGAGAAGCAATCGTCTGCCCGCCGCCAATACCGAAGGATTCGAGGAGCAGCGCGTCATAACCCATGCGTTTATAGCGATGAAACGCCCACAGCCCCGCAATTCCCGCGCCAAAAATCACAATGTCTGGAGTGTGTCTGGTCATACTCATTATTTATAGGTCATCCCGAGTGTAGTCGAGGGGTCTTTTCTTTATTTTTTTTACGAAGATAACAATGTTGTTTTAAGCCAGCCCCGCACAATTTCGATCTGATTATCCGCCATCAGGGACGGCACATGCCCGCAGCCTTCAAAGACGGTGAGATCAAACGAAGGCCCGCTTTTACGCATATCATCAAGAATTTCTGAAGTGAGCAGCAGCGAATCAGCCCCCTGTAAAACCATCGTTGGACAGGTGATTTTATCCCAACACGGCCACAAATCGACATCACCAATCGGTGCATGCTCAAATACCACCGCTATTTGCGGGTCATACGCATACGTAATCCGCCCGTCATCGGTTGCCCGCGCATTATATTTGGCCATATGCGCCCATTGTTCATCCGTAACCGGCCCCCAGGTAAGCCCCCGCGTTGCACGCATACGCGCTTCGAAATCGGCAACCGTATCAAAAACATATGTTTGTGAAATAACCTGATGAATAAAATTGAGTACCTCTTTCGGCACCATCGGCCCGACATCGTTGAGTATCAGCCGCTTGATCTGGCTGCCTTTCATCGTCGCCATCCGCATGCCGAGCAACCCGCCTAACGACACGCCAAGCCAGTCAACACCGCCCGGCGCCTGCAAACCAAGATGTGCCAGCAATTCATGCAAATCATTCATATATTGATCGTAGTTATAAAGCAGGGGGTTGCTAAAAAAGTCGCTGCGTCCGCGCCCCGGCAAATCAACAGCAATCACCCGGTGGCCGTTTTGGATTAGATCTTCGGCCAGATAATCAAAATCGTGTCCGTTACCGGTTAATCCATGGACGCAAACAACCGGGTTGGCGTCTGCATCACCCCAGTCGTTGTAATACAGCCGATGCTGCCCATCTTGCTCGCAATCTTTGTGAAAACTCAGATATGATTTTTCCTGATAATTCATAGGGCAACTTTAATCGTCATCCCGGGCGCTTGTCCACCCTAAGCCTTACGCGCCAATTGCCCGTGACAGTGCTTGAATTTCTTGCCTGAACCGCAAGGGCATGACGCGTTGCGCTGAACTTTGCCCCATGTCGTTGAATCGTCTTTATCAAATGCGCGTTTCTGCGTCATAGGCCGAACATTTCCCTCTGTACTTCCGCCGGCTTGCTGCCCTGTGCCCATAAGCGCCGGGTCTTGCCGCGTTTCACGCATTTCTTGCTCTTGACCCGGCATAAGGTCACCAGGACGCGCCTCAACATTAATTTCAACCAGACACAGCGTTTGCGTGATGGTTTCGTTCATCGCGCCGAGCATTTGTTCAAAAGCCGCGAAGGCTTCAGCCTTATATTCATTGAGAGGATCTTTCTGACCAAAAGCGCGCAAATTTATCCCTTGACGTACATGGTCGAGATTAAGCAAATGCTCTTTCCAGTGTTGATCAAGCAATTGCAACACGAAGGATTTTTCAAGTTGACGCCACATCTGCGCGCCGTAATGCGCAACTTTCGCCGCCATTTTCTTGTCCGATTCATCCATCACGCGTTCCATGATTTCGCCTTCCGCAATACCTTCCTCGCGTGCCCAATCCTGAACAGGTAAATCAAGCCCCAACACCCGCTGGCATTCCATATGCAGCGTATCCACATCCCATTTTTCGGCATAGCTGCCCGCTGGAATAGTGGCATTCACAATGTCTTCAATAGTCTGGTGACGCATATCAATGGCAAGATCTTCGATCGTTTCATCTTCCATGATCTCGCGGCGCTGCTCATAAATCACTTTGCGCTGATCGTTCATCACATCATCGAACTTCAAAAGATTTTTACGAATTTCAAAATGCATAGACTCGACTTTAGCCTGCGCCCTCTCCAGCATTTTAGAAATCAAGGGATGCTCCAGCGCTTCGCCTTCCTGCAGGCCAATTTTACGATTGGCCAGAAGCCCCTCAAGCTTGTCACCAGCAAAAATGCGCATCAAATCATCTTCTACAGACAGGAAGAACATTGATGCTCCGGGGTCGCCCTGACGACCAGATCGGCCACGAAGCTGATTATCAATCCGCCGCGATTCATGGCGCTCTGTACCGATGATATACAGCCCGCCTACATCAATAACGGTCTGCTTGTCAGCAGCGACTTCAGCTTCAATTTTTTCGATCGCTTTTTTATCTTTGACCGGGTCAACCGCCTCACCAATCTCTGCCTCAATACGCATCTCCGCATTGCCACCCAGCTTAATATCAGTTCCACGGCCCGCCATGTTTGTGGCAATCGTCACCGCGCCGGGGCGCCCGGCTTGCGCAACAATATGCGCTTCTTGTTCGTGATAACGCGCATTCAAAACATTATGCTTAATTTTCTCTTTCTTGAGGCGCTCGGAAAGCGTTTCAGATTTTTCAATCGAAACCGTTCCGACCAAAACCGGCTGTTTGCGCTCGTAACAATCCTTAATCAACGCAACAATGGCATCTTCTTTCTCATCCAAAGATTTATAAATCTTGTCGTCATAATCAATCCGTGTCACCGGCAAATGCGTTGGGATAGACACCACGCCCAGTTTGTAAATTTCGGCAAATTCCGCCGCTTCGGTTAGCGCCGTGCCCGTCATGCCTGAGAGCTTCGGATACATGCGGAAGTAATTCTGGAATGTGATCGAAGCCAGCGTTTGGTTTTCGGTCTGAATATCGACCCCTTCCTTTGCCTCAATGGCTTGGTGCAAGCCTTCGGACAGGCGGCGCCCCTCCATCATCCGGCCCGTAAACTCATCAATCAGCATCACGCGGCCATCCTTGACGATGTAATCCTTGTCGATCAGGAACAGCTTGTGGGCGCGCAAAGCCTGATTCACATGATGCACTAGCGAGATATTCTGAATGTCATACATGCTGCTGCCATCAAGCAAGCCGTTCTGCTCCAGCAAGCGTTCGATATGCTCTGTACCTTCATCGGTTAGCGCAACCGTCTTGTGCTTTTCATCCATGTCATAATCTTCGTTTTGCAAAGACGGGATGAGCTTATCAACGGCCACATAAAGGTCAGTCGCCGCCTCGGATGGCCCGGAAATAATCAGCGGCGTACGCGCTTCGTCAATCAGGATCGAATCAACCTCATCGACAATCGCGAAATTGAAATCACGCTGAACCATTTGCTTCAGGCTGAATTTCATGTTGTCACGCAAATAATCAAAACCAAATTCGTTGTTCGTGCCGTATGTCACATCGCATGCGTAGGCGCTCCGGCGCTCATCTGGATGAACATCATGAGTGATACAGCCAACGCTGAGGCCCAAAAAGTTATAAATCGCGCCCATCCATTCGGCATCACGCTTGGCCAGATAATCATTGACCGTAACAACGTGGACGCCTTTACCGCCCAAGGCATTGAGATAAACAGACAGGGTAGACATCAGTGTTTTCCCTTCACCGGTTTTCATCTCGGCAATGCGCCCGTCATTCAAAACCAATCCACCGATAAGCTGTACGTCATAGGGACGCAGGCCCAATGTACGCTTGGCCGCTTCGCGAACAACTGCGAAAGATTCATGGGTAAGGCTCTCAAGTTTTTCACCATTTTCAAGCCGCTGGCGAAAGACGCCGGTTTGGGCTTGCAGCTCAGTATCACTCATCGCTTCATAACGCGGCTCAAGCGCATTAATTGGCGCAATTTGTTTATGATACGCTTTTAAGGCACGCTCATTCGATGAGCCAAAAATTTTGGTGGCCAGACCTAACAACGGCATTCTCCTTAGATGTAAGTTGTTTTGATATAAAGCTCCGGGCGGGCGGCGTCAATGATTGTTGAAAAGCTGCGTTCAATCAGTTGCAAATAGCTTTTCCTTTCGTTAGTCTCCATTCATTCAAGCAATATCATTTTTGGAAGAAGAGAGAACCGAAACAATGCTTAAAGTTAAAAGCTCGAACGTAAGAAAAAATGAACGTGGCAGTGCGGCTATAATTGCTTTGGCGGTCCTGGTTGTGATCGCCATTGGTGCTGTGGCATTTCTGTCTGGTAAAATTGGCTATGATGATGAAGCAGCGACAACGCAAACAGCGTCTTCCGAACCTGCAAGTGGCGAACAAGCCGCATCGCAAGGCGAGACGAAGGCAGCCACCGCAGCGCAAGAAGCGCCAGCTGAACAGCCAAAGATGCCTGAAATTAAACCCGGCAATCCAGTTGTTGCCAAGATCGGTGATAAGGAAGTCAGCCGTTTGGATGTTTTTAATTTCATCCAGACCCTACCGCCCCAAACCCGTCAGATGCCGATTGATCAACTCTTTCCATTGGCGCTGGATCAAGTCGTAAACACACAAATTATTGGCAAGAAAGTCTCAACAGCAAAACTGGATGATGATCCAGCCGTTAAGCAGCAGTTGGATCTGGCAAAAGAACAAATCGTGCGCGGCGTGTTCATCCAAAAGCAGGTTGAAAAAGCCATGACGGATGAACGCCTGAAAGAAGTTTATGACGAATATGTGAAGAACTTTCCTGAAGTGCCTGAGGTTAAAACTGCCCATATCCTTGTAAAGGATGAAGCGCTGGCCAAAGATATTCTGAAGCAACTGAATGAAGGTGGTGACTTTGCAGTCCTGGCGAAAGAACACTCTATTGATGCGACGAAAGACAATGGTGGCAGCCTTGGTTACATCTCTCGTCAGGATCAGGTCATTCCGGAATTTTTGGAGGCGGCTTTTGCTTTAAAAGACGGAGGGATCAGCAAAGAGCCTCTGAAATCTGAATTCGGCTATCACATTATCAAGGTTGAAGATGAGCGCATGCGCCCGCCGGCAAGCTTTGAACAAGCCAAGCCGTTTCTGGCGTCTCAAATTCAGGCGCAAGTTTTGAACGAACTAATGTCATCATGGCGTGCAGATGCCAAAGTTGAAGTTTTTGACATCAACGGCGATGCGATCGAGCCTGCTGCTGGTGAATAAATTATATTAAGCAAATTAGAAAGGCCGTGAGCGCATATGCTTGCGGCTTTTTTATTGAAGGAAAAGCCATGCATTGTGACGAAGCTCTAAAGTTACCAAAGCCGACGCTGCCGAATCTTCCGATTATTCTGGTCACCGCAGCAGCGCTTATCAATCCGCGCGGCGAGATTTTTATTGCCCGCCGCCCCGAAGGCAAACCCATGGCCGGTCTGTGGGAATTTCCCGGCGGCAAGGTTGACGAGGGCGAAACCCCGGAATTTGCCCTGATGCGCGAATTGGAAGAAGAACTCGGCATAGAAACGCGGCCCACTTGTTATCACCCCATCGCTTTTGCCTCGCACAGCTATGATGATTTTCACCTTCTGATGCCGCTTTTTGCCTGCCGCAAATGGCGTGGAGACATCACACTAAACGAGCATCAAGACGGCGCCTGGGTAAAGCCCGTCGATATGCTGGATTATCCTATGCCTGCCGCCGATCTTCCCTTGGTGACAACACTGCGCGATTTGCTGTAGATTAACGCTTATGTATGAAAGCGTTTATGACTTCAAAACCTTTTACAATACCCGCATCGGGCGCATTGTCCGGCGCGTTCTTCAGGAACGTATCCGCGAGATTTGGCCTGATGTGCATGGCCTCTCACTCATGGGGATCGGCTACGCTACGCCGTATTTACGAATTTTCCGCGAGGAGGCAGAGCGTGTCTTCGCGATAATGCCAGCCGGGCAAGGCGCGCACGATTGGCCCCATGAAGGACCAAACTGTGTCGCGCTGGCCGAGCAGGCCGAACTTCCCATAGAAACCAACAGCGTAGACCGTATTCTGATGGTTCATAATCTGGAATTCACGGAATCCCCCAAGCCCGCCTTGCAGGAAATCTGGCGCGTTCTTAAATCCAATGGCCGCCTGCTTGTTGTTACGCCGAACCGCGCCGGCTTGTGGGCGCGCACTGAACATTCTCCCTTTGGTCATGGTACGCCATATTCACTCACCCAACTCACGCATGCCTTGCGCGATAATTTATTCGTACATGAAACGACCGAAGAAGCGTTGTTTGTTCCACCGCTTAAATATTCCACTCTGCTTAAATCCGCCGGTTTTTTCGAACGCTACGGACGTAGTATCTTGCCGGTTGTCGCTGGTGTTCACATCGTTGAGGCCAGCAAACAGATCTACGCCAGCGCCGATCGTAGCCCCGGTTCGACTGTGCGTATACGTGGCCGTGGAGTTTTTATGCCCAAACCTGTACCCAATAATTTCAATAAAGATAATGCCTGACATCTAGGTCTTGATTCTTAAAGCCCATCCAAAGGATGGTCCGGATCAACATTATTCATAAACGGCTTTGTACGATCCATATTGGTGATTTGATACACCAGCCCGATCCAGTTTGCGATAATGGAGCGTGCGCTATCCCCCCAGCTATTTTCAATGCTCTGGCGCATATCATCATCGGTGAGCGGCCAATCTGTTTGCCCGCGTTTCACTGCCGCCGCAAGCTGTTTCATCAGCTTTTTGAGATCATCATTAAAATAATGATCAGGAAAGGGAGGATAGTTAGCACATTCTTTCGCTATGAAGCGTTTAACCTCACGCTCATATTCTTTATACAGGCTGATCGTGTCATATTCCGGATGCCCCTGAAATAGGAGTTGGCGAAATCCGTCCGGGCTAACGGCCATATGCACATCACCATCATCACTCACGCTCAAAACCTTTAAGCCTGCCGCTTCAAACTGTTCTTGCGTGAGTTCGTTATAGCGCGAATGCGGGACATCAAAAACCGTATTCACCCCGCGCATTAGCGGATGATTGCGATCCAGCACCCGGTGAGGATAAACGCCCCAGAGTTTTTTATCCATCGGGGTTCGTGTCTGAGCATATTGAAATTGCATCACCGCATGCGTGGCAAGGCACGAACACAGCGTTGAAGTCACATTCTCCCACGCCCAGCTGATCACCTCTTGCAACGGCTCCCAAAAGGGGGCCTTACTCAAATCCGGATCACTGACATTTGCACCCGTAATAATTAGCCCGTCCAGGCCGTCGGTTTTGATCTGATCAAAACTTTCATAATATTGATCGATATAGCTTTGCGTCTCCGTGCTGCGCGCTAATTCCGGCAGCGTAAAAGGGTGTACATAAAACTGCGCAATCTGATTACTTTCCCCGATCAGACGAAAAAATTGCCGCTCTGTGGCTTGCAACGCCGCATCAGGCATCATGTTGAGCAAACCAATATGCAGTTCGCGAATTTCCTGACTCTGAGCCCGCTCCGGCGAAAGCACTGTACGTCCTTCTTTACGAAGCCGCTTAAATGCGGGTAAATCTTTATAGGCAACGAGCGGCATAGTTCCCTTTGATTTTTTAACATGCTATCTATATGTCTTTTGTACGCGAATATCCGCTAAAGGCAAAGAGTATGAGTACTGTAATGTTCGAAAAAATTACCATTATCGGCTTGGGTTTGATCGGCTCGTCACTGGCACGCGTAATCAAGCGGAAAGATCTAACTCAAAAGCTTGTTGCTGCGGATACAAGCGAAAGCGTTTGTACAAAGGTTCGTGAACTTGGCCTCGCCGATGTTGTCACCCCCGACATAACCAAAAGCGTGATTGGCAGCGACCTTGTGATACTGGCCGTGCCTGTCGGTGCAGTGCGAGCGGTTATTGAACAAATAGCTCCTTTGTTAATGCCCGGCGCTGTGCTCACCGACGTCTGTTCGGTTAAATCTGCCGTGATTGAAGCTGCCGCGCCATTTTTGCCAGAAAGTGCTGATCTTGTGCCCGCTCATCCTATTGCGGGAACTGAGCATTCCGGCCCCGAATCTGGCCTGGTCGATTTATTTGACGGGCGCTGGTGTATTCTTACGCCCCCACCGGAAACCTCAATCAAAGCCGTGGAAAAGGTTACAAAATTCTGGGAAGCTTGCGGCGCACAAATTGAAATTATGGATGCAGCCCACCACGATCTTGTACTCGGCATTACCTCACACTTGCCGCACCTGATCGCCTACACGATTGTCGATACCGCCGACCAGCTCGAAGATGATCTCAAGGCTGAAGTGATTAAATATTCTGCCTCCGGGTTTCAGGGTTTCACCCGCATTGCTGCATCCGACCCCATCATGTGGCGCGATATATTTATGAACAACAAAGAGGCCGTACTTGAAATTCTCCAGCGCTTTACCGAGGACCTTACCGCAATGCAAAAGGCAATCCGCCGTGGCGATGGGAGCTATCTCCAGGAGACATTTATCCGCACACGTGCCATCCGCCGCGAAATTATCGAGATGGGTGCAAAGGTTCTTCCAAATCCATCGCTGGTATCTCTTGAGGTTCCAAAGAAGCAGGATTCGGAGTAGGGGGTTTGGTTTTACGCCGGATATTTTTATTTTCTGTACGGATCGTCATAATCGGCAATGGCCCCGCATAAAGCGTCTCGCCTTTTTGCTGTAACGGCAGGCTGATAAGCCCGCTTTCATCAGCCAGAGAGCTTAGCCCTGCGCCTATAAACAGCGCCATGCGTGTTTCAATAATATCGCTGGCAACCAGACTTTGTAGCAAGCTCTGATGATTGGTGAATTGAATGATCATATCCAGCGCCGGTACGGGCTCTTGTTTTAAATCTGCCGTTCCGGTGAGTGTGCCCGTAAAATCACCCTGCACCAGTGCACTTTCATAAACGTTTAGAATATCGCGGTCATATTTGATCTTGGCAAACAGGGAGTCAAAATGCAAAGCGCTGCCCCATTTGAAATTCTGAATCTCGATTGGTCCGCTGGTCACGGTGATAGGCAAAAACGGCAAAGGCCAACCTATGGCACCTAAATCGTGAACCTTCACGCTCCCTTCATCGGTAACAATCATTTCTTCTGCCTTATGAAGACGGAGTTTACCAGGATAACCGGCGATCATGGGTGGCATAACAGGGGTTTGCGCATCCGTGAGATCACTAAGCGCGCCCACGTACTCATTCTTGATTTGATCTGCTGCCTTAAACCACACAAAACTATACAAGCCAAACGCCAGTCCCAAAATAAACAGCGCCCAAAATGCCGCCCTTCGACCGGCGGGTTTCGTATCCAGCGCTTTCTCTTTGGCTTCGTTCATCAGGCTTTGCACCACATTTTCCGTTTCTTTTTCTAACTTTGCCAACAGCCTGCCTCTTTCTAGTCCCGGTTTTATAGGTTTGAGAAATTCAAAGATAACGCAGCCCGAAGATTTGAGCCAGCTATTACGCGGCCAAAAAATTCCGGCATTGAGTGCCATCGGAATAATCGGCAAATCAGTAGCTTCCTGTAAGCGCGCTACGCCGACCTTGTATGGCTTGTCTGTCGCACTGGAATCAGTATGTACGCGCGTACCTTGCGGAAAAATAACAATCGGCCGGCCCAGCACCTTCATTCGCCGCGCGCCTTCTTGAATGGAGGCAATCGCCGTATCCGGGCTACTTCGGTCGATTGCAATTGGATCACTCTTTTTTAAGTAAAGCCCCCAAAGCGGAATCGAAAGAAGCTCTTTCTTCAAAATCACCGCCGGATCTTTAAACAGAATATGCAGCTTCATTGTTTCGTATGCTGATTGATGCTTGGCCGCAACGATGAACGAACCACTCTCCGGCAGATGTTTACTCCCCCGCACTTCGTAATCCAGCCCCAGAATAAACCGTTCTAGAAAATAGACCTTGTGAACAAAGAATTTCACTATGCCCATGAAATATCGCCGGGGCAGCGCCAGTGTTGGTAAACACAAAACGCACGCCAAAGCGGTCAGCGCATAAAACAGCACATTGAAAACGGATGAACGAATAACGGCGCGCTTCATGAGTTATTTTGCCAGTTCTGAGAAGTTTAAAAGTTCGATTCTGGGAGTGAAAAGCAATTGTAGCCAGCGATACATGCACTTGTGGTATTCGCTAAATAGCAATTCCCAGTAATGAAGCGTGTCGATGGTAAAATCAGTTTGATGCACCGGATGCGCGTAAATATCAACGCCAGGCAGGGCATGATGCATTTCCATAAGAGATCGCATCATGTGATAATCACCGGTCACCAACCGGATTGAACTGTAATCTTGTTTTTGAATCCACTTCCGTGTTTCGGCAGCATTCTGTGTCGTTGTTGTGGCTTCATATCCAAGGCTGACGCAGCATGGTGGCAGGGCGTGATCTCCATCCCATAATGCCAGAATTTCATATTTTTTTACATCCTCATGCACACCGCTGATGAACAGATGTAAAGCACGTCCCTGTGCAAATAGGGATAGCCCTTCCTGAATACGGTTTTTTCCACCTGTAAGCACGACAATGGCATCGGTTGTTTCCTCTTCAGACTGAGGCGTGGCCATAATGGCCGAAGCTGCAAAAACGCAAAACCCACCAATCCATAAAAGAATCAGCGCCATGAAGCTCAAAAAAACACGTTTAAATATTTGCATTACCTGTTTCTTTTACGGCATCTGCCCCAACACACGCAAGACTGTAACACGCGCTGTTTGTGATGCGATAAGAGCAATCAGCCCTGGCAAGAGCAGCAAAATTATGATTTGTGAAGTGCTTAGGTGCATACTAGGAATAGTTGCCCCTTCGCCAGAACCTCCAAAAGCTGAAAGCATAAGCAAAATCATTAATCCGCTGAGCACACCGATCAAAGCTCCTTTCAGTGTTAAGACCACCGCATGGCGCTGGAGTTGCTTGGTGATATACAGATCGCTCGCCCCCATCAAATGCAACAATTCAATATCGGCTTTATGCTCGGCCATGCGCGAACGAATTGCTCCAGCAATCGCCACAATCGTCGTCGCGCCAATAATCAGCGTTACAATTAACGCCGAAAGTTTCAATGTTCCGGCCAGGCGTAAAATATCCTCCAGCCAGCTTTCATGCGTATCCAGCCGAATATCGCCAGCGATTTCCGCCAGTGCTTTTTCAATGCTTTCCAGCTTATCTTTATTGCGCACATGCAGCTCCGCCGACACCAAGCCTGGCAGCGGCAACTCGTCCAGTACCACATCATCGCCCAACCAGGGCGACACTAAACCGTGAATATCGTTTTTCTCCAGAATATGAAGTGCCTTGATATTTGGATTGGCTGTCAAAAGAGCTTCAACGGAAAGCCCCAACTCCTTTATTTCTACTGCACTACGTAAGACACCGCCTGGCTTTTGCGCCGGGATTTCAATTGTAACCTTGTTTTTCAATCCCGAAGACCAGTGCCGCGTGACGCCGCCCAGCACCATTGTCGCGCTCAGAGCCATCATCGCCAAAAAGCTCATGAGACCTACCAGAAGCACCAGAAAATGCGACCCCGCGCTTTTATGCAGAGGCAAGTCATACCCACCCTTGCGTTCACCTACGCCAAGCTTGCGATTGCGGGAGAAAGTCGGCAGCAACAACGAAAAAATCTTCATCAATAGACCCCCGCAATATTTTTCTGCACCCAATTCGCATTATCATGCATATAAAGCCGTCCATCCTCCAGCACGAGGCGCGGATGGCCAAAACGTTCCATAATGCTCTGGCTGTGGGTTGCAATCACAATCGTCGTGCCCATCCGGTTGAGCTGTTCAAACAAATGCATCAACCGAAAACCAATATCATCATCAAGGTTTCCGGTCGGCTCATCCGCCAGCAAAAGCTTGGGCCGCGCAATCACCGCTCTCGCAATCGCCACACGTTGTTGCTGTCCGCCCGAAAGCGTCAGGGGCAGGGCGTTTTTATAATCACCCAGACCAACCCATTCCAAAAGCTCATCGACATTACTTTTCACTTCGCTTTCTTTATGACCGGTAATGCGCATCGGCAAGGCGACATTATCAAAAGCTGAGAGATTGGGTAGCAGGCGGAATTCCTGAAACACCACGCCGATTTTCTGGCGAAGTAAACCAAGCTGCGCTCGGCTCATATCATTGATATTTTGCCCAAACATACTCACAAGACCGCGCGTCGGTTTACGTCCAAGATACATCAATGTCATCAACGAGGTCTTCCCCGCACCCGAAGGCCCGGTAAGAAAATGAAATGATCCCGGTTCCAGCGTAAAATTAATGTCGGACAACACTTCCGGTCCCACACCATAACGCAAACCAACATGTTCAAACTTAATCAATGTATTAAATTACTTTCTTAATATTTTTTCTCAACTTCTCGAGGCTTTTGCACATCCAAAATATACTGCAAGGCCTTGGCTTTTTTATAAGGATTGGTGATCGTCATCGCTGCTGCCATCGCGCCGTCGAAATCTTTGCGATCTGCAAGAATTTTCGACACGATCGCATAGGCCTTATTCCGAAAGGCGATGCTATCGATAAAGCCGATGCTCTTCATCGCCGCATGCGCGTTGCCGACTTCCGCTTGAATCTCCGCTGTCTCACCATAGGCTTTGTGACGCAGGGCGTCATTTTCCATTTCACTAGCGGTTTTCCACGCCCCTTCATTATCCCCGGCAAAGGCCTGAGCCATTGCAATATAGGTAAGCGCAATCGCATAAGACGGCGGATGTTCAATCTTTTCAGCGCGTGTACGAAGCTTTGTAAACAGCGCATCATAGGCCGCTTTCTCAAGCTTCAAATCCGCCGCTGCCATGCCAATCCCGCGGATAGTCATGGCTTGCGTATCGGGCGTTTCAATCTTGTCGATCAGCGCGATCGCGCCGTCCATATCTCCATCCGCAGCCTTTGTTTTGGCCAATTCACGATAAGTTTGATCACGCCAGGATGTATTCTCGATTTGAGCTGATTCGGTTTCAATTTCCTTGAGTATGCAGGCACGATCTTGTGCCAAGCAGCCCGCCGCCCGCAGTGCTCCTGCTGCATACGGGAAGAGGCTAAGCGTAAGAATGCCAACGAATAAAAATATCCTGCCCGTCATTGTTTTTCCTCGAAATGTGATATCCTTGTTACGTCTACTTGTTCAAATCACTGTGTGCCCTTATAAATACTAAATTAAATTTCATATGAGAAGCTCCAGAAAAGAATGATTCTGACTTGTCCCAATTGTGCTTCACGCTTTTTGCTTTCCGCCCAGGTCTTGGCGCCGGACGGTCGGCGCGTGAGATGCTCATCCTGCGGCGAGGATTGGTTCGAAATGCCCGATCCTGACGAGCTGATCGAAAATCTGGAAGCTAAGATTGAGGGAATCCCGGAAAGCGTTAAACCGATTCCCGAAGGCTCTTCTGTACCCGCGCTTGCCAATATGCCTGAAGAGCGCGAAGAAACGCGCTCAGCTATTATGGCGGGCTATGTTGGTGCACTGCTGGTGTTCGTGGTTATTCTCGCCGCGCTGCTGGTGATGAAACAGACGCTTGTAAAAACGTGGCCGCCCGGCGCGGCCCTTTATGAATTTATGGGAATAGAGGTCAAATCGCCAGGAGAAGGGCTGGTCTTTGATCGTGTAAAAGCCAAAGTGACACCGACCGGGCGCATTATCATTGAAGGCAGTATCATCAATTTAATCAATGAAGATCAGATCCTCCCAGCAATCAAAGTATCCGTGCGTGACCAGGCTGGACAGGAAATAAAACAGCTCACAATCCAGCCGCCTTTTGAACAAATGAAGGCGGAAAGCACGCTACCGTTCAAAACCAGCTATAAAGACGGATTAAACGGCGCCGATCATATCCAGCTTCGCTTCGTTCTGGGAGACCCTTTGCAAGAAAAAACTGTTGAACTTAAAGGGTTCGAAGAAGAGCATGCCGCAGAAATCGAAGGAAGTCATGAAGAAGGAAAACATGGTGAGCATACTTCAGAGCACACGCTGCCAGAACATACACCGCAGGAACACAACCCAGCTCCAGAATCTCACCACTAAGATTTAAAACCGTTTTAATAACCGCCGATAATAATCCAGCTCTTCCTGTGGACGGCGGCGGTCACTCGCACGCCGGCGCAGCTCATTCAAAATCTCCTGCACCCATTTCCTTTCCGCTTCACTCGGAATTTTAACCTGATCGCCAAACGGCAAGCCGTTTTTGCCATCATGCCCGCCATAGGGTCTCCCAAGCGGGTCCAACTGCATCGGCATGCCACCAAATGCCAGTCCGGTCATTTGCTGCATCCATTGTGCCATCATTTGCGCCATTTGCTGCTGAGACTCTTTAAGTTGTTTAATCGCTTCATCCTGAAACGGAAGCGAAAGATCCGGGCGGCTAAGCCCCAGTTGCTCACCGGAACTGTCCATTGCCTGTGCGGCCAATTCAAAATTTTCCGGAATTTCTCCCAGCGCCGTTTCGGCCTCTTTCATCAACTGCACGAGCGTCATATACAGCGCTTCCTGCTCAGTATGTTGAACAACGGTATTGATAAAAGGCGGCGGTTGATCTTCAAAGCTGCCATCAACACCTAGCCCCTCAAGCTTCTCATAGAGCTCTGCTTGTTTAGCCGTTTGCTCGCGCAAGGATTCCTGACGTTCAATCAGCTCTTGCAAGTCTTTGATAGCTTTTTGCATCATCTGCATATCCGGCGGCATTGTAAAGTTTTTTGACGGGCCAGCCATATCCATCAATCTCTGAAGTTTGGAAAGCATCTTTTGTGCGGACGTCCGATCACCCGAAAGCATATCCTGCTCCATCTGGTCCATCAGACCGGCCAGATCATTCATATTTATCATCTGCGCCAGGACTTCTGGCGGCAATTGTGTCGGCTGCATTTCTTCTCTTTGCACGGATTTCTGCCACTCACGCGCTAAAGCCTGTATATATTCGGCCATCGCCTGACGAAGCCGTTCCATCAGAATTGCAATCTCAGCGTCACTGACCTCAGGGTTTTGCAGGGCTTGCTCCAGTTTCTTTTGAAGCTCACGTAAATCACGCGCCGCCAGACTAAGATTGCCATCCTCCAGCCGCAGCGCGATGTCCCACAGCAAGCCAATCACACTGCGTGCAACCATTTCCGACGGTTCATTATAATAAAGACGCGAAGCCGCTACCCGCAGCGCCAGAAACACCCGTAAATCATGGCCGTATGTGTGCGGTTGATAGAGTAGTTTCTCCAGCGCCAGCCCCACCTCTCCATAAGGCTGGTCAGGGTTCCAGATCAGATATTTACGCATCTCGATCAACTGACGCGCCACCGGATGTGAAAAGCTGCGTTCCGGTAATTGCAGCCGCAACGGCAATGTTTGCGCGATTTGATCAAGATGGTCATGCGCACTGAAGGTAAAGACGACCGGAAGTCCCGCCCATGGATGCGCGGCCAGATCATAAACCGGCGCCATCTGAAACTCGGTTTTCGCTGGCGACATAACCGAGCGCTCTTCCTGCGCGGCCCAGCCCATCGGGGCTTTGTCTACGCTGGGGTCCAACGTCATGCGCATATGGAGGGTTTTAACGCCATAATCATCGAGCATCGTCAGTGCAAACTGGACTTGACCGTTCTCAAGCGCGTGCGGGTCCTCTGTAATGCCTATGCTGGGTGGCAAATCTTCAATGAATTCATAATCCCAAACCGGCCCGCCCCACAGCCCCGTGCGCAGGCGTAATTTATGCCCCACCGGAATCTCCATTTCCAGCGTGGACGCGCCATCTTCACCACTTTCAAAGGGGTAAGCTTTTCCATCCACCAGCAGGGCGGGCATACGCAGGGCATGCAACAGGCTGCGCGTTGCAATCGCCTTGGCGACAGAACCTTGCGGAATGTGCAAAACTCCATCTGTTTCCGGCGGAAAAATGCGCGGTTGAGTGGTATATTCGGGCGGCGTAATCCAAAAGGCGATTTCCGGCGCTTGGCGCTCAAATATCTCCAGCCCGCCGACCGGCCATAGCCCGCTTAAAATCCGCCGCTTACCGTCCGCACCTGCAACGATAACCCCGCAGATAAGCGCAATCAGTAAGCCTAATCGCAATGCCCGCAGGTCCCGCGCCGCCAGCAATGCGCGGGGGAGAGCAGGGCGCAGTTTTGCAAGCATCTGCATTTTTCGGCTTTGCTCCCATGCCCACAGCGCATTTACGCCTGCTTGTACAGGGCGGTCTCCTAATGTGCTTAAAGGACGATGGTGTACGCCGCTTACTTGCTCAATGCGCCGCTGAACTTCCGTACGTTTCGGCCAGCGAAAAGACCTGATGTCTTTGCGAATAAAATGCACCAGTCCAATGAAGAAAATTAGAGTGGTAATTGCAGAGACAACGGCGCCCAGCCCTTGCGGAATTTCAAACAGCCACAGCGCGCCAAACCCCATGCACCAGCTTGCCAGCCGCCAGAGGGCCATGCCAAGCCTTTCAATCATCAGCGCCGCACGGCTGATAAAGTGCAGCCATGCCAAATTGACGCCCTTATTTCGCAAAAATTCTGGATTTGCACTCATAATATTGAGTGTAAGCGAGTCCTTCAAAAAAGCCAGTTTCTAAACCAGCCAATCAGGAATTATATCTGCACCAAGCAGGTCTTCATAGCTTTGCCGCGCGCGAATAAGTGCAATCTTGTCCCCGTCAACCAGAATTTCTGGCGGCAAGGGGCGCGTATTATAATTTGAGGCCATACAAACCCCATACGCCCCGGCTGTACGAATAACGGCCAGGTCTCCGGGCTTCATTTCCGGCAGGTTTCGTTGCTTGGCAAATACATCACTGCTTTCACAGACCGGTCCGACGATATTGTAGGGGTGCAGCGCGGCATCCCGGTTTGCTACGGGCTCAATCCCATGCCACGCGCCGTAAAGGGCAGGGCGCATTAAATCATTCATCGCGCCGTCCACAACCAGAAAATCCTCCCCATATGATTCTTTTTCATACAGCACTTTGGTGAGGAGCACGCCGGCATTGCCCACCAGATAGCGCCCCGGTTCCATAATGATTTCCGTATCCAGCGGCAGGATATGCTCGCGCACGGCATTGGCGTAGGAATCAAGATCGAGCAAATCTTCATCCTGATATTGAATCGGGAATCCTCCGCCAATATCCAGCCGCGAAACTTCGTACTCTTTGCTGCGCAAAAGACCGACAAAATCAGCAATCTTTTTGAACAGAGCCTCAAAACTGCCAGTCTCAGTGATTTGCGAGCCGATATGCGTAAAAATACCCAGCGCCCGCACATGTTCCATGCTCTGAGCGCGCGCGAATCCCTCCAAGACCCGCTCAGGCGCCAGACCGAATTTATCGCCCTTACTGCCTGTGCTGATTTTCTTATAAGCTGCCCCGCCCACATCCGGATTCAGACGAAACACCACATCGGCGAGTTGCTTTTCCTGCCCGGCTAAACGGTTGATCAGATCCAACTCGCCAAAGGATTCGATGTTAAATTGATGCACCCGTGCGCGCAGCCCCGCCAGAATTTCCTCTTCGGTTTTGCCAACGCCTTCCATTACAATTTTTTCCGGCGCAAATCCGGCTTTCAGGGCGCGCTTCAATTCTCCACCAGAAACAACTTCAATGCTGGAGCCTAAAGATTGCAGCAGCTTCAAAATGCCTAAATTGCTATTCGCTTTACAAGCATAACACAGTAAAGGCTGACGATTCGCTGGTAAAGTTTTTTGTAGCGCTCCGGCTAATGCATCATACTGATCACGAATAACACGAGCCGAATAGACATACGCCGGTGTGCCGTATTTCTTTGCAATATCACTCAAAGGTACTGAATCGAGGCAAAGTACGCCGTTTTGTTCGTGAAAACCACTCATCGTCTTAACTTTCAGGTCTTGGATCTGTACTCAAATCGGGGTATGTGCGCGGAAACTTGCTATCCTGAGCGCCTTCCGATGGCAAAACTTCTCCCGGCTTCACACCACATCCGGCCGTTATCAGGCATAAACTAAGCAACAATAATGACCAACTTCTTATCATACGGGATCTGCCCTTATTTCTAAATTTGAGCAATTTTTCAATGTTTATAAGATAATAGGGGCCAAAATACTATCAGCAATATATAAAAAACTGCGTATAGCACTGGCGAATTTCTTAAAAAAATGTACACTTTTATCCAGTAGACTATTTAAATGACTATCTGTTTATAAGCCATTTCAAGAACATAAATAGCCACATATGCAGGAACAGAACGCGCAATCGCCTACGCTGGAGAGCATCTCCCAAGATCAGCTTGATGCGTTGGTCAAACTCCACAACCGCTTTTTGGATGGGCGTTTGGGCGGTCGCCGTGCACTTTTAAAAAATACGGATTTAACGGGCTTGTCTTTGCGGGCGCAGGATCTCCGTCAGGCCAGCTTTATGGGTTGCATTATGGTCGGCATGGACTTATCACGTGCCAATTTCCAGGAAGCCTCTCTTTATGCTTGCGATCTCAGCAATTCGAATCTGAACGACACGCGCTTTGTCCGTGCTGATTTGCGCGGTGCGCGAATCGAAAACGCAACACTGCAGGGCGCCGACCTTGAAAAGGCGGATTTGCGCGTAGGTGGTCTGTCCGATGGTCAAAGTTATGACAGCGGCCAGGCAGTAAATTTCCGTGGCGCAAATCTAAGTGGAGCAAAACTCGCTGGTTCCATCGCTTCAAAAGCCAATTTTTCCGATGCGATTATGACCGGTGCAAACATGTCTAAAGCTGATTTGCGTGGCGCTCAGATGGAAGGCGCCGATCTGAGCGGGGCAGATATTGATGGGGCACAACTCAGCGGGGCAAATTTCAAATCTGCAATTCTCACAGGCGTAGAAGTCAAAAAAATTCGTGAGACCTTGGATATAGACCTTTCTGATGCAATTACGGATGAAAATATCGGTGCATCGGTCGCCGATCTCGATGAGCCGTTAGCCAAGCTGATTGAAGATCATCGCGGCTGGGTGGAAACCGCAGGGGCGAAGGGGCGGCAGCTTGATCTTAGTGATATGGATATGCGCAGCTTAAGAACACTCAAGATGGAAAGAATGACCGCGATTCGCGCCATCGGTACGAAGTTTTTAGGGATGAATCTCTACAAGATCGAACTGCAAAGCGCGGTTTGTGACGGGGCGGATTTCCGCAACTGCGATATGGAGGAGGCAGATCTACGCGGCTCCAGCTTCGCAGGTGCAAATTTTTCCCATACAAAAATGAAAGGTGTAGACGGCAGCCCACTGATGTTTGGTGCCGAAGGGGTGAGCAAACGCTTTAGCCCCTGTAATTTTGAAAATGCCAAATTACGCTATGTGGACTTAAGCGGCGCACAGCTCAAAAGCGCCGTGTTCAAAGGCGCCGATCTATCCTACGCAGACCTTTCCGGCGCGGATTTACGCGAGAGTGACTTCACGGATGCCAACGTCACAGGCACAAATTTTGATGGTGCGCAGACCGAAGGCGCCAACATCCCGAAAGCCGATAAGCCCGTGTTTCAGATGAAACGGGACTGAACAGCCGTTCAATTTTGTTTTTAATAAGGCTTCTCCTCTCCATTATTAGGTTAATGAAATCTTAAATTTTGCATTCCATAATGTAAAAAACGAGAGGTCGGAATGACTGTGAACTACGAAAAGGCAGAAAATAAAGCCGGTGACAATGATGCCGAGGCAGTTGTCGAAACAGTCACGGAGGTGGCGGCAGGTGCTGTAACTGTCTCAGTTCCGGCTGGAGGCGCTCTCGTCTCTGCATTCAAGGACGTTGATAATCTTCCATTAAACCTTATAAAAAAAATGGGTTCTAAAAGACTGCCATGGCTGTTGGGTACTGCAGCCACTGCCGGTTTTGTCGTCGATGAAGTCGAAGCGCATTGGGAAAAGGGAGATGTATGTAAGGCTTTTGGTGCGGCTTTGGCAGGAATAGCTGAGACAGGGGGAAATTTTGTGCCTGGTGGAAACTATTTGTTACTCGGTGACACGTTTCACAAAACCGTACGGACGGCCTATATCGGGGTAACGGAAGGAGTACTCGGATTTGAAGAAGGGCAATGCACGCCAAACGAAACAGATATTGTGGCTGCGGTTGATTATTTATCCTCGGACGGTGCACCCCGCATGGTGATGAACATAAACGATGAAAAATTGGCGCCGTAACGCACTATTTTTACAACTTCTCGCTCAACTCCGGCACGGCGTCGAACAGGTCGGCGACCAGCCCGTAATCGGCTACGGAAAAAATCGGCGCGTCTTCGTCTTTGTTAATCGCTACAATCACTTTGGAATCCTTCATCCCGGCTAAATGCTGGATCGCCCCGGAAATGCCAACAGCGATATACAGGGCAGGGGCCACAACCTTACCAGTTTGCCCGACCTGATAATCATTCGGCACGTATCCCGCATCCACGGCTGCGCGTGATGCGCCCACAGCCGCGCCGAGCTTATCGGCCAGTTTTTCAATCAACGCGAAATCTTCTTTTGAACCAACGCCGCGCCCGCCGGAAACGACGATATTCGCCGATGTCAGCTCAGGGCGGTCGCTCTTGCTCACTTCCAGATTGACGAAAGAGGACAGCCCCGCATCGCCCTTGGCCGCAATATCTTCAATCGCTGCGCTACCGCCCTCAGGCGAAACCGCGTCGAAATCTGTGCCGCGTGCCGTGATAACCTTGATTGCATCTGAAGATTTCACCGTCGCAAGCGCATTGCCCGCATAAACTGGGCGTTCAAACGTATCGGCATCAATCACTGCGGAAATATCGGAAATCTGCTGCACATCCAGCAAGGCCGCCACCCGCGGCAGAATGTTCTTCGCATAGGTTCCGGAAGCTCCAATAATGTGCGAATAGCCAGAAGCCAGTTCGACAATCAGCGGCGCAACATTTTCCGCCAGCCCGTATTCCAGTTCCGGCGCATCCGCCTTCAAAACTTTACTCACCCCTTCGGCCTTGGCTACTGCTTCAGCAACGCTCGCGCAGTTCGCGCCCGCCACCAGCACATGGATTTCTCCGCCAATCTTCTGCGCCGCCCCAATCGCGCTCAATGTTGCAGGCTTCAATTCAGCATTATCGTGTTTAGCTAAAACAAGTATGGTCATTTTAAATCACTTTCGCTTCATTCTTTAATTTATCGATCAATTCATCAACCGATGAAACCTTACCGCCGCCTTGACGTACGGGCGGCTCAGCCACCTTTACGACCTCCAGCCGTGGAGTAATATCGACGCCCAGTTCATCGGGGTTTGTTACATCCAAAGGCTTCTTTTTCGCCTTCATAATATCGGGCAACTTGGCATAGCGCGGCTCATTCAATCGTAAATCCGTCGTCACGACCGCAGGCATCTTCAAAGCCACGGTCTGTAAACCGCCATCAACCTCACGCGTCACGTTAAGTGAGTCCTCATCAAGCGTTACCTCAGAAGCAAAAGTCCCCTGCGCCCACCCCAACAGCGCGGCCAGCATTTGTCCGGTCTGGTTGGAATCATCATCAATCGATTGCTTGCCCATAATCACCAGATCCGGGTTTTCTTTCTCAACCAAAGCTTTGAGCATCTTGGCCACCGCCAAAGGCTCCACCCCGCCCAGATCAATCGGCGCATCGGTCTGCACCAAAATCCCGCGATCCGCACCGATCGCCATCGCCGTGCGCAGCTGTTCCTGCGCTTTTTCCGGGCCGATCGATACGACGACAATCTCGTCAGCTTTGCCTGCTTCCTTCAGTCGCACAGCCTCTTCAATCGCAATTTCATCAAACGGATTAACCGACATTTTGACATTGGCCAGATCAACCCCACTGCCATCCGCCTTAACACGCACCTTAACGTTGTAATCAACAACCCGTTTAATCGGGACCAGTATTTTCATTATAATATCTCCACTTGGAACTGTGGTTTAAGAACTCTGAGAAGCATAGTATGCCAGCGCCAGCAGGCTCAAGGCAACCCCTTGCAGAACGACCCGCGCCTGCATCAAACGATTGCCGTATTTTTTATTAAATTCTCCGCCCTTGATCATGGCGAATAATCCAATCGCCAGCACCGCCAGAACGCAAAGCATGGCAAAAACAATTGATGTCGCAAGAAGTCCGTTCATAGCTCTAGGCTAATTGAGAGAAGGGGGCTTGACCAGAGTAAAATATAGGAAATTATTTGACATAATACACAAAATTGGTTAATATTAGCTTAAATTAAACAAGCGTTAACTGTTAAGAAGATAAAAAATGCAAAGCAAACACCACGAAAATTGGACTTACAAATGGTCAAACACCAGTATGGGCAACAGTTTTGCGATGTTTAACTGTCCTGAAATCGGAACGAATATACTCTACACTTTTGAACAAATTAAAGAAATTCTACTCAATAATAAAACGACCAACATTCCCTACAGCGTGTTGGCTGAAGCAGCAAACGTATATCTTGGTGTTAAATCAGTAGCTTAATGATTTTTAAACCGCCTTTTGAGTACTCATAAGATAGTTAACGTCCAAATCACTTTCCGATAGCTCAAATTCATTTTTAAACGGGTTAAAGACAAGGCCGGTAAGATTGCAGGCTTCCAGGCCCGCTTTCTCTACCATTTTAACAAGTTCGGATGGTCTCAAAAATTTTTTCCAGCTATGCGTCTCACGCGGAACCCAACGCAAAAGATATTCTGCCGTCACAATCCCCATCAGAAACGATTTCGGATTGCGGTTCAGAGTCGAAAAAATCACTATCCCGCCGGGTTTTACAAGATTCGCAACATTTTGCACGAAGGTTTCAGGAGACGTCACATGTTCAATAATTTCCAGCGCCATGACAACATCGAATTTCTGCTCAATAGCCTCAGCCGGTTTATTGAGATAAGCGATTTTTAAACCGCTGGTCTGTGCATGTCTCTTGGCGGTTTCAATAGCCACTGCATCCGCATCCGCCCCGCTAACCGTTCCCCCCATTCGTGCCAGAGGCTCACAGACAAGTCCGCCGCCGCACCCGACATCAAGAAAGCTTAACCCCTCAAAAGGCCTCAAGCTTTCCACATCGCGCCCGTAATGACGGCAAATCTGCGACTTAATATAACGCATGCGCACAGGATTGAGGCGGTGCAATGGCTTAAAAGGGCCGTTTTCATCCCACCATTGTTCCGCATCTTTAGAAAAATTTTCAATTTCTTGCGTATCTATACTGGACATAAGCTTTAGCTTCCTTATTAATACGAGAGTTTTTTAACCGATTTCGAAAAAAAAAGATATGGCTTTAATCGTTGCAAAATTTGGTGGGACCTCCGTTGCCGATGTTGAACGCATCCAGCGCGCTGCGGGTAAAATCGCCCGTGAAGTCGAGGCGGGACATCAGGTTGTGGTTGTGGTCTCGGCCATGTCCGGCGTGACCAATCAGCTTGTAGGTTACTGTAATGATATTAGTGAGCTGCACGATTTGTATGAATATGACGTCGTAGTTTCCAGTGGTGAGCAGGTCACTGCCGGACTTATGGCGATGGCGCTGCATAAGCACGGCATCACCGCGCGCAGTTGGCTCGGCTGGCAAATTCCGTTCAAAACCGATGAAATGCACTCCAAAGCCCGTGTGCGCGACATTGAAACAGCAGGACTCCTTGAAGGTCTTAAAAAAGGTGAAGTCGCCGTTGTGCCGGGATTTCAGGGAATAACAGCCGCCGGGAGAATATCAACGCTGGGACGCGGCGGTTCGGACACTTCAGCCGTTGCACTGGCCGCCGCTTTGAATGCAGATCGCTGCGATATTTACACCGATGTTGATGGTATCTACACGACCGATCCGCGAATTGTATCAAGTGCGCGTAAACTCAAGAAAATTTCATTTGAAGAAATGCTGGAACTGGCCTCGCTCGGCTCAAAAGTTTTGCAAACCCGCTCTGTTGAAATTGCCATGAAGCATGGGGTGTCTTTGCAGGTTTTATCCAGTTTTGAAGATCAAATTGGCAGTGATATGCCAGGAACGCTCGTTGTCAATGAGGAGAAAAATATGGAAGAAGAACTCGTCAGCGGTATCGCCTGTAAGCGCGATGAAGCTAAAATCACGCTGCTGCGCGTGGCAGATGTGCCGGGCATTGCAGCAAAAGTTTTTAGCCCCCTCGGCCGCGCCGGGGTCAATGTCGATATGATCGTGCAGAATATTTCAGCCGACGGCAAAGCCACCGATATGACTTTTACCGTGTCGCGCACCGATTTACCACGCGCCTTGGAAGCTTTGAAAGATATTGATATCGAATATGAAGAAATACGCTCGTCAGGTAATGTTGCAAAAATTTCTATTGTCGGTGTAGGGATGATCAGCCATCCTGGTGTAGCTGAAAAAATGTTCACCACACTTGCAGAAAAAAACATCAATATCCACGTTATCTCGACGTCTGAAATCAAAATCAGCGTCTTGATAGAGGAAGACTACGCAGAGCTGGCTGTCCGCGCCTTGCATAATGCCTATGGACTGGAAGAGGCGGCATAAATAAGTTACTCTGCCTATATGATGGCCAACCCCGCAACCGAGCTTCAAGATACTACTTTTTTTACCGATATGCCTGTCGGCGAAATCCTGCGCCGCACACGTACGCACTACAAACGCTCAATCGAAGATATTGAGCATGCCTTAAGGATTCGCACAGAACAAATCGAAGCGATTGAGCAGGGTAATCTTGAGATGCTTCCCGGTCGTGTTTACGCCATAGGCTTTGTCCGTAGCTATGCTGAATATCTTGGCCTGGATGGTGACAAAATGGTTGATCTTTACAAACAGCAGGTCATGGCTGCTAAAGGGCCAGAGCCGGAGCTTTATTTCCCCATTCCTGCATCTGATAATCATCTGCCGCCCTGGTGGATTACACTCTCATCTATTTTCCTTGCCATTGCCCTGCTGGCTTTCTGGTTTGGAGAGAACCGCGCTGGCCGCAAGGCCGTAGAAACCATTCCTCCCGTGCCTGAAGAAATACAGATTGCTGTCGAAGAACCCACACCGCCCGTTGCCAGCAAAGTTGAAATCGAAGAGCCTGAAGAGGCCGTAATAGAAGACAAGCCTGTTGAAGGCATTATTCTGAAAATACACGAGAACAGCTGGGTTGAAATCCGTGATAAAAAAGGCAAGGCCATGCTTTCGCGTGTCCTTAAGGCAGGCGATCAATATTATGTACCTGACCGCCCGGATTTAACAATATCAATCGGCAATGCAGGCGGCGTCGAGATTGAGGTTGACGGCCAGCCTTTGCGAAAACTTGGCGAAAAAGGCAAGGTGTTGCGGCGCTTGTCGCTTGATGCGGATTACCTGAAAAGTAATTTTGCAGTTGAAAGAGCACAGTAAACCACTGTAAATCATCACTATGTCTTTAGAAGAAAAACTCGTATCCATCAAAAACCGCCACGCAGAGCTTGCTGCTCTCATGTCGGAAGGCGGCCTCAGCGGTGAGAAGTTTGCCAAGCTTTCGATGGAGTATGCCGAGATTGATCCGGTTGTGGAAGCCATTACCACGCTGGCAGAGGCCAAGGCCGAACGCAAAGACTTGCAGGAAATGCTTGCCGATCCTGAAATGAAAAACATGGCCGCCGAGGAGATTTGTGCATTGGACGCGAAAATGCCAAAGCTGGAGCATCAAATTCGCCTTGCTCTTATCCCTAAAGATGAAGATGACACTAAAAACGCTATTGTTGAGATCAGAGCCGGAACCGGCGGCGATGAGGCTGCGCTGTTTGTTGGTGACCTGTTTGCCATGATCAAAGGCTACGCCATTAAACAGGGCTGGAAACTGGAGGTAATAGAAACTTCCCAATCCGATGCAGGCGGCTATAAAGAGATTGTCTGCGAAATTAGCGGCCACAACGTCTTTTCCAAGTTAAAATATGAATCCGGCACTCACCGCGTCCAGCGTGTTCCTAAAACCGAAAGCCAGGGCCGCATTCATACCTCCGCCGCCACCATCGCCGTGTTACCCGAGGCCGAAGAGGCTGAAGTCAACATCCACAGCGATGATCTACGCATTGATACATATCGTTCCCAGGGTGCAGGGGGGCAGCACGTCAACACCACCGATTCTGCTGTGCGTATCACGCATATTCCTACCGGCGTGGTTGTAGAGATGCAGGAAGAACGCTCTCAGCACAAAAACAAGGCCAAGGCGATGAAGGTGCTATCAACCCGCATCTACGACATACAACGCCAGAAACTTCACGATGAGCGTGCACAGGACCGTAAGAGCCAGGTCGGCTCCGGCGATCGTTCGGAACGCATCCGCACCTATAATTTTCCACAAGGACGCGTAACCGACCATAGGATCAATTTAACGCTCTATAAACTCGAAGAGGTGCTCAGCGGCGAAACTTTAAGCGAAATCACCGAGGCCCTGATCGCCGAAGATCAGGCAAGCGCCTTGGCCTCGGTGGAGAATTAACCTACGGCGCAGCCGCTATAAAACAAATGAAACTCAATATTCTTTATAAAACTCTGCGCCAAAGCCTTTCTGAATCCGACGCACACTACGTCATCCAAAAGCGCACAGGTCTGAACCGCGCTGATATGATTTCCAATCCTGATCAAATCGTAGACAAGTTACAAATTCTTAAAGATCTTCAACGTCACCAAAATGGCGAACCACTTTCACGTATTTATGAAGAGCGTGAATTCTGGAGTTTATCATTTTCGCTGTCTCCCGATACGCTTGATCCTCGTTTTGATACAGAAACGCTGATTGAGGCAGTGTTGGCACGTTACAAAAGCGCTCCTCCAAAACGCATTCTCGATCTGGGTACAGGCACAGGATGCATCCTTATCGCCCTGTTATCGGAGTTTCCCGAGGCTACTGGAGTAGGTGTAGATCTATCCGAAGGCGCGCTTAAGACAGCCCGCTCCAACGCCGAAGCCAACAAAGTCGAGAATCGCGCAGCATTTATACAAAGCAATTGGGCCGAATGCATCGACGAATCTTTTGATCTGGTGGTTTCGAATCCCCCTTATGTTTCTCCAAAAGCGATTCAGAATCTTGATAAATCAGTCCAGAATTACGATCCGATTCTGGCTTTGCATGGAGGCGCAGATGGTTTGCAAGCCTATAAAGAAATTTTTTCCGATCTTTTTCGCCTGTTAAATCCCGGCGCACGGGCTTTTTTTGAGATCGGATTCGACCAGCATGATTCTGTAATGCGACTCGGCGAAGAATCGCGGTTTTTGGTGGAAGGCTTATATCTCGATTTAGCAGGGCACATAAGGGTTTTAGAGCTAACGCCACAAAACAGTGATGGGGATAAAGTCAAAAATAATTTGCCGGACGGTTGATTGAAAATACCTATCGGCTGTAGGTTAAAAATCATCAACGCAGACAAACGCAAATATGGTGTTTGGTGTTGAGTGAATAAACCCTAGATATAGTGTGTTTGAGCCTCAAGGGGCTAGCCATACGTACGCAAATAATGTATGGTGTACGTGTATGTGCAAAAATAAATATGAACGGAAAATGAAAAAATGAGACACGGAACTTCAAATAGACGTCAGCGCGGCAGAGGGAATGGTCAGCGTCGAGGAAATAATCAGCGGATGCAGGTTTACGACAGCAACGGCCCTGACGTACGTATTCGTGGCACCGCCCATCAGGTGACGGAAAAATATACGGCTTTGGCAAAGGACGCCGCTTCCGGCGGCGACCGCATCTTGGCCGAAAGCTACCTCCAATATGCCGAGCATTACCAGCGCATCATAAACAGCTGGGAAGAAGGCGTACAGGATGATAAGCTTCGTACTTCGGAAACACAGGAAAATAGCCAGAAAAAATCCAAAGTGAGCGATAATGACGATGATTTATCATTGCCTTCCAGTATATTAGGAGAAAAACATAATATAAAATCTGAGGAGTACGCAACAGAAGCATCTGCGTAATACACAGGTTGTATGTGTCTGATTTAAAGGCGGTTTTTTGACCGCCTTTTTAATGTTTAACGCATAAAAGTTCTTCCTTTCAAAACTTGACTAAAATCATTGAAAAGTTGCGGTAGAATCCTATAATCCCTCCTATGAATTTTGAAAAATTTACAGAGAAGTCAAAAGGGTTTATTCAAGCAGCGCAGACACTTGCGATGCGCTATGGGCACCAATCAATTGAGCCGGAGCATCTGCTTAAGGTTATGCTTGATGATTCAGATGCTTTGGTTTCCAAGCTTGTGAAAGCCGCTGACGGTAATCTTGCTCGCCTCAAAGCGGGTCTGGAAACCGCGATTGCCAAATTCCCGGTTGTTGAAGGCTCCGGCTCACAGCTCCGGATTTCAACCGATTTTGCAAAAACACTTGATAGTGCATTGAATTTAGCTGAAAAGGCGGGTGACAAATATGTCACAGCAGAGCGCATTCTGCAGGCCATGGTGCTGGCCAAAAAACTCGATATTGCCGGCTATCTCGAAGATGCAGGCCTCAGTGACACAAAGCTCAATCAGGCCATTAACGACATGCGCAAAGGCCGCACTGCCGATAGCGCCAGTGCTGAAGACCAGTTCGACGCGCTTAACAAATATGCTCATGACCTCACAGCCGCCGCGCAAGACGGCAAAATGGACCCTATCATTGGCCGTGATGAGGAAATCCGCCGCACGGTGCAGGTGCTCTCTCGGCGTACCAAAAACAACCCCGTTCTCATTGGTGAGCCCGGTGTTGGTAAAACCGCCATCGTTGAGGGACTGGCTCAACGCATCGTCAATGGTGATGTGCCCGAAAGCCTTAAAGGAAAACGCCTGATGTCGCTCGACCTTGGCGCACTGCTGGCCGGTGCGAAATTTCGGGGCGAATTCGAAGAGCGTCTCAAAGCCGTGCTGGATGAAGTCAAAGCCGCCACTGGTGAAATCGTTCTGTTTCTCGATGAGCTTCACACGCTCGTTGGTGCAGGCAAGGCCGAAGGCTCAATGGATGCCGGCAATATGCTCAAACCCGCTTTAGCGCGCGGTGAGCTGCATATGGTTGGCGCCACAACGCTGGATGAATACCGTAAACATATCGAAAAAGATGCCGCGCTCGCCCGGCGTTTCCAACCGGTTTTTGTTTCCGAACCAACGGTTGAAGATACCATCTCCATCTTGCGCGGGCTGAAAGAAAAATACGAGCTTCACCACGGTGTACGCATCACAGACACGGCCATTGTTGCTGCGGCCACGCTGTCCAACCGCTATATCACCGACCGCTTCCTGCCCGATAAGGCGATTGATCTGGTTGACGAAGCCGCCAGCCGCATTCGCATGCAAGTTGATTCCAAGCCAGAAGCGCTCGATGAGTTGGACCGGCGCATAATCCAGCTCAAAATCGAACGCGAAGCGCTTAAGAAAGAAAAGGATAAAGCCTCCAAAGAACGCCTCATAAAGCTTGAGGAAGAGCTAAAATCTCTCGAATCTCAAAGCGCCGATCTGAGCGCGCAATGGGCGGCTGAAAAGGAAAGCCTGAATGCCGGACAAAAACACACAGAATCTCTAGATAAAGCGCGTATAGAGCTGGAAAAAGCTGAACGCGACGGCGACTGGGCCAAGGCCAGCGAACTGAAATATTCCACTATTCCGGAACTGGAACAAAAAATCGCGGAAGCTGTTGAAAATGGAAGCGGACAGGGCGAATCTAAGACCACCTCCAGCCTCATTAATGAAGAGGTTACCGAAGATGATATTGCTGGTGTGGTCAGCAAATGGACCGGTGTGCCTGTTGATAAAATGCTCGAAGGCGAGCGTGAAAAGCTTCTTGAGATGGAAAATAAACTCCGCCAGCGCGTTGTGGGGCAGGATGAAGCTGTTACGGCCGTGTCCAACGCCATTCGCCGCGCCCGCGCAGGGCTGCAAGACCCGCGCCGCCCGATGGGTTCATTCCTGTTTCTCGGCCCCACCGGCGTTGGAAAAACCGAACTAACCAAGGCTTTGGCCGAATTTCTGTTCGATGACGACAGCGCGATGATCCGCATGGATATGTCAGAATATATGGAGAAACACTCGGTCGCTCGCCTCATAGGCGCACCGCCGGGTTATGTCGGCTATGAGGAAGGCGGCGCACTGACCGAAGCCGTTCGCCGCCGTCCATATCAGGTTGTGCTCTTCGACGAGATTGAAAAGGCCCACCCGGACGTATTCAACGTTCTGCTGCAAGTCCTTGATGATGGCCGCCTGACAGACGGGCAGGGCCGTACGGTTGATTTCTCTAACACGCTACTCATCATGACCTCGAATCTGGGAGCAGAGCATCTGGTCGCGCAAAAAGACGGGGCTGATGTAGAAGAAGTTCATTCCCTGGTAATGGAAGCCGTGCGTGCCGCCTTCCGCCCAGAATTCCTTAACCGTCTCGACGAAATTCTGCTGTTCAAGCGTCTGGATCGGGAGCAAATGACAGGCGTCGTAGAAATACAGCTCCGCTATCTTCATGCTCTGCTGGACGGTCGCCATATCACGCTGGAAATTGACGACAAGGCAAAAACATGGATCGGGGATCAGGGCTACGATCCAGCCTATGGCGCCCGCCCGCTCAAGCGTGTAATTCAAACCGCGCTGCAGAATAAACTTGCTGAGATGATTCTCGCCGGGAATATTATGGATGGCTCAAGCGTAAAAATCTCCGTGAAGGGCGACGCTCTCGATTTCAAGGTCGAAAATCCGGCTGGGGCCAAGAAATCTGCTGCATAACGCGAATGGCTCGCTGCGCTTGTCCTCTCATGTTGCCTCGCGCGCTGATTTCCGGTAGATTTATCAAGACACTCGAGCGTCCCGCCCTTTGCTTTATATGTAAGTCCAGACCCTATGAAAAAAACATTATTACTTCTATCCGTTTTATCCACTGGCGCATGTGCCTACGCCATAGATGATTCAATTCAAGACGTAAAAATTGTCACGCCCGGTGCCAGAGGCGCTGCCTGCAACGCCTATGTTGAAGGGCTGAAATATCGTGTAAAGCCGCCCCAAATAATCAATCTTTATAAATCCAAAGAGGATTTGGTGGTTGATTGTAAGGCACCGGGCAATCGCCGGAAGGTCGTTTATATCAAGCCATCCATTGAGCCGAGTGCGGCGTGGAACATTACCAATGCAGGCGTTGGTTTAACTTGGGATTACGCATCCGCTGCGCTCTTCCGTTATCCTGATGTGATTGAGGTAAACTTCACTGATACCCCGGTAACCGACCCGCCGCTGCCTGCGCAAAATAGTCCTGATATTCGCCAGCCTGAGGAATACCAGCTTGAGGAATTTTCGCCATCTGCACCGCGCATGAATGCAGATCGTTCTGCGCCGCCTGTGGAGATTCTCCGCCGTGAAAGAGCCTCTCGGACTATGAGCGGCTATGACAGCTCAGCGGCTTTCTCAGAGCCAAGCGCTTTAGATGGCGGGAAAGGTGATCTCATGGATATAATTCAGGATATGAGGAGCGATTTGAATCCCGCATCAGACAATAGTGCAGATGCGCCTATTTCGCTTTTGCCTGGGCAGTAGGCTCCGTGAACGATAAGCTATCCAAAAGCTATTTTTTCTGCGGTATTGGTGGATCTGGCATGGCGCCTTTGGCAGCAATTATGGCTGCGAAGGGGGAAAATGTCAGTGGTTCCGACCGCGCCTATGATCGCGGGCAAAGCCCCGAAAAATTTGAAAAGCTGCAAAAGGCTGGTATCACACTTTTTCCTCAGGATGGCTCCGGTCTAAGCGCTGCCACAGACACGCTTATTGTCTCCAGCGCCGTCGAAGAAACCATCCCCGATGTTAAAGCCGCGCTTGATCAAGGCATTCCCATCCAAAAACGCGCCGAATTGCTCGCCAGCCTGTTTAACAGCTATGAATCCGGCATCTCCATAGCCGGAACCAGTGGCAAATCCACTGTCACCGGCATGAGCGCCGTAATGCTTGCTGAATTGGATTTAGACCCAACAGTTATGAATGGCGGCGCGATCCGTAATTTCGAAACCATGCCGGAAGGTGGCCAAAGTCTCCCATCCATGCGTATTGGCACCAGTGACATCTTCGTCACCGAAACCGATGAAAGCGATGGTTCAATCGCGCTGTATGAACCCGCCATTGCCGTTGTGAACAATATCGCTCTCGATCACAAGCCTGTGGAAGAACTCACAGCGCTCTTCAAAAGCTTCATCGGCAGGGCGCGCCACGCCGTTGTGCTGAATTTCGATGACCAGGCCCTGCGGGATATGACCCCTTATGCCAGCGCGCCGGTTTATAGCTACGCTATCACTGACGAATCTGCGGACCTCACTGCGCACAATATCAAATACCAATCTGCTGGCGTGCGTTTCACCGCAAAGTGCGACGGCCAAAGCCACAACGTTACGCTGCAAGTTCCGGGTGCGCATAACGTCTCCAACGCGCTCGCTGCGCTCAGCATCGCCCGCGCCATGGATATCGCACTACAAAATGCTATTCCCGCCCTTGAAAAATTCACCGGAATCGCCCGCCGTTTGGCCGTAACCGGCATTCGCGCCGGGATTACCGTAATCGATGATTTCGCCCATAACCCGGATAAAATATCCGCCAGCCTCAAAACACTCAAAGCTTTCGATGGGCGGTTGTTGGTGGTGTACCAGCCCCATGGCTTTGGTCCCCTCAAACTCATGGGCCGCGAGATTATCGAGAGCTTCGCTGTGCATCTTACCTCCGGCGATCAACTCCTCATGCCCGAAGTCTATTACGCTGGCGGCACCGCCGATCGCAGCGTTACTTCCAAAGATGTTATCGGCTGGGCAAAAGAGAAGGGAATAGATGCGCATTGGTTCGCTATGCGCGATGAAATCCTGCCTTATATAAAAGACCATGCCCGCGAGGGTGATCGCATTATTGTGATGGGTGCGCGTGATGACACACTCACCGACTTTGCCTATAAAATCTTAGATCAGGTCTAGCACTTACCCAAACCGTCCCTGCAAATACGCAAAGACCGTGCGCAGACCAGTATCTGCCGCGCCTTTGGGGCGGCCCGGACGACCTGACATTTCCCATGAAAAGCAATCCAGATGCACCCAATCTGTATCTTTTTCAACAAAAGTTTCAAGGAATAACGCGCTGTAAATTCCATCACCTGCTTGCCCTGTGCTGTTGATTATATCAGCATTCGAACTGTCTAGATATTTACGATAAGGCTGCCACAAAGGCATATTCCAAACTGGATCTTCGGTTTTTTTCGCCAGCTTTTGAATATCTTGAGCAACTTCTTCATTATTCGAAAACATCGCCGGAATATCCGGCCCCAGCCCTGCGCGCGCTGAACCCGTCAGCGTCGCGTAATCCACTACCAACTCCGGCTTGTCCTCGCACGCATAGGCCAGCGCATCAGCCAGAATAAGGCGGCCTTCCGCGTCTGTATTAGTATTTTCGACAAAAACCCCCTTGCGCGATTTTATAATATCGCTTGGGCGGTAAGCCGCGCCGCCCACGACATTTTCCACCGCCGGAATAAGCACCCGTAGGCGAACCGGCAACCCGTGATCCATAATCAGCTTGGCCAGACCGATAACATGCGCCGCACCGCCCATATCCTTTTTCATAAGAGCCATTGAGGATGAAGGTTTTATATCCAGCCCGCCGGTGTCAAACGCCACGCCCTTGCCGACCAGCGTCACTTTCGGATGTTTCGCATTGCCCCAGACCATCTCAATCAGACGGGGGGCGCGCGGACTGGCTTTACCCACCGTATAAATCAGCGGAAAATCTGTTTCGAGCTGCTTTTGATCCTTGATCACTGTGACCTTGGCTTCATGCGCCTTGGCCAGTGCCTTAACAGCGGCTTCAATCTCTTCCGGGCCCATATCATTGGGCGGCGTATTAACCAGATCACGCACCAGATCAACGCTCTCAACCTGACTGAGGACGTCTTCTTTATCAACGCCTTTGGCCCAGACGAGCAGGGGAGTTGCAGCTTTTTTCGACTTGTAAACATCAAAGCTGTAACACGCCCAGCCCCAGCCAATATGCGCCCGGTTTAGTTCATCGCCGCTTAAGCCCTCAATTTCAAAGCTCGTTTCCTTTAAGGCTTCCTGCGAAAAAATTTTACCGACCATCTCGCAAACAGCTGCCATATCAAACAGCTTAATCTTGTTATGCACGCTTGCATAAACAGCGCTCGCTGCACTGCTTTCAGAATCGTGGATAACCATAGAGCATACACCTTCAGGGCCAAAACCACTGCGTTTGACCAAGGCTTGTACACGCTTAGGTTGTCTGCTCAGCCACGCCCCATACTTGCCTTCTTTCACGGCAATAACAGGGATATGGTTTTTTTTTGGCTTGGCAATAAAAGCGGATGTTTGAGAAAGAGAACGGAAAGCCATGGTCTAAAACTCCTTAAAGCAGGAAACTGGCGGAGACGGAGGGATTCGAACCCTCGATAGAGCTATAAACCCTATACACCCTTAGCAGGGGCGCGCCTTCAGCCACTCGGCCACGTCTCCTTACGCCAGAACTGAAATTATTAGAGCCAAACCCGCCCTTTGGCAAGGGCCGCAAGCAAAGAATTGCCTAAATATAAGATTTTAACGCATCAGCCCAATGACATCAGAGGTGGTCTCGGTTCTTCGGCCAGCTTTGCGGCGAAGTTAAGCTACGATCGGTTGGTTATTGTCATGCCGCCTGCCTGTGGTTTTGTTTCTCCGGGTGAAGGGCGCGGCCGCCGGAGCCGTTAGGCGGAGGCGGCAAGCCCGAGGCCGGAGAAACAAAATTTCGTTCATCATAAACGTCGTCCGGGGTTTGTCCATCAAATACCGAATGCGGCCTCTGCGCGTTGTAAAACGCCAGCCAGCGCCCGATATCCCGCCTGGCTTGCAGGCCGCTCTCGAACGCGTTCAGATACACGCATTCATATTTCAGACTCCGCCACAGCCGCTCGATGAACACATTGTCCATCCAGCGGCCCTTGCCGTCCATCGAGATCGCGATCCCGTTTTCTTTCAGGACGCCCGTCCACGCGTCCGCCGTGAACTGGCTGCCCTGATCGGTATTGAAGATCTCCGGCGGCCCGTAGCGGGCGATGGCTTCCTCCAGCGCCTCCACGCAAAAGCGCGTTTCCATCGTGTTCGACAGCCGCCAGGCCAGCACCTTCCGGCTGGCCCAGTCCATGATCGCTACCAGATACAAAAACCCGCGTTTGACAGGGATGTACGTGATATCCGCGCACCATACATGGTTCGGGCGGGTGATCGTGAGCCCCTTGAGCCGGTAGGGATAAATCCGGTGGCCGGGATGCGGCATCGAAGTGCGCGGCCTTTGATAGACCGCCTCGATTCCCATCAGGCGCATCAGACGCCGCACGCGGGTGCGGCCTACCTCGTACCCCTGACGGCGCAGATGCCGGGCCATCTGACGGGACCCGTAAAACGGGGTTTGCAGGAATTGCGCGTCAATCAGCCGCATCAGCGCCAAATTGTCCGCGCTCTCCCCGCGCCGCTCGTAATACCAGCCAGAGCGGCTGATCCCCAGCAACCGGCACTGCGCCGCGATGCCGATATTGTCATTGGACGGGTCTACCATTTCCTGCCGCCCCCGGACCGCAACCGGGCGGAGGCATCGGCTAAAAAATCACGTTCCACTGTCAGCTGTCCGATCTTGGCGTGCAAGTCCCTGACCTCGGCGTTATGCGCGTCCGCTCGCGATTCCAGCTTGCCCGCAAAACCCGCCTCCAGCGCAGCCAGAGCCTCCTTCTTCCAACGGTGAATGACCGTCGCATGCACCCCGTAACGGGATGACAGCTCCGTGATCGGCGCGTCCTCCCGCAACGCCGCCAGCGCAACCTGCGCTTTAAACTTCGCCGGGTAGTTCTTCCTTGTCTTGCTCATAATCCATGACCCTCCTTCGGTCATAGATCGTAGCTTAACTCACTGTCCGAATTCTTGGGACCACCTCTCATAGAGATAGCAAGACAGATCAAGGTCGTGATGAATGTCTTTAAGGCCAAGCTTGCTTAGCGCCTTGTCTTTAATGCTGGCACCCTCATTAGGATCCCAGCCCAGCCCGACAAAAATGCGCTGACGACCTTCCTGTGTAACGTTAAGAGGGGCCGACTGACCTTTTGGAATGCGTGGGGCCATTAATCGAGGTAGTTCTCGTCTTTGAGTTTTTTATGAATGCCAAAATCCGAATTGGCGACCAGCAAAAACCCGAACAGCAAAATCAGCACGCCGATAGTTGCCAGAATTTTAAAGAACAAATCATCTGGCAGCGCCACATCCCATATTTTGAGGATCACCAGCCCCGCGCTGGCGCACACCAGGGCGATCAAGCCATAGAAAAACGGTTTGTGAAGTTTATCAATCATACTCATGTGTTAATCTCCCTTTGCAAGACAACAAGAAAGGCTTCGCGGTCGAAGAATAAGAGCATACGCCGCGACTCCCGCTCCATCGTTTTGACCTCCCAGCCCTGCGCGCCATTAGCATTCAAAAACTCCGAAAACTTAATTGGATCAACCTTCGATCCCCCAAGGAACAAAGACCCCAACATGCTTTCGCGATAAATCACGACTTTATATTCGAACTTCGCGCTCACGCAGCCTCCTTTTTAATGTATTTGGCAAGTTGAGTTTTCCAATCCGTGTTGAAATCCACAAAATCGGTTATGTTATGCACATACCAGTGCTCTCCATCACGATAAATATGAGCGCACACGCATGCATAAGCATCAAGATTAACGGCGGGTTTTATCGATTGAGTAAAATAATTGGTGTTGTTTTTACTCTGTGCAATGCGCAAGAAAGGATCATTGGTTTCATCAAGGCTGAACCGGCAATCGCTCGTAACAACAATAAAGAAATGCGCGTATGTATCAGGCACGTCTTGGGTATTAATAAAAATTTGTTCATCATCTGGTCCTGCATGACCAGTAGAGTCATCGCCACTGTGATAAACGCTTCCCGAAGCGTCAGAAGCTTCGTAGGCGCCTGGGCCTATTTCCACCTCAAACTGAGCTTGTTGATTAAAAACATAACAGGACAGATCCAAATCTAGATCCGGATAATCTTTTTCGCGCCCAGGGCCATCCAATTGCTTACCACCATGCGTTAAATAACGAAATACCCCCCCCGTTTTGAAATGCCACCAGAAATTCTTCTTCATTTGCTCGCTTTTTTTACCAGCGAGTTTGAAAATATCGATAGTTGCTTCGGGAAGGTCTTTTATCGTTTGAAACGCAACTTCTCCAGAACTGGCGTCTTCACGCAAGAAATTGGGATCGCTGGAAGCAGATTTATTTTCGCTGTCTTTTGTATCCCACGACAGCCCGATCAGTATCCGGCCTGAACCCGATTCAAATTGTTCCAGCTGTAAAGTTTGACCTTTTTGCGGCCCCAAATACACTGTCATGCGTCTACCCCAACTTCCTCTTCAACAATTCATTCACAGCAGCCGGATTGGCTTTGCCTTGCATTTTCTTCATCACTTGCCCGACAAAGAAGCCAAACAGCTTGTCCTTACCGCCTTTATAGGCTGCCACATTATCGGGGTTCTCTGCAATCACTTCATCAATAACCGCCTCAATCGCACCCGTATCGGTAACCTGCTTCAGACCCTTTTCCTCAACGATCACAGCGGCATCTTTGCCGCTCGCATACATCTCGGCAAACACGTCCTTGGCGATCTTTCCAGAAATTGTATTGTCAGAGATAAGTCCAATCAAGCCAGCCAGTTGCGCGGCTGAAACAGGGGAATCGGCCAGAGGCGTTTCATTCTTGTTCAAAATGCCCAAGAGCTCATTAATCACCCAATTCGCCGCCAGCTTCGCATCATTGTCATTGGCAACGGTTTCATAATACGCTGCGCGGGTCTGTTCAGCGATGAGCACAGATGAATCATACAGACTCAATCCATATTCATTCATGAAACGGTGCTTTTTCTCATCAGGAAGCTCGGGCAGGGTGGCCCGAATGCGTTCAATCTGGTCATTGCTCACATGTAACGGCAATAAATCAGGATCAGGGAAATATCGATAATCATGAGCCTCTTCTTTCGAACGCATTGAACGCGTCTCCTGCTTTACCGGGTCCCACAGCCGGGTTTCCTGCACGACTTCACCGCCATCTTCGAGGATTTCAATCTGGCGCGCGACTTCATAATCAATCGCCTGTTGCACAGCCTTTACAGAGTTTACATTCTTGATTTCCGCGCGAATACCAAGTTTATCACCAGGTTTTCGCACAGATATATTCACATCCGCACGCATCGAGCCTTCTTCCATGTTCCCGTCACACGTGCTGAGATAGCGCAAAATCATCCGCAGCTTCGACAGATACGCCGCCGCTTCTTCCGGCCCGCGAATATCCGGCTCCGAAACAATTTCCATCAATGCGCAGCCAGAGCGGTTCAAATCAACAAACGACTTCGTCGGGTGCTGGTCGTGGACGCTCTTGCCTGCATCCTGCTCAAGATGCAAGCGCGTAATACCGATCTCTTTGGTTGTACCATCGGACAAATCAATTTCGATTGTCCCCTCACCAACAATAGGAAATTCAAACTGCGAAATCTGATAGCCCTGCGGCAAGTCGGGATAGAAATAGTTTTTCCGCTCAAACACCGAAGTGTTGTTGATTTTTGAATTCAGCCCCAGCCCCGTTTTAATAGCCTGCTGCACGACATATTCGTTGAGAACAGGCAGCATTCCGGGCATAGCCGCATCCACAAGCGAAACCTGCGTATTCGGCTCCGCGCCGAATTGCGCCGATGCGCCCGAAAACAGTTTTGACTTGGCGACCACCTGCGCATGAACTTCCATGCCGATCACCATTTCCCATTCACCTGTTTTACCTTGAATTAATTTTGCCATCGTTTCTGTCCTGTTTGAAATGCTGGTGTAAATCTTTTATTGACCGTAAACATGTTTTTGAATGCAGCGTTGAAGATAATACCGGCTTTCCTGTTCATAAGCTTTGCTCTTCATGAGCATCCCCAACGGATCAAGTGTGTCAGGGTTTCTGTTGAGAGCTACCTCAACATATTTAGGGGCCTTTTCTCGCATGAACTGCGCCATGCCATCGCCCAGACACGTACAAACGCGCTGATAATTCTTTATAGTATTTTGAACATCAGGAGTATTAAGGCATTGATTTATAATTAAAGCGCGCGTTGGATATTCAATACAAGGCGTATAGACGAACAAGAGCATGCGGGATCGCTGCAATCGTCCCTCATCGTCGTCATTTTGCATTGCGCGCATGTCCTTAACGCTCATGACTCCGGGGATCTTGGCTGCCGTACATGCGCAAAGCGTCTGGAGATTTTCGCTATCTAAAACAGGGTGTTGTTTGTTCATACAGTTTTTGTAATACGCATTGGCAAATTCATTAATTGTTTGAGGGACGGCTTCCGGGGCCTGAACGGGCGGTGCTTTATCCAATAGTTTTAGAAGAGCATCATCCTGACCTTTCTCAGGCAAGATGGGGTCTGCAGGCTTTTCTTGTACCGGCTGTTTGGATTTTGGTTTCACAAAAAGATCAGCAGCCATGGCCGATTCTACGCCCCAAGCCATAAGCGCAATGCTCAAAAAGACAATCTTTATAATTTTGATATGAGCCATGATCCTGTAATCCTGCTCTAAGCGGCTTTCTTCATTATTGCTTGAGGAATAGCGCTAAACTGCGCGGCCGTCTCGACCACACCGCCAACCTTAAACACGGTTTCCTCATCCCATGCACGTCCCAGAATTTGCAGGCCAAGCGGCAGGCCGTTGGCATCCAGCCCCGCAGGCACAGACATCGCCGGAATCCCAGCCAGATTAGCTGTGACGGTGAACACATCGTTAAGATACATTTTAATCGGATCGTCCTCATTCTCGCCGATGGCAAACGCCCCCGACGGCGCAGTCGGCGTCAAAATCGCATCAACTGTTTCATATGCCTTCTCAAAATCTTGCAAGATCAGACGGCGGACCTTCTGCGCCTTGATGTAATATGCATCGTAATACCCGGCGGATAGCACATAGGCGCCAATCATAATTCGACGTTTAACTTCATCGCCAAATCCTTCAGCGCGGGTTTTCTTATACATGTCATCCAGCGTTTTACTCTCAGTTGAACGATGGCCGTACCGTACACCATCATAACGCGCCAGATTCGATGAAGCTTCAGCCGGAGCAATGATATAGTAAGTCGGTAGTGCGTATTTTGTGTGGGGCAGGGAGATCTCAACCAGTTCAGCGCCAGCCTCTTTCAGCCACGCCATGCCTTGTTCCCAAAGCTTCTCAATTTCGGGGGGCATGCCATCCAGCTTAAATTCTTTTGGAATACCTATTTTTAGGCCTCTAATATCGCCCGTGATTGCACTGGCAAAGTCAGGTACATCGCGATTGGCCGATGTGCTGTCTTTTGCATCATGCCCGGCCATTGAAGCCAGCAATAGTGCATTATCTTTAACCGTGCGGGCGAGGGGGCCTGGCGTGTCCAGTGAAGAGGCAAACGCCACCACCCCCCAACGTGAGCAGCGCCCATAAGTCGGCTTGATCCCGACAATACCGCAAAAAGACGCGGGCTGGCGAATAGATCCGCCCGTATCTGTCGCCGTCGCGCCCATCGCCATGCGCGCCGCCACCGCCGCCGCAGAGCCGCCTGACGAGCCGCCCGGCACAAGATCTTTACCATCGGTTGCCTTCCATGGACTGATCACATTGCCAAATGCGCTGGTTGTGTTAGAAGAGCCCATCGCGAACTGATCGAGGTTAGCCTTGCCCAGCATCACCGCGCCATCCGCAAAAAGCTTGCTTGAGACAGTGGATTCATATTGCGGAATAAAACCTTCCAGAATTTTACTGGCTGCGGTGGTTTGCACCCCTTCAGTGCAGAACAAGTCTTTGTTCGCAAAAGGAATACCGTCCAGCGGCTTCGCTTCACTTGCCGCATAACGCTTGTCGCTCTCTGCCGCTTGCGCCAGCGCAATCTCTGGCGTTTCCATGATAAACGCATTCAGATCGCAGTTTGCCTCCATTGCATCAATATGCGCTTGCGCCAGCTCCACTGCCGTAAAATCTTTATTATTCAGACCCTTTAGAGCCTCTTCAATAGTGAGATATGTTAGCTTGCTCATTTTATCCCTCTTGCTCCACCACTTTCGGCACCACAAAGAACCCTTGCGTTTCTTCCGGCGCATTGGCCAGCACTTTCTCCGAGCAGTTGCCATCTGTAACTTCATCTTTGCGCAAGGGGAGCTCAATATTCACAACGTTGGCCAGCGGCTCAACATTCTCGGTATCCACCTCGCCAAGCTGCTCCACCCAGTCCAAAATGCCGGAAAGCTCATGGCCAATCCGCTCAACATCATGATCCGCAATTTCGATATTCGCCAGCCGGGCGACTTTACGAACGGTTTTTTCATCCATAGACATTGCTATACCTTGTATTGTTTATTTGGGCGCTTTCTGTTTTAAACAGGAAGAGGCAAAGACACAATAAGGATTTTAAAGGATTTTAAGCTGTGAGCGTTGGTTTGTTAAAAGATATGGTTGAAAGAAGACCTTTGAATGTGGCGATGCTCGGCCTTGATGTTGGCAAAAAGACCATCGGATTGGCGCTGTCTGATCCCGGCCAGACGCTGGCTACGCCGTTGCAAACGATCCGGCGCACCAGATTTGCCAAGGATATGGAGTTTCTGAATGTCGTGATAACTGAATACGATGTTGACGGCTTTGTGTTGGGCTATCCGGTCAATATGGATGGCTCTGAAGGTCCGTGTGCGCAAAGCATTCGTGATTTCGCAATTGAGATGGAAAGAACGCTTGGCAATGATCCGTGGATTGCATTGTGGGATGAGCGTTTATCCACAGTTTCTGCGGACAATATTGTGGATAAAATGGTACAAAAACGAAAAACAAAAGTAAATGCAAAGGCTTCCGGGCTCATCGACAAGCTCGCCGCCCAGGTCATTCTCCAAGGCGCGCTTGATTTTATGAAAAAATATTGACAGGGCTTGATTCTGCTGTATATTACGGAAAATATACAGCAAAAATGGAAAAAATTTATAAATGAGTAATCTACGACAAGATATATCTAATTTAGACATATATGACATAGAGCTTATTTTTACTGCTTGCTCTTCCAATAATGTCCGAGAGGGAATTTCAACGGTCTCTTTTCCTGCCCTTGAAGAAATGAGGGCAAAAGAAGGCGTCTGGCTGAGTGAAGCTAGACCTAGATCACTAAGGGCACGTCTTTTTGATCTAGCCAGTAGAGGGCTTCTTGAAGTAGTTGGCTCCGATTCAGAGGAAAAACAGTTACAATACCAGGGAACAGCTTTAGGAGAAAAGCTCCTCCTGTTCACAGACCCATGCCTTTAGTTTTAAAAGGGCTTGGTTTCGTGCATTTTTGTATATTTGAGAATGATTAAAAAATCATCCCCCATAGCGCATCAGCTCATGGCCGTTTTCCTGCATCCAGTATTGCCCCTCGATGAAATTATCGGACAGCTCCCGGCACAGGTTCCAGAATGCGCGCGAATGGTCCATATATTTTAAATGTGCAACCTCATGCGCCACCACATAATCCAGCGCTTCATAAGGCGCAAAAATCAATCGCCATGAATACGACAGATTGCCATCAGAGCTGCAAGATCCCCAGCGGCTCTTGGTGTCGCGCGCACTCACGCCTTTAACGCGCTTACCAATCGCTTCCGATTTTTGTTGGGAAAGTGCCAGTAACTCCTCGCGCGCCCGTTTTTTTAAGCTGCGCTCAATTCTGGCCGTCGGATCTTCCTTGTTTGTTGTAACTATAAGTTCATTGTATTTCAAATGAATAGAGGTTGTTCTTAATGTCGAATCATAAAAAACATGCACCCGGCGGTTTTGCCCCAATATCGGCAAAATGCTGCCATCCTCAAACGGAATTGGTTCAGGAAGGTCGAGTAGCTTATCCTGCATCCAGCGATCATGCTCTTCGGCGAAGCGCTGGGCTTTTTTCACACTCATCCCCGCCGGAACCACCAGATGAAAGGTCCGGTCTTTGGGGTCGAGGCGCAACGCCAGCCGCCGCGCGCGTTTGGAGCGCTTGAGCGTGACATAAGGCGGAAACGCTGTTTCCTGTCTTAAAAGCATGAAGGGGATATTAGAGAGACGCAGCCTCAAATTCAATCCTTAAATTTTAAGAAAACCAGATAAATGTCTGGAAGTATTGATAAACAAAGAAAAAACACAAAAAAAATAATTTATACAACAAACTTTCAGTATTCGTGTTCGGGCAGAAAGAATAACGCGAAACGCAGGCAAACTCTATGTAAGCCAAAATTTAACGATGCCCGAGCGTTGACACTGAAGGCCTTAATCAATTGTTTCCTTATAATTTTCCGCCCGGTGTTCTTTAATCCAGCGCCGTACAGCAACAATGCCGTGCCGATCACGGTTATAGCGTGAAGCACTGAGATCCGCCACTTTCTCAAGGTCTTTCTTCGGCACCGGATCAGCGCTGGGGTCAAATTCCCGAATAAAATGCCGTACACGCGGCATAATTTCGTTACGCCAGCGCCGCCCGTTGAAAATCCCATAATGCCCGCATTCCGGCTGAAAACGGTGATATTGCATGCGCTGCGGGATGGAATAGCAAATCTCATGCGCCGCTGTGGTTTGTCCGCGTGCCGAAATATCGTCCAATTCCCCTTCAATTGTTAAAAGCGCCGTTTTACGAATATCTTGCGGACGTACATCTATCAATTCGTCACTTAAGGGATCTCGCCACTTCATTGCTCCGCGTGGCAACAGATGCCGTTGAAAAACAATTTCTACAGTTTGTAGATAAAATTCAGCCGGAATATCCATTACAGAAAGGTACTCGTCATAAAACTTACGGTGCGCCACGGCGCTTTCGCCGTCTCCTTGAACAAGATGCTGGTAAAACTGCATGAATGAACCCACATGCCGGTCCAGATTCATCGACATAAACCCGCCAAGCTGCAGAAAGCCGGGGTAAACTCTCCGGTGTGCACCGGGATAGTAAAATGGAACATCATGAACAACGCTTTGTTCAAACCAGCTTAAGGGGCGCGTTTCCGCCAATTCCGTCACTTCGGTTTTAGAAACACGCGTATCAATCGGCCCGCCCATAAGAGTCATCGACAGCGGCTGGTTTGGATCATCATCCGATGCCATCAGGGATACGGCAGCCAGCACCGGTACCACCGGCTGACACACACCGATAATGTGTGTTTGTGGCCCCAACAGGCTCATAAATTCACGCAGGTATGTGATGTACGTATCAAGGCTAAACTTACCATCGCTCAGCGGAACCTGCCGTGCATCCTCCCAATCAGTGATATAAACATTGTGATGCGGGAGCAGGGCTGCCACTGTCCCGCGCAACAGCGTTGCATAATGCCCGGACATCGGCGCAACCAGCAGCACGGTCGGATCATGACGCTTGATTTTGCGCTGGAAATTAAGCAACCGGCAAAACGGCTTTTCCACGATATTTTTTTCTACTACCTCAACCTTGCGTCCATCAATCTGTGTTTCATGCAAGCCGAAATCAGGACGGCCAAAGCGCCGGGTTGAACGCTCAATCATCTCCGCCGAAGCCGCTACCATTCGCCCGGCCTGAGTATAAGACAGAGGATTCCAAGGGTTTTGAAATGCGCTGCGCATAAGCTCCGCCTGAAAGCGCAGCGGCGTCATCATGGCATGTTGGAATTCATAAAGTTGATAGAGCATATCCGTGACCTTTGAAGTTCTGTCAAAGTTTTTGAAAGCTTCCACTTTGATAAGTGAACCGCATTATTGTACACTTCATTCTACGGGAAAAACACTGCAAATCGTACTGAAGATGACTAATTTTATCACGCAATGGCATGTCCAGATCATGAATGTGGACCGGATTCCAGTCATTGTGCTGGCGTTGTTGCTCTGCGCCGTAGTCGGCATGATCACCGGGCCTTTGGCAGGTAACGCGCATCCGTTTTTCTGGAGAGTTATAGATTTATTTTTTGGCAAGTTGGGCGACCGGATGGACCGCGCTCACCGCCCGCAGGCTGATTTGATGTTTCGCGGGCTGTTTTTAAGCGTGCTCGTGATTATTCTAGCCACCTTCATCGGCCAAAGCTTCGAAACATTTGCAGCGCAAACGCCTGCTTACGGTATTACGCGAATTATATTACTTTCTTCGCTATTTGCCGCGGGAAGCATCTGGTTTGTGCTCTTAAAACTCTATTTTACAATGGAAAACAATACGGTCGGGCAAGGGGCTTTTTACGCCATCGCCCGCACCACACGGATCAATCTCGCCGCCGGCGATGATTATGGTGTCACCCGCGCCGCTGTGAGCTTAAGTGCCCGAAGCTTTGATAAGGGGCTCGTCGCCCCGGCGCTGTGGTATTTAATCGGCGGTTTTCCAGCTGCTTGCACCTATGTGGCGCTCACTGCTCTCAGCTGGCGTTTTGGAAAAAATGGCCTCGGTAGCGGTTTTGCCGCCGTGCCATTGGTATTAGAGCGGCTAATGGGTATGATCCCCTCATTCTTTGCGGCCCTGCTGATCACGCTCGCCGCAGGACTAACTCCAACAGCCAGGCTGCATAAAGGCATTGCCGCATGGTTCGGCCATAAAAACCGCGCCCCCTACGCGCAAGGCGGAGCACCTGTTTCAGCTTTGTCTTGGGCGCTGAATGTTTCAGTCGGTGGGGCTGTGCAGGATCTTTCAGGAACAGCGTTAAAGGGCGAATGGGTCGGCCCGGAAGGAGCAACGGCGAAACTTGATCATAAACACCTTCGCCGCGCGATCTATATCAATGTCATGGCGCATATCCTGTTTGTCGCCGTACTTTTGGCCACCTATATGTGGGGCGGTATTTTATAGCTTGACTTAGAGGGGCTCTTTCGATTACTTTCCGCACCTGAATGAA